>JANNZM010000103.1:0-11510 GCA_031410595.1 Actinomycetes bacterium | reverse complement strand
CTAGCTCAACCCGAGTCCTACACTTCTTGGGTGAAGTTTTTGGTGGAGCGGAAGTTGAAGTCGAATGGGTTGCAGCTGAAGCGGCTGCGGCAGGAGTTGGCGGCCTTGGAGGAACAGCGGCTGCAGATGACGGACGAGGCTGATGACCACCGGTTGCGGGCCATCATGTCCGACTCACCCTTTGACGCTCGCGAAGCGAAGGATTCGAGTCGTCACGCGGACGCGTTTACTCGTCGGCGTTCCGACATCGTGGCTGAAATCGCCAAGTTAGAAGCCAAGCAAGACCAACTTCTTGACGAGCTTTCGGGCACATAGGTTCGTTTTGGGCGACGAATCGCAGTGAGGGATGAAAGAATGCCCCGGTGCCTACACGAGTTGTCATCGCGGAAGATGAAGCCATCATCCGTTTGGATCTGCGGGAAACCCTCGAAGAAGAGGGCTATGTCGTCGTTGGTGAATGTGGCCGCGGTGATCAAGCGGTCGAACTGGTCCGGTCACTCAAGCCCGATCTCGCCATCCTCGACGTCAAAATGCCCGGTATCGACGGCATCGAAGCGGCCCGGCTCATCAATGCCGAAAAGATCTGCGGCATCTTGGTGCTGACCGCGTTCAGTCAGCGCGAGTTCGTCGAGCGGGCCCGAGACGCCGGCGCGCTTGCGTATCTGGTGAAGCCGTACCAGAAGAGCGATCTGATCCCCGCCATGGAACTGGCCATCGGTCGTTTCCGCGAAATGCAGGCCCTGGCCAGCGACGTAGCCAGCCTCGAGGACCAACTCGCCACTCGCAAGCTCGTTGATCGGGCCAAGGGAATGCTGATGGACGGCAGCGGTATGAAAGAAGCCGAAGCGTTCGCCTTCATCCAGAAAAAGGCCATGAGCGAGCGCACCCGCATGAAGGACGTCGCCGATCGAATTATCTCGGGCGATCTGACGCCGTAGTCTCTCAGCCGTGGCCCGGCTGATGATTCTCGATGGCAATTCGCTTACCTACCGAGCGTTCTTCGCGCTCCCGACCGACATGGCGACAGCCTCGGGGCAGGTCACCAACGCGGTGTTCGGGTTCACCTCAATGCTCATCAACCTGATGAAGGATCACCAGCCCGATCGAATCGTGGTCACGTTCGATCGGCCCGAGCCAACCTTTCGCCATGAGGCGCTTCCGTCGTACAAGGCACAACGGGAAGCCACTCCCGACATCCTGCGCCAGCAGATGGGTCTCGTCCGCGAGGTCGTTACTGCGCTCGGCATGACGCAGCTGGAACTGGTCGGCTGGGAAGCCGACGACATCATCGCCACGGTCGCCGAACAGGGCAAGGCCCGCGGCGACGACGTCATCATCGTGACCGGTGACCGTGACAGTTATCAGCTGGTCGATGACCCCCACGTGAAGGTGCTCTACAACAAGCGCGGTGTCTCGGACTACGCGTTCTACGACGAGGCCGGCATCCTCGAACGGACCGGCGTGACGCCGGCGCTCTACCCGCAGTACGCAGCTATGCGTGGCGATACCAGCGACAACTTGCCGGGTGTGCCCGGGGTGGGGGAAAAGACGGCGGCCAAGCTGCTGCTCACCTACGGAAGCCTTGATGGCATCTTCGAAAACGTCGACAAGCAGACGCCCAAGTTGAAGTCGTCGCTCATTGAGAATGAAGCGATCGTGCGGAAGAACTTTGAACTCATGGTGCTGCGCCGTGATGCGCCTATCGAGTTCGACATCGATGAGTTGGTGCTGCACCCGAACTTGGCCGAAGTGAAGAAGTTGTTCGATTTCCTTGAGTTCCGCACTCTGTTCGATCGGCTCCTCGCCGTGCTGCAGCCAGCCAGCGGCGGTGCAGGCGCATTCGAGGGCGTGACGTCGTCGGGCAACGTCGTGGATGCCGAGGTGACCCGCTGTGAGAAGCCGGCCGATTCGGTGTCGGCGTTGTCTGACCTGACGGTACTGGATATGGCTGGATCGTGGGCAGGTGACGCGGGCCGTACCGCACTGATCGGTCTGGCCGTTGTCACCGATGGTGAGTCGGGCGCGGTGGCGTGGATTCCGGTTGAGCATCTCGCCGACGCGAAGGTGCAGGCAACGTTGCTCGACGGTCGCCCGATGCGGATGCACGAGGCCAAGCCGCTGCTGCGCTCGCTGACGGGATTGGGACTCGACGTGACATCGCTCTCCGTCGACACCGCCATCGCGTCATACCTGCTGGATCCGGCCGAGAAAAACTACGACGTCGCCGCGTTGCTGCTGAAGTACACGGGCGACACGTTGGCCACCGACGGTGCGCCAAGCGGTCAGCTCGACCTTGACGGCACGGCCGCCGACGAGGCTCAAGTGGCCGGTCGGGCCGCGTTGGGTGTGTCTCGGCTGGCACCAAAGTTAGAAGCGGCTCTCGACGCGCAAGGGATGCGCAAGCTGTACGACGAGATCGAGAATCCGCTCGTGCGCGTGCTCGCCCGTATGGAAGATGTTGGCGTGGGTGTAGACCTTGACGAACTGAAGGCGCTGAATACGCACCTGACCAATGAGGCCCGTCGCCTGCAGCAAGAGTGCTACAAAGCGGCGGGCAAAGAGATCAATCTCAACTCACCCACGCAGCTACGAGTCCTGCTCTACGAGGAGAAACAGCTGGTACCCGGGAAGAAGACCAAAACCGGTTACAGCACCGATGCGCAGACGCTGGAGAAGTTGGCCGAGGAGTGGCCGGCGTTCATCGAGCCGCTCATGCAGTACCGCGAAATCGACAAGCTGCGCGGCACCTACGGCGAGGGCCTGCTGAATGAGGTTGGCGCCGATCATCGCATCCACGCCACGTTCAATCAGACCGTTGCCCGCACGGGTCGACTGTCTTCCGATCAGCCGAACCTGCACAACATTCCCGTTCGCTCCGAGGAGGGTCGGGCGTTCCGTAAGGCGTTCGTTGCCCCGCCCGGGCACACCCTGCTCATTGCCGACTACAACCAGATCGAGCTGCGATGCATTGCTCACCTGGCCGAAGACCCCGGCCTCATCGAAGCGTTCACCAGCGGGCAGGACATCCATACCGCCACTGCGTCTCGGGTGTTCGGCGTGGCTCCGCAGGATGTCACCTTGCCGATGCGATCGAAGGCGAAAATGGTGTCGTACGGCCTGGCCTATGGGATGGAAGCATTTGGTCTTGCCCAGCGTCTGAACATTGGGCGCAAGGAAGCATCCGAGATTCTCGATGCTTACTTCGTAGCGTTTCCCGCCGTGCGCGCCTACATGGACGCGACCGTGCAGGAGGCGCGTAGCCGTGGCTACACCGAGACACTTTTCGGTCGCCGTCGGCCCATCCCCGAGCTGTCGAGCCCCAACTTCCAGATCCGCCAAGCGGGTGAACGTCAGGCAATGAACGCCGGCATCCAAGGTCTGGCCGCCGATATCTTCAAGGTCGCGCTCATCCGATTGGACGAGGCGTTGGATCGGGCGTCGTTTGATGCACGGTTGATTCTGCAAGTACACGATGAAGTTGTCGTCGAGGTGGCCGAGGGCGACGAGGACGACGTGAAGGAACTCACCCTCGGCGTGCTCCATAACGCCGCCGAACTCCGCGTCCCCCTCGAAGTCAACGTGTCGATGGGCCATAGCTGGTCCGCCGCCAAGGGCTGAGCCAAACACTTCCACCATATGAATATGTGATCTGACATGGTGACCGCATGCCGACCGTCATGAAAATCACTGCCAGCGGTCAGATCTCGTTGCCGGCTGAGACTCGCCGCAAGTGGGCTACCGATCGGGTCGTCGTTACCGAAACCATCGACGGCTTGCTCGTGCGGCCCTTTGATCCGGATGCAATTCGTCGCATCCGAGGCAAGTACAAAGATCTGCCGGGCCTTTCCTACGATGAAGTTCGCGAGATGGAGCGTCGCGAGGAGGCTGACCGGGAGTGATTACCCTTGACGCCTCCGCCTTGGTTGCGCTCCTTCGGGAGGAACCGGCTGCGAGTAGGTATCGATGTCCCGCAGGTGCAGGCCGATGTTGCTGAACTCGCTCTGCGCCTGTCATCCGTCGACAGCGAACTCGCTGCCGCTGCTGCTGACCTTCGCCGACGTTACTACCACCGCAGGACCAGGCCCGTGAGTCTTGCCGACTGTTGCGCAGCAGCTCACGCACTTGACCGCGAATCGCAACTGGCCACGAGCGACGCAGACCTTCTGCAGCTTGTTCATGACGAGGGCGGGCGTGCGTTGGCGTTGCCGACCAGTTTCGGCGACCGCTATGTGACTGTCCAGTCAGGACAAGGCGGCTAACCGACTGGCGAGCACGTCCACTTTGACGATGGTAGGCGGCGTTCGGTTCTGCCCGTGTTCTTCCACCTAAGAAGATCGATGGGCCCACACGGCGTAGAGCGGGTCGCCCCAGTGATTGGCGGGCGTTCGTTGTTGGGCGATTGGAGCGTCCCAGCCGCCCGCGCGACGGAAGTACTCGGCCACGATGGTCATATGCATCTGGTCATCGGTGCCCAACCAACCGCGGATTGCTTTGGTCGGGAAGCAGCGGTTGCTGAACGTGCACACGAACACTCCGCCCGGTCGTACGACTCGGGCCACCTCGTTGAACACTTCGATCGGATGAGTGAGGTAGTCGACCGAGACGCAACAGACGGCCGCTGTGAACGCGGTGTCGGCGAACGGTAGTGGTGGAGACGGGGAGTCGTTGAGGTCGAGGCAAACGATCTCGTCAGCCATCGTGTTCGCGTCAAGCTCCGCGGCATTCATCCCAAGAACCGTGAGCGATGCTGGCTTGCGGGGGAAGTGCGAAATCCACGACGACATGAGATCGACGACGGGTCCGGAGTCTGGCCCGCACAGACCCAGTTCGTCGTAGAGCGCGCCGACGGCGGTGATGGCGCCTTCATCGATATGCGTTACCAACCGGGGGTAGTCGTAGAACTGATCATCGGGCGTCGAGTCGGTTCGATCGAAGAAGCCCTCCGGAAAACCCTGATACGCGTCACGCACGCCGTGACGGTACTGCCCCGATCCGGTTTCGGCATTGTGGACGAGCGCCCAAAAGTCGCAAAGAAGCGGAACGGAGCAAACGCACAGGCTGGGAGGTACGTGAACGACCAAAGATGTTTACAGCATTGACGACGACCGGCCGTAGTCGAGGGAGATCGAAGGTGAGAGGATGACCACCATGTTGGCCAAGCTTCGCAAGCGGCAGGAATGGGCCTTTGTCAAGGCCCTTTGGGCCACGTCGCCCCGCCACGCAGTTGCGTGGTGGGCCTTACTTCTCCTGAGAGGCGCTCTTACTGCGGTGATCTCGATCGCGGTCGGATGGCTGGTCAGCTCGGTTACTCGCAGGGTGTCGTTGGCGGCACCGCTCACCCTCACGGGAAGCGCCTTCACTCTGCTTCTCGTGCTGCAACCTATCCACCAGGTCATTGGTGCCAACCTCGGCAGTCGGCTCTCGGCCTACCTCTACGACAAGCTTTTGACGGCCACCATTTCTCCACCCGGTATTGGACACTTGGAGCGACCCCAACTGATGAACGACCTGTCGATGGCCAGGGACTTCGACTTGGGCATGATGGGGCCACCACTTGACATTTCGATGGACTTCATCGCGGGCGGTCTACTCGACCTGGTCATTGGGGCGGCCGCTGGCATCGTGCTTGCCGTGTGGGCGTGGTGGGCGCCCATCGTGCTGCTCATTGCCTGGACCGCCACGCACTATCTCCTGCGCGAAAGCGGCGTCTGGAGGGACCGCAACAACGACGACGTTCGCACTGCGCAGCGCCACGCCGAGTACTCGTATCGTCTCGCCGTCGATGCATCACCGGCGAAGGAATTGCGCCTGTTCGGGATGGCCGGTTGGGTGCTTGACCGGTTCATCGCCACTCGAACGAGACTCTATGAGCTGCAATACGAAGCAACACGCATCCGTGAGAAGCCATTGGCGCTGTGCCTGCTGACCGCACTGGGCGGCAACCTCTTGGTGTTCTGGCGTTTGGGTGCCGAGGCATCCAATGGCCAGCTCAGTGTGGCCCAGGCTGTCGTGTTTCTGCAGGCTGCGGCAGGCATGTCGGCACTCGCGTTCGGTGGATTGAACTGGGCGCTCGATGGTGTCTGCGCGCCGATAGCGGCGGTGTTCCGGCTGGAGGAATCCATGGCACCCGCCGGCCACCTGTCGAAAGGAACGACCTCGGCAGCCGGGATGCCGGCGCAGGAGATCCGTTTCCGCGACGTGTCGTTCTCCTATCCCGCCGGTGATGAGGCCGCGGGCCGCAACGTGCTCGAACATTTCGATCTCACCATTCCGGCGGGCACCTCACTGGCCATCGTTGGGCAGAACGGTGCCGGCAAGACCACCTTGGCCAAGCTCCTCTGCCGCCTCTATGACCCGACTGGTGGCGCTATCGAGATTGACGGCGTCGATCTCCGTGAACTCGACATCGACGACTGGCGCCGCCGAGTCACAGCGGTGTTCCAGGACTTCATTCGATTCGACCTTTCGCTGCGTACCAATGTTGCGCCCAACGGTGCGCCCGATGAATTGATTGAAGCCGCGCTGGCAGATGCTGGTGGAACCGGACTCGCCGCTCTCGATCAGCCCTTGGCGAAGGGGTATGAGAATGGCACCGACCTCTCTGGCGGACAATGGCAGCGAATAGCGCTGGCTCGGGCTCTCGCTGCAGTTCGACAGGGAGCCGGTCTCGTGCTGTTGGATGAACCAACCGCCCAACTCGACGTACGCGGCGAGGCCGAGATCTTCGAACGAGTCTTGGCCGCCACCCGCCAGTGCACGACGATCATCATCTCGCACCGGTTCTCCACCGTACGTCAGGCCGATCGCATCGCGGTCGTTGAACACGGCGCAGTCATTGAGCTGGGTAGCCACGATGAACTAATGGCGTTAAATGGTCGCTATCGCACCATGTTCGACTTGCAGGCCTCGCGCTTTACCGAGCTCGACGACGCAGGGGTGGAGGTGACCTATGAGCAGCTCTGAGCCCATCAACAGCGGGCTGCTGACGAAGGAAGATCTACCACCGGCGATTCCTGCCCTGTGGCGCACCTTCTCGCTCGGATACAAGGCCGAGCCGCGGCTGCTTGCGCAATCGCTGGGGCTCGCGCTCTTGATGATGGTGCCCGACGCGCTGCTTGCTCTCTGGTTGAAGTTCCTCGTCTCGGGCATCACCGGACACCATCGGCGCACCGTCGTGATTGGCGCGTTCGGTTTGGCAATATCCACCACGGCCACGTGGTATCTCTCGGTGGTATCGCAGCGGGTCGGGCGACGTTTCCGCGACCGCATCGCGATCGCCATGGAATCCCACGTTGCCGGGCTCCAGGCGGGCGTGCCCACTATCGAACATCATGAACGCCCCGAATATCTCGATCGCCTGGCCATGCTGCGCGATCAGGTCTTCACGCTCGACCACCTGTTCATGTCGCTGTTCTCCACGCTCGGCTGGATGTTCCGCCTCGCCATCACCATCGCGTTGCTGGTCTCCATCCACCCGGTCTTGATCCTGCTGGCGTTGTTCACCGCACCGATGCTCTATACCTCCACCTGGCGACCAACCGTGGAACGCAAGGTGGAGCAGGCGGCTATCGGCCACCAACGGCTGGCTCGTAGTCTGTTCACGCTCGGCACGACGGCCGCGCCCGGCAAAGAAGTGCGCGTCACCGGCACGGGTGAGTGGCTCGCCAAGGAACGCCACGCCTCCTGGCAACGGTGGTACGAGCCTGTCGCCCGCGTCCGATGGGCAACAGCGCTGTGGCACGCATTGTCGTGGGCCGTGTTCGCTGGGGCGTACGTGGCCGCGGTCGTGTATGTCGCTTCGGGCTTGCATCGTGGCGTTGGCGATGTGGTGCTGGTCGTGGTGGCCGGCACCCGGCTCGCCAACTACGTCGGTGCAACGGCTGGCGAGTTGGGCTTCCTTCGCGGCTTCTGGCTCGACGCATCACGGCGCCTGACCTGGCTGGAGGACTATGCGAAAGGAGCGGCAGCCGGTGCCGACCAGCCCGCTCCAGATGCGCTGACCGATGGCATCGCCTTCGACCACGTGTCGTTCGCCTACCCGGGCACCGAACGCATCGTGCTCGATGACGTGAACCTCCACATTCCCGCCGGCAAAGTCGTGGCCGTGGTAGGGGAGAACGGAGCGGGTAAGTCGACGCTCGTGAAGTTGATGGCCCGCATGTACGCGCCGACGGCAGGTCGCATCGTGATCAACAACACCGACCTCGCCACCATCGACATTGCCAAGTGGCGAGAGAAGTTGGCGGGCGCTTTCCAAGACTTCTACCGCTACGAGTTCCACGCCTCACAGACTGTCGGTGTCGGCGATCTTCCGCGTTTGGATGACAGACCAGCAGTTGATACCGCAATCGATCGTGCCGGTGCCGACGATGTCGTCGACCGTCTCGCCTACGGTCTCGATACGCAACTCGGTTCGTCGTGGGACGAAGGCGCCGAGGTGTCGTTCGGACAGTGGCAAAAGTTGGCGTTGGCCCGGGGTTTCATGCGTGACGATCCGCTGCTGCTCATTCTCGATGAGCCGACCGCCGCGCTGGACGCCGAGACCGAACATGCGCTGTTCTCCCGCTACAGCGACGCGGCGCGCACCGCGCCGGCCAACGGTCGCATCACCATGCTCGTGTCGCATCGCTTCTCCACCGTACGGATGGCCGATCTCATCATCGTGATGGACGGCTCCCACCTAGCCGAATACGGCACCCACGACGAGCTCATGACCAAGCGCGGTCAGTACGCAGAGCTCCACGACATCCAGGCTGCGGCGTTTCGATCTTAGGTGACCGGTGCCACAGGCCGGTCCGCAAATTGGAACGTCGGACTTCCGCACGACCTGAGCCTGTAGCACTATGACCGTATGGCAATCTTCCGGCTTGGGCACGTTGAAATCCGTACTCCCGACCTTGAGCTTTGCGCGGCCTACTACACCGAAGTCCTCGGACTTCGGGAGACGGCTCGCCAAGACGGCAAGGTCTTCTTGAAGGGATGGGACGAGCAGGATCACCACTCGGTCATCCTCACGGCCTCGAATCGCTACGGCATCGAGCACGTGGCGTTCAAGACCGAATCGGTCGACGACCTCGAGATGTACGAAACCAAGCTTGAGGCCTATGGCTGCGACGTGCAGCGCGTCGACGCTGGCGAGGAGCTGGGTCAGGGCGCGGCCATCCGCTTTGACGGACCGACGGGCCACGTCATGGAGATCTACGCCAAGGCAGAAAAGGTCGGCAACGGTTTGCCACTGTTCAACCCGGCGCCGTTCCCGATGGACCTGGTCGGTATTGCTCCGCCCCGCATTGATCACTGCCTGCTCACCACCGAAAACGTGCCAGACGCCGCGCACTTCATGGAAAACGCGCTCGGCTTCCGCCTCAGTGAACAATTGGTGAGCAACGAAGGTCATCAGCTCATCGTGTTCTTCGAACGCTCCCGTCAGCCGCACGACATCGCGTTCACCCGTGGTGCCAACGGCGGTCTGCATCACTTCGCCTTCTGGCTCGATAGTTGGGCTGATGTTGGCCGTGCCGCCGATACGTTGCGGATGAACGGCATCGACATAGACATCGGTCCGACCCGTCACGGCATCACCCGCGGCCACACGATCTACTTCTTCGATCCGGTCGGCAACCGCAACGAAGTCTTCACCGGTGGCTACAAGACCGACACCGATTGGGAGACCATCACCTGGACCGAGGATCAACTCGGAAAGGCGCTCTTCTACTACGAGAACAAAGTGGTCGACTCCTTCGTGTCGATCTACACGTGAGTTGAGTCATGGCGAACAACACCACCCGCGATAACGCTCCGGCGTACCTCGCTGCGTATCAAGCTCGCCGCTCTGGCGCAGCGGCTCGTGTCGTCGAACCCGTCGAATCCACCGAACCGGCCTTCATGGTCCGGGCTCGAGAACGAGCGTTGCTCGACTCCCTCTTGGAGATGGATCGGGAGGACGGACCGCCCGGCCGAACCGAAGCCTTCGCCCGGGAAACAGTTGCGCCACGCGAGTTGCAGCTGCCCGATTCACTGCGCCGCAAGACAAACACGTCAATCGACGTCCGACTCATTCGCCATGGCCAAACGCAGGGCTACATCACCGATGGTGCACTGACGCCACTCGGCCACTGGCAGGCCCGTCGCAAGGGTCAAGACCTCGCCAAAGGTCTCAAAGAGGGCATGACGGTAAAGCTGCCGCACGCGCCGACCGCTCGTGCCAAGGAGACGGCCGAAGGCGTGCGCGCCGGCATTTTACAGGCTCTCAGCCGCTATGGCATTGGTGACGTCACGGTGGAGGACCCGGAGCCGAACAGGCTGTTCGACAACTTCCAGGTCTATGTCGAAGATGGCAAGGAACTCGATTGCACCGCTGCGTTCGTGCAGTTCGCCAACGAGCACGAAGACTTCCAGCGCTCAGGTGACGGTGATCGCCCCGGATGGATGACCGAGATGAAGCGGTTCTTCCTCATCCTGCAGTCGGGAGGCGACCCGATCACGCACTGGCTCACGCTGCCGTACATGTATTTTGAGCCGCCCATCCTGGTGGTGCGTCGTCACTGGAAGGGCATCTTGCAGCTGGCCGAGACTTCCGATCCCAACACCAAGGTGTACGTGTGCGGCCATTCGGGCCCCATCCGCGCCGTCGCGACTGCTGCGGTCGGTCATGATCCGGGTGAGCCCCACAACACCGAAGACGTGCGCATGCGCGTTTTCGAAGGTCTCACCCGCGCCGCTCTCACCTATCGCGGTCGTGGTATCGAGATCGAGATTCCCGTCATTCACACGCCAAGTTGGTACCTGCCAGAAGGAGCGAACTGATCATGTTGAGCGTTGAAGAAAACGAACTCCTCACCCACGTCGGGCCGGGCACCCCGATGGGCGATGTCATGCGGTTCTACTGGTACCCGTTGGCTTTCTCGAAGGATCTTCCCAAGGGCCACACCAAGGCCGTGCGTCTGCTCGGTCAGAACTTCGTGATGTACCACGACCAGTCGGGCACGTTCGGCATGGTGGATGAGTCGTGCCCGCACCGTTCGGTGTCGATGGAGTACGGCATCGTGGAGGATTGTGGCATCCGTTGCGCCTACCACGGCTGGCTGTTCAACGAAGCCGGTGACTGCCTCGATCAGCCCGCTGAAGGCCCAACGTCCACGTTCAAAGACCGCGTAAAAATCGGGGCCTACCCGGTGGAAGAAATGGGCGGCCTGCTCTGGACCTACATTGGCCAGGCCCCCATTCCCAAGCTGCCTCGCTTCGACGTGTTTGTCATGGAAGGCGTGCGTGACGCTGGTTGGGCCAAGCTGCCGTGCAACTTCCTGCAGACGATGGAGAATGCGGTTGACCCGCATCACGTCGAATGGCTGCACGGTTACTACTTCGAATACCTCGGTAACAAAGAGGGGTTCGTTGCGCCCAAGAGTTTCCAAAAGAAACACCAGGCCGTTGCCTTCGATGACTACGAGTACGGCATCATCAAGCGCCGCCTGCTCGAAGGTCAGAGCAAGGAAGACGACGACTGGAAG
>JANNZM010000102.1:0-2209 GCA_031410595.1 Actinomycetes bacterium | reverse complement strand
GTCCTAACAGCGGCATCTGCTTGTCAATGTGTGTCTTTGCCTTCGCGTACGTTGCCCAGATCACCGATTCATCGGTGACGATTTCAAACCAGCGCATCGTCCCCGTCGGCAGGCCGTTACACACGGACTCCTGCAAAATCGACGTGACGTGATCGACGACTTTGACCGCGCTCGACGCGATAGCGCGCGGGTCCTGGATGTCGTAATTCACCCAAACGCACACCACCGGCGGCGGACCACCCGCAGCCGAACCCGGATCCGCCGCCTCAGTCGAACCCGGCTCGTGCCCACCCGGCGTCCCAGCACCCACACCGACCGACAGACTCTCACCGTTGTTCGAAACCGAAGCCACCGTCGTCACCGTCGTGGCGCCGGATCCCTCAGAGTCATCCTTAGCCCTGGCCTGCGTTGACGTGCACAGACAGATCGCGACGACCACCGCGACCAAAGTCACTTTGCGGGGCATGTATTGAATCCTTCGTACTCCGTCGAAAGTGTGTAGTCGGCGATGAGCCATCGTTTGCCAACCAGCACCATCTGAATCACCATGTCAAAGCTCGACTTTTTATCGTTGGAGATGATCTCGCCGCCCGCTGCCTTCTCGTTCGGTTCGAACACGATGGCGGTCGACCAGTAACACACCTTTACCTCGGCAGTGGTTCGGTCCGCACCAAGAACAATCCCCCTGCCAACCATGTAACTCGGGTCATCGGTATTGGGACGCACCCTGAAGTTGGCTGCCCGATAGTCCGTCACCGACTTCGTCACCCGTGCGCGGTAAACGCTACCTTCCGGAGTAAACGAGTTCGGGTCGCAGGTGTTGACGGCCAAGAGACAAGCCTGACGATCCACCATCCAGTTTTGGACCGCCGCTTCGGCCACGACCAGTTCGAGGCTTTTGGCCGCAGTGGTAGAAGTGGTTGACGGCGGAACCGTCGCAGCGACAGTGGTGCTGACTACGGTCGTGCTCGTCGCCGTCACGGCTGTCGTTGACACCGATGAGGCGCGTAAGGCCGATAGCGCCGGCGATGGCTTGGCCGACCCGGCGCACGAGGCCAAGCCGAGCAGCACGAATGGAAACAGACTCCGCCGACAACGCATCCAAAACGGTAACCGGTCACCCAATGCCACGAAAGGGGCCGTGGGGTTCTTCACGGAAAGCTGCAGCACTTGACGTCGAACCAACACCCAGCGGTCCGACCCGCACCGAGGGAAAGTTTCTTGGCCCGTCAGACCTATCGGTGCATCCGAGTGCACCACAAGAGGAGGGTTGACGCGGTGCATCGCAGTGCACCGATTAGTCCGATGACGTCGCGAGAAGAAACTGGATGTCGGCGGCGGTGCGTGAAGCCGCGAAGAACCCCATCGCTCACTCGACCCTCTCATCGATTTCGGCGCGCTGTTAGACGATGGGCGCGGCGAGTAGGGCTTCGCCTTTGAGGCCGGTGCCGCGCCAGGACGGGTCGAGGCCGGGGCAGCGCACAACTCCCGTGTGGGTGGATTCCCACAACAACGCCGGCCGTTCACCGTGCCAACGCACGGCGAACGACACCGAGCCATGCGGTAAGGGTGCGTCGTGCACCTCCAGCGGCTGACCGAGCCACGCCGAAGGTACCGGATCGGCCAGCAGGACCAGTTCGTCGTTGTGCAGTGAAGCCAATCCATCAACGGTCCGAGCCAGCCGGTAGGGCAAAGACTCAACGGGCGATGCAACCAACTGGGCAAGTCCTACTCGCAGGCGGTCCACATCGCGTGCGGCCGTTGGTTGATCGGCCCGCCAGAGGATTTCGGTTGCCCGAGCAAGGGCTGCCGCAGCCGAGAATGACGCGACGGTCTTCTTGCTGAGTTTCGCGACGGCAATTGCGGCTACGACCACATCGTCAACCAACGGCACGGCGGGCTGACCGCACCGCACCCGTTCCGACGCTGCGATGAGAAACGCCATCGGGTCTTCGTGCGTGGGGAGGTCGGCCAGCAGTAGGTCGGACCGGTCACGAAGCACGCTGAGCCTCACGGCGTCATCGGGCAGCATCAGGCGGGGCGAGCGGTCGATCACGCCCAGCCAGCCGCGCATCACGTCTTCGGCCGACGGCACGTTCGTGGGCAAGAAGCCGGTCCCATTACCAAGCGCAACGCGAATAGTCGAACCTTTGCCGATCGGAACCACGATTGACCCCTCCGGAAGCTCGATGCCCTGAATGGCCATTTC
>JANNZM010000101.1:0-21697 GCA_031410595.1 Actinomycetes bacterium | reverse complement strand
CCCACACGCTGCGTCACACCGCTGCGATGCGGCTCCTGCTCGCCGGTGTCGATCCAACCGTCATCGCGCTCTGGCTAGGCCACGAACAAGTCGCTACGACCAGCATCTACCTCCACGCCGACATGACGATGAAGGAACGAGCGATCGCCCGCACCACACCACACCACACGAAACACGCCGGCCGCTACCGCCCACCAGACCCCCTCCTCGCCTTCCTCGAAGCACTGTGATTATGCCGACCTTCCGAGGCCGTTCACCCTCAAGAAGCAGGGCCTACGCGCTCGTGTCGGCATAATCCTGATGTCGGCATAATCCAGATAGATCGTGCCCGGAATCCCGCGAGAGGTGAGCCCGGAACGTAACGCGGCTTCCAGCCGAACAGTGTCTTCGGAATGGCACCACCGATAGCCCGGCAACAGCCGACTGTGGTCATCAATGAACGCCAACAGATACGCCTTATGCCCGGCGATGACCGGGCCGTGCATCGCGTCGCCCGTCCACAACTCATTGCTCACGTTCGCTTCGAACCGGCCGAACACCTGCACAGGCTGACCGTTGCGCCGGCCGTTCAACCCGTGTTCGGTGAAGAGGCGTTGAACGGTGCGTCGTGATGGTGACCACCCGCGATCAGCCTCAATAATTCGACAGACCTGCACCGCAGAACGGGCCGGCCGTTCAAGTTTCAACAACAGGGCGAGTTCAAGAAACGACGGTGCGATTTTCGTGTGCGCGGTTCGTGATTCGGGAACCAACGCGTTGAACCCGCCAGCACGCCACATCCTGATCCACCTATCGATCGTGGAGCGTGAAACCACGACACGCTCGCCGTCAGGACCTGTGTGATCACGGTCTGCCAAATGGCGCACCAATAGTCCGCGTTCGATTCCGGTCAACGCCGGATCCGCAGCCTCACGAATCAACGAATAGCGGAACAACGCCATGTCTCGATGACGGTCTTTCACCACACCCTCCAGGGTCTCTCGATCTCAACGAGAGAACCCTTGTCGTTCACGAAGGCGCCAACTAGAGGGAACTCGTGTTGGCCAGCAACCCGCCACCAGTCAACCGTGACGCCATTGACCACACCGGGCTCGGACCGAACCGCAACACCGCCGAACGCGCCGCCACACCAATCGCTTCGACCGCGTCACCAACCGGCGTGCCCGACGGCCCGGGCGGGTCCGACCCCGGGCTCAACACCAACGCCCACCGCGTGAAGAACCCCCGCTATCTCACCAGCACGCGCTCGGAACCGTCGCAACCATCCGCGCACCGTTGAACCCGGAACCTCAAGCCGTCGAGCGATCAGCTGATGGCCTTCACCAACGGCGTGAGCAAGCAACGCCGAACCAATCACGACAACCTCGTCCCGGCGACGAACCAGCAGACCATCAGGCAATAACACCTGCGTTTTTGTGCAACCCACACAACGGGCCCGACGCGGCCGAACCCGCCGATCCCCGTCCAGCGAACGCACAGTTCGCCAACGGGCATACGCCCATCGGACCAGCCGATCATGACACGCCGGGCACCGCAAAGAGCCCGCCGTCAACTCCCGCTCGACCCGAGCCGAATCACCACTTACCATGAGGACCACGATGCCTCCAGGCATCACTCAGGAAGGGCCCCCTCGGCCGTCTGCCAAGAAAGACGAGGGGGTCCTTGCGCGTACAAGAACATCCTCACGCCGGCGCACCACCCACACCCCATCGTCCTCACCCCCGATGGCCAAACCCCACCCCCGCATGCTCATCCAGCGTGGCGTCTAACAACTGGTAATGCTCGCACCGAACACGGCGCACGCCAACCGCGACATCGCATCGCCTGCGCCAGCAACAGCGCAGACGCTGCTCGAACACGAAGCAGTGGCCAACGCCAGTTCCGCAACATGTTGGTGTTCCTTGCGCCGGACGTGAAGAGGCTCGAAGAACTCGAACGTGGCGTAGCTGAACACCTCGCCTGGCGTGACATCCATGCACGCTGGGCCTCGACGCGTTCCAACGCAACCAAGCCGACTCCAAGGAGTCCCACGCCGACCGCACCGTCGAGCGCCGACTGGCCGAAACCTACCAACGGCTCCTCGTTCCTCACCAGCCCGACCCGACCGGCCGGGACTGTCAAACGCTCTCGTGTCAAGCGGCTTGTTGCCGGGGCTGGCTGAGGCGTTGCTTTCGTCTTGCCACATGCGTCGGATGACGCGGTTGGCGAGGTGTCGTTTGTGGGAGCGGCGTGCTTCTCGTCGAGATCGACGCGTTGCTGGCCAGCGAGTCGAGGGCTCGGATCTCGGGTGTGCGCCCAATGCGCCAAAGGACGCGGGTGTTGTGGCTTCGAGATGTTGCTTTCGTCGCCACGCGATCCATCTTTGTTGGGCGATTTCGGCGTGGCCGGCGGGGACTTCGTGGAGTGGTGTGATTGTAACGCCGCGGTGGACAGCGACACGGCTGATGAGAACGCGGCGCCCATCAACCACCTCGACCTCGGCGGCGAACTGCACCGCCAGCCTCCGCACCGCTGGCCCCATCGCGCCCGACACCCAAGCGACGCGGTCATGACGCTTTCGCTACGCCCACCGTCGCGGGGCCGGCAGTCCCGACACCGACGGCCCGCTGGTCGTATTCCTTGATGACGATCATGATCTGCTGGTCAGCAGGTGGGTTCGGGTTCCCTGACGGCGAAGTGTTTACACATGTTCATCTTCTCGTCGCACACCTGACCCGCTCCGCTGACAGCGGGCTTTTGCGCAGTCGCTCCTAGAGCCGTGCCGCGAGCTGCTTGAGGATCGCGCCTTGTACTGCTGTCAGGGGCTTGCCGATCTTGACGTCGACCTGCTGGTTGAACGCCTTGAGTGCGCTGGCCTTGGTGTTAGCGTTCGTCGCGTTGGCAATCGCACCTGCCTTGTCGATCAGACCGTTCGCGCCGTGGGTGTCGCCACCGAAGAAGCTTCGTATCACCGCCGAGATGCTGCCCAGGGTCACGACACAAGACGTTGCCCCGGTGACCAGAGTCGTCTCGCCGACCGGGCACGCGGTCTGCGAGGCCGCCCCCGAGGTGGGCACGTAGAAGCCCAAACCAGCGGGCTTACAGGAGATCTGACCGGTGAGGTCTTGGTATGTGCCAGCCGAGCATGGCGTTGCCGAACTTGCACCTGCCGTGCCGACGTAGGACCCCGCGGGAGCAGCAGTGCACGGCTCATTCCCTGTGGTGCTGTACGAGCCCGCCGCGCACGGGACGGCGGCTGCCTGTGCCGTTGCGGAGACATCGTCGAACAAGGCCGAACATGGTCCTGAGCAGCCCATGATCGCCTGCAATCGCACGGAGTGCGTCCCCGCTGGCGCCGTTCCTCCTCCCGGGCCAGCGGCTCCTCCCGGCTGTGTTTGGACCCATTGATTGATTTGTACGGCAGAGAAGCCGCTGAGGACATAATTGCCAATGCTTGTGGCGCAGTTGCTGTCTGAGTAGTACCGCGCCACGCCGTACCCGTTCGTTAAGGGGCCAGACAGGCCCTTGATCCAGTAGCTGAGGGAGATCACATCACCGGGAGATATCCCGGTCACGCAGTCGGTCTCCGCACCGCGGGCCGTGTTGCCGACCACTTCGAGGCTCGCGGCGCCGCTGTGGGCATCAGTGCTCGAGGTGAAAGTCGACTCGTCTCCAGCCGCCCGCTGCCAGTTGCAGGGGACATTCCCAGCGCAGATGGCCTCAAAGCCGGGGTTGGAGACTACGTTGCCAGCAGGCGGCGTCGCCATGGAAGCTGACGGAAAGGCTGCGACGGTGAGGAGCCCCGCCAGTGCGATGGCTCGACCGAATCTCGACAACGGGCGTGACAGCATCTCAGGGTCTCCTCGCGGTTCGGGCCTAGCGCCCTGGGACCGAAAATACCACAGACATACCCCTCGACATGACGGTCGAGCAATTTGAGCAGCCTGCCCATGTACGATGACGAAACCCGTCGCTCTGGCATCGCCACTCTTCAGCGACTCCTCAGCAGTTGGTGCGCACCACTACCAGCAGTCCACCGGTCTGGGTGCGAGCAGCGAAGCACTCGACTGGGCACGCCGTGCCGCGGCCGACGCCGCCGGACGCTTCGCACACGACGAGGAGATCCGGTGGCTGCAACGTGCGGTCGAGATCGAAGCCCTGCTGCAACCACTCGACGCGCTGCGCCGCATCGACCTGCTCATCGACCTCGGCGAAGCGCGTCTGCGGCCTCTGCGCTACGAGCAAGGCGACGCCATGCTCAACGAGGCACTCATGATGGCTCTTACGGTGTCGTCGCCGGACCGGTTCGCGCCGATCGCTCCCTCGAACGGGCACATCTCGACCCGGACGGGCCATCACGGGCGGGACAGAAAAGGTGGACTGACCTGCACAAACGCGCACTCGCCAGCACGCGTCGGACACCTTGGTGGCGACTTTAATCCTAAGGTGCTGGGTTCGAGCCCCAGACGGCCCACCTTCGCGTCTGGCGTCACACCCTGCCGATGTGTTTGGTGGAGAATGTAACGAAATGTAACCGATGGTGCGTTACATTTGGCGAGATGTTCGATCTGTCGGAGTTACTTGCGACCTTGCGTCATGAAGGTGGCGACCTTCCTGAGATTGAGGTGAAGTCGGCTGCCGGTGGATTCCCGGAGTCGCTCGTCCCGACCCTGTGCTCCTTCGGCAACCGGCCGGGTGGCGGCATAGTACTGCTCGGATTAGACGAGGCTGCCGGATTCGCTCCGGTTGGGCTCACCGATCTGCGAGGCATGAAAGAAGCCCTGACGTCAAAGGCTCGTCATGCCCTTGAACCGCCCGTCGAGATCGACATCGATGAAGGTGTCGTTGACGGCGTGCCTGTCATCGTCGGATTGGTGCGAGAGGTCGACAAGTCACAGAAGCCGTGTCGGGTCGCAGGAGGAGCGCACCGTGGGGTGTGGATCCGGGCGTGGGATGGCGACTACCGGGCATCGGACTTGGAGATCCAGGGTCTACTAGCCAACCGAAGCCAACCTCGTTTCGACGCCGAAGCTGCACCGAATACCAGCCGTGACGACCTCGATGCAGACTTGATCGCCGACTTTTTGAGGAACTGCCGGGACGGCTCCGAACAATTGGCATCACTCACTGACGATGACGAGCTTCTGTGGCGCATGGGAGTGACCGTGACCAAAGGTGGGGTCCCGTCAGTCGCAGGTCTTTTGGCAATGGGTGTCTACCCACAGCAGCATCTCCCCGCCGTCGCTTTGCAGGTCGTGCTCGCCTCGCCGAGCGGAGCCGGAACAGGTTCACGGGCGTCGGATGCACGCCGGTTCGACGGGCCGATCCCTCGAATGATTGCGGACGCAACGAGTTGGGTCGCCAGATCGACCCCATCTGCGATCGTTTCGGACGCTGAGTCCGGGCGCGTTCGGAATCAGCCGGCCTGGCCTGCGGACGCCGTGCGGGAACTCGTCGGCAACGCCCTCATCCACCGTGACCTTTCGCCATGGGCCTCGGGTGAGACATCACTGCTGCGCCTCAATGCTGACCGGCTCGTCGTCAAGAACCCAGGCGGCCTGTACGGCCTAAACGTCAGCCGACTTGGCCAGACCGGCGTGACCTCGGCCCGCAACGCCAACCTCGTCCGCATCTGCCAATACGTGCGATTGCCCGATGGAGCCCGAACCGCTGAGGCTCTCGCAACTGGGATACCAACAGTGCTCGCAGCGCTCGACAGCGCAGGGCTCCCACCCCCCATTTTCGACGATGACGGGCTTCGCTTCACCGTGGTGCTCCGCCAAAAAACGCCACGATCGACGCCAAGCGCGCTCCGGTCGAACACCCCCTCACGAGTAAAAGTGCTCTTAGCGCTCGGTGCCGGGCCTCTCACTGTCAACCAACTTGAGCAGACGACTGCCCTCGCCGGCGCCAACATTCGCAAACAACTCCGACAACTCCGTACAGAGGGGCTCGTCACACAAGAAGGTGGCCAAGGCCAACGAACAACCTACCGCCGCGTCGACTAACTCTGCGCACGGCAGGTTCCTTGAAGGCTTCGCGTCGCCACCACGCGCGAGCCAGACGGTATCGGCGTGCCCGCCGAGGAGAGGGTCGCCGGGGGCCTCTCCCGGACGGGAATGCAGACGACATTGGCAACCTTCGTCGCGTCTCACGAATTGTCTCACGGACCTGCCCATAGCGCTGACTACGGCTATGACTCCCGGATGGCGAGGCGTTCGATTCGGTTCTGGTGGACGGCGTAGATGAACGGCCCGGGGTCGCCGCAGGAGTTCGTAATGGCTGGGAGGTTGTCGAGGAACCGGGAGGCCATGGCGGTTCCCCTGAGGGTCTGGCTCGACAGGCAGAAGCAGCGGACCATGGTTGGTTGACGGCTGCTCGTTCGGCCGGGTTATAGCGGATGCGCGTGTCTTTCATGAACACGACCCAGCCCATCCGGCCGGCAAGTTCGAGTCATTCTGTGTCAGCGACTCTTTCGTCAGCAGGTACGCCGTAGTGCTCTGACAACGTTACGAGTCGCAACCCGGCGTCGCGTAGGAGTCCCGGGACTTTGATGCCGCCGAGACTCCGGTCGAGGAAGAGGTCAGGCAGCGCGGCGGGATGCGACACGCAGGACATCCTCGAATTGTTCGGCTGGGACCCGGTACTCGGCTGCCAATTCTTCAAGCGAGTCTCCGGCCCAGAACCGGTGGAGGATGTCGTCTACTCGGGCCCCGCCTCGCTCGAAGATTGGTGAGCCAAAGGAACGGGACGGGTCGGCGACAACCTGTGCGTGTTCGTAGATAGGTACTCGGATCAGTGTGGCGTATCCGTCGTCGGCGTACTCGATGCGTTTTAGGTAGGAGTCGATGACGTCGACGAACACTCGTTGCCCGTTACGGACGACGACCAGCTGAATCGCTAGCAGAGCGTCGTCCACACCGCGGTGGCTGTCGCCGTAGTCGAAAAGGATCTCGGCGCCGTCGGTGTAGAGCTTACGGGAGGCAAGGGCGTGATCAATCCCGATATCTCGTTGCAGCGCGGCCAGCGCTGGTCGGACACGCTGCATTGAGGTACCGCTTCTTCGTAGCGCTGCGAGCACAAGCGCTTCGGCGAGCCCGACGAAGGGGATCGATGGCTCGCGTTCCTCCGCCGGTTCCAGGTACGTGACAAGTGGGCTAGCGGTAAGGTCCGCGCGATCGTCTCTTCATTTAACCACGCGAGTTCGCCGTTTGTGGGCTGATGGGGTGGCGCTATCACTGAATCGAGTCCGTTTGCGGCGGGGCGGCTTGCGAACCACACATGCTGACAGCCCGTTCCGATTCTTGGTGATTGATGGTTCGGTTCAGGCGATGGACTCTGCCAAGGTTGATGACATGGCCCGAGTGTTCGTCGAGATCGGGAAGGATCCAACGGCCGTGGCAGGTGGAACACTTGGACCTAGGCGCGCACCGCTCGCCTCGACGGAGCCGATCACCTAGTCGGGTCGATCCAGGGAATTCGGTAGGGGCCCGGCAGGTCTTACTGAGGCACCGGCTCGACCGAAGCCAGAGCTGTAGCCGTGAGGATCAAGTAGTACTTGATGAACAAGTCGAACAGCACATCGATAGCTTTGTCGAGTTCGCTGAAGGACGGATGTTTTCTTTCACTTCTCACAGGAACATCTTGCGCTTTGTTGACCATCGGCACAGCCGGGACTCAGGTGCGATCCGCAGAGTAGTGGAAGCGGATCGACCCCCCGATCCGCTTCGAAAGGACAAATCATGAAAAGCAAGACTATGGCAGCAGTCGGCATTCTCGTCGGTCTCGCGGGTGGCGGCGCCGTTGGCGTTGCCCTCGGCGTCCCCGGTGTTTCGAGTGCCCAGACGACCACCGTTACAACAGTCGCGGCGGCAGCCACAACTCCGGTTGATAACAGCAACAAGGACGCTGCCCACGAAGCAGCCGAGACTCCCGAGCAGGCCGCGGCCGAAGCTGCAGGTAAGGGCCACGGCGGCCACGGTGCGATGGGCTCGAACGAGGATGCTACCCACGAGGCGTCAGAGTCCCCGGAACGTGAAGCTGCCGAAGATGCGGCCAAGGCCGCCGGTCAAGCCAACCCCGCTCCGGCCACCGCAACAGTCAACGCGTAAAGGCGGCGTCTAAACCTGGCCGGCTGGCGGGAACCAGCGAACCAGGGGCGGCCTGCAAGGGTCGCCCGCTCCCGTTTTCATCCCTGTGGGAATCGCACGCCGACTACGACTCGGCTTGCTTGCTGCAGTTGTGCTTGACACCACCGCGCTTTGGTGATTGAAGCGGCTCGCTACGGCCCGGGCCGCCGGCCCGAAGTTCCGTTGACCGGTAGCTTGATCGAGAACGTCGCACCGTGTGGATCGGTCTCGTGGATGGCGACGGTGCCGCCGTGCCAGATCACGACGTCGCGGACGATGGCCAGACCGAGGCCGGTTCCGCCGGTTGTGCGGGTGCGGGCGTCATCAAGGCGAACGAACCGTTCGAACACGCGGGCCCGGTGCTCCGGTTCGATTCCCGCACCGTCGTCTGCGACGGTGATCTGAACCCAACCGGCGTCGAGGGACGCCTTGATCGACACTCGACTTAGGGCGTGCGCTTCTGCGTTGTGTACGACGTTTCGCAGCATGTGATGGAGCTGGGCGGCGTTGCCGGTGATGACGGTCGTTTCTGAGGCGAGTCGGCAATCGATGTCGATACCCGGTCGGCGAACCGACGCGATGACATCAGCGAGCAACGGCGCGAGTTGTACCGGCTCGTTCGGCGAGGTGATTGGTGTGTCGAGCCGGGCGAGCAGCAGAAGGTCCTCGGTAAGATATTGCAGACGATCGATGTCGGTCAGGAGGTCCTCGGCCACGGGACGCCACTCGGTCCGTTCAGGGTGAAGCAGCGAAATCTCCACATCGGCCCGAAGACTCGAGAGCGGGCCACGCAACTCGTGGCTCGCATCGGCCACAAATCGGAGTTGCCGATCGACGGCTGTCTCGAGACGCGCGAGCGTCTGGTTGACCACGTTCGCGAGATGACCGATCTCGTCGGACCGCGCCGGTTCGTCGACTCGGCGATGAAGATCGGTTGCGGTTATGTCCGCGAGGGTTCGTGTGATGTTGTCGACTGGCCGAAGCGACCGTCCAACCGCCCACCACGCAAGCGCACCCAAACCAGCAGCGAGCACGGGTACGCTGGCGAACAGCACGATCGCGACCTTCCGTGTGACTTCGTCGAATCCTTCGAGGCTCTCGGCTGCGTACACGCTGAGCGGTCCGGACGGCGATGTTGCCCGGACGGCGACGAGACGCAGTCTGATGCGTTCGCCGAGCAACGAGGGCCTGATCGTGGTGATGATCGGTGCGGCTTCGGTCGGGACAAGGTTCGAGATCGCTGGGTCGCCTTTGATGTTGCGGGTGGCGGCGATCACGGTGCCCGACTGGTCGATCACCTGCACGAGGGCGGCCTCCTCGCCTGGCAAAGCGAGTGTTTCCGGTAGGGACCCGTCGGCCGCTAGGGCAGCGATGTCTCGGGCCCGGACGCTCGCCGCCGACGTTGCCGTGCTGCTCAGGTTCGAGCGGAGGAGGCCGACGAGCGCGATTGCACCGAATGCCATCGCACCTGCAACGACAAGCATCGACACCGCGGCGATACGGACGCGAAGGCCACGACGTCGTGCCCGGTGGTCAGACTTCATCGGCTACCAGCCGGTATCCGGCTCCTCTCACCGTGCGGAGCGTGTTCGTGCCGAAAGGCCGATCGATTTTCCCTCTGATGTTCGAGATGTGAACCTCGATCACCGTTGCGTCGCCCTCGTACGCGAAGTCCCACGCGTGTTCGAGAATGTTGTGCTTCGAGATCACTTCGCCCGGATGGCGCGCGAGGTGCTCGACAATTGCGAACTCCTTCGCGGTCAGTTCGATTTCCTTCCCGTCGCGCGTGCATGCCCGCGTCGCGGGATCGAGAATGAGATCGCCGATCGTTAGCTGCGCCGGTCGTTCCCGACCGCCGCGGCGTAACAGCGCGCGAATGTGAGCGAGAAGCACGACATACGAGAACGGTTTTGTCAGGTAGTCATCCGCGCCGGTGTCGAGAGCTTCGGCCTCATCCAACTCGCCGGTCTTTGCGGTGAGCATCAGGATCGGGGTCCAATTGTTGGCCCGACGGAGCTGCGCGCAGACTTCGAATCCGTTGACTTTCGGCAGCATGATGTCGAGCACGATCGCGTCATAGATGTTCTCCGTCGCGAGCCAGAGGCCCTCCGCGCCATCGAGCGCGTTGTCAACGGCGAAACCTTCCGCTTCGAGCCCACGCCGAATGGTCTTCGCGATCCGCGCGTCGTCTTCGACCACCAGAATCCTCACTGAAACACCATGTCACACCCGACCTGAAGACATCCTAAAGCCCGCACGATCACGCACTTCGGCCGATTAAAGCCGAAACGTATCGGTGAATCTTTGAACTTTAGGTGTTCTCAAGGTTCGGACCGGCATGATCTGCACCGGCGGTTTTCCCCCTCCGGCGGCGACGGCACCAGCCAACGTACGTCCAACGGCACGCGCCAGTCCAACATCCAAACGAGCCAGCCGTAGCGGCCCGCTAACAATCCCGGAGCACACGATGCCTCTTCCCAATCCCACCGCTACCGCGACCCGACCGCCTAGCGAACTCGGGCGTGTACTGAGCAAGGTGCCAGAGGTGACGATCTGGTTCTGGGTCATCAAAGTGTTGTGCACCACCGTTGGCGAGACCGCTGCGGACTATTTGAACGTGAACCGGGGCCTTGGCCTCACGAAGACGTCGGTCGTTACCGGTGTGCTCCTCGTCGTCGCTCTCGTGCTCCAGTTCACCGCGCAGCGGTATGTGCCGTGGCGTTACTGGGCGACGGTTGCGCTGGTGAGCATTTTCGGAACGCTTGTCACCGATTTGTTGAGCGAGAAGGCCCATGTTCGCCTTGAAGTAACGACGATCGTATTCACCGTCCTGCTCGCTGCAACCTTCCTCATCTGGTACGCGACCGATCACACCCTGTCGATCCACTCGATCTTCACGAAGCGTCGTGAGGCGTTCTACTGGATGGCCGTGCTTGTCAGCTTCGCGCTTGGAACCGCGTCAGGCGACTTGATGTCAGAACGCCTTGGCCTCGGCTACCTCGTTGCAGGGGCGATCGTCGCGGGCCTCATAGTTCTCACATCGCTGTTGTGGCGCGGTGGAATGAACCCGATCCTCGGTTTCTGGATCGTGTACATCTTCACTCGTCCGCTCGGCGCCTCAATCGGTGACTACCTCCTCCAGCCTCATTCGGAACGTGGACTGGGTCTCGGCGCAACGAAAACGAGCGTTATCTTCCTCACCGCGATCGTTGCGGTCGTGCTGTTCCTCACCGCCACGAAGATCGACACGAACAAGGCAAACACCGAGGCGGCATCGATACACCACGGTGGTGGCCTCTGGCAGACCGCGCTCTACGTCGCTGCCCTCGTCATCGGCGGAACGATGTTCTACAACGTTCGAACTCATTCGCTTGCGAACGCCGCCACGGAAACGATACCGGTCGCAACAACCGTCAACAAGACTGCTTCGAGCACCGGCGTGGCCGCTGGAGGAAACGTCACCACGACCGCCGCAGCCGGTGCGCCGCAGACGAAGCTCGGCAACCTCAGCAACTTCCGGGTCATCGTGCAAGACACCCTCGACAAGCTCAACGTCGGTGACCAGGCCGGAGCGACGAAACGGGTAGACGACCTGGAGCGCGAATGGGACAAAGCCCAAGCACGCCTCCAACCCCTCGACGGGAAAGCCTGGACACTCATCGATGGCAAGGACGACATCGTCCTACGCCAACTGCGCGCCAGTTCCCCCGACCTCGCAGCCGAAAAGAAAGCACTCACCGACATGCTCGCCGTCCTCGTCTGAACCGGTCCGATCAGCGAGCAACGAGTCGACACCCGTGATGGACGGAACTCAACCGGTACGCGTGACCGAGCCCCGCTTCAGAGAGTGAGCCAGGTCCCCTCGTCAGGACCGCGCTCGTTGTCGCCGAGGCCGACCAATTTCCTCGGCGTCCATCTTGTGCTGTTTGAGTCCAATAGCGACCTCCGAGCGTTGGTGCGCCGGTTTCAACGATTTGACCGGGCGCTTCATGCTGTCAATGGAGGATGGGCTTGTCGAAGATCACCACAGCACCGGGGCTGGACGCGCTAGATCCGCTTGGATTGCGAACCTTAAGATCGCGGGGGCCGACAGGGGTGTCGCTTCGGATCCGCAGGGTGGCAACTATACGGGTGCTGCTCTGCACTGTTGCACCCTCAACGGTCACGTCGGGACCGTGCAGCGAAGCCGTGGCACCATGGACGAAGTTCGAGCCGATGATTGAAATCTCGGCGTCGCCGAGTTGCCGGTTGAGTTGATTCGGTTCAACTGTGCGGATAGCCGGCTGGCTTCGGGACGCGCAGCCATCGACTAGGGGGTGGATTTGATATTGGTTGTCGGGCCTTTGCTGGTTGTCGTACGTCTCGGCCTGCGGCGGGGTCATATCGGGTGGCCTTTGCCCCGGGGCATGATCGGGCGGGGCCTGGTCGGCCAGATCGCACCACACCCGGTAGAAGTTGTCGAAGTCGGCTGGTGGCGATCCGGGTGGTGGTGTTGCGGGCTTCGTCGGGTCCTTTTCGGGAATCTTCTGGATGCTTAGCACCGCGTGGATCTCGTTGTGGCCTTTGTGTCCGGCGTCGAACACCCATCGCCCGCGAACTAGTACGAGATCGCCTATCTTGAGTTCCCCGTTTCCTTCCATGGCGTCGTGGTAGTCGCCGTCACGAGCCTTGGCCCACGCCTCGGCAACGAATGCCAACGTGAACGGCAACGTGAGAAGCCGAGCGATAAAGCACAGGATGCTGGTGTACCAGTGCTTTTTGCACCCAGCCCCGCCGCCGGGCATTTGATCCACGACATTGAAGACATCGTTGATGCGGCTTCCTTCACATTCGCAGTGCAGCACCGGCACGTTGTAGGCCCCATCTTGCGTGAGGGGGTACGTCTTCACGGTCCCGTCGAGGAACCACACAAACCGCTTTGTGAGAATGGCGGCCGCAGCGCCACTCTGATTTCGGCTCGTGTCGAAGAACATCTCGCTGGTGTATCCGGCGTAGTTCGGGCCGCCGTCGGCTTCGCGAGGCGTCGGCGTTCCGGGTTGCTCGGTGAGGAGTTCTCCCTCGTACCCTCGGCGGACAGCGGCGAGGCGTTCGTCGGCTGTCTTTTTCATCCACGCGTCGCTGCTGAACGGGTTGTCGGAGAGTTCCGGCATGGCATCGTCGGGACGTAACAAGATGTTGAAACTGAAGTCGTTGTCGATCGAGTCCGGGAAGCTCTTGCTCGATGGAGGCTCGAAGCTCATCACGCGGCCTATCGCACATGTCGTCCCGGATTCTGCCGAGCGGATCAGTCTTGGGGTTCCGTCTGGCGTGGTGCCGTGATGCACACTGCCCATGCAGACCAGCTTGCGGTGCAGCATGTAGTCGGTCGCTTCCCAAAGGTTCAGGTAAAGCAAAATAGCCGCGTCCCCAGACGTCTCGACGTAATCCTCCGGCTTGACGCAGCTCGAGTATTGGGGTCCGGTCATGCAGCTCAACTCCTTTGGTTCAACTCAGCTCGGCTCAGCGGCCTTCTACGTACAGCGTCACTCCGCCGAGCAACTGATCGTCGTCGTCAACGGCGTGGAGATTGAACGGCACCCGCCCTCTGAAGCCGTCGGGTGCAGTGGCCGTGACAATCACAATGCCCTCCTGCATTGGTCCAAGACTCAGTTCAGACGGCATCGCTTGCACCGTCCAGCCCGCCGGCACGGGAAACCGGTCAATCGAATGGCGTTCGCGAGCCTTACGAACTTGAGCCTGCGGATCCAGGTCGCGCGCTGCATCGTCGCACGGAACTAATTCAGGTATCTGGTATGCGTCGACATGCAGCCGAATCAATCTGCGCCTGCGCAAGTCGTCGTTGCGCACGGGCACCGTGAACAGCGCCGGAGACCGAAGCACTTTCACGTCGGTATTCAGTTGACCAAGGTTGTTGCCCGGGTTCGCGTCATCGTCGGCGGGCCAGATCAACTCGGCCTGAAGGCAATAATGTCCAGCGTCGGGTGGTGTCATCCACTCGACTACCGCCGTCACAGGAGAGCCCGGCGCGGCCTTTACTGGCACGTCGACCACGTCCTCGGCGAATGTTGTCTTTCCACCGCCGATGCCAAATCTCAGGAACGAGAACCGCACAGGCATCCTCGGAGCCGCAGCCGACTCGGACAAATTCCAAACCCGTGCGACCACATGATACGCAGTCGACGGCAACAGATCGTGTGAAGACACCGGGTTCCCGAGCGGGCGCTCAAGATGGATATCAGGGTTGTCCCACGTGACTGCGAAGCCGTGGCTCATTAACCAGTACTGGTCGTATATCATTGGGTCGGGCTTGCGGTAGATCGTTCCGGGAATTGTCTGTGGGGCACCTGTCGCAGGGCGATCCCGTCCGGCAGACGGCGGTACGCCACGCGTCCCGGGAGGCGCGCCGTCCGGCTCGTCTTCGGCTCGATGCAAACACCGCTTGACGCGCTGACAAACAACGACGATGCCAGCTGGTAGGAGCCACGCAACGAAGGCTAACGGCCAACTCTTCGAGCACTTCGACCGACAAACGCAGGGTGCCGCGCACCGGGACTTCATGTCGCGAGCAAACCCCGATCTGGGCACCTAACACTCAGCCCTTGTCACGTCGCGGGTTGAGCCAGGCGGTAACGGCGACGCGAGTCGACCGCAGCAACTGCGGCCAAACAAACGCACATGCCGACGACGACCCACTCAGCGCCACCGCCCCTAGCGTCAGGATCAACACCGGTGACTGTCTCGACCCACGTCGGCCACATGACGGTCACGAAGGCAAGGACACAGGCCAACACGGAGAGGCAAAACTCTGCACGTGCCCTCGACATGGGAATCAGCCACCCTTTTCTTTTCGACAATAGTCCTCGAACCTCAGAAGGTCAATCGCCTTGAATTGCCGACGATGGAGCGCATCTGGGTTAGCGGTATCGACCAAGAAGATCCCCCGCAGCCTTATGCGACCTCAGTCGGATGGTGAGCGCTGGCAGAGGATTGAACGCTCCGGATATGAGGCGCGGTGTGGCCGCCCCATCGCACTCTTCGTTGCGACTGGGGTGGCGACGGCCATGAGCCTCGACCAAATCCGCTCCCTCACGGCCGGCCGCGGTGTTGACATTGTGCTCGACAACGTGGGTGCGCCCGATGCCTGGGCGCTTTCGGTTGGAAGCCTCGCCGTTGGAGGGACAGCCGTGACCTCAGGAGCGAAGTTCGGGGGCCGTGTCGAAGTGGACCTGCGTTCGCGGTACACCCTCAGTCAACGGATCGTTGGCGTTCGCACATCAACAACGCGGCGAAGGATTGTCTGTGGCAACTCGTCGCTTACGATGGCCTACGACCGCTTATCGACTCGGTCCTTCCTCTCGAAGAAGCCGCCGACGCCCACCGCCGCATTGAAGCCGGCCAGAACCTCGGCCGCGTTGTTCTTTCCGTCTCCTCGTAATTTCTTAGTTAGCCTTTGTTCCACTTCACCACTACAAGTCAGGATGATTCTCATGACCCTTCCCATCGCACCAGGTGCTTACGGCATCGACTCAGTCCACTCACAGCTCGGGTTCGCGGTGCGACATCTTGGTATCTCGACCGTGCGCGGTACCTTTGATCGCTTCACCGGCTCGCTCACTGTTGGCGAAACCCTCGCGGAAACGACGGTCACGATCGAAGCGGATACCGCCTCGATCAATAGCGGCTTCTCGATGCGCGACCAGCATGTGCATGGCGACGACTTCCTGGCCGTGGCTGCACATCCGCAGATGACCTTCGTGTCTACCTCGATTGCAGAATCGGACGCCGGGTATCTGATGACCGGAGATCTCACCATTCGCGGCATCACCCACCCAATCGAATTGACGACTGTCTACAATGGCGCAGCGGTCTTCCCGATGGACCAGTCCACCCACATGGGTTTCGAAGCGAGTGGCACGATCAGTCGTAGTGCGTTTGGTGTCAGCTTCGGTGTTCCGATGGTTAGCGATGCCGTCGGCCTGAACCTCAACGTGCAGTTCGTCCTTCCTGCTGCTGGCTGACTTCCGCGCTCGAGCTGTTGTCGACCACTGATCGGACGGCTCTTAGCCGAGCCCCTCGTGCCCCAGAGATTTGACCCTCCCCATCAGCGACAGATCTATGAGAATTCTTTTGGCGCACCTGTTGGACACCTCGGCGGCGCCTTTAGTCCTAAGGTGCTGTTCGAGCCCCAGACGACCAACCGCATTTCCGCTGGTCAGAGCATGTTGTGGGGCCGGTAGAGAAGGTCCTTGAGCAGTGCTCGCAGTGGTGCACCGATGGCCAATGGGGACGAAGCCGGTGCGTACTCTGCAAGTTTTCGTTGCCGGGTTTGCAGAGTAGATTACAGGGTCACGGACATTGAGGATCTGCTCACTCGGCCCGAGGGAAAGCGCCTTGAGTACAAGCGAGATCTGTCGTTGCCAGGTCCGGTTATGAGGGCCCTCACCGCGTTTGCGAATAGCGCTGGAGGCGTGCTGGTTTTTGGCGTCGAGATGACTGCACGATTCGAGGGGTCGAGGATCCGATCGCTCTTGAGTCACGTCTCATTAACTTGATCAGTGATCGAATAGCGCCTCGAATTGTGCCAGAGATCGACATCGTCCCTTGGCGCTCGACTCAACTCGTGGTAGTTCAGGTGCATCTCAGTCCCTCCCGGCCGCATCGTCTCGTTGCGACGGTGAGGTCTATGTTCGATTGGGGGCGTCCAATAGGCGGGCTGACCCGGAGTTGATCGAAGAGATGCGCCGATCCTGCCGGTTCGAGTCCTTCGATGCAACCCCGTACCCGGCTGAAGCACTCGATCGAATTGACATCGCTGCAATCGAGTCCGAGTTTGCTCCGGTGCGCCAGATTCGTAAGAGGGACTTGAAGATCCTTGGTCTCTCGACTGACCATCAAGGAACTGAGGTGCCCACGGTTGGCGGCCTGGTCCTGTTCGGGCGTGACCGAGCCGGATTTCCGGATGCCTCAATTCGCTGTGCACGATTCGCGGGGACGACGAGAGTAGAAATCCTGGACACCATCGACCTCGAGGGGTCGTCTCTACTGCGAATGGTGCGTGAAGCCCTTTGGTTCATTGAACGTAACTCCGCCCGCGGGATCATCATCAACGGTCTGGTGAACGCGGTCGTTCGGCCGCTCCCAGTTATCGCTGTGCGCGAAGCGCTCGTCAACGCCGTTGTCCACGCTGACTACAGTCAACGGGGCGGGCCCATCCGGGTCGCGATGTTCGACGATCGTCTTGAGGTCGAGAACCCGGGGCTTCTCCCTTTCGGCATGACCGTAGAAGACATGTCGACGGGAGTCTCGCAAGTGCGCAACCGAGTAGTAGCGCGGGTGTTTAAAGAACTTGGCTACATCGAGCAGTGGGGAAGTGGCATCGGCCGAATGCTTGACGCGCTGGGTCAAGCTGCCTTGCCCCAACCCCGATTTGAGGAACTCGGTGGCCGGTTCCGCGTGACGTTGTGGACGGGGGAGTCTGCGAGTCTGGCGCTCAGCGGCGACGAGCATCGTTTGCTCGATGCCCTGAAGCGTGCAGGCAGCCACGGGCTATCGACGAGCGAACTGACCGCGTTCCTTGGCCGTTCTGCGCGGACCACCCGCACTCGCATGGTTCGAATGGTTGAACTCGGGCTGGTATTCCAGATCGGGTCTGGACCCACCGACCCGCACCGTCGCTACGTGGCCGCCAAGTTCTGAACCTTCGGACAGAGGAAATCTGAAGACGAGCTGCGAATCCTCAGGCCGTGGGACAGTGACGAAGAATCTCGTTCGGGCTCTCGGCGGCCTAGCGTCTCACGGATTGTCTCACGGACTGGCTCGTATCGACCCGGACGGGCCAACACGGGCTGGACATAAAACGTGGACTGGCCAGGACAAACGTGCACTCGATAGCACCTGCCGGACACCTTAGCGGCGACTTTTAATCCTAAGGTGCTGGGTTCGAGCCCCAGACGGCGCACCTTCGCGTCTCGTAGCGCATGTTGTTCATCCTCCGAACGAATTGCACTCAGCGTCTCGCGAAATCTCACGGATCGGGTTCTCTGGCGCTCGGTTCACGCTCGGCCCTGGTCGCCCGAATTTCGTACTTGAGGTGCTCGTCGCCCTCTTTGATCGTTCTTCGCACTGCCTCTCAGGCTGTGCGGCCGACCCGCCGACGACCGAGTTCATTATCCTGCCAGTGTCAGACAGCGGCGCCAAGGCAACAGCGACCTCGGCCTCAGGGTTAGATCGCGATGTTCTGGGCGAAGTCCCAGCCTGACCGCAGCGGATCCTTCAACGGCCGGCCCTGAGCATCGACACCGGTGTACGCGAACGTGATCTTGGCGTAGTTGAACGTGAAGTTCTCCGTAGTCCGGTCCTCGCCACCCGACCCGCCCTGCGACTCGGACGACACGAGCACCTCCTCCATCCTGATCACCAGGAACTCGACAGGAACCGTACCCGCCCGGCGCAGGGTCAAGGTCACGGTGGGAATATGGGTGCCCTTGCATACTGCCGTGAACAGCTTGATGGATGCCTTCGAGTAGTACACCGTGACGGCCAAGTCCTGTGCGTTCACCTTGCCGGTTCCGCCACCGCCACCGTCGCCGACGTGCGTCGTGCCGGAGTTCGAGAAGCCAAGCGAGTAGGCGAGGACGTCAATCTCGTTCTTGTGCGCCTTATCAACGGACTCACCGTCGATGCCGTCAACTTTAAGGAACATGTCGATCATTGCGGGCCTCCCGGGACCGTGAGAGCGAAGGTGAATTCGGCGGTCCCACCCGAGGGTGCAGGTGACTGGCTGAGGTGATAGCTGCCGGACACACCGGCGAAGCGCCCGGTGCCACCAATCACGGCGAACGAGGCGTCAGCGGTGGTCGATGGCCCGACGGCGCTGAGTGTGCCGTCGTCAAACGTGAAGTGATGCAAATGTGTGCCGCTGCCGCTGCCGGGCATGACCGAAGATTCGAACATGCCCACGTGGACTCCGTCACTGTCGACCAAATGGCCGAGTGGGAGCGACGGTGTGCCGATGGGCGGCATGGTGCCTGGCGCAACGCCGGGCCGTATCAGCCGCCAGTGAGCACCGCGGATCATGACGGGAAGCACCGGCTCCGTCGGCTCCACCCGCACGCTTGGAAGAACATCGCGGCCCTTGGCTGACACACCGACGACACCAGTAACCGCAGCAACTCCCGCAGCAGCGCCGACACGGCCTAGGAGCGCTCGACGGCTGGTTCCTTCGCTCATGGCGATACCGCCGTACAGAACATGGGGCCCGGTTGGAACCGTCCCCCCGTGAAACGGTGGTGAAAAACCATTGCAACCGCCTCTCTATTGTCTCCCCGGCATAGGTGTAGCACCACGTCCCCACAACTTCAAGGATGATTATGTATTTGTTCTGGAACGGCCACGCTGAGTTCACCGGCGTCGACCGAGGGGTGCGCCCAATTCGTGTGGCTCATACGAACCAACCCTCCAACGTCAGGTCGGCGATACTGGAGGCGATGGTGGTGAGTTCGGCAGTCCTGATCGTGATCGTGGTTGTCGGCTTCGGCCTCACGACATGGTTCGCGCCGCGGCTGAGGTTCGAAGAACGAGTTGCCGTCGGCGCTGTCGTCGGCGTGGTGACGGTAGCCGTCGTGACGTTTTTGATGTTCGAGATAGTCGGCATGGGATGGATCGCACTGGGAACCGGGTTAGCCACCCCCTCGGTTGCGGCAGTAGGCGGGATCTACCGTCGCCGGGCGCGATTGAGCGGCGAGGCCCGTTGGGCCTGGCGTCGCATGCGCTGCCCGGCGCGGCGATCATGCAGCCTGCGCCCATTCGCGGTCGCCTCCGCCGCGTCGCTCGCTGTCACGACGAGAATACTCTCCCTCGCGTACCAGACGACCCCGACTGGTTTGAGCGCCGGCAGCTTGGCGACTTGGGCCGATTGGTCTGCCCACCTCGCGTACGCTGGTTCGTTCGCCTACGGAGACAACCGAGGCCTCGATCTACCCATCGCGACAGGTACCGGGTTCCGGTATCACTTCCTAGTCGACTTTTTCGGCGCTGTGTTCACGGTGAGCCGGGCCACCCTGCCCCAATCGATGACGCTCTCAGTCTGGGTGCTCGCCGCTGCGCTGCCGGTGCTGCTCTGGTGCGCGGTCGAGCGACTGACGGCATCCCGGCTGACGGCGCTGTTCTCACTGCTGCTTTTTGTCCTATCGGGTGGCATCGGCGCGTTCTACTTCGTGCGCGATCTGTCGCATCGCCGGCGGGGCATCCTCACCTCACTTCCGCAGACCTACGCCCGCATCCCCGATCAACACTTGTGGGTCGATAACACGATCTCTGCGTCGTTGTACGCCCAGCGAAGCACGCTGCTGGGATGGAGCGTCGGATTGGCTGTGCTCGTATTACTTCTGGCGTCTCGACCCGCGTGGCGCCGCAGTGGGTTCGTGGCGTCGGGGGTGTTGCTCGGGGTGCTCGGTCTCGGCCACGCACACATGCTCCTGACCGGTCTGACGTTGGGCGCCCTCGCCCTGTTTGCCGACCGAAAGCGCACGTGGTGGTGGTTCCTCGTTCCCGCCGGGCTCATTGGTCTCCCGCTCGCCTGGGCGATCAGCCCCACGAAGAGTTCGATCCGGTGGCTCGTCGGGTGGATGGCTGGCGACTCCGGCCAGCCCTGGGCCTGGTTCTGGTTCCGCAACGTCGGGTTGCTTCTTCCCCTGTTCGCCGTTCTCGCTCTACTCGGGGGCGGCCTGCCTCGTTTACGTCGACTTTCCCTACCCCTCTGGTTGTGGTTCATCGTCCCGAATGTGATCGCCTTTCATCCGGCGGAATGGAACAACACGAAGTACTTTCTGTTCTGGCAGTTCGCCGGTTGCATCGTCGTGGCGTCGTGGCTGAGCCGGGCGTTTCGACGATCGGCAGTGGTCGCTCGGGGGAGGGCCGTCACGACCAGCCTGCGGCTCGGCGCCTCGGCATGCGTTTTGGCAATGATCTCCGCTGGCGGCCTCGACACGGTGCGGGCCATGCAACGGTCGACGGCGATCCCCTGGGTCGACTCGGCCGACCTTGACGCGGCCGCTTGGCTCCGCACCCATTCCGAAACCGACGCGGTCCTGGTGTACGGCGCGACAAACTATTCGGCCGTCATGTCGCTCGGTGGTCGGCGGGTCGTCAGCGGGTATACCGGTTGGACGTACGACCTTGGGCTCCCCGATTGGGCACAGCGGTGGTCCGACTCGCGTCTCATCCTGCAGGGGGCCGATGGAGTCGACGCTGCCGTCGCAAAGTACGGCGTCGACTTCGTCGTCATCGGGCCGCCCGAACGCCGAGAGTTCCAGGCGTCAGACGCCTACTGGGCGACTCACGGCGCTCAGGTCTTCGCAGAAGGCGACTATCGCATCTACCGAATGCGGCAGTAACCCGGCCGCCGAACTAGGGGGTCGGCGTGGGCGTTGGCGTGGCGGTGGGCGCGATCGGTGTGTTGGTCGGCGTGGCCGTTGGTGTGGCGGTGGGCGCGATCGGTGTGTTGGTCGGCGTGGCCGTAGGTGTGGCCGTGGGCGCGATCGGTGTGTTGGTCGGCGTGGCCGTTGGTGTGGCGGTGGGCGCGATCGGTG
>JANNZM010000100.1:0-1675 GCA_031410595.1 Actinomycetes bacterium | reverse complement strand
TCGGTCGCGAGGACGCTGCCGCGGCGATCGTGGCCACTGCGTTGTTCGCGATCAACGGTGGGCTCGTGCTCGAAGGTTCGCCGTTCACGCTTACCGACGTCTACCACGTGATTGTCGGCGGTGACGGGAAACCGGTTCCAGCGACGGTCGATGCGTCGGGTGTGCAGCAGATTGTGATCAAGGCCCGCAACGGGTCGTACTCGCCGGGCTATGTCACCGCCCGCTCCGATGTGGTCTCACGGTTAACCCTGGACACTCATGGCACCACCGGCTGTACCCGTTCGTTTGTAATCCCGTCGTTGGGTGTCGAGGAGAACCTTCCGGCGACTGGTCAGACGGTGATTGAACTCGGCACGCTGCGGCCGGGGACGATCCGGTTCACCTGTGCGATGGGTATGTACCGCGGCAAAATCGTTGTGACCTGAACCCTCAAGGAGCACCATGAATCAACTGACTTTGACCGTGACCGGGATGCATTGCGGCAGTTGCGGCATGCTGATCGATGACGCCCTCGAAGACTTGCCCGGTGTGACGAAGGCGCACACCAACGTCCGCAAAGGCGTCACGACCGTCGATCATGACGGCAAGGTGTCTGCGTCGAAGGTGATCAAGATTGTGACCCGCCTCGGGTATCAGGCCCAGCTGGTGAGCTGAACCAGGCGTGTCTAGCCGCCTTGCTGCTAGTTGTCGATCGACGCGTTGAGCAGCTCGCGGTCCGACGCCGATGGGGGACCGGGACGGTGGGCACGCCAACGGGCGTAGGCCACGGCGAGTCCGGTGGCGCAAGCGAGGAACGCTAGGACGGGTAGCAGCCAGACGAGGCCGACGATCCCGTGGGGTGACGGGGACAGCAGAATGTCAGGCCCGAACCTGGTCGCCATCGCTTGGCGGATCGTGTCGTCACTTTCACCCTCAGCGACCCGCCGTTGAATGTCGGCGCGGATGTCGCGCGACGCAGGTGCTTCGGATTGGGCGACGGATTGACCGGCGCATGTCGGACATTTGATCGTCGCGGCGAGCCGTTCGACTCGTTCCCCGGTGGTTCTCGGTGCCCGGCTACCGGCCGCAGCGACCGTCAACGCGACGGCGATCACCACGATCGACAGAACCCACACCCAACGCGTCCTTGGGCCGTGAGGCTGTTTCACGGCTGGGTCACCACGGCGAACTCCTCGGGCCGGTCGCTGACTGCGAGCGCATCTGGCTGTGTGACCGGTGATGGGCGGCGGGGTTTGCGGTTCGGGATGATCGACAGCCCGGTTCCGAACGCCATGACTGCGCCGCCGGTCCAGAGCCACACGGCGAGCGGCATGATCACGACGATGACACTGATCGGGCCTTGGGTGGGGAGATCGACGATGCTGAGGTAGACGTCTTCGGAGAGCGAGTTGGCGATCGCCGGGGTGCCGACCGTTTGCGATGATCCGTTGAATTGCTGCAACGCCGGTTTCAACAGGCGGTCACCATCAACCAAGATGAGAGCGCGGCGCTCGACGACGGAGCGGCCGATGACCTGGTCGGTTGAACGGAACTCGAGGGTGTGCCCGGCGAACACGACCGGTTTGCCGGGTTCCAATGTGAGTTCGATCCGCCGGCTGTACGCACCAGCGGCGGTCACCGCAACAGCGAGCATCACGAAACCGAGATGCACGACCATCCCACCACCCGACGCCCC
>JANNZM010000099.1:0-27692 GCA_031410595.1 Actinomycetes bacterium | reverse complement strand
GCACGGCCTCGGCGCCGATGGTGTGCTTCTCCACCGCGGCCGCGTGCCGTTCGACTCGGCCAAGTTCGGTTACGAGCTGCGAGCGGCTCGTCGACGCGCCGGATTGCCCCAGTCGATCACGTTCCACGACCCGCGCCACTTCTTCGCCAGCGCCCTGATCCACGCGGGTTGCAGCGTAAAGCAGGTCCAGGCGGCGCTCGGCCACAAGTCCGCGAAGGTCACACTCGACGTCTACGGCCACCTCTGGCCCGGCGAGGAAGACCGAGTCCGCGACGCCATCGGCCGCCTCTTCCGGCCTGACGCGCTTCGTGACGCCCGAGGCTGAATCGCTCGCCATCTAGCCCGACGGTTGATATCATCTTTGATGTCATGTGGTCGGTCGAGCTGGAGCCGGAGGTGGAGCAATGGATGAGTGGGCTGGCGGTGCACGATTTCGCGTCGGCGCTCCCCCACGTCGAGCGCCTCGCCGAACGCGGCAACCTGCTAAAGGATGCCGGCATCTCGTGCGCTCGGCGACGGACTGTGCGAGCTTCGGTTCGACGTGCTCCGAATGGCGTGGAGGATCACCTACTTCTTCGCGACCGGCCGGCGCATCGTGCTGCTAACCGTGTTCCACAAACAACGACAGAACGAACGCGCTGAGGTGCAGCGAGCGCGATGGGCAATGACCCGCTGCATCAGCGAAGGACACCACAGAGGAGGACGACTGATGGCCCGTACAACGATCGATGAACTGACGAAGAACCGCCTCGCCGCCATGACTGCCGAAGATCGTGCCGTCTTCGAGGAGACCTACGAGGCCACCCGCCTCGCCCTCGACGTCGGCGAGAAGGTCCGGGACGCCCGCGAGGCCGCAGGCCTCAGCCAGCGCGAGCTCGCCGCCCGCATGGGCACCAGCCAAGCCGCAGTGGCACGCCTCGAAGCCGGCGGTGTGGGCGCCACACTCACAACCCTCCAGAGGATGGCCGCAGCCCTCGACCTGAAGGTCACCGTCGAGCTGTCCGTAGCGAGCTGAGAGGAATCCCCATTGGCTGACATCCTGATCCCCGACGTCCCCGAAGACCTTGTCGTGGCCTTCGACCTCAGGGCACAACGGCTCGGCCTTTCACGTTCCGACTACCTTCGGCGAGTCCTCGACCGCGAGCGTATTGCCCAGTCCGGTGAAGTCTCGACTGCCGACCTAGCCGACTTCACAGCGACGTTCGCCGACCTCGATGATCCCGAGATCATGCGCGGCGCCTGGTGACGGCCGCTAGCTGATCGCACAGCCTGCGTTCCTCGGCCCCGGCTTGTCGCTGACATCACGGCCTGGTGCCGCTCATCGGGGGAGGACCGGCTTCGAGGGTCTGTTTGAGGAATGCGTTTCTGTCGATGATGAGCTTGCGGAGGTAGCGACCAAGAACGGCGGCTTCCACGGCGCGACCGAGCACGCTGAGCGGCGCAGCGAAGTGCACGTGATCCACCATCGTCGTACCTCCGGGGATTGCGATGAACCGTGTTCATGGCGAAACGAATGGAACGGCCCACGAAGCTGTTCATCCACGAACCACTCGGGCGATCGAAGCTCGGTGATCTCGCTCGTCATCGTCCACGTCACGCCGACGTGCCGTGCTCGCCAGGTGACTGTTTCCCCTAGCCCGATCTGACCCGAGGTGACGCCGGAAACGACCCGCTCGCCGGAGGACCTCATTGACGCCAAATGCGCATCGATCGACAAGGATGCCGCCCACACCGCATCGCGTGACGCCGCAATCTCCGTCTGAATTGAGAACTCGACGCTCATCTGGCGAATGCGGACCCAGCGTTGGCCAGCAACCCGCATGCCGCGAGTGCCTTCCGAGCTGCCGCCTCGAAGTCTGGCTGCTCGAAGTTAAAGCAGCGCTCTGTGAGGCGGGTGGGGACCACCCGTCGACCGGTCAGGGCCAGGCTCGCGCTGCTGCCGAGAAGCGGTGCACCAATGCGGGCAAGCCAGGCGGGACTGGGCAGTCCGATCCGCTGGCTGAGCAGGCGCCGGTAGGTCGACATCATCTCTGCGTTCGTCACCGGGTTGGGCGACGTCACGTGGTAGGTGCCCGTCATCGTGTCGTCATCGATGGCCAGGATCATCGCGGTGAGGAGGTCGTCGAGCCCGACCCACGACACCCATTGACGGCCTGACCCAACGCGACCACCGAGACCGAACCGAACGAGCTGTGCGAGCTTCGCCGTCGCCGGATCGTTGCGACCACCGAGTCCGATGCCCATGCGCAGCAGCACCGTTCGTTCGACCGCTGTACTCGCCTGATGGAACGCACCCTCCCAGGCGAGGCAGACAGTCACCATTTCCCGCGGTCCTATGCCGGTCGGCGTCGAGTGCTCGTCGAGTACCGCGTCGCCGCCATCGCCGTAGACGGCAAGCGACGATGACTGCACCCAAACTCTTGGCGGGGTCGTGCAGCGCTCGATCGCTTCGCCGACGACTCGCACCGGCTGCACGCGTGATGAGATGAGCTCGTCGATGTTGCGCTTGGTGCCGCGCACATCGACGCGTCGGCCGGTGAGGTGGACAACTGCGTCAGCCCCATCAAGTTCGCTTGCCCACGGTCCGATCAGTTCGGCGTCCCAAACAACGGTTCGAGCGCCCTCAACCTGTTGGCACTCACCACGACTGAGTATGATGACCTCGTCGCCGCGCTCGACCAGCCTGGCGGCAAGGGCTCGCCCGAGGAAGCCCGATCCGCCGGGAATGACGATCCGGCTCATGGCTGCTCCCTGTCGCCGGGTCGAGGAATGTCGACACCGAGGCGGCGGGCCTCGCTGCGGACGAACGACTCGGCTGCGGCCTGCAACGAGTGCCGAAGCGACATGGTCGTGACGTCCCCGGCAAGTGGTGCCAACTTCTCCAGCGTCCCCAACAAGGGTGGAATTTGATCGGCTGGCATGCCGCGCTTCACGAACGGTTTCCACATGCGACGGCGGAACAGTTCAGTGAACCGGCGAGCGATCTCGTCGGTCTGTGTCCGCAGGTGTTCGTATTCGTCGAGGATCTCATCGGCGGGCACACCCAGTGCAGCCAGCTCACTTCCGATCTTCAGGAACGACGGACTGTGCACGATGACACGGGTCCCATCCGATGCGAACTCCACCAGTCCGAGATCGATCACGCGCTTCACGACCGCGGGCGTGAACTCGATCGAAGGAAGGTGACTGGCGAGCTCGACCAGCGACATCGTCTGCGCCTCCTCGGCCGACCAGATCGACGCTTGATGACCGAGCCCGAGCACCGACCGGAGGCTGTCTCCGGTGTCCATGCCGTCGAACAGTTCTTTGATGCCAGCGAGGGAGAAGCCACGTTCCTGCATCTGCGCAATCGCCTGAAGCCGTTCGATGTGTCGTTCGTCGTAGTAACCGACTCGGCCTCGCTTGGTCGGCGACGGCAGGAGACCCTTGTTCTGGTAAAGCCGAACGGTGGACACCACGAGCCCAGCCCGTCGCGCCAATTCGTCGATCGTCAGTTCTTCGTCGAGTTGAATCATTTCGCTAACGGCAACTTTGCTAGTAATCACTCGCACAGTGTACGTTATCCAATATTCACCGTCAACGACGAGCAAGGGAGTGGCCGGATGAGAGTGCCGACAATGCACGGCGTAGTTGAACGCCGGCTCTTGATCAACTACCGGCTGGACCCGGATCTCGCTGCAACGATGATCCCGGCACCATTCGAGCCGCAGCTCGTCAACCGATGGGCCGTCGCCGGAATTTGCCTCATCCGGCTCGGACAAATGAGACCCAGCGGCCTGCCAGCACGCCTGGGCCTCCAACGGCAGCTTGCCGAGCGGGTTGGTCTCCAGGAACAGGCGATCCAGCGCTACGAGGCGACGGACTACGCCGGCGTCAGCTTCGCCCGCCTCGTCGAGATCGCCGAGGCGCTCGACCTCACGATTCACTACGACGTCCGCCTCACCCAGGCGAGCTAACCGGAAGAACCCTTCGCCGTCGCGGCCTCGACGTGTGCGGTCATGTTGCGGCCGATGGCGCGCATGCGATTCGCGTCCCGGGCGGTTCGGGCCAGGATGTACGCTCCGCCGAGGGCGGCGATGATGGTCGTGGCTAACGCATCGGCGGCCTTTGGCGTCATGCCGTCCTTGCGGAACATCGCCGTAGCGGTCGCCGTCCAGGTGGCGAACACGCTGTCGCATGCCGTGCGAAGTGCCTCGTCGGCGCTGGCCACTTCGAGTGCCACGGTGAAGATGGGGCACGCATCGACGAAGTCGCTGTTCTCAAGGGTGGCGGCGGCTCCCTCGAAGAGCATCGAGATGGCTTGTGCCGAAGACGTTGCAACCGCGGTCACAAGCTGGAACAACTCGAGGTACCCGGCCCCCGATGTCCGGATTACCTCGGCAGCCAGTTCATTTTTGCCGCCGGGGAAGAAGTGGTAGAGCGAGCCGGTAGTTGCGTTGGCCCCGTCGGTGATTTGCTTCATCGACGTGCCATTGAATCCCTGGCGCTGAAACAGTTCAGCAGCACTCGCCACTAGGCGGTCGCGTGTCTCGGCCATGACCGTTGACTCTAGAACAAACGCTCTACTAGAGTGATCGTTCTAACGCCAGAACTTCAGTGAGGTGCAGCATGTACAAGACGATTGTGCGAGCAATGGTGCGTCGAAACCTAGCCCGACTGAATGCCGGTGACGCCTCCCCCATGCTGAAGATGGCCTCACGCGACGCACAGCTTCGCTTTCCTGGTGACAACTCGTGGTCGACCATGTTCCGCCCCGCGGTGAAGGGTCGAGCGCCTCATGCCACGCACCGGGGTATCGATGAGTGCCGAGCGTTCGCCGATCGGTTCGCCGCCAACGGCATCCAATTCGTACTGGAAGACATCCTGGTGAACGGCGGCCCATGGAACACGCGAGTTGCAATGCGCTTGCACTCGTTCCTTCCATCCGCCGACGGCGACAAGTACAACAACCGCGCCATCGCCCTCCTCGAATTGCGCTGGGGAAAGCTGGTCGTCTGGGAAGACTACGAGGACACCGAACGTGTCGCCGCCTGGGACCGGGCGGAGTCGACTGCGGCCGCTGGCTAACTCGGCTCCTCAAGGCGAGCGGCAGAACTCTAATTGTGACCCGTGGGGTCCGCCGGCTCCGGCACCGCGTCCGTCGCGACCCAACCTTCTTCGAGGAGCTGCGTTCTTTCTGCCGGGAGGTCGGCGCCATCCATGGCCCGCCGTAACGGTCGGAAACCGATGACGAACACCAACCCGATGCCGATGCCCACAATGAAAAGCACGGTGCGCATTCCATAGGCCTTGGCGAGCACTCCGGCCAGCAGCCCACTGGGCAGCATGGCTCCGTAGATGAACATCCGAGTTGTGGTCATCACCGAGCCGACAAGGTGAACCGGTGCGAGACGCTGGCGCACACCGACAGCCGTCAGGGTGCCGACAACGACACCGATGCCGTCGACCGCCAGCCAAGAGGCCACGAATGGAACCGAACGATCAGCCAGGGCCGCAGCCATATTTGCAATCGCGCCGAGCAGAGTGGCTCCGGCAAGAAGCACGAAGGGTCGAAATCGTTTAGACAGTCGCGGGGTAAGCAGGCCGCCCACCAAATTTCCCACCGCGATGGCAACCAGGAGAAGCCCGAACCCTCCGTTCGACAACCCCAGCCGACCACTGATGAGCACGAGACCACTGAATTGCAGCCCGTGCGCCAGCGCGATCGCCGCTATCCAGATCGTGCTCACCCAGATGGCGGGAATCGAACGGACGGCGGCAATGCCCTCGGCCACAACGTTGCGCAACGGTCTTGCGGTCGTTTCGGTCCGGACATCCGGCGCTCTCGTGAGCACCAAACTTGACCCCAGAAAGGAGAGCGCATCACCAACGAAGGGCAGGGTGCGAGAAACCGCGAAAGCCAGGCCGCCCACTACCGGCCCCGCAAGGTGTTGTGCGGCGGACTCGGCCACCGTTAGCTGCCCGTTCACGTCAGTCAATTCGTCCTCCCTTACGATATGGCGCACAAGCGAGAACGATGCAGCATTGAACGCGTATGTACCCGCTCCGAGCAGAAGCGCAGCCGGGTAGAGCACGTAGAGTCCGCCGCCCAACCCAACTGCGACAACCAGCGCAGCCAGAACGAACGCGCGAGCGAGATCCATGGCGATCATCACGTGCCGCGGTCGCCCATAGCGGTCCACAGCGGCCGCGATGACGGGCGAGAGCGGCGCAGAAATCATCTCGGCGACAACGACTCCCGTTATCAATCGAGCGTCAGACGTGAGGGTTCGAGCCAGGAGCGGCAACGCCGTCAAGAGCAGTCCGTCGCCGAGAAAAGAGACTGCTGCTGCGCCGATGACAGGCGTTTGAGGTTTCCGTGCTGTCCAGCCAAACGCCACGACGTCACAACTCTCGAGCTCGGGAGCGGCATGCGTGCGCCGACTCGTTAGGAATGTCACCGATGATCGTAACCGTTGCCCAACGAACTGGCGACGATTCGACGGCTCCACCTCCCGATGTCCGGGACGACACCGCGTCGGATAGGGGGCCTCCGACCAGCCAGGTAGTCTCGGCCGATGAGCGCGACGGAATCGACGTTTCCAGGAGCCGGTGGTGTCACGCTGCATACGGCGGTGTGGGCGCCCGACGCCGAACGGGTTGCCGATGTTGTGCTTATCCACGGGCTGGGTGAGCACTCGGGCCGCTACTTGCCGGTGGCCGAGACGTTGACCGCCGCCGGGTTTCAGGTGTCGGCGCTCGACCTGCGGGGTCACGGCCGAACGACCGGTGTGGAACGGGGCATGATCGATGACTTCGACCTGCTCGTCGACGACGCGCTCCGATTCATTGCATCGGTGCGCACCACTCGACCGCTGTTCGTCTACGGACACTCGATGGGCGGGCTCACCGCCGTCCGCCTGGCCGAGCGTTCTCAGGACGGCATCACGGGTTTCGTCATCACCAGCCCGGCACTGGTTGCGGCCGAGAGCATTCCGAAGATCCTGGTGAAGATCGTGAACTTCGTCGGGAAGATTGCGCCTCGGCTCAAGACCATCGCGCTCGAAGGCGACGCTATTTCCCGCGTCCAGAGCGTGCGGGATGACTACGACCGCGATCCGTTGAACTACCGCGGCAGGATTCGCGCCGGTACCGCCCGGCAAATGAATATCACCATGGCGAAGGCGCTGGCCGAAGCTGGTCGCATTACCAAGCCCATCCTCATCCTTCACGGCGATGCCGATCGCCTGGCTTCACCCGCCGGTTCACGAAAGTTGGACGAGCTGGTCGCGTCCTCGGACCGCACCCTTCGCATCTGGCCGGGTGCCTACCACGAGCTCCACCATGAGCCCGAGCGCGAAGAAGTGCTGCAGACCATCATCACCTGGATGAAGGCTCGCATCTGACCGAGAAGGTCACGGCGCGACGAGCGTGAGGTAGCAGAAACCAAGAACACCGCGGTACCCGTGCAGCCAGCGAGCGCGGTGATCATCGACACGCTCACGGGCAGCAGTGGCTTCGGGGTGGTCGGCGTGGGCCAAGAGCCATCGCTCGTAACCGGCGCACCATCGAGACTCGAAGTCTTCCCACTCATCATCGTTCGCCTCGCCGACGCTGAGCACTCGATACCCTGCGGCCAGAGCGACATCGACCATCGCCGCGCACGACAGAAAGTCATCCGCCGTTGCCTCAAGCGCCTGCAAAGCCGCATCAGTCGGAGGGCGGCGCCAGATGCCGTCGCCGATGAGCACTCTTCCGCCGCTCCGCACGGTGCGCTTCAGTGCTGAGAGCATCAGTTGCGTCCCACCCCACGCGTGGCTGACTCCGCTCGCAATCACGACATCGGCCACCGCTTCATGGGCCGAAATGTCACCGACCGCGAGCGTGACTCGATCGTCGAGCAGACGATCGGCAACGTTCAGCCGTCCGCGTTCAATTGCTTGCGCGTCGGCATCGATTCCGGTGCCGATGCACGATCGTTCGGACTCGGCGACGCGCAACAGGAACTCGCCCCAAACACACCCGAGGTCGAGCACATGATCGTGCGAAGCAACCTCGAGTCCCGCTATCAGTTTCGAGGCCCGGGCATCCGACAGCGGCGAGTTGAAGTCGAGGTAGGTATGGCCCGATGGGCCCGGGACCGAATTCACGATGTACCCACCGCAGCGCCTATCCAAAACGTACGCACCTCACCATCTTTCCGTATCTCAACGGGAGGGCGCCGCTCGATTTCCCACGGAGCCATCTACGAGCTGCCATCACCCTTGGCCAAGGTCAGCCCCCAACCCTGACCATTTCGCCCTCCAACTTGAGCAGGATGCTGGTCTATCGGATGCAAGAACGCTGGGTTGGAGGGTGAGACTGCCGGGGTTGGAGGGTGAGGTTCGAAATGAGACGGACCAATTCCGCCAGCACGCTGACGAAGCGACCTGGCACCATGGTTGCAACATGAACACTTGGTTTACGTCCGACATGCATTTCGGACATGCAAATATCATCCGCTACTCACATCGCCCGTTTCGCGACCTTGTCCACATGCACGCCGGCCTTATCGAGCGATGGAATGAGGTCGTGCAACCCGAGGACACGGTCTGGGTACTCGGTGATGTCGCTATGGGCGTCATTGGCGAATCGCTCGCGTTCGTCGGTCGACTGAACGGTCGCAAGCTGCTGCTGGCCGGTAATCACGATCGGTGCTGGGCCTTCCACGGACCGAAGCATGAACCATGGATCCAGCGTTACCAAGATGCCGGATTCGACGAAATTCATCAGGGCCAGATGCCGCTCGACGTCGAAGGGCACATGGTCGAGCTGTGCCACTTTCCGTATCGAGGCGATAGCCAGTACGAAGATCGCTACCTCGAAGCCCGACCGGTCGATACCGGTGCGTGGCTGCTGCACGGTCACGTGCACGAGACCTGGAAGCAGTGGGGACGGATGATCAATGTGGGCTGCGACGTGTGGGACTATCGACCGGTAGCGGCATCGGAGCTGGCGGCGCTTCTAACCAACGGACCGGCTGATCGAGACATCCAGGAGCAGACGGTCCGCGGGGCCCCCTGATTTCCGCTTGAATAGGGGCCGTGGCCGCCTCCCCCGGATCCTCACCCCTGCCACCGCCACGGGTCGCTTGGTTGATGAGCGAAGGTTCTGTCCTCGCGTCCGCCCACGTCGCCGATACGTTCCGCAGCCGCCTTCAGGGGCTGATCGGTCGCAATGGCTTGGAAGGCGCCCTTGTTATTGAACACAGCAGGTGGATACACACCTTTGGCATGCGCTTTCCGCTCGACGTTGCCTACATCGATAAGGAAGGCAACGTCGTGCGCATCGACAAGCTCGCAGCCAACCGGCTGGGTCGCCCCGAACCGCGCGCCGTCATGATCGTGGAGGCCGAAGCGGGCGCCTTCGAACGCTGGGGTCTGAAGGTCGGCCGGCAGGTCGAGCTGCGCCAATGATGCGGCCCGGCACGCTTGTGCTGGTAGCAACCCCCATCGGAAACCTCGGTGACTTCAGCCCCCGCGCCATAGAGGCGCTCACCGAGGTGGACGCGATCGTGTGCGAAGACACGCGCCGCACCGGTCGACTGCTGGCCCATTTCGGGGTTCCGAACAAGAGGCTGATCGTGGCCAACGAACACACCGAGTCGAACGCGGCCACAACCGTGGTCGGACTGCTCACTGGTGGCAGCAAGGTGGCCGTGGTGACAGATGCCGGATTGCCCGGTATTTCCGATCCGGGTGAATGGTTGGTGCGTGCCGCGATAGATGCAGATGCAACAATCACTGTCGTACCGGGACCGTCTGCTGCTGACGCTGCGTTGGTGATCAGTGGACTGCCCACCGCTCGGTACGTGATGGACGGGTTTCTGCCCCGCACCGGTAGCGACCGCAAGACGCGGATTGCCGAGGTCGCCAAAGAGCCTCGTACCGTCGTGCTCTACGAAGCACCGCATCGTCTCCTTCGCACGCTGACCGACCTGACTGCAGCGTGTAGTGGCGAGCGCCTCGTGGTGCTCGTCCGGGAGCTCACCAAACTACATGAAGAGGTGTGGCGCGGCACACTGTCTCGCGCCGTTTTCCACGTCACAGAGATTGAACCGCGTGGTGAATACGTGATCGTGCTTGCGGGCGCGCCGCCGGCGGCAGCCGCTGACGATGCAGCCATTGCGGCGGCCGCTGCGGACGCACTCGCCCACGGACTTCGCGGAAAAGATGCGGCCGATCACGTAGCGACCACGCTCGGTGTGCCGCGCCGCCAAGCCTATGAAGCAGTGCTGACAGCGAAGACAGCACCTCTCAGAGTGCAGAGTATCCCTATGGACAACAGCACCCCGTAGTACGACCCACGCTCTCAGCGAGAAGTCCTCAAGGACCTCTGAGGTCTGTCAGGCTATACAGAATGATGACCGGCCACGATGTCCTGCGTGTCCTTGATGCACTCCACGTGAATGGTGTCAGCCCCGTCATTCAGGGTGGTTGGGGTGTCGATGCCCTGCTCGGTCGCCAGACTCGCTTGCACAAATTCGTTGACCTCATTGTCGATGAAAAAGAGCAGGACGACATCCTCAGCGCGCTCGACGCGCTGGGATACGACGAGATCGAATATGTGTCTCGCGGCCGTACCGAACTAAGCCAACCGGACGGCCGCAAGATCAGCCTCCACCTCCTCGACGAACACCTGGTCCAGCACACCAACGAGTGGCGGTTTCAGTTTCCCGCTCAGTCGTTGCAGGGTCGCGGACTCATCGTCGGGCGCCCCGTTCGATGCCTCAGCGCCGACGGCCATGTACTGGTGCAAGCCGACCGTGACCTCACCGACACGGTGCAGGCCGACCTCTTCTTACTCGCCGACCAACTCGGTGCCCGTCTGTTCTACCCGCTCGCTCGCGGCACTGAGCTGATCTGCCGCACGGCCGAACGAACCGACATCCCCGCCATGGCCGCCATCATGGCCGACGCTCGACGGGCCCATCCGTTACCGCACGTGGATGAAACCAAGACGCTCAAATCCGACACCTATGCTCGGTATTGGCAGCAACGCATGGAAATGGAAGACACCACCGTCGTGGTGATTTCAGTCGGCGAGGCCATCGTGGCCACCATCGCCATCAGTCCTTGGCAAAGCAACGACCTTCCCTCGTCCACCACGGCTGCGCTCTATGGGTTAGCAAAGCATTCCGATCCAGCCGTCGCCCACCTCGACGGCATCATCCTGCAACGGGCCGGTGCGTTCGCCCGCCAGCTCGGTTTCCTCGATCTGCGGTCCTGGGTGCTCGAAGACGACCGCGAAACCCGAGGTGTGTTCGAGCAGGCCGGTTGGCAAACGGACGGAAAACGAAACGAGATTGTTTCCGGGCTCACACAAATCCGGTACGTCGCTCGATAGTTTGGAGTTCGCATGGATATGGCCCCCCATGTCGCTCCCGCGGCAGCGTTCTTCGATCTCGATCGAACTTTGATCAGTGGCTCCAGCGCGTTCACATTTGGCGTGACGGCCTGGCGCAACGATCTGGTGCCCACCAGCCACTTCGCCAAGGACGCACTGGGCGCCATCATGTTCCGACTCAGCGGCGCCTCCGACGGCAAGACCGACCAGACCCGAGCCCGCATTCTCGGGGCGGTTAGGGGGGTTGAGCAGGCCGAACTGATTGCGTTGAATGCCAGCATCATTCCCAAACTTCTCGACCGCATCCGCCCTGAAGCCCAGACGCTGATCGACATGCATCGACGGGCAGGTCGAGACACCTACATCATTTCTGCTTCCCCGTCTGAACTGGTCGCGCCATTGGCCCAGGCTCTCGGCATGACCGGTGGCATCGGCACCGTGGCCGAAGTGGTGGACGGCGTGTACTCCGGTGAACTGGTGGGACCCTTCTGCTACGGCGAGGGCAAAGTCGACGCCATCCGCGAGCTTGAGCGCTGGGACGGCTACGACCTGGAGCGTTGCTATTCGTATAGCGATTCTGCGTCCGACCTGCCCATGATGGAAGTGGTCGGACACCCCGTTGCAGTCAACCCCGATGCACCACTCGAACGCATCGCCCGCGAACGGGGCTGGCCGGTCGTCATCTTCAGTCGCAAGCGCAAAACGGTGGTGAAAGCATCCAGCGCCGGCCTCGGCGCCTTTGCCCTCGCCGGCGCCACGTTCGCAGCAGGAATTAAGACCGGTCAGAAACGGACGGCCTCCCGTAACCTTTAGGGCGTGAGCAGCTACTACCTGACAACGCCGATCTACTACGTGAACGACGCGCCCCACATCGGGCACGCCTACACGACGGTCATTGGTGACGCCGTCACCCGGTGGCATCGCATGTTGGGTGACGACGTTCGCTTCCTGACCGGCACCGACGAGCACGGGCTGAAAGTGCAGCGCACTGCGGATGAAAAGGGCGTGACACCGCAGGAGTGGGCCGACCAGACCGCCGTCCGGTTTGTCGAGGCCTGGACCGAGCTTGATATCAAGAAAGACGACTTCATCCGCACCACCGAACCGCGCCACTACGACGCAGTGAAGAAGCTGTTACAGGCCTGCTACGACAACGGTGCCATCGAACTGAAGTCGTACGAAGGTCTCTACTGCGTGGCCTGCGAAGCGTATTACGTCGAAGGTGATCTGTTGGACGGCGGTCTCTGCCCCATCCATAAGAGACCCGTCGAGCGGTTCGCCGAAGAGAACTACTTCTTCAAACTGAGCGAGTACGAGAAGCCGCTGCTTGACTGGTATGCACGCCGTCCGCACTTCGTGCGGCCCGACGGCAAGCGCAATGAGGCGCTCGGCTTTATCAAACAGGGCCTCAACGACTTCAGCATCTCCCGCACGTCCATCACCTGGGGCATCCCGTTGCCGTGGGACGAAAAACACGTCACTTACGTGTGGTTCGACGCGCTCACCAACTACCTCTCGTCGGTCGGCTACGGCCGTAATGACGCCGAGAGCAAGGCGCAGTTCGAGAAGTTCTGGCCCGCCTATCACGTCATCGGAAAAGACATCCTGCGGTTCCACTGTGTGTATTGGCCCGCCATGCTGCTGGCCGCAGGTATCGAGCCACCGCTCAACATTTTCGTCCACGGCTTCCTGCTGGTCGGTGGCGAGAAAATGTCCAAGACGGGCCTCACCCAGATCGCTCCGCACGACCTGGTTGAAGACTTCGGTGTGGATGGCTACCGCTACCACTTTTTGTCTGACGTCATCTTCGGTAACGACGGGGACTTCAGCTATGAAGGAATGACCGCTCGCTACAACGCGGACCTCGCCAACAACCTCGGCAACCTCTTGGCCCGGGTTGCCACGGTGGTGGGCAAGAAGTGTGACGGCATCGGCCCCAAGCCGTCGCCCACCTCACTGCTGGCTCCGCTGGCGGCCGCCGCGTATGAGGCAACGGCGCAAGGCTGGGCCGACTTCGCGCCGTCAACTGCGCTGCGAGCGACATGGGATCTGGTGCGAGCCACCAACGCGCACCTTGAAAAGAACGAGCCCTGGAAGGCCGACCCCGGCCCCGAGGTCGACGCCGTGATGGGCGACGCCCTCGAAGCGCTGCGCATCGTTGCGGTGCTGGCCAGCCCGGCGATCCCGGCGTCGAGTCAGGCCATCTGGGAACGGCTTGGCCTGCCTGGTCTGGTCGAGGATCAGCGCTTGCCTCAGGCCGCCGCCTGGGGTGGCTACCCAGGCGGCCTCCCGGTGACCAAGGGCGAGTCCCTGTTCCCTCGCCGATGACCGACACAATGTCTCCCTTCGCGGGCGGCCGGTTCTTCGACAATCACTGCCACCTGGAGCACGAACGTATTCCAGGTGGCACGGTGGCGACCCTGGAGCGAGCGCGAGCCGCCGGTGTCATTGGTTTCATTACCGTTGGTTGCGACGCCGCCGACAGCCAACGCTGCATCGATATCGCTGCGCAGAATGATGATGTGTGGGCAACGGTCGGGGTGCATCCGCATGAGGCCAAGGGTGGCATCGACGGCATCCTGCCGCTCATCGGCCAACCCAAAGTGATGGCAATCGGCGAATGCGGCCTCGACTATCACTACGACAACTCGCCTCGGGAGGCGCAGCGCGAGGTGTTCGCCGCACAGATCGCGCTGGCCCACCAGCATGACCTGCCGCTGGTGATTCACACCCGTGAGGCGTGGGACGACACCTTCGATATTTTGGCCGCCGAGGGCACGCCGACCAACACGATCTTCCACTGCTTCACGGGTGGCCCCGATGACGCCCGGCGGTGCCTCGACATCGGTGGGTTCTTGTCCTTCTCGGGCATCGTGACGTTCCCTTCCGCCAAGGATCTGCAAGCGGCGGCGGTGCTCTGTCCGAGTGATCGCATCCTGGCCGAAACCGACAGCCCGTTCCTCGCCCCGATTCCGCATCGCGGGAAGCAGAACGAACCAGCGTTCGTGGGTCATGTGGTCTACGCCTTAGCCGCCCTCCGCGGCGACACCCCCGCTGAGCTGGGAGAATGCACCATTTCGAACGCGCGTATTGCGTTCCGACTTTGACCCACTTAGCGTACGCAAATAACTGCGGGCGGCAGGGCCTGCCGCAGCGACCCCCGGAATCGGACCGTCCGACCGGAAGCGTTACAACGTGAGGCACAGTTGAGGCTTGAAGCGGGTGATTGGGGGAGGATAGTCGTGGCTGCCGTCGTAACTGCTGTGGCCGTCCCATTCCTGCTGCGCAGCGGGCCGACGGGCGACCAGCCTGCTGTGGCAACCGTGCAAGGTGGTGACGTGGCGGCCGGGCTCCGTTCGGGGCCTGCCGAGAGCAGCGTGCCGTCCACCACGCCCGAGATCGCGTTCCTCAACGGACCGGCCACCACGCTCGAACCGGCACCGATCCTTATCGGTGTTCCCGCTCCCAAGAGTGCCACCGAAATCGAAGGCAAGGTCGGCTTCCAAGTCGTACCGCCGGTCTGGCGCGAGCTTCCACGGCCGTGCATTGCCGGTAAGACCGGCGCCGGTGCTGTTCTTCCCGTCGGTGGCTACATCACCCTTGTCAACCTCAGTAATAACCACACCACCAACTGCATCGTGGCCGTCCATCGGGACATTCCTCCCGATCAAGTGCTGCAGCTCACCGAGTCGATCTTCAACGAACTCGGTGACCAGATCGACGCGCCGCTGACGGTTCGCATCAGCTGGAAATGACGCTCTCGCCCCGCGAGGCGCGCGAGCTCTTGGAACGGCACGGACTGTCGCCTCGACGGGCGTTCGGCCAGAACTTCGTCGTCGACCCCAATACGGTGCGGCGTATCGCTCGTCTGGCCGACATCGGGCCCGGTGACCGTGTGGTCGAGATCGGCCCCGGCCTTGGATCGCTCACCCGGGCGTTGGTGGAGACAGGCGCGTCGGTGACCGCGGTAGAGATCGACCACGGTCTGTGCGACGTATTGCGGATCGAACTGGCCGACACCGACGTGACGCTGGTGGAAGGCGACGCGCTCAAGCTCGACTGGCCGCAGGTTCTTGGTGGCACCGACGGCTGGACGATGGTTGCCAATCTTCCCTACAACGTCGCTACGCCGCTCGTCTGTGACCTGCTCGATGACGTACCCCAGATCAACCGCATGCTGGTGATGGTGCAGCGTGAGGTCGGCGACCGCATGGTGGCTGCCGCTGGCACCGACCCGTACGGCGCGGTGTCGGTCAAGATTGCTTACTGGGGCGAGGCACGCATTGCCGGGTACGTGCCACCAACGGTGTTCCTGCCTCAACCCAAGGTCGACTCGGCGTTGGTAGCAATCACCCGATGGCCGACACCTGCCGTGCCCGACGTCGACCGGACACTGTTGTTCGCTCTCGTCAAGGCCGGGTTCGGCCAACGACGAAAAATGCTTCGCCGAGCGTTGGTCGCGCACGTGACGCCCGAGGCATTTGAGCGGGCCGACATCCGCCCCGAAGCCCGAGCCGAGGAACTCGACGTTCTGCAATGGGGCGCCCTGACCCGAGCCGTTGCTGCACTCAAGGCGTGATATGACCGTTGTTGTTCGTGCGCCCGCCAAGCTCACGGTCTCCCTGCGTCTCACGGGCATTCGCCATGACGGCTACCACCTGATCGATGCCGAGATGGTGACGCTGGAACTCGCCGATGAACTGACCTTCACCGAAGGTGACAGCCTGTCGATCTCGGGTCCATTCGGCGCTGGACTCCCGACCGACGACAGCAACCTCGTCCGCAAGGCACTGCGTGCGGTTGGTCGCCAGGCCGCCGTCCATGTGACCAAAAACATTCCGGCGCAGGGCGGCCTGGGTGGCGGGTCAGCCGACGCGGCCGCGGTACTTCGGTGGGCGGGTTGCCGCGATGTTGCCATCGCAACGAGCATCGGTGCCGACGTGCCGTTCTGTGTGGTCGGCGGCCGAGGCCGGGTCACGGGCATCGGCGACATCATTCACCCGCTCCCCCACGTCGACCGGTCTTTCACGCTCATCGTTCCGCCCGTCGGAGTCTCCACGGTCGCCGCCTACAAAGCCTGGGATACGCTCGGCGGCCCTCACGCCGAAGGCCCCAACGATCTCGAGACGGCCGCCCTCGTGGTCGAACCGGCTCTGGTTCGATGGCGTGACCGCATCACCGAAGCGGCTGGCATCCGCCCGACGATGGCCGGCAGCGGGTCCACCTGGTTTCTCGCCGGTCACCATGCCGAGCTCATCGAGGCGCTACCCGATGCCGTAGTAGTGCAGACGCGAACCGACCGCCCGTCGTAACGGGCGGTCGGTCGTAGCTCCCCCCCGAATCAGGAGATCTGCTGCAGAGTTACTTGTTACGACGCTGGAAACGCGTGCGCTTCAACATCTTCTTGTGCTTCTTCTTGCGCATGCGCTTTCGGCGCTTCTTGATCAGCGATCCCATAAGGCTGAGAACGGTAGTCGGTCCACCCCATCCGGTGCGAACTGGCTCGCGCTAGCGAGCACGCGAGGCATGTTATAGCTGGCGGGGAAGGGCTCGAACCTTCAACAACTGGATTCAAAGTCCAGTGTTCTGCCAATTGAACTACCCGCCATCGGGCGCTTCACACTCTAGACCGTCCGGCCGTTTTCCTGTCGCCCCCTTACGTCCGGTCCGAGGCATGTTGTAAAACCAACATATGACTCAACGGCCAATAGCTGCCATCGTTCTTGCCGCCGGAGAAGGTTCCCGCATGCGTTCGGACCGCCCGAAGCCCATTCACCCGGTGTGCGGTCGTCCGATGGTGATGCACGTTATCCATTCGCTCGGCGGCCTTCCGGTGGAACGAACCGCGGTCGTGGTCGGGCACGGGGCCGATCGCGTGAGCCGCAAGGTGGCCGAACAAGCGCCAACCGAGCTCAACGTCACCTTCGTCGAGCAGCGGGTGCAGCGGGGCACGGGTGATGCCGTCATCGTGGGCATGACGGCGTTCGAATCAGCCGACGATGTCGATGACACATCCACCGTGGTCGTCATGCCGGGCGACACACCTTTGCTCCGCGCTGAGACCATCACTGCGCTGGTCGAGCAGCATGAGGCGGCTGGTCAGGCTGCCACCATCCTCACCGCCATCACCGACGATCCGGCCGGTTACGGGCGCATCGTGCGCGACAAACACGGTCGGGTTGCCCGCATTGTGGAGCACAAGGACGCCACCGAGGAAGAGCGCTCGATCAAGGAGTGGAACACCGGTATCTTCGCGTTTCGTCGTGATCTGCTCGGCCCTGCGCTGCGCAAGCTTTCTCCCGATAACGCCCAGGGCGAGTACTACCTAACCGATGTCATCTCACTGCTCGCGACCGCCGGCTACCCGGTCGGCTCAGTGGTGGTAGCCGACCCCGGCGAAACCCAGGGAGTGAACGACCGATTCCAGTTGGCCATGGCCGAGCGCGAGCTGCGGGCCCGCACCAACAAGGCTTGGATGCTGGCCGGTGTGACCATGTTCGACCCTCGTCAAACATTCATCGATGTCACGGTCACGCTTGGTCGCGACGTCACGCTTTTTCCCGGAACGATCTTGCAGGGTGACACGTCGATTGGCGCCGGATGCGAGATCGGGCCAGACACGCGCATCATCGATTCCGTCGTCGAAGACGGGTGCGTCGTGGAGAATTCGGTGGTCCGGAAGGCACGTATCGGAGCGGGCGCGCACGTCGGGCCTTATGCATCGTTGGCCGAAGGTGCCAAGATCATGCCGGGCGCGATTACCGGTCCCTTCGCCGACGGGTCGTAAAGTCGACTCAACCACCGCACGAAAGAGACAACTGATGGAACGGGTTACCAAGAAGGTCCTGGCGCTTTTTTCCGGGTCTACCCACGTAGAACTGGCCGAAGAGATCGCCGTCCATCTCGGTATCGAACTGGGCGAAGCCAACTTGGTGCAGTTCGCCAACGGTGAGATCCGTCCCCGTTTCTCCGAGAGCGTGCGCGGCGCCGACGTGTTCATCGTTCAATCGCATGCCATGAACGGTGACCGCAGCATCAACGACTCCATCATGGAGCAGCTCATCATGATCGACGCGGCCCAGCGGGCGTCAGCCAAGCGCATCACCGCGGTGTGTCCGAACTACGGCTACGCCCGACAGGATCGCAAGGCCGAGGGTCGCGAGCCCATCACGGCCAAGTTGGTGGCCGACCTGTTCAAGGCTGCGGGCGCAAAACGCATGGTGTCGGTCGACCTGCACTCCGGGCAGATCCAGGGCTTCTTCGACGGCCCCGTCGACCACCTCACCGCCATCCCGGTCCTCGAGCAGTACATCCGGGAGAACGGCATGTCGCCGGTCATCGTCAGCCCCGACGCTGGTCGCATCAAGGTGGCCGAGCGCATGGCTCAGCATCTCAATGCCGACCTTGCGTTCATCTACAAGCGACGCCCCAAGGGCAGCACCAACGTTGCCATTGCTCGTGACGTGATCGGTGATGTGGAGGGCCGTCAGTGCATTCTGGTGGACGACATGATCGATACCGCCGGCACCATCGTGTCGGCCTGTGAGATCCTGAAGGCCAAGGGCGCGGCCGATGTGTGGGCTATGGCCACCCACGGCGTATTGTCCGGCCCGGCCATCGACCGGCTGAAGTCGGCCCCCATCGACCGGGTCGTCATCACCAATACCGTGCCCATCCCGCCCGAGAAGCGTTTTGCCAAGCTTGAAGTGCTTTCCGTGGCCAAAATCATTGCGGATGCCCTCGCCGCCGTGTTCGATGACAGCAGCGTTTCCGAAATCTTCGGTGGGGAAAACCAGAGCTGAGAGCCCGCCATTGGCACATTTGGGGGCTGTGGCTTAAGATTCATCGCCGTTTGTAAACACTGAGTTGGAGCGCGTCATGTCGGAAGTCATCCTTGCAACCGAAACTGGACGGACCCACGGGTCGCCCTCGTCACGACGTCTCCGCGCCGAGGACCGCATTCCCGGTGTTGTCTATGGCAATGGCGTGGGCCCCGTGTCGGTGTCTGTCGCCCGTCGTGATCTGCGTGTGGCCCTCACCGGCCCCGCCGGCACCAATGCTGTGCTGACGCTCACGGTCAACGGCAACAAGCATGCCGCCGTCATCAAGGAACTGCAGCGTGACAAGGTAAAGCGTAACGTTTCCCACGTTGACTTTTTGGTTGTCAACCTGAACGTTGTCATCGACGTTGAAGTGCCGGTCGTGCTTCACGGTGAGTCGAAGGCCGTCAACTCGGGCAACGGCATCGTCGATCTGCAGCACACCACCATGACGGTCTCCACCAAGCCGGCCGACATCCCGAACGAGATCTCCATCGACGTCACGGACATGGACATGGACTCGGTCATCAAGGTGTCCGACATTGTGCTGCCGGCCAACGTCACCACGCCGATGGACCCCGACACCATTCTGGTCAACGTTCTCGTCACCCGCGCTGCTGTCGAAGACGAAGAGGTCGAAGGCGAAGATGGTGCTGAGGGCGATGCATCGGCCGCTGACGCCGAGGGCGAAGAGAAGTAAACCTGCTGTATGGCGCTGTGGGGCAAAGGCTCCGAGCGTCGGGGCACACCATCTGACTTTCTCGTGATCGGCCTCGGGAACCCCGGGGCCGACTACGCGCGCTCGCGCCACAATGTTGGTTTCGAAGTGATCGCCGAGCTGGCGCGTCGTGGCGGTACTCGTCTGGCGTCCTCGAAACTGAAGGCCACCACGGTCGAAGCACTGCTGGCCGGCAAGCGCCTGGCGCTGGCATGCCCCACCACGTACATGAACCTGTCGGGCGAGTCGGCGGTGCTTCTGGTTCGCCGTTACGGGATCGAGTCTGCTGAACAGATCATCGTGGTGCAGGACGAACTCGACCTGCCGCCTGGTGTCGTGCGGGTGAAGGCTGGCGGTGGGCTGGCAGGCCACAACGGCCTGCGCTCGCTCACGCAACATCTACATACGCAGGACTACCTGCGGGTGCGCATCGGCGTGGGCAAACCCCCGTCGAAGGATGCCGGTGTCAGCCATGTACTGAAGAAGATTCCGAAAGCCGAACGTTCGCTGCTGGATGTAGCGGTTCAAGTCGCGGCCGACGCCGTCGAGTCGATAGCCGCCAATGGCGTTGGGCCGACAATGACGGACTTCAATGGTCGCGCCTGAGGGGCACCGTCCGGACCAGAGATGTGTTGTCCCGCTCCGCTTCTTTGCGACTTTTCCACGGTCAGCGTGATAGCCCGATAGGACTTTCGCAGCCGGACCCGGGGCGCGCCGCATGACTCACGCTGCCTGGGCATGAGACACGGGTGGAGTGAAGCGCCATCTGTCGGGGCCACCGGTGAGTTGCCAACCGTCATCGTGGATCAAGTGGTGGTGACTACTGCAGACCAGACCGAGGTCGGCCAGGTTTGTTTCGCCACCTTCGATCCAATCTCGCTTCCAGTGGTGCGCTTGGCACCATCCGGGTGGTCGATCGCATCCGGGGATGACGCACCCACCGTCTCGCACCGTAAGTGCTTTGAACTGTTCGACGGTGGCCGTTCGAACCGATCGGCCGAAGTCAAGAATGGCCGAGGCCCCGTCGGTGATGATCCGGTGAACGTTGGCGTCGCAGCACAGCCGACGAACGGCATCGGCGGAGATCGTTCCGTTGGCGCCATGCACCACGGCTCGCCCGGCGCGCTGCTCAAGCACCTCAAGCGGAGCGGTGATCAGCAGTTGCGGACGCTGACGCCCACCCGACACATCGCCAGCTGCATAGGCAGCGCACAGGTCTGTGAGCGCATCGGCGTTTCGCTGCTCGGGCGTGCGGCCTGTTCCATCGAGGCGCTGCTGCCCGGCGACATGGCTGATGGTCGACTGCACCACCTTGGCGTCTTCATTGGTGAGCAGTACCGTGGCGCGCACCATGTTGTCGGCCGTTGCGCTGAACCGAAGAGATCGAGCTGCGTGAGCCCGAGCCTCACGCTCCTTCTCCCCCGGACCGTCAACCATCGCCAGCCACTGATCAATCTCGTTATTCAACTTTGCCGGACTTAACCGCTCGGCCGCCTTCAACAGCTCGGCCTTGTCGAGCGCGAACGCTGGCTTGCCAATCGCTCGGCCGAGAGCACGAGCGTTTTCCGGACTAATTGCACATGCAACAACTTTGGCAGCCAGCTCGGGGCAGGCCTTGAGCGACTTTCCGAGTGCGATAGCGGAACGGGCTTTGGTAACCGAAGAACCGGACGCCGCCGCGAGCCAGTGGGAGGCCGATGCAGCACCCGTGGCCTTCCACCCATCACCTTCGGCGGCCACATGAACGACCTGTGCAACCGCACCTTCGAGCCCGCCCATTAACCGATGCAGATCTTGACAAAACCCCAGTACCGCAGCACTTTCCTGACCGGTAAGATCAGCAGAAGCAACCGCATCAACCGCCGCCCGCAGGGCGTCAAGCGTGGTGGTGATTGCCTCCGACATGAAGATCATTGTAGCACCGATACGAACATATGTTCGTCACGAAATGATCAACTTTAGCGGAGATTCGCAGCCCAGCTGCCTCTATCGGCCGACATCAGGCCCATTGCGCACAGCTCCGGAGGTTGCGAATGACGACAACAACGATTGAAACCGCGGAGGAGCCGAAGGGTCCTCGCGAATTTTTGGCCGGTCGGCGTGATAGGCGCATGTAGGTCGTCCTAGGTGACTGGGCATCGCGCGCCGGCGACCTAGGAACGAAGCCGGCGTTCGAACGTGGCGATACGCGCGGCCTTCGTTCGAGAGCCACTCAAACCGTTTCGACTCTGAGTCGCTTACGCGTCGCATCAGCAATCGATACGATATGGGTTGGATTTGAGGTTATGACTGCGTCGTGTCGACGGATAGCACCTTCGACCACGGCCACGTCAACGATGTCGTCATGGCCAGCCTTCCCGGCGAGGACCCCAACCTCACGAGCTTGCCGATACGACAAATCTTCGATCTCGCAGAGTGCCAATAGGCGAGCAAGGTTGGCCTGTCGACTTCCTCCTCTCCAAGCTTCCGCAACGACCGCCGAGGGTACCGTGACCGTTGCCTCCTCCGCGAGGAAGCCGGCGTGCAACGCCCACATTGCTCGATCGTTTCGGTCCGCGGCAATGAGCGCGCCGGTGTCATAGGTGACACCGTTCACGATGCCCGTCGCCGCGATGAACTGCTACGCCCAAGGATCGCTCGGGCCCGAGCAAGTCCATCGGCGAGCTCGGTCGCGGTCAACGGGCCGTTGTCGCGTTCCCACTCGGCGATGCCACGGCGTCCGGCATCGAGGCGTAGCCGGTGAGCGGCGGTGTCCGCGATCCAGGCACTTACCGTTGTGCCTTCGGCGGTCGCTGCCGCATCGATTGCTTCGGCGAGGTCAGGAGGGAGCGAGATCGATCGTTTCTGTCGGACAGCCATGTTCACAACGGTAGTACATATGGTAGGACAGATCTACGGCTCGATCTTGGGTGGTAGCCGATCGCCGTGAGCATCCATGTTCTGTTTCGTTATCCAAATCCAGGCTCTCGCCAACGACGAAGCAGCTTTCAGCGTTGGCTTCGAGAAGACGTGGGAGGGAGCGCTGACCAGGCGCCGCGCAGCCAATGAGGCGTTTGCCTTCCAGCTGCTCGATAACGCCGAGCTCAGCGCGGCGCTGCTGGAGGAGTATCGGCCCGACATCTACAAGCGGGCCCGCGTCGCCCGGCAGCGCACTTGCCCAATCGGCGAACTGATCACGCCGGACGGCGAGACCCGCTTCCGTGAGTACAAGTCCACCATGCGTTGGGATGTGAAGAAGGGCGAGAAGGCGGCTTACCTCGAGGACTCTGTCGTGAAGACCGTCGCCGGGTTCTCCAACAGCCGCTACGGCGGCACGCTGCTCGTAGGCGTGACCGACGACGGCCGGATCTACGGGTTGGAACCGGACTACGCCACCTTCTCAAAACGCGGCGAACGTGGCGACCGGGACCTGTGGGGTCAACACCTCAAGAACCTACTGGACCGCCTCGGCAAGGCTGCGGCTGCGCTGGTGGACTGGGAGTTCTTCACCATCAATTTCGAGGACATCTGCCGCATCGACATCGACCCGTCCAACCACCCCGTCTACGAGACCAAGGGCGGCCAGCAGGTGTTCTGGTGGCGCACCCCTGTCTCCACTGACCGCATCGACAACGAAACCGAAAGCACCCGCCTCATCGCCCGCCGCTGGAGCAAGGGTCTGTGATCGGTGGAGAAGATGCTAAGGCCGCTGCGCTGACGGTGACATGCTGAGTCGATGAGCGACCTTAAGTACATCCAGCCTGACGGGCATTTCGTGATGCCGAGCTATACGCATGTGGTGGTGAGCGAGCGGCGGCGCACCGTCTACGTGTCTGGTCAGGTAGCCTCCGACAGCGAAGGAAACACTGTCGGCGAAGGCGACTACACGGCGCAGGCCGAGCGCGTCTACGAAAACCTTCGCGTCGCGCTCGCCGCAGCCGGGGCGACCTTCACCGATGTCACCAAAATGACCGTGTATGTGGTCGGCCTCAGCCCAGAAGTGCGAGCCGAAGTCGGCGCGGTGCGAGCCCGCTTCCTCCCGACCGTCCCACCGGCGAGCACTTTGGTCGGCGTCAGCGCCCTCGCCATGCCCGGCTGGCTGTTAGAGATAGAAGCCATCGCCGCCCTCGACTGACCACCCCTTCGACGAACGCGGCGGAAAGTCGCAAAGAAGCGGAACGAAACAAAACCTTGGCGGTCAGAGGTGGCCTTTGGCCCGAGACACTCACGGGGCCGCATCCGACCCCGTGAGCATTCGTCGTTCAGTCCTCGTCGACGTCGCCGACGATCTGGGCTCGAATCTCGCCGCCCCGGTTGGCCAGTGTGTGGACGTTGACGTATGCGGTACCGGCATCCATGCGAGCCATGAGTTGGTCGAGGGTGAGCCCAGCTATCTGGATGGCGCTGGCGTCGAACGAGCCCTGAGCCAGTGTCTCACCCTTGGCGAAGTCCTTTGCGTTGGCCAAATTGGGCGGCGGGCCGCCGTACAGCCAGACCGCAATGGGACCGTTCTGGCCAACTCCGGCCAGATGGATGTGGGCCATAAACGCACCCTTGATGGGTGACTTGATCCGGATCTTGTAGTGGATCATGCCATCGTCCTCCATTTCGAAGGAAGCCTTGGCCGACGCAGTGCTGGCATTGGCCGGTACCTCGTTGGCCCCGGTGAGCCGTCCGACCTTCCATTCGTGGCCGGATGCTGCGGCCACTCCGCCAAGCAGCATGATGGTGCCGGCGATGGTGGATGTAAACAGTGTTGCTCTTCGCATGCACGTTTCCTCTCAATTGGCGCCCAGCCGCAACATGCGGCCCCCACCGAGATACGAGTGAGAGGACCGAATGGATTGCGCTACTCCACGCGGGCTGCGACCCGACCCGATCACCTGCGGCCCTAGTACCCTCATTGGCCGACATGGGTTCATTGGTTGCGCTGCCGAAAATGCTCAGGGAGGACCCGGCGTTTTTGCAGGTGCTTGGTCGGAGCCACGCCACGCTCGCGGTGCCAGAAGCGGGGCGCGCGATCGCCATTGCGACGCTGGCAACCATGAGCGATCGGCGACCGATCATCGTCGCCATGCCGACATCGACCGTCGCCGCGATTCTGGTTGACGATCTCACCCAGTACATGCCCGATGGCGACGTTGAGCTGTTCCCCGGGTGGGAGACGTTGCCGTTTGAGCGGGTCTCCCCCAGCGTCGAAACGATGGGGCAGCGCCAGCGGGTATTACACAGACTGAAGCACCCGGACACGACGCCCAAGATCATCGTGGCCTCGGTACGGTCGCTACTGCAGCGGCTCGGACCGCACGTGGAGGACGTCGAGCCGATCACCGTCACGCCGGGCGCACGACTCGACCCGGCGGCACTCGCGAAGCAACTTGTCATGCTCGGCTATCGACGCGAGGAACTGGTGGAGCACCGGGGCGAGGTTGCACTCAGGGGCTCCATCGTCGACGTGTTCCCTTCCACCGGCGAGGTGCCGGTGCGTATCGACTGCTGGGGCGACGAGGTCGATCGTCTCAGCGAGTTCTCGGTAGCCGATCAACGCTCTACCGACGACATCGAACGGATCGAGCTTTTCCCTGCCCGCGAATTGCTGCCGACCGACGACCTAAAGCAACGAGCCACCGAGCTGGTGGCCAAAGAGCCTTGGGGTCGCGAGCAGTGGGAACGACTTGCCGAAGGCACGTTCTTCGACGGCATGGAAAGCTGGTTGCCGTGGCTCAGCGGCGACGAACATCTGCTCACCGACCGCCTTCCCGACAACGCCCAGATCCTGCTCGTTGAACCAAGCCGTATGCGCGATCGCGCCAACGACCTGATTGCCGAAGAAGTCGACCTGGCCAAGTCGCTCGCCAAAACGTGGGGGGCCGATACCGAGACGTTCCCGCGGCTGCATGTCGACCCCGACCGCATGCTCAAGGGCACAGCGAACAACGCGTGGTCGCTTGTGAACGTGCCCGAAAACCCCGATACTCCCACCGTCACTACCAGCTTGTGGGCGCCGGTCGCAGCAGGCGGCGGTGAGGTGCTCGTCAATCGGGTGAAGAACCTGCTGCAGGACAAGGTGCGGGTCATTGTGTGCGCCGATGGCTACGGCTCGGCCGAACGCATCGCCAACATGCTCGGCGAGCACGGCGTCGACCTCCCCGTGCTGGCCAAGGACGACCTCAGCAAGTCGGGTATCACCAGCGCCACCATCCACGGCGGCGCCATTTTCGAGGCCGCCAAACTGGCGGTTCTGGCCGAGGCTGATCTCACCGGACGACGTCGCGCCCACAAGGCGCCACGTCCACGCAAACGTCAGGCCGCCGGCTTCTTCGAAGACTTGAAAGCCGGCGATTACGTGGTGCACTTCCACCACGGTGTCGGCAAGTACGGCGGCATGGTGAAGCGCACCATCGGCGGTACCGAGCGGGACTATCTGCTGCTGGAATACAAGGGCGGCGACAAGCTCTACGTGCCGTCCGATCAGATCGACACCGTGCGCCATTACGTCGGTGGCGAGTCGCCTGCGCTGCACCGGTTGGGTGGCAGCGACTTTGCGGGAGCCAAAGCGCGCGTGAAGTCGGCCGTGGTCGAAATCGCGCAGGAACTGGTGGTGCTCTACCAGACCCGAACCAACTCGGTCGGCCACGCCTTTGCTGAGGACACGCCGTGGCAGCACGAGATGGAAGAGTCGTTCGCATACATCGAAACGCCCGATCAGATGAAGGCAATCAACGATGTAAAAGCCGATATGGAACTGGCAGCACCGATGGATCGACTCGTGTGCGGCGACGTTGGTTTCGGTAAAACCGAAGTGGCCGTGCGAGCTGCGTTCAAAGCCATCCAAGACGGCAAGCAGGTAGCCGTGCTGGTGCCCACCACCCTGCTCGCCACGCAACACTTCAACACTTTCGCCGATCGATTCGCGAGCTATCCGGTACGAGTCGAAGTGCTCTCCCGGTTCCTGACAACCGGTCAGGCCAAGAAGGTGGTCGCCGCCTTGGCCGAGGGCGAAGTCGATCTCATCGTTGCGACCCATCGACTCCTGGCCCAAGACGTGAAGTTCCGCGACCTCGGCCTGTTGATCGTGGATGAGGAACAGCGGTTCGGCGTGCAGCACAAAGAGGCGATGAAGAAGCTCAAGACCAACGTCGACGTGCTCACCATGTCGGCCACGCCCATCCCCCGCACCCTCGAAATGAGCCTCACCGGCATCCGCGATCTGTCACTCATCCAGACACCGCCGGCTGATCGTCAACCGATCCTGACCTTCGTCGGCCCGTTCGACAACCGGGCCGTGGGGGAGGCCATCCGCCGCGAACTCTTGCGTGAGGGCCAGGTCTTCTACGTGCACAACCGTGTGGCCGACATTGAACTGAAGGCCGCCGAAATCCAGGAGCTCGTGCCCGAGGCCCGCATCGCCATCGCCCACGGGCAAATGGACGAGGGCTCGCTCGAACAGATCGTGTTCGACTTCTGGCAGGGCGAGTACGACGTGCTCTTGTGCACCACCATCATCGAGAGCGGCATTGATATGCCGACGGTGAACACACTGGTTGTCGACCGTGCCGATCGTCTCGGTCTCGGCCAGCTCCACCAGCTACGGGGACGAGTCGGGCGAAGCGGACAGCGCGCCTACGCATACCTGTTCCATCCGCCCGATCAGACCCTCACCGAGCAGGCCTACGAGCGACTGAAGACCATCGGTGAAGCCACCGAGTTGGGAAGCGGTTTCAAGATAGCCATGCGCGACCTGGAAATCCGCGGTGCGGGCAACCTGCTCGGTACGGGCCAGAGCGGACATGTTGCAGCGGTCGGTTACG
>JANNZM010000098.1:0-50872 GCA_031410595.1 Actinomycetes bacterium | reverse complement strand
CCGACCCGACCCTCGGTGCCTTGCCGATGACGCGCGACACCCTTGCCTATGTCCTGAGACTCAACACCCTAAGCTCCACGTTGTGATGTCGCGAGACATCGGCAAGGCCCGAACCTTTAAATGGGGGCTTTGCTGGGGGTGCGGGCTCGACGCGAGCGTAGTTCGAACGCGGCCTCACCCTCGGCTCGGTAGCTGGCGACCAGCCGAGAGACCCACGCTTGGGAGATGTTGTAGTCGCGACCTGCGCCTCGGAACGGCCCTCGAGGCTGACCGCAGTGATGATGAGACGGGCTTTGGAAACCCGCCAACGCCGCCCGCCCCGACCCGTGTGCCTTGCCGATGACGCTCGGCACCCCGGGATCAACCAACACCTCGGCGCTCAACGGATCTATCAGTGGCACCCATCGGAGTCACGCACCTCCGGTCCCGAGCGCCACCCCCTCACTGACACTGATTGCGCTGACGACAAAGTTCGCGAGGCAGTGTCAGGGAATGAACAAAACCTCTCGGCTTCAGATGACCTGGAATGACAACGATCTGTTCGGGCTGTGTTGGGCGCACGAAGGGTGGTTTGCAGCTCGCGTCGGCGACCCGTGCGCAGAATGCCAGCGGGAATACAACGAGCCGCCACCAACGTAGGCATGGATTGAACCGGGGGCGACTCACATTGTCCGATTTGACCTGTTCTGGCTGAGGCCCCATTCCTGACGGCTCGACTTAAAGCGTGCTTGCGAACACAAGTGACCGAGCATGGCCAATGGCCCAACACCTCGCTGCAATACCCAGCGACAACGCCTGAGAACCAAGCGAGGCTTCGAGCATCGGGTCAAGCGAAGTCACCGAGAAGGCCGCCGGCGACGGCACAGACAACGGAGCGGAGCGCTCGGTGCCGCATCCGGCGGCGAACAGAACCAACGCAACGATGAGCACCTGAAAAGGGGCAGCACGTGCGCCGAACCCGCCACGTCGTTCCAGCATCACTCGACGGGCGTCGACCGCAGCGTTCGAGCCGCTTCTAGAGCCGCCAAACCGTCGCGTGCAGTTGATGCCTGTTGCTATCGTCATCGACCCACTCACGGACCAGCTCAGTCGCCAGCTTTGGGTGCGCCGGGAGAGCAACCGCCGCGAAGTTCAGTGGACGGTCAGACGGATGGTGGAAGATCCACTTCTCCGCATTCGCCGCCACAGCAACGTTCACCCGTGCGGCTCTCGACATGCGTGCCTTTACGATACGATCTTTCCCTCCCCGCCCGAATGTCAGGCATGTTTGTCGGTCCAGCGGAAGGAACACATCACGGGCGGTAGCGGCGGCAGGAACAATGGACCCGACGCCTTTGTTTGGCGACCACGGAACTACCGGTGAATCACTCGTCAATAAGGCTGAGCAACGAACCGGAGCAGTACAAGTGGCCGGTCGAACAACAATGGCCTGATCGCTTCATCTGCAACCGATAGGGACGTCTCGATTGCGAAACCTTTGGCATGTTCGAGCTCCCAGTTCGATGTGAGCGCCTCTCGTCGAAACGCGGAGACGCTGCGGTCGTCGTGAGGCTGTTGACGATCGCGCAGCCAGGAACGAATCCTCTCGTCGGTCAGCACTTCCCGAAGGCGGAGCCGGAGTGATGCGTCTGCTGTTTCGGTCAGCCGCCGCCGAAACCCCCACGTTCGACACATTTGAATTGCGGCGAAGAGAGCCAGCTTCTCCCTGTCTGCATCGCTCTGGGGCAGGAGGCCGTTGCAGAGATCGGAGAGAATGGGCGCAACGTCACTCTCAATTCGGCTGAGCAGCGTCTCGACTAGTTCCGAGCTGGGCCGGGAAACTCCAGGCGACTCTGGCAGCATCTCGACCTCGTAGAATCCCGACTCTGCACATGCCTTGCGGACGGTCGCCGTGTGTGCAGCGACGGGATCATGTCGGTGGCGAACGGTGATGCGCTCCCCGTCGTCACCGAAGCGCCGTAAGAGCAGCTGCGGGACAAGATGGTGGCGTGCGATTCAGCAAATCTACCCGGCGTTTGCGTCGATGCGGTCAGGTTGGCACCGGAAGTGCTGGCCGCCGCCCGCTTGGAGCGAATGCTCGAAAGGTTGCGTTGCCCCGATGGGCCGCTCGATTGCATTGTTGATGTCGAGAATTCAGAAGGGTGACCAGATGCAAACCCGGCGCTGACCGCTCGTCAATGACATACTCGCCGAATGGCGCTCAGGAGCACTTGGTCGGGTCTCACGGACGACGACATTCTTGTGCTCGGCAAGTTTCTCCTCGCGGTGAACGCTCTTGACGTGGCGATGGAGAACGCCATCATGCGGTACTGGCAGATAGGTGACCGGTCTAGATTCCGGGAGGTCTTTTTCGAGCGCATCGCGACGGGCGACAAAAAGCGCCTCTTGCAGAAGTCGCTAGACGATGCGTCTCACAAGGATCATTTCAAGGCGATTGACGACGCTATCGAGAAGCGAAACATCATCGCCCATAGGCTGCCGATCACGGAATGGGTCGTCGACGACTGGGACAAGGGCGGCGAGGCTCTTGACGCTTGGCCGGTGGCAAGAATCGGGCCGGTGTCACGACAAGCCAAGCCAACCTCGTTCGATGAGTTGTCGGCAGCCATCCTCAACGTTCAGGCAAGCCGCACTTGGGTAGATTCGCTGTACTACGAGTCTGTAGCTTTCCGAATCGAGATTCCCAAGGAGTCCTAGCGAACTAAGCCACGTCTTGTTGCGTATCGCACCGGCGACCGACAGCAGCCAGCGTCAAGGCTGCGATGAAGAAGCAGGCAGCGACTGCGAAAGCCGAACCGATTATCGTCCAGCTCGGGCCTTCGGTCGCGCACTGCGGCGGATAGGAGGTCTTGCAACTCTCGGTGTGATTCATGGCAAGCACGACGCCAACGATGAACGCTATGGTCGCGAACGACCACAGAAGGCGACGCCGCGACATCACCCCATTCTAGGCTCATCATCTGTAGCGGCCTCACCGGCCTATCTGGGCGCCGGGTTCACCGTCGACGCTGCCAGTTCCCAGTCGCTGCGGACCATGCCGTAGATGTAGCCGTCGCGCCATTGACCATCCCTGAAACCAGCTCCGCGGGTACAACCTTCACGCTGCAACCCGACGCGCTCAAGCGCTCGCTGTTCCGCGATGTTGTCGACGGCCGTACCGGCCCACACCCGGTTGCACGTCGTCGTCGAAAAGAGATAGTCGACGAGCAGACGTTGCGAGGCGGTGCGTGCGCCGCGCCGGCGGTGCTCGGGGTCGATCAGGACACCGAACTCCCAAACACCGGCGCCCGGACGATCGTTCTGACGCCAATCAACCCAACCCACAAACGAGTCATCAGCCACGTCAGCGACAACAAGGCAATACGGTCCACCCAGCAAACGATGCTCGCCCCACATCAGTCTCCACGGTTGCGACGAACGGAAGCCTGACCATTCGAACGGTGAGTACTCCGGGTCGTTCGCGAAACGATCGAAGCAGACCAGATCAACCTCCTCGAAAGGACGCAGACGCACGACGAGTTCTTCCATAAACCAGATTCTCCCACCAGCCGGACCGAACCCGTGTCGGCTGGTGTCGCGACTCGGTGCCGCCCGCCCGAACATCTAGAGGCGAAGATCGTGGACGGTGTGTCTGGCAAGATGATCTGGGAGGAACCGGGGATCGATCCGCTTGCAGCGGAGCACTCGTTAGTGGGGTGATCGGGATCGAGCGCCACGGCCAGTTGGACACTCGTGCCTATGGCCTCGCCGACCGCGCGCATGGTGTTGTGAACACCCGTCGAGCATCGCTTCGGGATTGCCAGCGGCACCAAGACCCTTACTGCGCTCGGCGTGTTGGCGGCCGCTGCTGACGGATCCATCGACCTCGACCTGCCACGCATATTCATGCAGACGGACGCAGGACGCAACCGCGACTCGCCTACGGCTCCTTGGCCCGAATGCACTTCGGCGACGCGTCGCTAACGCGTGTGCTCGTTGATGAAATCGACGGAGTGACGGATCGCCTCAGCTGGCCACTCGTCGTGCTCGCCTTCCCCAAACATGAGCCTCTTTCTGAGGCCGGGGATCGCGTCGAAAAAGCGGTGAGTGTCTTCAGTCCGAAAGAACTGGTCCTGAGTCATGTTGAGCATGAGTACCTGCGGCTGAGCGAGCCTCGACGCATCATCAAGCAGCATCGCACGAAGAGGTGGGTCGTCGATCCATGTCCCCGTCGGTACCCCACCGGCCCCGAAAACGGCTGCCTCCACGCTGCCCATCGCCGCGACGGTTGATGCGCCGAAGATCATTCCCATCGACCACCCGACGTACGCTAACGGCGGGCCGATCGAGGCAAGACCGTCCACGGTGTTCTGCCAATCGGCAACCATCTGTTCGGTCGCGGTCGAATGCCACCGAGCTGGCAGCCCTGCGCTGACGCCGTTCGGTTTGCGTTCGCCGTGGTCCACCGCGTCGATGCAGACCGTCGCGAGCCCCGTCTGATCCGCATAGCTCCGACACATACGAACAAACCGCTCACTGTCCTTGCTGTGAGCTCCACCATGCCCGAACAGCAGCAATCCCCGAGCATCACCGGGGTCGTACAGCTTCGCTGGGACCCCACCGTTGTCGATCCGCTCCTCGCGCATGGTCGCAGGATATTGCCGCAGTCCGGTCGCTGGTGACTGTAATAGCATGTCTGCTATGGGTTTCGTCGAGACCGAACCAGAGGTGACGGCATCGCTCGACTCGCTGGCCGACGACGACTTCGGTCAAGGAGAGCACTGCGTCGAAGAAGGTCACATCACATCGAACGAGGACAACCCATGACCACCACCAGTTGGAACGACATCGAGGCACGCCGCCCCCTGAGCGCTGAACGGCAACACGGATACGACCGTGCAGGCAGAGCCATCCGACTCGCGTCCGAACTACGTGCCCTTCGCGAAAAGAAGGGCTTGAGCCAACGCCAACTCGCGGAACTCGTCGGAACAACCCAATCAGCCATTGCCCGTCTCGAGGGCGGAATGATCTCACCGAGCCTCCCGACACTCGATCGGATTGCCGCTGCGCTTGGGGCCGAAGTCACCGTCACATTCATCGATAACGAACTCGCCGACGTACCGCGTTAACGCGCGCGTAAGCGAGCCGAGCCTCCTAACCTCCACCTTTCGTTTCCCGCTTTTCGCGGACTGGCCGTTCGTTACGCTGGGTAGATGGCTGAGAACAAAACACGACCGCAACCTGCGCCCGTCGCCGAGTTCCTCGATACTGTGGCCGACGAGCGGAGGCGGACCGATGCGTTCGCGCTTTGCGAACTGATGCGTACGGTGACCGGGGTGGAGCCGGTGATGTGGGGTCCGAGCATCGTTGGTTTCGGCATTCACCGCTACCAGTACGAAACGGGTCGCAAAGGCGAGACGGCCGCTGTCGGCTTCTCACCCCGCAAACAAGCGTTAGCCGTCTACGGCCTCGACACCACCGACCAAGCCGCTGTCGCGCGCCTCGGCAAGCTCACCAAAACCAAAGGCTGCCTCTACTTCCCTGACCTCGCCGCCATCGACTCGGCGACCCTCACCGAACTCATCCACGTGGCCTTCACCGCCCGCTCTGCACAGCCCTGAACAGGGCGGCCGAGCAGGTGCCGCCCGCTCTCGATATGGCGGAAGGGCGATTGTAGGGCTCCACGCTGACTTTCGTGTGTAAACCGACATTAGAAGCATGTGTAGAGCGACATTGGAGAACCGCGTAAACCGACATTGCGGAAAGACGACGACGGCCAAGCAATCTGCCACATCGACGCTGCAGCTCGATCGCACAGACGAGGCTGTTGCGACGCGGGCCGATGTCGACTTTGCGCTGGTTGTTTCGCTGGCAGATGAGCCACTCCTGGTCGACGAATGGCAGTTTGTCCCAGAGATCCTCGGTGCCGTGAAACGTGCCGTCGACAACGACGACCGACCAGGAAGATTTCTCCTCACAGGCTCCGCGTCAGCCGATCTGGGTCCCGCCGGATGGGCAATGACCGGTCGAGTGATCAGGGTGAAAATGTGGGGTCTGACTGAGCGAGAACTTGCAGCCGCCACGCAGTCTCCATCCATCATCGACCTTCTCTTTGCCGAGCGGAGCGCTGCGATCGGAATACCGGCCGATGCCCCCGACGTGCACGGCTACGTCGAGCGGGCGCTACGGGGCATGTTGCCGGCCATTTCGCTCGGGACGAGCGAGCGAGTACGACAGCGGCGGCTCAGCGCATATCTCGATCAGATCACGCTGAAAGACGCCACGGACCTCCGCGATCGGCGTGATCCGAGACGCATGCGGTTATACCTCGGCGCGATTGCGGCAAACACCGCTGGCGTTCTCGAACACAAAATGATCTACGACGCAGCCGGCATCGATAGGCGAACCGCTCACGCTTACGACACGCTGCTCGAAGGACTGTTCGTCACACAGCAAATTCCACCCTGGTCGAGCAATCGGCTGAACCGCCTGACCCGCACCGCGAAGCGTTACCTCGTCGATCCGTCATTCGTTGGTCCGCTCGTAGGAATCGACGCCCGAGCAGTGCTCCGAAGCGGTGATCTGCTCGGCCGAATCATCGACACCTTCGTTGTTGGGCAGCTACGCGCTGAGCTCGAGGTCTGCCTGCCCGGCATAACGATGTGCCATCTGCGCCAAGATGGTGGCGGCCGCGAGATCGACCTGATTCTCGAGGCTCCGGACGGGCGAGTCGTCGCAATCGAGGTCAAGGCCGGATCAACACCCGACCTGTCCGACGCGAAACACCTCATCTGGCTGCGCGACAAGATCGGCGATCAGTTCGTCGGCGGCGTCGTGTTCCACACCGGCGGTCGGCCATTCAAACTTGCCGACAAGATACACGCCCTCCCGATCTCCAGCATCTGGAGTGCACCGCGCGCGTAACGCGCGGATCCAATCGTCGCCGCACATACTGCGCGGTGCACAGCTCAAGTGCCTCGCGTTGTCCGGAGCACTCGGCCTCCACCTCGCGCGCCTGAACGAGGGGGGCACGCGATAGCCTTGCATACGTGGTGGATCGTTCCGGACGAGGCAGAGTGGGTCGCGCCGTTGTGGCGCTGCTCGCTTTTCTGACTCTTGCCTGTCTGGTTATCGGCCATCCGCACCGCGAGTCGCCGGCGAGCGCTTCCCCCGCTTCGGCCACGCTCTCCCATGCGCATGAGTCGAGTGCGTCTGAGCAGCCAAACGCGCCTCATCATCCGACGACCCCGGTGGATGAAAACGACCGCCACTGCGCAGCGACAACAGCAGCCGTATGTGCCGTACCCAACGCGTCTGTTGTAGCCCTGTTGCTCTTCGTGTTGGCGCTCGCCATCGGCATGGTGTGGCGCTCGTTGCCAGTCCTGCGCAGCATCGCCAGCCGTTCTCGGTGGCTACACGGCGACCTCGCCTTGCTGTCGTGGCCCGGGCGTCCCGCCCTGGCCGTCCTCTGCGTTTCTCGAAGGTAAGTCACCCCGTCGCCTTTTCCGAAAGGCACGTTGTGACCAATTCGAGCGACTCAAGAGAGAGAAATCATCATGGACATTTTTGAGAACGGACGCGCTCCTCGGCGCGCCGCCATTGTTTCAGTACTGATGTTGGCCGCATGCGGCACGTCAAATTCAAAGCCGAGCGCAGGTAGCCCCACGACGGTCGCTATGGCCGGCATGAGTCACGGGTCTGATCCCGCACCGACCACTGTGACCACCAGCATGGCTGTCGCCACCACCGAAGCTGACCCCATGGCCGGTATGGATCATTCTGGCGGTGCAATGGCGATGGATCCCGTTGCTGGTGACGGCACCAAGGATTCGGCGGCGGGATACACAATGCACCCCATCAATCTTCCGACCGCCACGGGTACTCAGCAGTTGTCGTTTACCGTCACCGGGCCCGATGGCGCACCGATCAAAGACGCCGTCGTCGAGCAGACGAAGAAACTTCACCTCATCGTGGTGCGCTCCGATCTCACGGGCTACCAGCACCTTCATCCAGAACTGGCGAGTGATGGCACGTGGTCGGTTCCGGTTGCATTCGGGACCGCCGGACGATGGCACATCATTGCTGACCTCACACCGGTCAACGGAACCCGAGTCGTGCTTGGTCTGGATGCCACCATTGCCGGTGACAGTGCTGATCGCCCGCTTCCCGCACCTACACAGACGACGACGGTTGATGGCTTCGAGGTGATGTTCGACGGACAGCTTTCCACCACCGAGGCTCCACTGAACTTTGCCATCACGAACGGCGGAGCTCCTGCATCGACGATTACTGAGTATCTGGGTGCCGGTGGCCATCTGGTTGCGCTGCGATCCGACACGCTTGCCTACACCCACCTCCATCCGAACGGAGACGCCGGCCCAATGTTGAGCTTTGCTGCGGACGTGCCAGCGAAGGGCACCTATCGCCTGTTTCTTCAGTTCGCCACCGGGGATCAGGTTCATACGGCCGAGTTCACCGCGGCCACTGCTTCGTGACGGCGCGGCGCTCTGTGCTCGTCTCGGTTGTCGGCGCTGCGCTCACCGTTGTCCTCGGGATGGTCACCGTTGCGGCGGCCACCCCGGCCGACGTCAAACGGGCGGAAGCTTCGCGGATCGTCACGAAAAGGGCCGAGCTGGTGCAGACCGCCGAACGCCTGAACGAGGAGTCCAAAGCTTCGGAGGAAGCGCTCGCGATTCTGAACGCCGATCTCGCGCAGACCTCCGTCCAATTGAGCCAACGCACAAGTGACCTCGGCACAATGGCGGCCAAGCAATCGGAGTTCGCGCTGAAGTCCTACGTCTACGGACAATCTGCTGCGAATGACTTCGTTGGTCTTGTAGCCGGTACGACCGACGTAAATGAGGCCGGCGTGCGGGACGGCTACACCGGTTCGCTCATCGGCAACAGTTCCGATGCCATCGATGAAATCAATGCTACGCGACAAGACATCGCTGGCCTCGCGAAGTCGCTCGTAGCGAAGCAGCACGAGCAGACCGATGTCGGAAAGCGTCTTGCTGGGAGCAAGGCCAAGATAGCTGCCACTCAGGTGGAGCTCGACGCGTTGGCGAAGAAGGTCGACGCCGAACTGTCTGTGCTGGTCGAGGAGGAAGCAGCGCGACAACAACAGGAACGGCTGGCCCAGGAGAAGCGGGCTGCGGAGCAAGAGGCCGCTCGCCACGCCGCACCGCCCGCCGCCGCCGCCGCGAAACCAGGAAAGACCACGACGGTGCCGAAACCCGCAACCACCGCGAAGCCGGCTGCAAAGCCTGCACCGCCACCGGCCAACGTGCCCGACTACCCCGCGCCTTCAGCCCGCGCTGCGACCGCGATATCGGCAGCGAAGCGCCAATTGGGTAAGCCCTACGTCTTCGGCACCAACGGGCCAAACACGTACGACTGTTCCGGACTGACTCAGTGGGCTTGGGCGAAGGCCGGTGTGTCGATGAGTCACTACACCGTTTCTCAGTACAACGAGTTTCCCCACATACCCCTAAACGCGCTGCAGCCCGGGGATCTCGTCTTCTTCAAAATCGACCTCGGTCACATGGGTATGTACATCGGAGGAGGAATGGTCATTCACGCCCCGCAGACCGGAGACGTCGTGAAAATCTCGCCGCTCTCCAATTTCAATGTGGTCGGCGCGTCTCGCCCGGGATGAGACCGCTGATGGCCCCTCGGAACGGAACGATCCACCGTGCATCACCAAGAGTCATTGGTCCTCCAGCGACCGGTATTGGGTCCCTACCCCTCGCGGGTTGAGAAGCAGCAGAATGCACGTGTGATCGCTCAACGGGTCGTCGGTTGGGCGGATTTGGCATGATTTCCGCTGGCGTGACCACGGGGCCGCACACGGGCCACGGCGACTCGTCGCCGACACGCTCGCCGCACGACGCGATGGGCCACGGCGGTCACGCAGGCATGTCGATGGCATCAATGGTGGCTGACATGCGCCGACGCTTCCTCGTGGCTGCCGTACTGTCGATCCCGATCCTGTTGTGGTCACCAATCGGTCGCGATGTTCTCAGCTTCACTGTCAGCGCACCGTTCGGCCTCCGCGACGACATCTTCCAGTTGATCTTGAGCGGGCCAGTCGTGTTTTGGGCCGGTTGGATCTTCTTCGACGGCGCTGCCCGGGCGGTGCGGGCGCGTACCTTGGACATGATGGTGTTGGTCGCTGTTGGTGTTGGCGCCGGATGGTTGTACTCGCTCGTGGTTACCTTGACTGGCGGAGGCGAGGTTTTCTACGAGGCAGCATCTGTGCTGGCGACGTTCGTACTGCTCGGCCACTGGTTCGAGATGCGTGCCCGCGGAGGGGCGAACGAAGCGATCCGAGCTCTCATTGATCTTGCACCGCCCAAGGCCACCGTGGTGCGCTCTGGCAACGAGGTCGAGATACCCACTTCGGAGGTCGCCGTCGGCGATCTGCTCTTGATCCGGCCGGGCGCAAAGGTAGCCGTCGACGGGATAGTCGAGGACGGCGACAGTGACCTCGACGAATCAATGGTGACCGGGGAGAGTCTCCCTGTCCACAAGACGTCAGGTGATCAGGTCATTGGTGCCACCCTGAACACCACAGGCACCCTCCGCGTCCGCGCCACGAAGGTCGGTGCGGACACGGCATTGGCCCAGATAGTGAAGCTGGTCCAGGAGGCACAGAACTCCAAAGCGCCGGGTCAACGCCTGGCCGACCGCGCTGCGTTCTGGCTCGTGCTCGTTGCTTTGCTCGGCGGCGCTGCGACTTTTGCGGTTTGGTACCTGCTGGCTGGCCGTTCGGTGTCAGAAGCGATGCTGTTCGCGATCACTGTCGTCGTCATTACCTGCCCTGACGCGCTCGGCTTGGCCACCCCGACGGCGATCATGGTCGGCACCGGCCTCGGCGCCCAACGGGGTGTGTTGTTCAAGAACGCGATGGCACTCGAAAGCGCGGCACGGATCGACACCGTCGTGATGGACAAGACCGGCACGCTGACCAAAGGCGAACCTGAGGTCACCGACATCGTCACCGACGGTATCGACGAAACAGAAATGTTGGCGCTCGTCGCCGCCGTCGAACGCGAATCCGAACACCCCCTCGCTCGGGCCGTCGTGGTCGCCGCAGAAGCTCGCGGTGCAGCCGTAGTGCGCGCCGAGGACTTCCACAGTCTTCCCGGCCACGGTGCGATCGCGACAGTCGGCGCACGACGAGTCGCGGTTGGTAACCGACGGCTGATGGAACGCGAGAAAATAGAACTCGGTCCGCTCGCCCAGCGCCGCCAGGAACTTGCCGAGAACGGTCGCACCGCAGTTCTCGTCGCCGTCGACGGGCGAGCGGTCGGATTTATTGCGATGGCCGACGCCCCCCGTGACACCGCTGCGGCAGCGGTGGCAGCCCTGCGAGCACTCAACATCGAGGTCGTCATGCTCACCGGAGACAACGAGGCAACCGCCAAACGGATCGCCGGGATCCTCGGCGTCGACACCGTGATCGCCGAGGTCCTCCCCGGCGACAAATCAGCCAAGATCGCCGAACTCCAAGCACAGGGCCGCAAAGTCGCCATGGTCGGCGACGGCGTCAACGACGCCCCCGCCCTCGCTCAAGCCGACATCGGGATCGCTATCGGCGCCGGCACCGACGTGGCCATCGAGACCGCCGATCTGGTGCTGATGCGATCTGATCCCCTCGATGTCCCCGTCGCGTTGCAGATCGGACGCGGAACACTGCGCAAGATGCGCCAGAACCTAGGTTGGGCGGTCGGCTACAACGTCATCGCTCTCCCGATCGCCGCCGGCGTCTTTGAGCCAGCGTTCGGACTTGTGTTGCGCCCCGAGATCGCCGCGCTTTCGATGTCTGGTTCCAGCATCATCGTCGCCGTCAACGCCGTCATGCTGAAACGAATCAAACTGCCCGCAGCGCCACCGACCGCTCGCACCAAGTTTCAGCCGCGCCTGCCGTAGCGACCACCGGCCCCGATTTGGCTCATAGGGCGGTGGCGACCGACGTTCTCGCGAGACACCGCCGATCCACTGTGCTGTTCGACCCGTTTGGGTGAGACGTTGTCCTCTACCCAATGCCGCTCCTCGCTGGCAGCATCGGGTGAGGAGGTCGTTGAGATGCTGAATGACGGTTGGCACGGTAACGGCTGGGGTGGCAGTCAATGGATTGCCGCGATCGTGATGATGGTGTTGTTCTGGGGTGTTATCGCCGCCATTGCGCTTACGGTGATTCGCTCGTCCCGCGGGCCGCGTCATGATCATCATGCACCGATGAACCCACCCAACGTCACGATTGACGCGGAGAGAATCCTTCACGAGCGATTCGCTCGCGGCGAGATCGATGAGGCCGAATACACCCGCCGCCATGATCTCCTGAAGGAACGTTCCCGTTGACGGCGTCGCGCAGGACGACGGTCGCGGTACTGGCTGCAGCCGTTGCCCTTGCTGCGCTGTCCGTGCTCGCTCTCGCACAGACCGGCGGAGCTTTCGGGGGAAGATCCTTGTGGCGGTCCGGTTCGTCCTGCGCGGTGCCGGCGTTTCCCGGTGCGGTCATCGACGCGACGCTCATCAATATGGGCGGCCCGATGATGCGCGGTTCTGGCGGCTCGATGGGTGGTGGCATGATGCGTCTCTCGCTGGACAAGAACAGGGTCGCCGCAGGCGGGGTGTCTTTCGTTGCGATCAATGGTGGCAACGTCAGCCATGAGCTCGTGATTCTGCCCTTACCTGATGGTCAGATTGCTGGTACCCGAACGGTCGGGCCGGACGCCAAGATTGAGGAGAACGGCAGCCTTGGGGAGGCGTCAGCGACGTGCGCTCCCGGCGGTGGGGACGGGATCGCGCCGGGGTCTTCGGGCTGGGTCACCGTGACATTGCCTGCAGGCCGTTACGAGATCGTGTGCAACCTGCCGGGCCACTACGCCGCTGGCATGTACGCCCAACTTGTTGTCGCCTGACCAACCAGCGGGGTGTACAGAGCGCCAGTGTGAACGTTGTCCCGCTCGCGAGGCACGTGACCAAGCTTGACTCGATGTCTCGTGGCATCTGGTGGGTCTCACGCTCGCATCACTGTAGATCTTTCGGCGGACGGTCTGGTCTGCCCGTCGTCGTGGCGGAAGGGCCAGGCGAGCACTGTGAAGAAGAGTTGGCGACAAAACCAAAGGCCGCCCTCTCTACACAGGCATGAATAGGGACGCGGAGCAGGTGGCGCCCGCTCGGACATGTCGGAAAGGGCGATCATCTTGGACGGTGCGTCTGGCAGGATGATCGGGTGGAACCGGGGATGGATCGGCTTGCAGCGGAGCACTCGTTCAGTGGGGTGATCGGGATCGAGCGCCACGGCAAGTTAGACACTCGTGCCTATGGCCTCGCCGACCGCGCGCATGGTGTTGCGAACACCGTCGAGCATCGCTTCGGGATTGCGAGCGGCACCAAGACCCTCACCGCGCTCGGCGTGTTAGCGGCCGCTGCTGACGGATCCATCGACCTCGATCTGCCAATCCGGGAGCTGCTTGGAAACGAATTGCCGTTGGTCGATAATCGGGTGACTGTGCGCCACTTGTTGAACCACCGGTCCGGCATCGGCGACTACTTCGATGAGAGCGCCGACCCCAACAAGCTCGATTACGCAATGCGCGTCCCCGTGCACACCCTCGACGGTTCCGCCGGGTACATGGCAGCGCTCGACGGCTATCAACAGAAGTTCGCAACCGGCACCGAGTTCTCATACTGCAACAGTGGCTACGTGCTCCTCGCCGCCCTGCTCGAACGAGCGACCGGGATGCCCTACTCAAAAGTCATTGCCGACAAGGTCACCGGCCCGGCCGGTATGACCCGAACCGAGTTCCTCCGCATGGACACTCTGCCCGGCGACGCCGCCGTCGGGTACCTCTTTGCCGATGGCCTGCGCACCAACGTGCTTCACCTGCCGGTCGTCGGGTTCGGCGACGGTGGGGCGTTCACGACCGCCGCCGACGTTCACAACCTCTGGTCCGCTCTCGTCGACGGTCTCTTCGGTCACGACGTGCTCACAACAATGACCACCCGTCCCGTTCCCGGCGCTCGCTACGGGATGGGGATGTGGCTCGACAAGAACTCCGGACAACTGACCATGGAGGGCATAGATGCCGGGGTGTCGTTCCGCTCGACACGCTTTCCTGACGGCTCGACGTACAGCGTGCTGTCGAACACAACCGATCGAGCATGGCCGATGGCCAAACACCTCGCCGCAATACTCGGCGACAACGCCTGACCGACCGACCGGCTGCCGTGTCCACGCAACGCGCGTTTCCGCACGCACGCCGTCCGTATGCGTTCAGCCCGATTGCCCGAGAATGTACAGAAACATCGCCCGAGGATGTGTAACGACGCGGTAGCCTCTGCCTGTGAGTGACACGCTTCGAGCCCGCAATTACCGTCGACGCGTCATCGACGATGAACTCGACGAACTCCTCGCCGGGGTCGCAGCGATATCGCTCGAAGGCGCGAAAGGTGTGGGCAAGAGCGCCACGACCGCCGAACGCGTCGATGCCGAGTACCGCTTGGAGTCTCCGGCGGTCCGAGCCCTCGTGGAAGCCGATCCTGATCGGATCCTTGATGGTCGACGCGTCCTGCTCGACGAATGGCAGCACCTGCCCTTCACGTGGGACCTCGTTCGACGCGCCGTCGACGCTGGGGCGACGCCCGGTCAGTTCCTGCTGACCGGTTCGGCGTCGGTCCCCGATCCGGGTCGTCACTCGGGTGCGGGCCGCATCCTCCGACTCCGGATGAGACCGTTGGCCCTCGCCGAACGTGGCTATGAGCCATCGGTCAGCCTCGCCGATCTGCTCACCGGACGCCACCCTCCCATCGCTGGTGAGACCGCGGTCGATCTAAAGACGTACACCGGCGAGATCATGGCCTCCGGCTTACCCGGCGTGCGAGAGTTCACCGGTCGCATCCGACGCGCCCAGCTCGACAGCTACATCGAGCGTGTCGTCGATCGCGACATCGCAGAACTCGGCGCCAAGGTACGCAACCCTTCCGCCGTGAAACGGTGGATGAGCGCATACGCGGCGGCGACGGCGACCACAACCACCTACGCCAAGATTGCCGAAGCGGCCAGCCCCGGAACCCGCGAGCAGCCCTCGCGAACCACTCTCAGCGCATACCGCGACGCGCTCGAGCGCCTGTTCATCCTGGACTCACTCCCGGGCTGGCTGCCAAACAACGCCCATCTCAACGAGCTCGCCGTATCACCCAAGCACCATCTTGCCGATCCAGCGCTCGCGGTGGCACTGCTGGGACTCGACGAGGCCGCGCTCTTATCCGGCGACGACAGTGGCGGTACGCTCTTCCGAGACGGCCCGTTCCTCGGGGCGCTGTTCGAGTCGCTCGTCGCGCTCGACGTACGCGTTTACGCCCAACGATCCGAGGCCCGCGTGTCTCACTTCCGGATGCACCGCGGCGATCACGAGGTAGACCTCATCGTCGAACGACGCGACGGCCGGTGTGTTGCATTGGAAGTGAAACTCTCACCGATCGTGAACGACGACGATGTCCGACATCTCCGATGGCTCCGCGACAGGCTCGGCCCCGACATGCTCGATCTGGCGATCATCACAACCGGCAAGCACGCATACCGAAGACCCGATGGCGTCGCCGTCATCCCCGCCGCACTTCTTGGCCCCTGACCCGGCTCACGGTAGGGTCACCTGAGCAGTGTTGCATTCGACGAACAGGAGATGACGTTGGCAGGCTCCGACTCGATCACGATCGACGCGAGACACGAACCAGTTACGACTGTTCCTACCCGGACAGCGGTCATCGTGGTCGACATGCAGAACGACTTCGCCACGACCGGCGGCATGTTCGAACGGGCCGGTATCAACATTTCGGGTATCCGGGCCGCGATCGAACCGACCAGCCGACTGATCGATGCGGCCCGGTCGGCCGGAATGCGCATTGTGTATCTCAAGATGGGCTTCCTCGATGACTTGTCCGACTCCGGAGTGCCGGATGCACCGAACTGGAGGAAGCACTCCCTCTTCAACGTCGGTCAAAATGTCACCGCTCCCGACGGTACGGAGAGCCGGATCCTGATAAGGGACACCTGGAACTCCGCGATCATCGACGAACTGACACCGCACGCGGGTGATCTGGTCGTCTGGAAGCATCGCTTCAGCGGCTTCTTCGAGACAGCCCTCCACGAGCTGCTGCAAGCCGACGGCATCGACACGTTGCTGTTCGTCGGAGCCACGACAAGTATCTGCGTCGAGTCCACCGTGCGCGACGCGATGTATCGGGATTACCACTGCCTTATCGTCGAGGACTGCGTGGCCGAACCAATCGGCCAAGACCTCGCCCGCAGCAACCACGACGCCAGCCTTTTGGCCCTACAACTTCTGTTCGGCTCGATTACTAATTCCGCAGCCGTGCACAACGCGCTGGCCAGTCTCGTACCAGCGGGCTAGCCGCCGGGCAGCTGTCAAACGACAGCGACACGCCGCACGATCGGTCGCTTCACACATCCTGAATGCCCGTCCCCGCCGGTAGTGAGAGTGTGAACACCGCGCCGCCCTCGGGGTGGTTGGCGGCGGTGGCGGTGCCGCCGTGTTCGTGGGCAATGGCGGCGACGATTGACAGACCAAGGCCAACGCCCTCTCCGGTGCGAGCGGTGTCGGCTTGCCAGAATCGGTCGAACACTCGGGCGAGGGCTACGGCGTCCAGTCCGCCACCGTGATCACGCACACTGATCGTCGCCGATGTATCCGTCGAGTCGGCGCTGATCTCGAGCGCTGTACCAGCCGGTGTATGCTTCAGCGCGTTGGTCACCAGGTTGGCCAGGGCTTGGCGCAGGTGGTCTCGGTCCCCTTCAACCACGACCGGTTTCGGGGCGACAAGCGTGATGCCGCGTGTCGGGTCGGTTGCGGCTGCATCACTGCACGCGTCTGCCGCCAACACCGCAAGGTCGACGGACTGTCGTTGGACGGGACGGGTTTCATCGAGACGTGCGAGCAGGAGCAGGTCTTCGACCAGACGTTTCATGCGGTTGGACTCCTGCTCGATTCGGCGCGCGATCACGGTTTGGTCGACGTGGTCGCTGTTGATCCCAAGCCGGAAGAGTTCGGCGAATCCTTGAATGGACGTGAGCGGGGTGCGTAGCTCGTGGGCGGCATCGGACAGGAATGTACGGAGCCGCTGCTCGGTGGCGTCACGCTCCACGAACGACTGCTCAATTTCGCCGAGCATGGTGTTGAGAGCCAGTCCGAGTTGACCGACTTCGCCCCGGTCGTCACCGAGGGCGACCCGCTGTGAGAGGTCACCGGCGTTGATCGACCGGGCACTTGCGGCCATGTTTTCCAGTGGTCGCAGACCGCGACGCATGATGATCCATGCGCCCGATGTCACTGCCGTCAAGAGCGCAAAGGCGGCCAGGGATTCGATCAGAACGAGGCGTTTCAACGACTTGGTTACGCTTGAGGTGGGCAGTGCAAACACCACGGTGTAACCGGGCCGTTGGAATGCCTCGCTCGTTAGGACATGCCAGGATCCCCCGCCGGTGACGGAGCCGACGGTGGTGATCTTGTCGATTGAGAGGTGATTGGCTGTCAGGTTCGGAATGCTGTCCGACGATCCAACTTGGACGCTGCCTTTCGGCACAACGGCACCGGTTGCGTCCCGAAGCTCGGCATAGCTCGCCGTGGGTGCCACCTCGTCGGGCTGCTGACCACGGGGCTGGCCACCACCTCCCTTGTTGGACTGAGGTCTTTGATCTCCGAGCCCCGCGTTGATGCTCAGCTGTCGAGAGATGGAGGGGATCCCGGAGCGAAGTTGTGCATCGAGCTGCTGGTATTGGGTGCGGGCATACAGGCTGTAGGTCACCACGCTGAACAACGCGAGCCCGACCGTAAGCAGCACGGCGAGCGCAACGACAAGGCGAGAGCGAAGAGTCATCGGTATCCATCCTGCCGAACGCGCCGGTCAACTCCGAGCATGGTGATGCACCGCCGCAACGACGCACCACCCGCCTTCGTTGCCATCGTGATCACACCGCCACGTTCATGGCGATGGTGAAACCGTTGGAAACACCACCGGAAACGGTCGGCGTCTCGAGCGACCACCCATCGCTGAACACCATGTCAGTCTTCAGCGATGTCTTGGCCAGGTTTGTGACGCTCTGGCTGTAACCGTCGGTGGCGTACACCAGCTTGCACGTGTCCTCGGGAAGAGCGATTTGCGACGTGGCCAGTTTCGTGCCTGACGCCAGCGCCTTCGCGAGGCTCGGGAAGACTTCGAAATGGATGTGCGGCCAGCGCCCCGAATACGCGGCTGGAAAGATCGATGTGAAGTTGACTATCCCGTTGGCGTCGGTTTCCTGCACACCACGAAGGTAGTTCTCATTGGTGACGCCGTTGGAGTACATCGAATACTGGCCATCGATGTTGCAGTGCCAGATGTACACCGCGGCGCCGGCCAAAGGTGCGCACGACTTGGCGAGCTCGGTTAGGGACAGTTTGATCGTCAGGGGCACGCCCTTCGCCACGGTGGTTGCTGTACCGAAACTTGAGCGGATGTCACTACGCACCACCCCACTCGCGTTCAGGACGTTGGCTCCGTTGGAGCCGTCGCCCGGATACGGCCCGGCCGTTTCGTTCGGGATGACCTCGCAGGTCGCCGATGTCGACGCCGCTGCAGCAGTCGTTGATGCCGGAGTGGTCGAGGCTGTGGCCGACGTACCTGTCGAGGCGGCACTGGTGCTTGCCGCCGCAGCCGTTGTTGCGGTCGATCCGGCGGTGGTCGCACTGGTTCCGGCCGTGGATGCGGTGGTGGCCGTTTTGGCTGACGCGCAGCCAACCAGCCCGACGAGGGCGGCGGCACCCATCAGCTTGAGAGCCTTGCGTCGCTCGATCATGGTGGAGAGATCAAAGGCCAGGCCTCGGTCGTGGTCATGCAGTTCGCGGGTCATGGTTGCTCCTTTTGGTTGGGGCTCGCCCCGTCGTGGGTATGGGCCCATTGTCGAAGGGGAGCCTCCGCGACATCTCTGTGAATCCTGGGAGTTTCCTCAGAGTGCAGGTTTCGGCGGTTCAGGCGCGCTGACGGCGTATCGTGATCGTCGTTGCGAGCTTGGCTCTCCGAAAGAAAGCAGCAGTTGTGGCCGACACCAGTCGAACAAAGCCGTTTGTCCTCACCGTGGATGACGAAGAACACATCACCGAACTCGTGGCGATGGCACTCGGTTTCAACGGCTTTGATGTCGAACGGGCCGCGACCGGCCGCCAGGCACTGGCCGCAATCGACCAACGACGTCCCGATTTGATCCTGCTCGACGTGATGCTCCCCGACCTTGACGGCTTCGAGGTTGCTCGTCGACTCCGCCCGAACGAAGGCGCCGGCGCCAAGGTCCCCATTATCTTTCTCACCGCGAAGGACGCCACTGCCGACAAGGTCGAAGGTCTGCGACTGGGAGTGGACGACTACGTCACCAAACCGTTCTCCGTCGAGGAACTGGTGGAACGAGTCAAGGCCGTGTTGCGGCGCGCCAGCGGCGCCGGACCCGGCGATCAAAAGCTTTCGTACCACGACCTCGTGCTCGACGAGGACACCCGTGACGTGTGGCGCGCCGGCCGCCTCATCGAGCTGACCCCGACCGAATACAAGTTGCTGCACTACCTGCTCAGCAATGCGCGCCGAGTGCTCACCCGAGAACAGATCCTGGAAGCGGTGTGGGATTACACCTTCGCCGGGAACGCCAGCGTGCTCGAAACCTATGTCAGTTACCTCCGCCACAAAATTGACGCATCCGACCCGCCACTCATCCACACCGTGCGAGGCGTCGGTTACAGCCTGCGCCTCCCGCCAGGGTCGGAGCCTGCCGACGGCTGAATCGAAGATCGGTGCCTGGCGACGAAATGGCTTGGCAATGCGTGGCTGCGGTAGAGAGTGCCCTCTACTCCGGCCGTGGGAGAGCCACAGAGTGAATGGACAGGAGCGGCTCAAGTCGACTCAGCAAGGTGAGCAGCGTGGCCTCCTCCTCCCTGTCACCTCGATAGGTCTGATTCGAGCTGGTTCTCGAGCGCGGCGCGGACCTTGGATCGAGCTCGATGAAGCAGGACACGCTGGTTTACTTCGCTCAGGTCAAGGGCGGCGCATACTTCGTCTGCGGTCCATCCCTTCACGTCACGGAGCCACATCACGCGCTGCTGACTGTCCGGCAGTGCGGCCATCGCACGCCGGAGCGCGGCCATTGTCTCTGCACCTTCCAAGCATTCTTCGGGCAGGTTCTCGATTCGGCGAGGTGGGTTGGCCCAGTGGCCACCCCAGCGGTGGCTGGCATCGAGAAATCGGGACGCATCCACGGCAGCTTCGCCATCGGTTGCGATGACGGAAGAGAGCGGCACGATGCGGTGTTCACGACTCCCCCGACCACGCGCCTGATTGGTGAGGATGGTGAAAATCCAGGTCCTCAATGACGATCGCCCTTCGAACTGGGGCAGCGTTCTGATGACGGCAAGCCATGTTTCCTGCGCCACCTCCTCGGCCACCGCCGACGACGAAACGTACTGCCGGGCGACGGTGATGAACGACCGATGATAGCGAGTGACCAGATCGCGAAAGGCGGTCTCGTCGCGCAACAACAACGCCGCAACCAAAGCTGCATCGGGATGGTGAAGGTCGATCACGAACGTCACCTTTCAACCCCGTAGACCCTATCGAACAGATAAAGCACGTACGGCCTACGCTACGTCGATTCGCCCCGGTATGCATTCAGCAAAACATTCATGATGGGCTCAGGAACATCGTCCTGGTCGAGCTTGCCGCTGAGCCGAATGGTGAGCCGCATCTGGTCAAGGTACACCGTGCAACCATCGCATTCGGCGAGGTGTTCCTCGAGGTCCTGGCGCGTTGAAGCGTCGAGCGCATCTTCCAGATAATCGGAGAGAATCTCAATAACATATCGGCAGGCGAAGCCGTCAGCTGTCATGCGTCGCCCCGCGGGACCTGTGGAAAGTCGGCGAATCCGCCCTGAGCCATTCCATGAGTATAGGGATCTTTCGCTGGTGCCAATTGTGCAGTCATGCCGCCGCTCGTTTGCATCATTTCCTTTGACAATCAGAGTCCGTAGGCCTCGAGGAGGCGAAGCCACACCTCGCTCAACGTGGGAAACGACGGCACCGCGTGCCAGAGCTGATCGAGCGTGACGTCACCGGCGATGGCGACCGTCGCGGAGTGCAGCAGTTCCGCCACGCCTGGTCCCGTAAATGTCGCTCCCACGATGACCCGACGGTCCTCATCGACCACCAGTTTGGCGGTGCCCTTGATGCCGTTGCCAAGCGTGTAGGCGCCTGCGACGGAACCGATCTGAGCCTCGACGGTGCGCACGGTCGTTCCCTGCTCGCGGGCCTGGGCTTCAGTGAGCCCGACCGCAGCGATCTGTGGGTCGGTGAAGGTGACACGGGGTACGACGCCGTGATCGGCCGTGGCCGCCACCTGACGCCCGAGGATGGTGTCGCCGGCGAGGCGGGCCTGGTACTTGCCCATGTGCGTCAGCAGCGAGCGGCCATTGCAGTCACCCACCGCGTAAAGCCACCCGTCGCTTACGCCGATGGCCCGGAGTTGATCATCGACCGGCACGAATTTGCCTGGCTCGAGACCGACGGTTTCCAGACCGAGCTCGGCGGTGGCCGGGCGACGCCCGACCGCGACCAGGATCTCATCGGCGACCAGCTTGCGACCATCGGCCAGCGTGGCGGTGACGGGGCCGTCGACACCTTCTCGTTGCACCGCAGCCATAGCGACGCCGGTGATGACGGTGATGCCCTCAGCGTTGAACGCGGCCGCAAGTTCGTCACCCGCGAACGGTTCTTCCCGCGGCAGCAGCCGATCGAGCCCTTCAACGATCGTGACTTCTTCGCTGCCGAGGCGGCGGAGGGCCTGGGCCATCTCCGCGCCGATAGCGCCTCCGCCGAGCACGAGCAGTCGGCGCGGCACGCTCTTCGTTCCGGTGACGTGTCGATTGTCCCAGGGCGCGCCCTCTCGCAGACCCGGAATCGGAGGAATCGCGGCGCTGGTACCGGTCGCAATCACGACTGCTTGCGCCGCGATATACTTCGTCGATTCTTGGCCAGTCGTAACGACGACTCGGCGCAGTCCGTCCAGACGAGCCGCGCCGCGAACCAGCGTGATGCCCTTGCCTTCCAGCCACGGCAACTGACCCTTGTCGTCATAGTTGCTCACGGTCGCGTCGCGTCGGGCCAGTACTTCGGACACGTCGATGGCGCCCGTGACCGCCTCGGCTGCGCCCGGAACCCGCCGGGCCGCGGCGACCACATCGCCGGGGCGCAGCAGCACCTTGGACGGCATGCAGCCCCAGTAGGAACATTCGCCCCCCACAAGCTCGCGTTCGATGATGGCCACGCGAAGGCCACCGTCGGCGCACCGTCCGGCCACGTTCTCTCCGGCCGGGCCGGCTCCTATCACGATGACGTCGTAGCTGACATTGCTCTTACTCATGGTGCTCTTCTCCTTGCGATGAGGTCGGCCACCAGGCCGGTCCAACCGGTTTGGTGCGAGGCGCCCAGACCCTTTCCGGTATCTCCGTGGAAGTACTCGTGGAAGGGAATCATGTCATGCCACGCTGGGGCGTTTTGGAAGCGTTCGTCGTAGCCGAACACGGGTCGGCGCCCGTTTGGATCGTTGAGGAAGATCGACACCAGACGCCCCCCAAGTTCGTCGGCCACCTGCCCCAGGGTGAGCATGCGGCCGGACCCCGTCGGCATCTCGACGGTCACGTCATCACCGAAATAGCGGTGGTAACGACGGAGCGCTTCAATCACCAGATAGTTGACGGGGAACCAGATCGGGCCCCGCCAGTTCGAGTTGCCGCCGAACAGCCCCGATGTCGATTCACCCGGCTCGTAATCGACCGACGAGTGCATGCCGCCCAACTCGATCGAGAACGGATGCTCGCCATGCGAACGGCTCAGCGCCCGCAACCCGTACGGCGACAGGAACTCGTTGTCGTCCAGCATCATCTGAAGAATGCGCGTCAGCCGTTCCGGTCCGACGATGGCGAGCAGGCGTCCGGCATGGCCTTCGCGTTCGTGCATCTGGTCGATGTGCTCGGCATATTCGGGCCGGTTGGCGACGAACCATCGCAGCCGTTCGGCAAACTTCGGCAGTCGTTCCAGGGTGGGAGCGCCGAGCGTCGTGGCGGCGCACAAAGGCAAGAGACCGACCATCGACCGCACCCGCAACGGCTGGCGCTCTCCGCCCGCAATCTGCAGTACGTCGTAGTAGAAGCCGTCTTCCTCGTTCCACAAGCCGCGGTCGTGGATAGCTTTGGCGATCAGCGCAAAGTGTTCGAAGAACTTGGTTGCCATGTCCTCATACGCCTCGTCTCGCTCAGCCAACACGAGGGCGATCTCGAGCAGATTCAGGCAGTACATCCCCATCCAGGCGCTGCCATCCGACTGTTCGAGACGACCTTCGACGGGCAGTTGCGCCGAACGGTCGATGGGCCCGATGTTGTCGAGGCCAAGGAAGCCTCCCTCAAACACGTTGTTGCCCGCTGCGTCTTTCCTATTGACCCACCAGGTGAAGTTGAGCAATAGCTTCTGAAAAATCTGGGCCAGGAAGGTGAGGTCGTGCGAGCCGTCGATTTCGAAGACGCGCAGCGCAGCCCATGCGTGCACCGGCGGATTCACATCGCCGAACGCCCACTCGTACGCCGGCAACTGGCCGTTTGGATGCATGTACCACTCACGGCAAAGCAGCAACAACTGGTCCTTCGCAAACCGAGCGTCAACGTGGGCAAGCGGTACGCAGTGGAACGCCAGATCCCAGGCTGCGTACCAGGGATACTCCCACTTGTCGGGCATCGAGATCACGTCGGCATTGTTGAGATGACGCCACTCGCGGTTGCGACCGTGACGTCGACGTTCGGGCGGTTGGGGCCCGCTCGGGTCACCGTCGAGCCAACGGGCGACGTCATAGTGGAAGAATTGCTTCGACCACAGCATCCCCGCAAACGCCTGACGCATGACATCTCGTTCATCGGACGTGGCATCGGCCGGGGTCAACGCGGCGTAGAACTCATCTGCCTCCTGCTGGCGGTCGGCCAGCACTGCTGCGGCGCTCGGCGAGCGGGAGGCCCCATCGGAACTTAGGCGTAGCTCCACCGTCGTCTGTGCGCCAGCGGCCACGTGCAGTCGGTAGCGCAGCGCCGCCTTGGTGCCGATGCCGTCGGGGTTCACCGTGTCGGCGCCGTGAATCACATGGTCAGCGATTCCGTCCTTCGGGTAGCGGGGACCTTCGCTTCCCCAAAGGCGACCGGCGTTCGATTCGTTGTCGCACACCAGCGCCTCGTGCACGCCCACGCCGGTCAGGGTCATGCGACCGAGTTCGTGATGCTCAGCGATGATGGCGCCGTCTTTGGCCATCAGCTGCGGACGCCGATCATCCAGCCCCCACGACCAAGTGTTGCGGAACCACAGCGTAGGCAGCACGTCGAGAGTCGCATCTCTATCAGAAGCATTGCGAATAGTTGCATGCACAACCATGTCGTCGGGACTGGCTTTGGCGTAGTCGACTACGATGTCCCAGTAGCCACCGTCGAACACGCCGGTGTCATTCAGCTCGTACTCGGGGTCGAGTCGGCCACGACGTCCGTTCTCGGCGACGAGGTCGGCGTAGGGAAACTCGTCTATCGGATACAGGTAACGCCACCGCATCCAGGAATGGGTGGGTGTGGCGTCGAGGTACCACCAGTACTCTTTGGCGTCCTCGCCGTGGTTGCCTTCATTTCCGGTCAAACCGAAGATGCGTTCCTTGAGGATGGGGTCATGGCCGTTCCAGAACGCGAACGCAAAGCACACCCGCTGTTGGTCGTCGCTGATGCCGGCCAGACCGTCTTCGTTCCACCGATAGGCCCGGGAGCGGGCCTGGTCGTGCGAGAAGGAGTCCCACGCTTCGCCGTGCTCGCTGTAGTCCTCGCGTACGGTCCCCCATGCCCGTTCGGCCAGATAGGGCCCCCAACGGAGCCAGGCGGCACGGTCACCCTGCAGTCTCTTGCGTTCGACATCGGTCATAGTCGAGTAGTCCGCCACGGAGCTGGTTCGTTACACGGTTCTCGTAACAAATCGCTTCCTCACGGCGCGTTGGTGTCTCGACGCGCCGTTGAGACCTGCGGTCCGATGCTGACCGCGAAGTTTTGGCCAAATCTTTCGCGCCGGTGAACTCTTTCGGCCTCGGTGGCGAATAAATGAGTGTCAAAACTACTTAGGAGGTATTCAATGGACCCGAAGACGCAGGCCATGACCGCAGTAGAATTGCTTACCCCGCTCGTCGAAAGCACTCGGGCCGATCAGCTCAGCAACCCGACTCCGTGCAGCGAGTGGAACGTCCGTGACTTGCTGAATCACGTGATCGGGGGCGGCCACATGTTCGCGTCCGGCCTGCGCGGGGATCCTCTCGCAGGTGGGGAGCCCGCCGACCTTGTCGGCGACGATCATCGGGCCGCCTTCCGCACGTCGATCGACGGATTCACGGCCGCGCTCGCGAAGACCGAAGAGCTCGACAAGCCCGTGACCCTGCCGTTCGGAACGTTGCCCACGGTGGCCGCCCTGCAGTTGGCCGCCGGCGACTTGCTCGTGCATTCGTGGGACCTCGCGCAGGCGACCGGCCAGGCCTTCAATCCCCCGGCGGACTTTGTGGACGCGTCCTACCAGTTCTTCCAGGTCGCGGTGAACGACGACCTGCGGGCGGCCGGCATGTTCGGCCCGGCTCTCGATGTTGCCAACGAAGCCACGCCGCTCACGAAATTGCTGGCCCACGCCGGTCGCCGCGCCTAAATCATCGTGTCCGCGCTCACGGGCGCGGTTGTGAGGAACGACACTGCGAGTGCCGGAAAGATCAGCGCAGAGACAAGGCCAGCGGCCACGAGCGCGGCCGCATTGGCGCTGTTTATGGCTCCGATCTCAACCCCGATCATCGTGGCGGTCACGATGAAGGGCAACGACGTGGCCTGAAGCAACGCCGCCGCGACACGTTCACGATCGCTGACTGAATCCCGGTAGAGGAGCGCCGGCACCCCGCGAACGACGACGAGCACGGCCAGGAAGATCGGCACCCGAGCGAAGACCGACGGGTGATCCAGCAGCGCATTGAGGTCGAACCGGATGCCGCTGGTGACGAAGAAGACCGGAATGAGAAAGCCGTAGCCGATCGCCTCCAACTTCAGATGGAACTGCGGATGGGTTTTCATGGCATCTCGATCGATGACGCTCACGACGGCGCCGGCCACGAACGCGGCAAGGATCGTTTCCAGGCCGGTGTGCTCAGCCATGACGACCAAACCGATCAGCAGCAGCATCGCGGCCCGGACGCGGATCTGCGCGGTGGTGTCCTGCAGTCGCACGAGCACCTGCGAGATCCGCATCGAGCGACCGGCACGGGCAATCGACCAGGCGATGACGGCAACGGTCGCGACGAACACGCCGAACAGGACGAAGCGGGCCGAATCACATCTCCGGCGTTGAGATGCGCCACGCCGCGCTGTGCGGCGATGTCGACGAGCAATCCGCGGGTGACGACCTGCGGAAGGGTCTCGATACCGAGTCTCGTCGTTCCGGTCTCAGCCAGAATGTCGCCGGTGCGATGACCGTTGTAGGTGCGGTCACCGACGTGCAGGTGGTTCAACCCGTCGATGTGGGTTCCCATTTGGGTCGTCGCTTCGAATCGTTCGGCCACCCAATGCACATGGTTGTTCCCGATACCACCGGCAGGCGCTACTTCGGGTACCCATTGGCGAAAGGTGCGACCGGCAAAGGCCGGCACGTCGGCATGAAGAACGTGGGCAAGGTCGAACATCTGGCCGGTCTTTGGCAGCCGCATCGCCCGCAGCCGCTTGTCTGCCGTGATTTCGTTGAGCGCCCCGGCCGAATCGTCTGCGCCCCAACGCGATGGGAACCACGTCTCCACTGACGGGTTTGCGACGGCGGTCATTCCGACGACCACGTGGATTCGAATGACGGGTACAACGTGAGACCGCCGTCAACGAACAAGGTCTGACCGGTGATGTAGAGGGCTTCGTCAGAGAACAGGAACGCTGCAGCCGCAGCCATCTCCTCGGACGTTCCCGCCCGCCGCATAGGGATGTGGGCCTCCACCTGAGCTCGCTTGACGGGGTCGTCGATCCAGGCCCGGTTGATCGGCGTGACGGTGGCACCGGGGGCAACGGCATTCACTCGAATACCGCGGCTGGCGTATTCGAGCGCCAGCGTGCGCGTCAGGTTCTGCATGCCGCCTTTACTCACCGAGTAGCTCAGGAACTTCGGCTTGGGGATCTCCTGATGCACACTCGACACGTTGACGATCGCGCCGGTTGCACCCCGGTCAACGAGGTGCCGGAGGTGCTGCTGAGCACAGAGGAACGACCCTCTCAGGTTTACAGCCAGCACCCGATCGAAGTCCTCAACGGCAAGGGCGTCAGAGTCGGCAGCAATCTGGATGCCGGCGTTGTTGACCAGGAAGTCGATCGACCCGAACGCGGCCGTGGTCTCCTTGAACATGCGCTCGACATCGGCGGCGTTCGAGACGTCCGCCTCGACCAGCAACGGTGCCATACCGCGGTCCCGGATGTTACACAGGCAATCGTCGACACTGCGTTCGATCGTTTCCTTGGTGGCGAGGGCACCCTCGGGGCGGCCGACATAGTTGATGGCAACATTCACGCCTTCCTCGGCCAGACGGATTGCGATGGACTGCCCGATACCCGAGCTCCCACCCGTAACGAGTGCTGTCTTTCCGGTAAGACCTTTCATGACTTCCTCCTCGAATCGCTTTGTTTCGTAGTGCACCAGCAGGCCCGGTTGTTACAAGCGGTCCGGCTTGATTTCGAGAGCGAGGGTCAGCCGTTCGATGACGTGGGTCCAGTCGTATCGGCGGGCTGACGCGTGAGCGTTGGCTCGCATGGCGCGGCAGCGATCTGGCTCGGAGCGAAGCCAGTCAAGGCAACGGACGATCTCCCTGGCGTCGTCGGTATCGAGAGCGAAACCGTTCTCGAACGGAATGACGTAATCCTCACCCGTCGCACCGGTGATCACGACGGCGCCGGCCGCCATTGCCTCCAATCCAACCAGGCCGAAGGGCTCGAAACCACTGTTGGCCAGGACGGCATCAACCCCTGCGTAGAGGATCTGCAACTGACGGCCATCGACCGGAAAAGCGAGTTCGATGACGCCTGCACCATCGGGCATGAGACGGGTCACGGCCTCGGCCAAATCGCAGTCGTCTGACCCGGCTTCATGGCAGACGGCCCAGGTGAGCCCGAGCTTATCGGCGTGGGCTCGCAGCTCTCGGTAGTGCGCGCTGGCCGCCGCGGTTCCATTCCATCCACGCGCCAACAACACCGCTCGCTCCCCTCGGTCCCGCAGCGCCGCTATGGTTTCGAGCGCCATAGCCCAACGTTTGTCGGGGTCCCAGCGGCCGACTTTGGCAAAGACCGGCCGTGCGTTGAACGCGTTGCTCAACGACTCCCGACCTTTGCGAGGTACGGGCGAAAACGTTGATGCCGGAACACCATTCGGTACCACGGTCGGGTTCACACCGCATTGCCACATCAGGTGCTTCATGGCGCGTGAAATAGTGAAGATCTTGGCTGCGCCGGCTAGCTGCTCGAAGTCGATGCGGTCGAAACCAAAGCGGTTGTTCGCCGTCCACACCAGGGTTGCCGCGTCCCGCAAGCCAGCTCGCACCAGCTCTGCATGCACCGCAATCAGCGGCCACGCCATGTGCCAGTCCTCGGCCAGCACGATGGTGCGCCGACCGGCGTGCCGATCCGCTGCGACCACGTCGGCGAGTACGGCAGGCAGCCAGACGCAGAGGTCCTCGATCTTTCGTTCTTCCTGGTCGTAAACACCCGCCGGTGCGTGCGCCGAAATGGCCTGACACCAGCGGTGCAACGTCACCCCGTCACGCTCCTCGATGCCCGGAAGGGCCGGATCACCGACGAAGTACAGGTCGACGAGTGCGCCGGCGGCCGCCATTGCCCCGGCCAGAGTGGTGACCCGGATCGCCAAGCCTCCCGCCCGCGAGTACGGGTCAGGGCCTTCGAACGACAGGTGCACGAAACGCACGGAGCCGAATGACCTGGTGGACGTCGGAAGCGTCCCTTGGGGCCGACGCGGCCGGCGATGGGTGAGCTTCCTCGGCGGGTGATGGGGGGTGAGAACAACAGTCATGTCTCGTAGTGTCAGACCGCCGTCGGACGTTACGGACTGGATCAACTCATCGAGGCCGAAACGCTAACAGGCAGAACGTACGTTCCAGTCGCGAAATTTGTGACCAAGGTCCCTAGTGAGTCGAACGCTGTGCGTGTTGAATAATCGCCGACAAGACCTCTGCCACCAATTGCAAGCCGGCCGCCATCCCCCACCGGCGGCTAAGCGGGAGTGACAGGGCATAGGTTCGGGTCGGGACCCCCACTCGGCCCGAACCTCCTTGTCGCGTGGAACGGGCGTTGCTAAAACCTGAGCAGCGCCGTGGTGCAGGCCAAGTCCTTGTCGGGCGCAATCCACACAATGCCACGATGCTGCAGCGTTGTCAGCGTGGCTTCGGCCGCGGCAGCCGATTCGTCATCCTCGGCGGCTGCCACCAAGCGCTCGGGAACATAAAGGGTATCGACGCGACCCTTGCTGGCATCGGTCTGGATCACCTTCGGACCCGGCTGAACACGCGGGGTTCCTCCAAGGTCCCGCAAGCGTTCGAGCGCGCCCTGCACCCGTTGGTCGGCGTACTGCCACATCCGGTGCTGACCGGCCGCGTGCAGTTCGACATCAGACATACGCTCGGTGCTGCCGCAGGCGTGGAGAAGCAGATTCCTCTGTGTGGATACGGCCTTGAAGGCCGACACCTCGTACTCGACGCCCACGACCACGACGGGAAGATCGCGCGAATCGAGCTTGCGAAAGAGACTGCGATCGATCTCGCGCATAAACGAGGCCAGCAGAGCATCATCCAGGTGCTCATTGCTGCCCGAACCACCCACGATGGCGCCCGCTCCCTTCCGGCCACCGTGATGAGCGAGTCCGCGTTGATGGCTAACGGCGAGATCGCCCTCGGTCGGCATGTGCACCTCGAGAACGTCATGGGTGAACGCTCCGCCCCGTAACGCACGGGTGTGTTTGCGATTCAGGCCGAGCACGGCATGGTCGATGTCGCGTTGGGCGCCGGCAACCATGGCCAGCACATTCGGCCGTCGCATGACGCTCACGAAGGGTCCGTCGAAGTGCCGCGGGACCGCACAGTGCTCCACTTCGCCACCTCGACAAAACAACCCGATACTCGGCATCGCACCCACATCGACGCCGCGGTCGGCCAGATCACGTAACGGCGCCACGACCGAGGCGGCGTCACGTTCATTCAAGCTGAACTGGCGCACAAGCGATCGCTCGGCATCACGGGCGGCGCTGAGTAACGACGTTGCCACCGTGTTGGCGGGCTCCCCCCTTTCGACCGGCAGGTACACGCTCACACACGGTTCTTCGCTCCAGGTTGACAGACGCCCGAGCGACGCTTGGATCGTCACAAAGCCACCTCCCTTTCCGCCCGTCGGAACCGACCGACTGGCCCTAACTGACCGTAGCCACCCCTTGACCGGCTGAACAGGGACCAAAGCCAATTTTCAGCGGGTATCTCGTTGGCACTCCTGCCGACCCGACAACCGGCAATCACCCAGCACGATTCAGCCGTTGGCCCGGTAAGGTACCTGCGGAAGTCATCGAGGGAACTATGTCAACTCTTACCTACTCCGTCCCCGGCATGACCTGTGGTCACTGTGTCAGTGCGGTCACCACCGAACTCACAGCCGTTGCCGGTGTAACCGATGTGTCCGTTGATCTTACAACCAAACTCGTCGTCGTCTCCGGTACCAATCTGGAGGATGACGCACTGCGCGCAGCCATCGAGGAAGCGGGCTACGAGCCGGCATCATGACCCATACCTCCACGGCGCATGTCGATCTGTCCGTGATGGGCATGACCTGCGCGTCATGTGCCAACCGCATCGAAAAAAAGCTCAACAAGCTCGATGGCGTGCACGCCACGGTCAACTACGCCACCGAGCAAGCCAGCGTCTCTTACGACCCGCAGGTGGTGGCGCCATCGGACCTGATCGCCACCGTCCAGTCCATCGGCTATGACGCAGCGCTTCCTGCGCCTGTCGCCGTGGCGGTTGCGGCAGAGACCGAGGACCCCGCGGCCTCGTTGCGGCAGCGGCTCGTGATCTCAGCTGCTCTCGCGCTTCCGGTGATAGCGATGTCGATGATCTCAGCCCTACAGTTCGAGAACTGGCAGTGGCTGGCCCTCACACTTGCCTCCCCCGTCGCCGTGTGGGGCGCGTGGCCGTTCCATCGTGCGGCCGCCATGAATCTGCGCCACGGCGCAACCACGATGGACACGCTCATTTCGGTCGGCACCATCGCGGCATACGGCTGGTCGCTGTATGCCCTGTTCTTCGGCGACGCAGGTATGGCGGGTATGCACATGGCCATGAGCTGGAGCGCGTCGGGCCAGGACCACATCTACCTTGAGGTCGCGTCGACCGTACCAGTGTTCATCCTGGCCGGCCGCTACTTCGAGGCTCGATCCAAACGACAGGCCGGGGCCGCGTTGCGAGCGTTGTTGAAACTCGGCGCCAAGGAGGTCACCGTCCTTGGCCCCGATGGAGCCGAACAGCGCATCCCTATCGAGCAACTAGTCGTCGGTCACCGCTTCGTGGTGCGGCCGGGCGAGAAGATCGCCACCGACGGCGTGGTCGAATCGGGTACGTCGGCCATCGACGCATCATTGCTGACGGGCGAGAGTGTGCCGGTGGAGGTCGGCCCCGGCTCGGTCGTTGCCGGCGCGACGGTGAACGCTGGCGGCCGCATCGTGGTGCGAGCCACACGGGTGGGCAACGACACCGCCCTGGCCCAGATCGCCCGGCTCGTCACCGAGGCGCAGTCGGGCAAAGCGCCCGTACAACGGCTGGCCGATCGAGTGTCGGGCGTGTTCGTTCCCGTCGTCATCGGCCTCGCACTGGCCACGCTCGCGTTCTGGTTACTGCGCGGGTCCGGCTCCACCAAGGCGTTCAGCGCCGCCGTGGCCGTACTGATCATCGCCTGCCCCTGCGCGCTCGGCTTGGCGACGCCTACGGCGTTGTTGGTCGGCACCGGACGGGGAGCGCAGCTCGGTTTGCTGATACGCGGGCCCGAAGTCTTGGAGTCAACTAGAAGGGTTGACACCATCGTGCTCGACAAGACCGGCACCGTCACCTCCGGCGCAATGAGCCTCGTCAGCGTCTCCACGGCCGGCTGTACCGAGGAAGATGCCCTGCGGCTCGTTGGCGCTCTCGAATCCGCCTCCGAACATCCGATCGCCCGCGCCGTCGCCCGTGCCGCCGAGAATCGTGTTGGCCCGCTGCCGTCGGTTTCAGACTTTGCCAACCATGCCGGCCTCGGTGTGCAGGGCATGGTCGAAGGACACGCGGTGGTAGCCGGGCGCGGTGTGCTGTTGGCCGACTGGGCGCTTTCGATTCCCGCCGCGTTGGACGAGTCCCGCATCGCCGCCGAAGGACTCGGACAGACGGCAATCATTGCCGGCTGGGACGGGGAGGTTCGGGCGGTGTTCGTGGTCGCCGATACCGTCAAGCCGAACAGCGCCGCGGCCATTGCCGATCTGCGCACCCAGGGCCTGCGCCCAGTGCTGCTCACCGGTGACAACCGCGCCGCTGCGCTGGCGGTCGCCGCAACCGTCGGCATCGAGCCTCACGACGTTTTCGCCGAGGTCCTGCCAGCCGACAAGGTCGAGGTGATCAAGCGTTTGCAGGGCGACGGGCGTGTCGTAGCCATGGCGGGCGACGGTGTGAATGACGCAGCCGCGCTGGCGCAAGCCGACCTTGGTCTGGCCATGGGCACCGGTACCGATGTTGCTATCGAAGCAAGCGACCTCACCCTGGTGAGCGGTGACCTGCGGGCAGCCGGGGACGCCATCCGTCTATCACGCCGCACGCTTGCCATCATCAAGGGCAACCTGTTCTGGGCGTTCGCCTACAACATCGCCGCCATTCCCCTGGCCGCCAGCGGCCGCCTCAACCCGCTCATCGCCGGCGCAACCATGGCCTTCTCCAGCGTGTTCGTCGTTTCCAATAGCCTGCGCCTCCGCCGCTTCCAACCACACCGCTAGCCCCTCAGTGCTGGTGGCCCCGGATGACGGGGCTGATGTCATCGATGGCACACCACGGTCCTTCGTCCATGCACGATTCGCATTCGAGTTCGAGGGTGGCATGGGCGATGGAGAACTGCGGGCCAATGATTGATTTGATTGCGGTTGCAACCACTTGCGCCTCTTCGAGGGAGGGGTGGCCGTCGAGCACCACGTGAGCCGACAGCGCTCGGACGTCACTCGACAGACTCCACACATGCAGGTCATGCACGTGCTCAACTCCGTCCATGCTGTTGATCACCGCGGTCAGTTCGGCGATGTCGAGCCCGGCGGGGGTGGACTCAAGCAGCACTTCGTTGGTCGACCGCAGCAGCTTCCAGGCGTGGTATGCAATGATCGCACCGATGCCGATGGACACCACCGGGTCGAGCCAGTAGTGGCCCTTCGTGAGCAGGATGATAAGGCCGGCCAGCGCCACGCCAACCGATGCCGCTGCATCCCCCGCCATGTGCAGAAACACCGAGCGCATGTTCAGATCGTGGCCGTGGGCGCCGCGGGGCTCCCGCAGCGCAACGGCCGCAGCAAGATTGCCGGCGGCGGCTACGAGCGCGACCGCAATGACCATGCCCCCGTTCACCGTGGCGGGATGGAGAAGTCGCCGGAGGCCTTCGTAGGTGATGAGCACGGTCGCACCCAAAATCATGGCAGCGTTGGCCTGCGCCGCCAGGATGGTGGCGCGGTGATGCCCGAACGACCGTTGGCCGGTTGGCCTCCGGCGAGCCCAGCGCACCGCCACAAGTGACAACACCACCGCCAGCACGTCGGTGAGATTGTGGCCGGCGTCGGCCAGCAGGCCGAGCGAATGGGCCACAATGCCGAAGACGACCTGGACGACGACGATGACCACGTTGAGGCCGAGGGCCATTCGAAGTCGGTACTCGCGCCGTTGACTCCCCGTGTGAAAAGCCTGGCCCACGACATGATCATCATCGTGGGGCGTCTCGATCGTCACCCGATCAGCCTACCGACGACCACGACCGACGTCGGATGGCGACTGTCGCCTTTCAGTTCGCAACGCAGGTTCAGCCCCACCATGCCAACGCCGATCGGTGTGCACTCGACCGCCGAAATCTCGGCCGCTAGCACCGAGCTGAACCAAACCGGAGAGAGGTCTTCGGGTTGCATGCGACATGATGGCACGCATGCCGACCATGCCGGAACCAACGCTCGCATCGCTACGTCAGGGTCGGCTACGGAACGTGATGCTGCGGATGGGGACCGCGGCGATTCTGACGTCCGATCCAATCACCATCACCTACGCCACCGGCGCCCAGAACATGACCGTGTTCGGCATGGTGGGCCCATCGCGATTCCTACTGCTTTTCGCTGACGGACCGTGCATCCTCTTCGAGTTCAACGGCTGCGATCATCTCTCGGGTGGCCTCGAGACGGTCGATGAGATCCGGTCGGCACCGGGGCTAACCGCGTTGGCCGGCCACACCTACGAGTTTCAGATCGCGCAGTTTTCCGTTGAGATCGCTGCCCTCTGTCGCGGGCATCTGAGTCAGGGCGAGCGACTGGCCGTGCATCGTCTTGACTACTTGGTCACCGATTCGCTACGAGCAAGCCGAGTCGAGCTAACCGATGCCGGACCAGTGTTGATCGAAGCTCGCCGGGTGAAGCTCAACGCCGAGATCGAGACAATGCGCGAGGCCGCTCGTCGCGTGGAAGCGGCAGCCGCAGTGATGGCGGCCACCATTGCGCCCGGCCGCTCCGAAAATGAGATCTGGGCTGACTTCCACCAACTGGTCATCGCCGACGGTGGGCAATACGTGGTCACGCGGCTGTTGCAGAGCGGGCCGCGCACGTTCCCCTACTTCCAGGAATGTAGCGAGCGGGTCGTGCAACCGGGTGACCTTGTTGCGTTCGATGCCGACACCACCGGCTGGAGCGGGTACTCGGTCGATTTCTCGCGCACGTGGGTGTGCGGTGCCGATCGTGCAACGCCCGTGCAACGATCACTGCACGCCCGAGCGCTCGAACAGCTGCAACACAATGCCGCGCTGCTCGGACCGGGCGTGTCGTTCGAATCCATCGCTCGCAACGCCTGGCCCGTCCCCGATGAGCACAAGCCCTACGGCTACTACTGCGTAGGCCACGGCCTGGGCATGTCGGGTGATTACCCCAACATCACACTCTTCGACGCAACACAGCCTTACCCGCTTCACGACGGGCTTGAGCCCAACATGGTCATCTGCGTGGAGAGCTACGTCGGTTCTGTTACCGCCGGTCAGGGCGTGAAGTTGGAAGACCAGTATCTCATCACCGGAACCGGCGCCGAACGCATGACGATCCTGCCCTTCGACACCGCCCTCCTGTAGCCGCGCCGGGTGTCGGCATCCATGGAGTCAGCATGACGATGGGTATCACACAATTCCGAGGGCTGCGCGTCATCGCGGGCCGGCTCGGGTAGTTCGTCACGAGTGCATCTGACTTACCGGTGCGCTGCAATGCACCTCGCACGACGTGTCATGGTGCACTCGGATGCAGCGATAAGGCTGACGGACTAAAACCAATCCGCCGCCTGCCGTAGTGCTGGGTTGACATCATGAGAGACCCGACCAACACGGGCTGACTGCCGCGCTGTCCGCAAGCTGCCTGCTAGAAAGTTATGATGTTGCGCAGGGCCTCGCCGCGCTTGACCGAGGCCATGGCTTCGTTGATCTCTTCCAGCGGGTAGCGGCCGGAGATGAGCTCATCGAGCTTGAGACGTCCCTGCTGGTAGAGGTGGACCAGGTTGGGGATGTCGATGGCGATGCGGGACGATCCCATCTTCGAGCCGAGGATGCGCTGGTTATAGGCCGCGATGGTGGACGGATCGATCTCCGAGTTCTGACCAGTCGGAGGCATGCCTACCAGCACGACTGCACCTGACTTCGCGAGCAGCGCGTACGACTGGTCGAACGCAGCCTTCACGCCGACCGTGACGAACACGTAATCCGCTCCCCTGCCATCGGTGATGGCCATCACTTCGTCCACAACGTTTCCGCGAGCGTTGACCGTGTGGGTGGCGCCAAAGGTGCGGGCTGCTTCCAGTTTGTTGTCGGCGAGGTCGATGGCGGTGATAGTGCGAGCGCCGCTCAGTCGAGCGCCCTGCACGCTGTTCAACCCGACCCCACCGCAGCCGAAGACGACAACGTGACTGCCCGCTTCAACCTGCGCCGTGTTGACCACTGCTCCGTAACCGGTGATCACGCCGCACGCGAGCAGGGAAGCCACATCCGACGGCAGCGAAGCGGACACCACAACGAGCTGCGAATGGTGAACGACCGTGTACTCGGCGAAGGCACCGGTACGCATGCCATGGACAAGGTCGTGGCCGTCAGCAGTGTGAAGGGGCGTATGCACGTCGAGGGGAAAGGTGGTGTCACAGGTAACCGGGCGACCCATCGAGCAACCATGGCAGTGGCCGCACGAACGGATCAGCGTGACCACAACCGAGTCACCGATCCTCACGCCATGCACCCCATCACCAACGGCCTCAACGATGCCCGCGCCTTCGTGGCCATAGACGGCGGGAAGCGTGCCGCCCCAGCCACCGTCGGCGTAGGTGATGTCGCTATGGCAGATAGCCACCGCCTTCATCTTCACCTTCACTTCGCCCGGACCCGGGTCGGCAATCGTGATGTGCTCGATCTGGAGTGGCGCACCAAACTCCCGACATACTGCTGCCTTCATCGTCATGTCCCCTTCGTCATTGGTCGACGGCGAGGCTAACCGAGCCGCCAATCGCGCCGCGTGTCCGCACCCGATACGTTGAACCCATGCGCTTCTCCAACATGATCACCGCCGTTGACCTGCACGCCTGTGGCGAACCGGGCCGGGTGATCACCGGCGGCATCCTTGATGTTCCGGGAGCAACGATGTACGAAAAGATGCGGTACTTCGAGGCCCATCACGACGACATCCGGCTGCGCATGTTGCGCGAACCGCGTGGCTACCCGGCCGCCAACTGCAACATCATCTTCCCGCCGACCCATCCGGACGCCGATGCGGGATTCATCATCTTGGAACAGGTGGAATACGTGCCCATGTCAGGCACGAACACCATCTGCGTCGTTACTGCGCTGCTCGAAACGGGCATGGTGCCGATGGTGGAACCCGTCACCACGCTCATACTGGAGGCGCCTGCCGGACTTGTGAAGATCACCGCGACGTGCGACAACGGCAAGGTCACGGGCGTCACTTTTGAGAACGTGCCGGCCTTCGCTACCCATCTCGACGCCGTCGTCGAGGTGCCGCACCTTGGCCCCGTCACCGTCGATGTGGCGTGGGGCGGCATGTTCTACGTGATCGCAGAAGCGGCGCAACTGGGCTTGCGGATGCGGCCCGACGAGGCCGCCGACATCGTGCGGGTCAGCGAGATGATCAAGGCTGCGGCACGGGAGCAACTGCCGGTCGTTCATCCGGAAAATCCGGGTATCGTCGACATCACCATCGCGCAGCTGTCCGCGCCACCGAGCGATCCGGCCAACAGCCGCCAAAACGTGGTGACGGTATCCACCGGCCCGTTCGACTGGGAGAAGCCGGCCACCTGGACCGGTGCCGTCGACCGCTCCCCGTGTGGCACCGGCACGTGCGCCAAGATGGCCATACTCCACGCTAAAGGCCAACTCGGCCTCAATGAAGACTTTCGCCACGAAGGCATTCTCGGCACCGTGTTCACTGGCCGACTGCTGCGCGAGACGACCGTCGGACCGTACCGGGCGGTGGTGCCCACCATCACCGGCACGGCCTGGATCACCGGCCTGGCCAGCTACGTACTTGAGCCCTCCGATCCCTTCCCCGCCGGTTTTACCGTGGGCGACATCTGGGGTTCATAGTCCGGTCAGACTCCTTGCAACGAGCGCAGGCGTTGGCGGAAATCGGTGATAGTGGAGGTGATGATATCGGCGACAGTTTCGACGGAATCGATGCGACCAGCGACCTGCCCGGTGAGGGCAATGGCGGCTTCCATATCGCCTCCGAAGTACAAATCTAGGGCGCGTGCGAAGATGCCGAGGTCGACTTGTTCAACCTTCTCTAACTCGCTCGTGAGTTGCGTTCGCAGCGCCCGCAGGCCGGGGCGGCCGTGACGGTTGAGGAAGACCGTGTCGGTCTCGGCTGCGTCGAGGATGGCCTGCTTCCAGTTGTGATGCACCGGTGATTCGGCGGCCGACACCATGCGCGTTCCCATCTGCACACCTTCGGCCCCGAGGGCGAACGCAGCGGCCATCGACACTCCGTCGATGATGCCGCCAGCTCCGATGATCGGCACGCCCACCTTCGATGCCACCAACGGCAACAACACCATGGTGGCGACGTCGCGCGGGTTCTTGAATCCGCCGCCCTCGCCGCCTTCAACGACAAGGCCATCGACGCCAGCATCGACGGCCTTCAGTGCGCCAGCCAGTGTAGGGACCACGTGGAAGACTGTCAGCCCGGCAGCCTTCAGTTGCGCCGTGTACTTGGTGGGGTCGCCCGCTGAGGTGGTGACGAAGCGGACGCCTTGGTCGATCACGAACTGCACGATGCCCGGGTCCCGCACGAACGCCTGGGCGATGTTGACGCCGAACGGCTGGTCGGTCAGATCAGCCATCTTGGCGATCTCGATCTTCACGTTGTCGAGTTCCCCCGACGACGTCTCGATAATGCCGAGCCCACCTGCATTCGACACCGCACTGGCCAGCTGCGCACGGGCGATCCACCCCATAGGTGCTTGAACAATCGGATACCGCACGCCCAACATCTGTGTGACTCGATTGTTCAGCGGGGCAAGATCGTCAGCCATCTCCCATCCTCGCAGAACATGCCCAAAGTGCGCCCCGAGACCCCCACTGCCCAGTGGGGGATTCCACCGATGGTCGGACGGCGAGAATTTCGTCAGAGTGAACCCATGCTTTCCGCCGCTATCACCTGGTACTCCGCCCACGCCGTATACCTCTTTGTCGGCGCTCTGGCTGTCACCCTTGTCGGCGAGGCCCTTGCGGCTAGCCAACACCAGCGTCGAGTCGTCGGCCAGGCGACATCGATTGTGTCGGGTATCTCGTTCATGGCCGCCAAGACGGTGGTCAGCAAAGTCGCCATGCTGAGCCTGTCGGTGGCGGTCTACGGCCGGTTCCGAATCATGACGCTCAACCCGGGCAACCCCGGCGTGTGGCTGGCGATCCTGATGCTGCGGGACTTGGTGTACTACTGGGTCCACCGCACCGAGCACTCGGTGCGGGTTCTGTGGGCGTCCCACATGGTGCATCACTCTCCGGAAACCATCGGCTTCTCGACTGCAGTGCGCGTGCCGTGGATGGAAGCGTTCTACAAGCCGTGGCTCGGCCTGTGGGTGCCACTGTTGGGCTTCAACCCAGTGGCCTTCGTTGCCCTCGACGCGTTGGCCGCCACCATCGGAGCGCTGCAGCACACGGAGTCCTGGAAGCGTCGCACCATCCTGGACAAGGTCTTCGTGACACCATCAGCCCACCGAGTGCACCACGGTTCCAACCCCGAGTACATCGACAAGAACTACGGCGCCATCCTGATCATCTGGGATCGCCTCTTCGGCACCTACGAACCCGAAGTCGCTCCGGTTCGGTATGGCCTGGTCGGCGTGTCGTCGATCGACACTCCTGCCCAGGCCCTCGTCGGCGGCTACCCGAAGCTGGTCGCCGCCGCCCGGCGCACCGGTTCATTCACGGACGGATTCCGTTTTCTGATGGCCGTACCGAGCTGACCACTCAGCGCACGAAGTGCAGATCGCGGAAGCGACTGCGGAAGGCCGTGGTGCGCGGTGCAACGGTGACCGGGTCGGTGATGAGCGCGTCGTGGATGAGGGCAGCGAGTTCGGGCATGTCGACCGCGGTCATGCCCCAGCGGACGGCTTCGGGGGTGCCGAAGCGGATGCCGCTCCATTCGGTGGAGTAGGGCAAGCCGATGGCGCAGGCAAGGATATTGGCCTCGCGTAGCCGCAGTGAGGCCTGGTGGCCGTCACCCCAGTGGGCACCGTCGACAGCGAACTGGTGAGACAGGGTGAAGCCGACGTCGGTGCGGAAGACCGGCAACCCGAGTTCGTCGAGAGCGACGGCCAACGCGTGCGCAGCGTCGACCATGGCCTGGCCGTAGGAGGCACCGAACTCGACCCAGTCAAGCAACGTGAGCGCGAGCGACGCCGACTTCCCGGCGTCGAAGTTGGCGGTAAGCCCGGGGTAGGCAATGGCATCGAGGCGCTCGGCCAGGTCGGCACGGTTGGTCAATACCAACCCGCCGGCAGGCCCGCCAAGGCTCTTGTAGGTGCTCATGGTCATGATGTCGGCGCCGTCGTCGAGCGGGCTCGGCCACTGGCCGCTGGCGAACATGCCGCATGCGTGGGCTGCGTCGAAGAGCAGCGCCGCGCCGACCGAGTCGGCCACCTCGCGCACCGCCGCCACCGGATGCGGCTGCAGATTTAAACTGGTACCCATGGTGATCAGCTTCGGTTGAACCTCGGCCGCCAGGACCGCGAGGCCATCGACGTCGATCGTGTATTTCACCGGATCGATCGGGCACTCGTAGATCTTCAGTCCGTAGAGACCGGCTGCGCCATCACCTCGATGCGTGACGTGGCCGGCCACGCTGGCGGGCGGCACGATGATGGCGTCGCCCGGATCGCACGTAGCCATAAACGCGTAGAGGTTGGCCAGAGCGCCCGAGCCCACTCGGATTTCGGCGTAGTCTGCCCCGAACACACGGCAGGCGAGGTCGGCCGCCAACACTTCGATCTGCTCGATGGCCTCCAAGCCCATCTCGTACTTGGCGCCGGCGTACCCGAGCGACGGACGCGAACCGAGGCCGGCCGACAGCGCAGCTTCGGCTCGAGGGTTCATGATGTTGGTCGCTGGGTTCAGGTTGACGCACTGCTCACTGTGGATGACCCTGTTCTCTTCGATGAGGCCGAGCAGGATCTTTTCCAGCTGACCGGGAGACGCACCGGAGGATGCGTTGAGAATCTCGGATTCACGGTGCTGGGCACCGACCGGAAGCCAGGCTCGGGATACGACGTCAGGAAGGCGGCTGCGCATCCTTTGATTGTGGCATCTGGGACCGGTAGCGGTGCATGTGATCGATCGGTCCGTGTCCGGCACCAAGCCGCCACGCCGCACTGGCGCGCAGTCCCGCGGTCACATAGTCCTTCGCCGCTTTCAGCGCGTCGAAGGTCGAGAAGCCGAGCGCAAGGTGGGCAAGGGTGGCGGCCGAGAAGCTGCAACCGGTGCCATGGTTGTTTGGCGTGGCGACGCGAGGCGCCCGCAACAACCAATCCGACGTACCGTCGAACACGGCGTCGATCGATTCGTTCCCACTCAAACTTCCACCCTTTACCACCACCACCCTCGGGCCGAGGCTGTGCAACGCCCGAGCCGCTTCCTGCAGCTCGTCGATGGTCGAGACGCTACGGCCGATCAACATCGCGGCCTCAGGTGCGTTGGGGGTGATGACGGTCGCACGTGGGAACAACATGGAGATGTAGGCGTGTTGGGTTTCCTCGGACACGATGCGATCACCGCGGCTTGACACCATCACCGGATCAACGATCAGCAGTCCGAGCCGATCCGCGTGGGCGACGACCGCCGCAATGTTTTCTGCGGTGGCGAGGAAACCGGTCTTGGTCGCTTTCACCGAGAAGTCGTTCAGCACGGCGTCGAGTTGTGCCGTCAGGAACGACGCAGGCGGCGAGTGCACAGCAACAACGCCAACAGTGTTCTGCGCTGTCACCGCCGTGACCGCACAGGTGCCGTGGACGCCAAGCGCAGCAAATGTTTTGAGGTCGGCCTGCATCCCCGCACCGCCGCCCGAGTCCGATCCGGCAATCGTCAGCACCGCAGGAGGAGTCATACGTCCACAGTCTGGCGCGGCTTCTGCGCGGATTGGGGGTTCAGATGCGGTCGGCCTGAACTCGGCGGCGCACTCGGGTGCGGACCGGGTCGACGGCGAAGCTCATCAGCAGAGTCATGATGAACACGACCGACAACACGCGGGGAACCAGCGGGAGAAACACGAGATGCGGGGAGACCAGCAGCGATACAGTGAGCGCCACCGGGAAGACCCAGGCCACATCGCCAAACACTCGCCGATACCAGGGCTGTTTGGGCCGGGCCAGGCTGCTGAGTTCGAAGAACTCCTCCACGCCGTGCACTCGCTGCACACGAGTGTCGATGACGAGGGACTCCATGCGCTGGAGTGCGTTGGCGCGCTCGGATGACCGTTCCCATCGGCGAAGACTGACCGGATCGGTGAAACGGAAGACGATCTGATATTCACCACCAGCGGGCCCCGGGTGAAGCACGCCGATACCGAGGCACCCCGGGAACGACAGGATGTCGCGCTCGATTTGCGCCGCCATCCTTTCGAACTCGGGTTCGCAGCCCGGAACGATGTCCCGTGAGACGGTTACCGTGACGGGACCTGCGCCCATGCGAGGAAGCTCGCTGGTGTCGTACGATCCGGTTAACGCTGCCACACTCATTCTTTCGTCCTCACGCCTTGAAAGTGAAGCTAACCACAAAGACCTTTGAAAACCCTGAGAGTTGCTGTGACATGCCTCACTGCTCACTCACTCGTCACTCGCTTGCAGGATTGTCCGAGCGAAGCGAGTCCGAGAGAGACGGAGCGACGCTGAGCGAAAAGGAGCGGTAGCGACCAAGCGAAGCCAATCAGGTAGCGACCGAACGAGGCATGAAGGGGACGAGGGGGACGTCTTTGTAGAGGCGTTCGATTTCGTAGAAGGCGCGCATTTCCTCGGTGAAAATGTGCACGACGAGATCTCCGTAGTCGAGCAGGACCCAGGTGGCGTCCCGCAAGCCTTCGATCCGTAACGGTTCGCCACCGCCGGCTGCCCGGACCTTGAGCTCGACTTCGTCGGCGATGGTGCGCACGAGCCGGGAGCTGGTGGCGCTGGTCACAACGAACATGTCGGTGATGGCCAATACCTTGCCAACCTCGAGGATCAAGGTGTTGGTGCCGTTCTTTTCGTCCGCAGCCTGAGCGGCGGCAACAGCCCATTCGGCGACGGTATCTCTGGCGACCATCGGCCGACGCTGGTTACTCAAAACGATTCCTCATGGCTTGGTGGTGGACCCGACCGTAGCGGCCGCAGTGGTCGAAGTGGCAATGCGCGCCGCCGACTCGTCCCGCATATCGGTTCCCAGAATGATCGTGACGTCGATGTTTTCGATGGGCGAAGGGGCCAACTGGGCGGCCAGCTTCTGCATGTTGTTGGCCAGAAAGTCGGCCGGGGCCCGGTTGTTGGCATCTTGGTACTGCACCGCAGTGGTGGGCAGCGGCAAGTCGGTGGTCTCGTGGATGAACACAACGTGGGCACCAAGAAAGGTAAGCAGGGTCACCGTGTCACGGATGAGGGTCGGGTTGTGGAACGGGTCCCGAATTTCGACCCGTACGTTGCTGTCGGCCGACGACACCGCGCCGGGCAGCATCTGGGCCATCTTGGTGCGGATGTCGACGATATCGATGTCGAGCAGATCGATACCTGCCGGGTTTCGCGCACTGTCGGAAACCTTGGTAGCTGCGAACCGATAGATAGCGTTTGGTCCGCGGAACACTCCGTCGAGCAGAGCAGGAAGACTGCCGGGCGGAGCTGTGGACGGCGCCGCGGCCGGACCGCGTTTGGCCACTGCGGTCCACAATGCATCCAGTCTTGGCAACCGAACCTCTTCGGACTCCCCGTCGGCACGCGCCAACATGAGTTGAGCGATCTCAACGGCTGAAAGCGTAACCGGACCGGCCGGATGCAGGACCCGGTCGGACTTCTTGTCGTCGGTGTCGAGGACCGGCGCGTCAAGCGTGACATCAACGGGTGCGTAGGGCGTGAACAGGGTGGTGAGCAGGGCTTCATCGGCCGTGTACGAGCCGGCGAACTCGACGCCGAGATAGCGGGCGACGGCACTGGTTTGTTCGGCCACCCCACCACGGGCGTAGGCGTCCGAGAGCCGTTCGGGTTGGGCTGACGTTTTCAGCTGCACCCGAGCGGTGGCCGGCAGAACGACGACCGTGCCGCCACCGGTGGCGGCCGGTGCCAGCACCGCGAACGACACGGGGCGTCGGCTGCGATCCATCGCCATGATGAGGTATGCCGGGGTGAGCGGAAGCTGCTGCACCGATACGTTGGCACCCGCCGCCGTACGACCTTCTTTGCTGGTGCGAATGGTGTGGAGGCCGCGGTACGCCAGACCGCCGGCGAGAACTGCGACCGCAAGGGACAATCCGAGCACGAGCGAGGTGCGGCCTGGGCGGGTGTCGATCCGGGTCCGATGCACGGCGTCGGCGCTCATCGGGCTGACTCATATAGGTGGCGGGACGTGACTTCTGCGATGACCGACGGTGTCAGCAGATAATCGAGAGGACGACCATCAAGGACGCGGGCTCGCAGGTCGGTGCTCGACACCTCGAGGTGGGGCACCTCGACGCGCAGCCAACCCATGCCGGTGGGCAGCGGCGCCGATGCGCCCGGGCGATCAACGACGACGAGGCGAGAGCCGGCGACGACCTCCTCAAAGCGTTCCCAGGTCGGCAGCCCAGCGGCGGCGTCACGGCCGAGAATGGTGAAGAATTGAGCGTCGGGAATAGCCTTCTGAAGGTCACGCAGCGTGTCGGCCGTGTAACTGGGACCGTCACGGTCGAGTTCGATACGGCTGGCTTCCACCCCGTCCACCTCGCCCACGGCGGCCCGCACCAATGCATAGCGGTCCTCAGCCGGGCTGATAATGCGGCTGCCTTCCTTCTGCCAGGGCTCGTTGGCGACCACCAGCAGCACCACGTCCAGGGCCAACGCATGGCGCACATTTACTGCGCAAACCAGGTGACCGACGTGCGGAGGGTCAAAAGTGCCCCCGAAAATGCCCACACGGGGGCGCGGAGGCAGATCGAGCGCAACATCGGACACAGACAGTGAGTCTACGACTCGGCGGGTTCTTGTCTGGTTTCAGGAAAATCCCTCACAGAAAGGTTGTGCCAACCGACACGCTGAGGTATGGGAATGCCCGAGACGGGGAATCGGTTACAACACACGTTATGAATGACTCACTCGGTCTCTATCTCAACGATATCGGCAAAGTTCCGCTTCTCAACGCTGTTGAGGAGCGAGATCTTGCCCGCGCCATCGAAGAGGGCAACCAGGCCTCCCGGCAGCTCGCCGACGGTTCTGTCGATCCGACCCTCCATGCCAAAGTCCGCGCCGCCGCTGCGGCCAAAGATCGCTTCATCCGCGCCAACCTCCGGTTGGTCGTCTCCATCGCCCGCCGCTATCCCCTCCCCCAAGGGATGGATCTGGGCGACCTCATTCAAGAAGGCAACCTCGGTCTCGAGCACGCAGTCGACAAGTTCGACTGGCGTCGGGGCTTCAAGTTCTCCACCTACGCCACCTTCTGGATTCGCCAGGCCATCGGCCGGGCTCTTGATCAGAAGGCCAGCCTCGTCCGCCTGCCCGGTGATCGTTCGGCCAGTCTGCGAGCTGCGCTCCGCCAGGCTGCGTCGGTTGGTGTCGATCTTGATGACGAACACGCCAATCTGCAACGCATTTCCAGCCCGGTCTCCCTTGACCGCACGGTTGGCGATGACAGCGACACCACCCTGGTCGACCTGATTGCTGCCGATCAGATCTCGCCGGAGGATTCCCTCGTGCAAGCCGACGGCAACCGTCTGCTCGGAGAGCTACTTGGTTCGCTCGACGAACGGGCCCGTTATGCGGTCACTGCTCGCTTCGGTTTGATCGACGGCGAGAAGCGCAGCTTTCGGGAGGTCGGCGACGATCTTGGCGTCACTGCTGAGGCTGCTCGTCGGCTGGTGAAGCGTGCCGTCGATGGCCTTCGGGACGACGCCGCTCGCATCCTCGCAGCCTAAGCTGTGGACCCGGTCGGCACGCCCGACCAATCATAAAGTTCCCCCTGAGGACAGGCGCCGACTGGTGCCTGTCCTCAATATCATTTGCACCCGGGCCGACCGGACCGAAAGGCTAGTGACGTGCCTACGTCTTGGACCCCTAGTAGCTGGCAGGCGTTTCCTGTTGAGCAACAACCCGAATGGCCTGATACTGGTGCCGTCGATGCTGCGCTCAAGCAGCTTGGGTCCTATCCCCCTTTGGTTTTTGCCGGTGAAGCACGCAATCTGACGAACCTGCTTGGTCAGGTTGCGGCCGGCAACGCCTTCCTACTCCAGGCCGGCGACTGTGCCGAGAGTTTCGACGCGTTCAGCGCTATCACCATTCGCGAAAAACTGCGGGTCATCCTTCAGATGGCGGTCGTGCTGACCTACTCACTGGGTGTGCCCGTCATCAAGGTCGGGCGCATTGCCGGCCAGTTCGCCAAGCCCCGCACGACCAACACCGAGATCATCAACGGTCAGGAGCTGCCAAGCTTCCGAGGCCACATCGTGAATTCGCCCGAGTTCACACTGGCTGCACGCGTACCCGACCCCAGTCGTCTGATCGAGGCATACCACCAGTCGGCGGCCACGCTGAACCTGGTGCGGGCGTTCGCCAACGGCGGTTTTGCCGATCTCAACCGGGTCCACGCGTGGATGCAAGAGTTCGTCTCCACCAGTAACGCCGGTCAGCGCTACGAACAGTTGGCCGACGAGATCGACCGAGCCCTTCGATTCATGAATGCGTGCGGCATCGACCTTGACAACACCAAACAGCTTCACGAAGTCGACATCTTCACCTCGCATGAAGCGTTGATCCTCGGCTACGAAGAGGCGCTGACCCGGCAAGACTCGATCACGAACGGGTGGTATGACTGCTCGGCGCACATGCTGTGGATCGGCGAACGCACCCGGCAACTCGATGGTGCTCATGTCGAGTACCTGCGCGGCGTGGCGAACCCCATCGGATGCAAGATCGGGCCGACCACGACGCCCGAATTCGTGCTCGACCTTTGCCACAAGCTCAACCCGTCACAGATCCCCGGACGCCTCACCCTGATCTCGCGCATGGGCGCCGACCATGTCGAGGCCAAGTTGCCGCCGCTGTTGCAAGCGGTGAAACAGTCGGGCGTGCCGGTCGTCTGGGCGTGCGACCCCATGCACGGCAACACCTTTACCTCCAACAGCGGACGCAAGACCCGGCACTTCGACGAGGTCTGTCGCGAACTGGGCGGCTACATCGCAGCGCACCGCGCCGAAGGAACCTGGCCGGGCGGTATCCATGTCGAGCTCACGGGCGAGGACGTCACCGAGTGTCTCGGCGGTGCCGAAGCCATCCTCGACACCGACCTCGACACGCGGTACGAGACCATCTGCGACCCGCGGTTGAATGGCCGTCAGTCGATCGACTTGGCGTTCCGGGTCGCCGAGTTCATGCGCGCCTAGTGCACTGGCGCTGCCCCCACTGTTCCGGGCCGCTCTCGCCTACTGCGTCGGGTCTGGCATGCACGGCCGGCCACTCGTTCGATCGCGCTCGCGAGGGCTACGTCAACCTCATGCCCGCCGGTCGGCTAAAGGGCCGCGGCGTTGCGGGTGACAGTGATGAGATGATCCGAGCGCGGCGCGCCTTCTTCGACGCCGGCCACTACCTTCCCATTGCCGAGGCAGTCGCCGACGCGGTCGGATCAGTCGATGTCGTGCTCGACGCCGGCTGCGGCGAAGGGTTCTACGTGTCACAACTGTCGTCACCGTCGCGATGGGGTATCGATATTTCGAAGCCGGCCATCAAGTTGGCGGCTCGCCGCTACCCCGACGTTTCGTTTGCGGTCGGCACGTCGTTTCACCTGCCGGTCGAGGACCACTCCGTCGACGCGGTGGTCTCGGTGTTCGCACCTCGACCATTCGAGGAGTTTGCTCGGGTGCTGAAGCCAGGCGGATCCGTGGTGGTGGCCTCCCCCGGTGAGGATCATCTGCGCGGCCTCACCGATCTGATCTATGCCGAGCCGCAACCACACGAGCAGCGTCCGCACACCGATCAGGCGTCCGTCGAGGTCTGGTATCAGCTGCACCTCGGCCAGCCCGACATCACCCACCTCGTCATGATGACGCCCTACTGGTGGAAGGCGACGGCCGAGCAGCAGGAGCACATACGCGCCACCCCTGCGTTGACCGTCACCGTGGATGTCGTGGTCAGTACGCATCGCAATCTCGACCAGGCAATCGCGGCAGACCGTGCCAGCGCTTAGCGCCATCGCCGAGTGGGAGGTGCCGAACGCGACTGCGCTGGTGCTGCGCCCTGGGGTGATCTGTGAGCAGTATGGCGACCTTGACCGGGAATACGCCTTGGCCTCTATCACGAAACTGTTCACGTCGTACGCCACGTTGCTGGCGATCGAGGAAGGCGTGACTACCTTCGACACTCCGGCCGGGCCGCCGGGTGCCACCGTGCGTCATCTCCTGGCGCACACAGCTGGCTACGGATTCACTAGTGATGCCAAGGTTCTGGCCAAGCCCGGTGTGCGTCGGATCTACTCGAACCGCGGCATGGAGGTGCTGTCCGATGCTGTCGCAATGGCGGCCGGCATCGCGTTCAACGACTACGTGCGCGAGGGCGTGTTCGAGCCACTTGGCCTTACCTCGAGCACTCTGGATGGTTCCGCCGCGTTTGCCATGTCGAGCACCGCCCGAGATCTCCAGCGCTTCGCGGAGGAGTTGTTCCATCCGCGTCTGCTCGCCGCCGAAACGGCCGCGAACGCCAAGATCGTGCAGTTCCCCGGGCTGAACGGCGCGGTGCCCGGCTTCGGTATGCAACGACCGTGCGACTGGGGCCTCGGTTTCGAACTCAAGGGAACCAAGTCACCGCACTGGACGGGCACTCTCGTTTCCCCGCGCACCTACGGTCACTTCGGCGGCAGCGGCACCTTCCTGTGGGTCGACCCCGACCGCGAACTGGCGTGCATCCTGCTGACCGACCGCCGGTTCAACACGTGGGCCCCGCCCCTTTGGTCTGCCCTCTCCGACCAAGTCGTCCGCGCCTACGGCTCGTGAGGCATGATTACTCTTATGTCGTATTGGCTCATGAAGAGCGAACCCGAAACCTTTTCCCTTGATGATCTGAAGTCGTCACCCAAGAAGACCACCAAGTGGGATGGCATCCGCAACTTTCAGGCTCGCAACATGATGCGGGACGACATGAAGAAGGGTGACGAGGTCTTCTTCTACCACTCGAACTGCAAGGTGCCCGCCATCGTAGGCGTGGCCGAAATTGCCTCCACCGAGGCGTACCCCGACGTCACCCAGTTCGATCCGTCCGACGGGCACTTTGACCCGACCAGTAAACCCGATGACCCGCGTTGGCTGCTGGTGGATGTCCGGTACAAGCGTCACCTCAAGCGCGAGATCAGCCTCAACGAACTCAAGGAACACAGCGAGGCGTTCGGCGACTTTGCCCTGACCCGCAAAGGCAACCGGCTGTCAATCCTGCCGGTGACCGCCGTGCAATGGGCCTACATCCTCGGCCTCGAAGGCGCCTAGACCGGCATAGCCCGCTCACAATTCCAGCCCGACCTCATAGGGTCCACGGGAAGGCGTCGAAGCGGTTGACGCAGGGCGGTTCAGGAGCGATGGCGACAATGGACGTACAGGACTGGGTACCCCCCAGCATCGGGCCGCACCCGCTGCCACCGCCGACTCCGGACACACCCAACGACGGGGCGAACTGGCTGGTGTTTTCAAGCCAACATCGAGGCGTCAAAATCCATCTGACCGAACGCGAGGTTCGCTTCGGAGATCAGCGAATCATGCTTGACGACGTGCACGATGTGGCGTTCTGGTCGCCCAAGCGCCACCGCTATCGCGTCCTGTTGCACGGGACCACTTCGAAAGCCACGCTGGCGATGAAGAGCAGCGGAGCACGCCGCCACGATCCTCATCGGGAGGACTATTTGGAGATCGTGAAGCTGATCGAAGCGGGAGCGTTCCCCCGGTTGTTAGAGGCTCGCTTGCAGCGGATCGACATGGGACTGCCGGTTCGAATAGGGAGGCTGGAACTGGGCTACGACGGCTTGCGATTCCGGACGCACGGTCACACCAGGAAGCTGGGGTGGGACGAGTTCGACCACGTGCTGTTGGCGGGAAAGCGCATGAAGATCATCACGCGCGACAACAAAGGCCGCCGCCGTACCTTTGCAAAGATGCGCGTCGCCGAAATGAATGCCGTGCTACTGCCGTCGCTTCTCGCCATCGGGTCGAGGTCGTTTCCCGCTGCGGACTCGTCCACCGACTAGTCATCCTCAGTCGACGGTCAGGCCGATCTCCTCGGCCTCACCCGCCAGGGTCAGCCACGTTTCCTCTACCCGTCCCACGTTCTCACTGGCGGCGGTGAGGGCAAGACCAAGTCGAGCCATTTCAGCGTGATCGGTGGCGGCATTCAGCGAAGCTTCCGCGATGGCGAGCTTTTCGTTGGCTGCGGCCAACTCACGCTCGGCTGCGCCAAGCTGCCGGCGCAGCGTGCTCGGACTCTTCTGCGACTTCGGCTTGACCGGTCGAGCGACGGCCGGTGCCGACTCGGTCTGCGGCCGTAGCGTGGCCGGACTTGCGGGTTTGTTGCGGCTGGCCAACCACCCCTCCACACCACCGCGCACGAGCTGCGCGCCACCCTCGCCGTCGAGCGACAGGATCTCCTCGGTGGTCTGATCGAGGAAGGTGCGGTCGTGACTGACGACGACGAGTGAACCGGGCCAGTCATCCAGAAAGTCTTCGAGGGTGCGCAGCGTGTCGAGATCAAGGTCGTTGGTGGGCTCATC
>JANNZM010000097.1:0-36966 GCA_031410595.1 Actinomycetes bacterium | reverse complement strand
CAGTACGACCTCACCCTCCAGATCGTCGGCCTGCCGGGCTTTGCTGTCGACGAGGTGATCCGCAGCAATACCGACGGCACCTGGGTGCACTTCGGGCTCGACGCGCAGGGTCGGCTGGTGTCGGCGTCGACCGTCGCCGGGCCTGGCAAGATGGGCGTATTCAAATCGATCAAGGCCGCCGAACGGCTTATCGCAGCAGGGGCCGCCCCGTTGCCTTCGGTGCTTGCGGACCCGGCGATCAACCTTCGCTCGCTCATATGACAGCGAGCCTCACATCAAGGATCACGATGGACTTTGCGTGCAGTCGATGGGCCGAGCGAGCGGGTCAGCTCCCCCTCTCCGGTCGTTGCCGACTCATCCAGAAGATAGTGGGCTGACCAACGATGGCTCGTGTACAACGACGCGACTATGGACTCCTCGGCCGTGACGGCCAACTCGCCGTCGAGCGTGGTTTGTCCAATGCCGACTGGTATCGCAGCCCGGTCGATCGAAAACGAATGCGGAAGCTCATGGAGCGTACCGACCGGCAGGCCGCGCTCAACACGGCACTCTGGCTCGGACTGATTGTCACCTTCGCGATTGCCATAACCCTTACGTGGTTCCATTGGTACAGCCTTGTACTCATGGTGCCCTACGGCGCGTTGTGGTGCCTCGGCGGTGACAGCAGGTGCCACGAGTCAGGCCACAAGACGATGTTCCATACCCGATGGCTGAATCACGTCATGTTCCAACTGAGCTGCTTCATGGTCATGCACGAGCCAGTCCTGCGCCGCTGGGACCACACTCGCCATCACACCGATACGCTCATCGTCGGCCGCGACCGCGAGTTCATCGAGCAGGCACCACCTCGAGTACCGCACGTGTTCCTGCTGTTCACCGGCGTACCCCAATTCATTGCCCACCTTCGTGGCATGGCGCGTCGTCTAGTCGGTCGAATTGCACCGGATGAACGGTTGATTATTCCCGAGTCGGAGTTCCCTACATTGATCCGCCAGAGCCGGATCATCGTGGCAATCCACCTTGGCATCGTGGCCCTCGCCGTGGTCACTCGCTCAATCGTGCCGCTCGTACTCACGTCGTTCGCAACATGCTATGGCGCCTGGGCGCTCTACCTCGTGGGATTCACCCAGCACGTGGCGCTGGCCGAGGACGTCACGGACTACCGGCTGAACACCCGTACCGTGCGGATGAACGTGGTCTGGCGGTTCCTGTACTGCAATATGAACTACCACCTTGAACATCATATGTATCCAATGGTCCCGTTCCACTCGCTCGCTGCGTTGCACGACGAGATCAAGGCCGACTGCCCGCCGGCATCCACCGGCATCTGGCAGGTGTACGCAACGGAGATCGTGCCGACCCTGCGTCGGCAACTTACTGATCCGGCCTACCACGTTCGCCGACCGCTGCCCAGCCAATCTGCCCACGGCTGAATGAGCCCAGAGACCTCGGCTACCGTTGTTCCTGATGAATCGAATTGCGGACCTTGACATCACCGTGGTCCGAGACGGTGGCCCTCCCCTGTACGACCAGGTAGCCCGAGAGCTTGAGCGCGCGGTGACCGATGGGCGACTGAAGAAAGGCTCCTTTCTCGAGAACGAGGTCCTCCTCGGTGAGCGCTGGGGTGTGTCTCGACTCACGGTTCGTCGAGCAATTGAGCAACTCGTCAGCGATGGGGTACTCGTCCGTCAGCGTGGCGTTGGCACGCAGGTTGTGAGCGAGCAGATTGGTCGCCAGTCGCTGCTCGGCAGCCTTTTCGACGATCTCACCCGATCCGGCCGGTACCCGACGACCACTATCTTGAGCCACGAACGGGTCCTGCCCGATACAGACCTGGCCGAACAACTTGGTGTCGGCCCAGGTATCCACGTGGTGTACCTCGAACGATGCCGATACGCCGAAGGGCGCCGCCTCGCCATTATGCGGAGCTGGCTCACCATCGATGCTGCCGGTGACCTCACCACGAACGCCCTGGCGTCCGGCGGATTGTACGCGTTGTTGCGCGACCGAGGCGTCTGGCCGCACTCCTCACGTCGTACGATCTGTGCAGGTGCAGCCACTCCGGTGGATGCCGCGCTTCTCGGCATCCCAACCGGATCGCCGATCCTCGTGGCGGAGGCCTCCATGCAGGACCGCGTTGGTCGCACCGTGGAAGTGTCCTCCCACATCTTCGCTGGCGCTCACTACAAGATGGAACTCTCAGTGGTCGAGAGCTAGAGCGATTCGCCGGCTGACTAACCGGCGGAGACCGCCGACGCGTCGAGCAGCGATCGAAGGTCGATGCTCGGGTCAGCCAGATCGGCAGGCCTGGGGTAGAGACGAGCGCCGATCATGCGTCGCGCTGTTTGCAGGTCACGTGCAACGGCAATGTCGTTCGCTACGCCGCAGGCCGATACGACACGACCCGCCTCATCCAACCCAAACCAGATGGCTGGGCCATTTGTTGTATTTCGGGCGACCTCTCGGGAGGCCTCGGCGTGAAGTCCGGCAACTTGCACCTGGAGATCGTATTGATCTGTCCAGAACCAGGGAACCTCGTCGTAGACCTCATCGGATCCCATCAAGTTGGCCGCTGCGACGTGGGCCTGGCCAAGCGCACCCCGCCATGACTCCAAACGGAAGCGCCGGTTGCCGTAGAGAGGGAGGGGAACCGAGCAGCAGTCTCCAGCGGCGAACACGTGAGGATCAGAGGTGCGCAGATGGCCATCCACTTCAATGCCGTTACGGACGCGTAAGCCAGCCGCAGACGCGAGATCAGTGTTCGGAATCGCGCCAGCTCCCGCAACCAGCACATCAGCCTCGACCACCGAATCGTCCGTGAGTCGGGCCAGCAGTGAGCCGCCCCGCATGCTGAGACGCTCCAGGCCAGCACCGCAACGAACATCCACCCCATTGTCAACATGATGATCGTGCACTGTTTGCGCGACAGCGGCGGGAACGACTCGGCTCATCAGCCGATAGGCAAACTCGGCGATCGTCACCTTGCAATGCCGCGCTACCGCGCTCGCCGCCACTTCCAGGCCGATGAATCCACCGCCGATGACCAGCACTCGGGTGCCAGGCGACAGTCGGTGCCTCAACTCAACGACATCACGAAATGAACGAACGAGGTGAATCTCCTTGCCGAGTTCGGAGACTCCCGGCACCGCGGGCCGACGCGGTCGGGCGCCCGTTGCCAGCAAGAGGCGGTCATAGGCGAGCGTGGTGCCATTCGACAAGGCGAGCGTGTGCTGTTCGAGGTCGATGGCATTCGCCCGGACGCTGCGGTGCCACGAGGTTGTCGCGGCCCGTAGCTGATCCTCGGTTGCGATAGGCGTTGGCGTCCCCACGTCGGACATGAGCACTTCCTTGGAGAGGGTGGGGCGTTCGTAGGGTGCCTCAAGTTCGTCGCCGACCAACGCAATGTCACCGGTGAAGCCGGTTTCACGAAGTCGCAGGACCGCTCTCGTGCCACAATCACCCGCCCCAACCACCACGATGCGGTTTGCGGTGACTGCTTCGGCTCCTAGCTCGTTCTCCAGCGATGGCGGCACGGACCGATCGTACGTGAAAGTACTCATCGACGCCGCCACCGAGACTCATCTGAGCAGCGCGTTTATCTCGACCAGTCGCGCTTCCAGTGAGGCTCTGATCGAATAGGTGGGCACGTTCGGCGCGTTGATGACGATACGGTCCACGTTGAGTGTGGCTTGCACGTCGGCCTCCTCGGCAGTGTGGGGAGCGTCAACGGTGATCTCGATTGTGTTCGGGTCTCGGCCAACTCGTCGAGATTGCGCTCTCACAGTGTTGACCAGGTGGATGAGGCGTTCCCCTTGGCAAGCGAGTGGGAAGAACCCGTCGGCCAGCCGACCGGCCCGTCGGGCTGCTGCGTCGCTGTGGCCGCCGATCACGATCGGGATACTCGACGCTGGTTTGGGTTCCACGTGTACCGCAGCGAACCGTACATGTTTGCCCTCGAATGTGGTCGGGCCCGGTGCCCAGGCGCGGCGGACCACCTCGATTCCTTCGTCGAGACGGGACCCGCGACCGTCGAATCCGGCACCGATGGCGTCAAACTCCTCGCGCAGCCAACCCGCTCCAACTCCGAGGATCACCCGGCCACCGGTCAATCTGTCGAGGGTCGCCATTTGCTTGGCCACGACCAGGGGATGCTGCTGGGGGAGGATCAAGATCCCTGTTGCGAGCCGGATGCGTGACGTCAGCGCCCCGGCCCACGCCAACCATACGAGCGGGTCTGGGATCGCGATCGCTGCGCCTCCCGGAATAGTGCCGTCCGCCGCGTACGGGTACCGGGACGCGTGCTCGACGGGCATCGCGACGTGCTGCACCGCCCAGAGCGACTCGAAGCCGACGTCCTCGGCGGCCACGGCTAGTTCGGTGGCGTGCTCGGCATCAGCCGAACGCCCACCATTGGCGAACATCACACCGACATGCATCCGCAGTCCTCAGCCAGCGGCCTTGACATTCGACACCCATGTGGCCCACGACTGGATTCGTTCCCAGAACAGCTCGCGTGTGCTGGCGAAGTTGTGCATGTGGCCCATTCGTGGGCAGATGAACAGATCGACCGAACGCGCCGAGAATTAGGCGCGTGGCTCACCTTTCGGGTCGGCGCATATATCCCGTTCGCCGAACGCGACCAACACCGGCACCGTCACCGCTGCTGCCTCTGAAGCGATCACTCCTGGCGTCAGACATGATGCGGCCACGGCTAACGGCAGCGTCGCCGATCCCCACACAGGGACGGTTCCGTTACGGGTGGGGAAGTCCGACAGGTCGCTGCTGATCAACGCCGAATCGACGTCGTCGTAGAAGAAGCCCCACGACATTGGTATGCGTGGTCCTGGATCTGCGTGCCCTCAAACGCGCGACGCTCGGCCTCCATCACTTGGGCAAGGTTGAGCACGGTCATCGGTTGAGTGAGCAACCGGTCACGTGACAGCCATGGAGCAACGATCTGCGTTTCACCGGGACGTACTGGTGGGTGCGTATGGACCGCGCTGAAGCCGAGGACACCGATGCCGTCGTAGCAGTGGAATCGGCCTTGCTGAACGACCGTCATGCAACCGCCCATCGATTGCCCGATGCCCAGCTTGAGGGGGTCGTGGATTTTGGGGAAGCCGCCAGCGTGGTGTAGCCGAGACGTGTCGGGTCGTGCGCAACGCTGCTCACGCCTACACCGAGATGATCGACCGAGACGAAGATCCACCCGCGTGCGGCGTGCCAGTCGGCTTCGGCCACCCCACTTCCCGGACCGGGGAGGTCTGCGGTGTAGTACCCCGCTGAGTAGCCGCCCCCCGGTTTGGCGAAACACACGACCGGTTTCGCGGCGAGCGCTGCCGGATCGGGCAGGGTTACCGTCCCCGCGATGTGTGCTTGGTGGACGTCGTTTCGCCTGCGTTAAAGGTAGGTGTGAGCTTCACCGTCCAGTACGAGGCGATGGTCGAGCAGATGTTTGTTGAGCCCTCGATCACGGGACTCGTCTGGATGAGATTCTGGGACAGCGAGCCGTTTTGAGCGGTCAAACCGATGCGGCGCTGGCTTACGTCGTGGCCCTTGGGGCCGGTCGGCGTGGCGAGATCAGCGACGTCGTTTCGCCCACTGGCGACCGTTTCGGAATGATCGAGAAACCGAACTTCATCCTCAAATTCGTAAGAGATAGTTCAGTCGTTGCGGAGGAGGTTTTCTTGGGCGATGGTGGCGCCTAGGCGGCCGGATTGGTCACGTAGTGAGCCGTGGTAGATGCCGCGGCCGCTGACGGCGGACAAGGGCCACATGTCGAGTACACACCATTGTTGTGCGTCGAGGGGCTGGTGGAACCAGATGGCGTGGTCGACGCTAGGGCCGCCGACGCCAACGGCGGGGTCTTCGGTTTGGCCGAAGCCGCTGCCGAGATCGGACAGGTAGGTCAGCGAGGCGGCGTTCATGAGCGGGGTGTCGTCGAGTTGCTCGGGCACGCGGACCCACAGCATGTCGGGCCGCAACTGATGGTCATCGACGACCCGAAATTCGGTGATGGCTCGTACGTCGAGGTGCGGGTCGACGCTATGAGCGGGGCAGTCAGATGGATCTCGTAGCCGCTCCGGACGGTATCGAACCTGATCGAGTACCGGCGGTTGGTCGCCTCGTACGAACGAGGTGAGCATCGAGAAAATCACTCGACCCTCCTGCACCGCAATGACGTGGCGGGCTGAATAGTTGCGACCGTCACGGTCGTGATCGACACGAAACTCGATGCGCTGATCGGTTCGTCCGGTCCGCAGGAAGTAGCCGTGCAGCGAATGCGGACGTCGGTCATCGGGCATGGTGTGGCCGGCAGCGATCAAGCACTGTGCGGCAACCTGGCCGCCATAAAGCACCGGCCAGTGGTCGCTCCTGGCGCGTACTCGACCGGAGAACACACTGACTTCCTGGCCGAGTGAGATTGTCTCAAGGTCGAACAGCGATTTCAGGTCGGTGGCGTAGAGATCGCCGTCGTCGGCTGCTGGCTGGGGATCACTCGCAGTCATTCGGCTGGGCTTTCGCTGGCGAGTTGGCGGGGCATGGCACCGCGCTGACGCAGATTTTCTCGTACGGCTCGGGCATCGGACGTTTGTTCCATGATGGACATCACGTCGGCTGACATCTGCAGGTGTTGCCGCATGCCCATCTGCTCCCAGGCTCGGATCAGCAGCGACTTGGTGCCCATCAATGTCGACAGGGGAGCGCGGGCGATGTTGGCGGCCATGGCTTCAACAGCATCATCCAGTTCGGTGCGGGGCACCACCTTGTTGATCAAGCCGTACCGCTCAGCTTCCTCCGCCGTAAGGGTGCGGGCGGTGTAGAGGTACTCGGCGGCCCGTTTGCGGTTCATGAACGTCCACGGCTCCACCATCGTTTCGCCGCCAGGGAAGCCGAGGCCCTGTACGAGCGGCATCTGGAAGTAGGCATCCTCCGATGCGATGGTGATGTCGGGCAGGTAGGCCCAATAGGTTCCGCCGCCAAGGCAGTAGCCGTGCACTTGGGCGATCATCGGTTTGGGGAATTCATAGAACCGAAGGGTCGGCCACAAGAAAACGTCGCGACTGCCAATCCAGTTGCTGCCGATGCGCTCGATTGACGCGGCGAACTCGGGGTAGGCATCGAGGCCGGTCATGCTGTGACCGGCACAAAAGCCTTTGCCGTTGGCCTTAAAGATGACGACCTTGATGTCGTAGTCGTGCTCCGCGAGCGACAGCGCTTGGTCGACCTGGGCCACCATTTCCGACGACTGAGCGTTTGCCTTTTCCGGCCAATTCAGCACGACTCGGGCGATTGAGCCATCGGTCTCGTACAGAACTTTGCCTAGGTCACGCGTTTCGGCCACGGTACTTCTCCCCACTTGACGATACTGTCAGATACGTTGCACGATAGCTCACTGTTCTGAGGGGACCGCATGGACCAGCCATTGCCGCCAGCACTTCCGCACGATCCGATGACCGCGTTCTTCTGGGAAGGGGCCCGCAACGGTGAGCTGCATATCCAGCGTTGTCAGGCTTGCGGCACCTACATCCATCAGCCGCGGCCGATCTGTCGGAATTGCCAGTCGTTCAACTTGGCGGGGGCGAAGGTGTCGGGCCGTGGCGTGATCTACAGCTTCACGCAAACGTTCCGAGCATTCCACCCGTTCTTCGTCGACCGCCTTCCGTACGTGCTGGCGACGATTGCCTTGGTCGAGCAACCCGGTCTGCACATTGTTTCCAACATCGTCGGTGTAGCGGCCGACCAGGTCGATGAGCTGGTGAGGATCGGAATGGATGTGCAGGTCGAGTTCGAGGAACTGGCCGAGGGCTACATTCTCCCGGTTTTCCGCACCGTGGGTGCACCCGTCGCGGTATCGGCATGAGGCGCGTCGCAATCGTTGGCGTCGGCTATTCCGACGTGGCCCGCAACTCGGGTCTCTCCGAGCGCCACCACGCCGCGCAGGCCGGCATGCGTGCATTAGCCGACGCCGGGCTTACCGCAAAGGACATCGACGGCGCCTCTACATGGGGTGGCGACGCCATCGACTTTGCCTGGATGATGGGCATGGGCCCCTTGCAATGGAGCTTGAATGTCGGCGTATCGCCAGCGTTCATCACGCCCGCCTACCACGCAGCGATGGCGGTCGCCCACGGTCACGCCGAGACGGTGATGTCGTTCCGCATCATGATGCAGCAACCCTCTGGCGCTGCTCTGGCTAGCGGAAAGGCGCAGCTCGGCGCACCGAGCCCGGGTGACACCCAGTTCCAGCATCCGTTTGGTGAGCTGTCGCCCACCCAGTGGGCCGGCCTGCAGATGCAGCGATACATGCACGAAACCGGCACCACCGAGGACGCGTTCGCCAAGTTCGCCGAAGTGCAACGTTCGTATGCCGTCATGAATCCCGATGCCCTGCAGCGTGATCCGCTGGCCGCGGCCGACTATTTGAACCTGCCGTACATCACCAAGCCGCTGCGCATTCTCGACTGTGATTATCCGTGCGATTCGGGTTCAGCGGTGATCTTCACGACCGAGGAGCGCGCCCGCGATCTGCAACAGCCGATGGTGCTCGTTGACGCGTCGGCCATCTCGGCTATTCACGACATGAACTTCTCGATCATGCCCGACATGGTGCGGACGGCTCCCGCCCATTGCGGCGCGACGCTGTTTTCCCGCACCGACATCAAGCCGAGCGATGTCGACACTGCCCATCTGTACGACGGGTTCAGCATCATCACGTTCCAATGGCTTGAAGGCCTCGGGCTGTGTCCACCCGGAACTGCGGGCGACTTTGTCTTGGAAGGCAACACCGCACTCGGTGGCAAGCTGCCAACGAACACCGACGGCGGCGCCATCAATGTGGGTCGCCGTCACGGTGCCAATTTCTGTATCGAAGCCGTCCGCCAGTTGCGCGGCCAATGCGGTGACCGCCAAGTCCCCGGCGCCGAAGTCAGCGTGTGGGCCAATGCCGTCGGGCCCTTCGGCGGCGCCATGCTGCTCACGAAAGGTTAGGCCGGCAATGACCGCTCTTCGAAAGTTGGCCGACGATACCGTCGGCACGTTCACTTTTGGTGGAGATCTGACTGTACGTCGGCTTGGGTTCGGGGCGATGCGTATTTCGGGCGCTCGAGCGGGAGGAGTGCGTGATCGCGATGAGGCCCGCAACATCGTGCGGCGGGTGGTCGATCGGGGCGTGAACTTCATCGATACGGCCAACATCTACGGCTTCGGTGAATCCGAGGAGATCATTGCCGAGGCGCTGTATCCGTACCCCGCCGGAGTCGTCATCGCCACCAAGGCTGGCTACAAGCCGGCCAAGATCCTGAAAGGCCACATCACGCTGCCGTCGATCGGCCACCCCGATCACATTCGGGAGGAGTGCGAGAAGAGCCTTCGCCGTCTGCGGGTCGACACCATCGATCTGTATCAAGTGCATGTTCCCGATCCGAACGTGCCGTACGACGAGACCATCGGCGCGTTTGTCGAACTTCAACAGGCCGGCAAAGTGCGCCACATCGGCGTCTCCAACGTCACGGCTGGGCAGCTGGCCTTCGCTCAGACCCTGTGCAAGGTGGTGTCGGTCCAGAACCGCTACAACGCCGGGGACCGCACCAGCGATGACGTGCTCGATGCCTGCAACGAGCAGGGCATCGCCTTCCTGCCGTGGGCTCCGATCATCCTTCCGCACCGTCGAGTCGCTGTCGTGATGACCGAGGTTGCAGCGTCCCACGGAGCCACCGTCCAGCACGTTGCGCTGCAATGGCTGCTGCACCGTGCGCCGAACATCATCCCGATCCCGGGCACGTCCAGCGTCGCCCACGCCGAGGAGAACATCGACGCCGCCTGGCTCGAACTGAGCGCCGCAGAGATTGCCCGCATCGACGAAGCCGCCGGGGCATGACGATTAAGGAAGCCTTGAATCCGCACGCGGCCGAACTTCGGCCGGTGCTGGCCGACATCATGGCGCGCCGCCGGGCTCGCTGGGGTGACAGCGAGGAATGGGATGCGCTGGTTGACTTCCAGCAGGAATTGGGTCGGGCCGGATGGGGTGCGCCGCAGTGGCCGGTGGAGGTCGGCGGCCGTGGACTTGGCGTTGTTGACACCCTCGCGTGCGACACAGAATTCGCCCTCGCTGGAGCTCCCCGTCGCGTGGCCGTGTTCGGCACCAACAACGTCGGGCCGACAATCAATGCGTTCGGCAGCCCTGAGCAACGCAAGCATCTTCCCGCCATTTTGAGCGGCACCGAGTTCTGGTGTCAGGGCTTTAGCGAACCCGACGCTGGCAGTGACTTGGCCGGGCTTCGCACTCGGGCCGCAGTGACCGACGACGGCCTTGTCATCAACGGGCAGAAGGTGTGGACATCGATCGGGCTCACCGCGACCCATTGCATGCTGCTGGCCCGCACCGACCCTGATGCCGCGAAGCATGCTGGCATTTCGGCCATTCTCGTACCGATGGATGCTCCCGGGTTGACCCGGCGAGCGATCCGCCAGATCAATGGCGACGCAGAGTTCGCCGAACTGTTTCTCGAAGATGTGTTCGTGCCCCGCAGCGCACTGCTTGGCCCGTTACACGAGGGGTGGCGAGTCACCATGGCCACGCTCGGGTTCGAGCGAGCCGGCGTCATCAGCATCTCCGGCCAACTGGTGGATGACGTGATGGAACTGGTTCACTCGCCGGCGGTGAAAGACGCGTCAGTGCCGCTGCGCAATCGGGTACTCGACGTGTATATGAAGGCCCGTATCATGCAGTGGATGGGGGAGCGGGCGCTGGCCAACATCAACGACATTGCAGCCTCCGGTGCGGCGGCTTCGCTGATCAAGCAGACGTTCTCGATCCTGCATCAGTCCCTTGCCGAGGTCGGGATCGACCTAGCCGGTATGGATGGCGTCGCCGGGGTCAAACCCGAAGCCGCCCACCGTCTGCTGACCAGTCGATCCTCCACCATCGCTGGCGGCACCACCGAGGTCATGAAGAACATCCTCGGCGAGCGCAACCTCGGCCTTCCCAGAGAGCCCCGGTAACCGTCATGGAACTCGGCTTCAGCTCGATGAACACGCCCGACGAAGTGCGGCCCGACATACTCGCCCGAGCATTGGAAGACCGCGGTTACACGTCACTGTTTTACGGCGAGCACTCCCACATTCCCGCCTCTCGGGCCACGCCGTACCCGACCGGTGGTCCGATGCCCGACCAGTACCGCCGCATGATGGATCCCTTCGTGGGTCTCATGATGGCAGCGGCAGCGACCGAGCGACTGCAAATCGGCCTCGGCATCTGTCTCGTGCTTGAGCACCACGTGCTCGACCTGGCCAAGTCGGTGGCGACGCTCGACGTACTGTCGGGTGGGCGGGTGTTGTTCGGCGTTGGCGTCGGTTGGAACGCCGAGGAATTGGCCAATCACCGTCCGGATATCTCGTGGTCGCAGCGCTATAAGGCCACCGAGGAATGCGTCGGCGCGCTCCGCTCCTGCTGGAACGACGAAGAGTCGGAGTTCCATGGCGAGTTCTTTGATTTCGACCCGATCTGGAGTTTCCCCAAGCCGTTGCAGCGGCCCCACCCGCCCGTGCTGCTCGGTACCGGTGGCCCGCTCGGCACCCAGCATGCCGTGCGTTGGGCCGATGAGTGGATGCCCATGGACGTCGCCCTCGGCAATGTTCCCAAGCGCGTCGCCAAGTTCCGCCAGATCGCCTCCGACGTCGGCCGTGATATCCCCATCTCGATGCTCACGTTCGGCGACCCCACGCCCGAAGCCCTGCACCAGTACCGCGACCTCGGCATCGTCCGCACCATCATCGGTGGTGCCCGCACCGCTTGGGACGACCCCACCACCACCATCCCCTACCTCGACCGCTACGCCTCCCTCATCCTCGAACTCGCCTGACGATCAGCGGATCCGCCGTAAGCTACGCCCGAGTCGTAGCGCTGTCAGTCGTCTGACCTCCGTCCGGGACAAGAAGGCGACCGAAGTGATCCAATACGAAACAAGACACCAAGAGTATTATTTGCGGCCTTGGCTCGGTGCTGCCCGACCTACGTGCCCGCCGAGTAATGGATGATTTCGGTGGCGAACCATTCCAGGGTGTCGATGGAGGCGTCGGGGTCGTGGCCACAGATGTTGAAGGCGATCCAGTCGACGCCCATGGCGGCGAGGCGGCCGACGTCGTCTCGCATCTTGTCGGCATCGAGACCGGCTTCGATGTCGAGCATCGACCAGATGCCGTTGTTGCTGATCTCGATCGTGGCGGGGTCACGCCCGTGGCGCTCGCAGGTGGCGCAGACCTCGAAGAGGCGCGCTTCGTAGGCGTCAAGGGTGGGAATGGCCCGGGTGCGCAACGTGCCGATGCGGTCTTCGCCGATCATCATGCCCATCCAGCCCTGGCCTTCACGCACAACCCAATCGATGGCCCAATCGGTGTTGCCGTGTAGCCATAGCGGCGGATGGGGGCGCTGCACCGCGGCGGGCACCGAGCGCACGCCGCGGGCGGAATAGCCGAAGCCTTCCTGCGTAACGTCTTGCCCGGCCCACACCTGCTTGCAGACGATCATGGCTTCCTCGAACCGCTCGCGCCGGTTGTTCGGGTCAACGCCGAGCGCGTAAAACTCCGACTTCAAATAGCCGGTGCCCATACCAAGGGTGACCCGGCCCTCGCTGAGGTGATCGAGGGTCGCGGCCTGATGCGCGGTAACGAACGGGTTGCGGTAGGTCGGCACCAACACGAACGTCATCAGCCCAATGGTTGACGTCACGGCAGCACAGAAGCCGAGCGAGGTGAACAGATCGGCCACGCCTTCGCCACCGGAATCGACCCAGCGATCGGACGGAGCCGGATGATCCGTAAACGAGATGGCGTCGAACCCGAGCCGCTCCGCGGTCTGGGCGAAGCGCTTCACTTCCCGCGGGGAAATGATCTCGGGCACCCACCGCTTATCGCCGATGCCGTGCTGTACCGCGAATTTCACTTGGTGAACCAGCTGTCTTCAGTTTGGCCATCCACATAGACGCGACGGTGCTCGAAGAACCAACGGCCATCAATGCGCACATAACGGTCGACGTAACGGCCCCAATGATCGAGGCCTCGGGACATGAGCACCTGGAAGTAGCAGCGTCCGGTGGCGTGATCGGCGTCAATCAGGTCGATCTGGTGTGTGGCCGTGAAATGGCGCAGATATTTTGGGCCACCGGATTTCGTGTTCTCGCCGATGCGGTCCTGCGCGCCCAGGAAGATTTGCTTCAGCGCCTCACGACCGTTGTAGATCTCCGGGGGCTCGCCAGGGGGCCCAAGTTCCATTACGGCATGCTCGGCGAACAACTCGAACACCCGCTCAAACCGACCCGTATCCCCGTTGGCGTTATATCGCGACACCAGGTCTCGGATGCTCTCACGGGCGATCAGATCATCAAGCGTCATGTGTGCTCCAAGGGATGGTGGTGGTGGGTCAGCCCGGTTCGCGGGGGAGGCCGAGTACTCGTTCGCCAACGATGTTGCGCTGGATTTGGGAGGAACCGGCGTAGATGGTGTGCGAGCGGGAGAACTGGAAGGTGTATTGGAAATCGCCGAGCAGGCCGTCGGTGAGGATCTGGCCATCGGCACCCATCAGGTCCATTTCCAGCTCACCGAGGCGCTGATGCCACGCCGACCAGAACAGTTTGCCCGTTGATGATTCGGGGCCGGGCACGCCGCCCTTGGCCAGGTTGGTAATGGTGCGCATCGACGAATAGCGCATGATCTCCAAGCCGATGTAGGCATCGGCCAGCCGCTGCCTCATGACCGGGTCATCGCCGTGACCACGCTCACGAGCGAATGCTGCGACCCTGCGATATTCCTCGGCGAAGCGCAGCCGCTGGGCCAAGAAGGCGGTGCCGCGCTCGAAGCCCAGTGTGGCCATCACGACGTTCCATCCCTTGCCGACCGGGCCAACGACCAGGTCGGCGGCGGTTCGCGCGTCGGTGAAGAACACTTCGTTGAACTCGGCGGTGCCAGTGATCTGTTTGATCGGGCGCAGCTCGACGCCGGGTTGGGCGATCGGGCACAGGATGAAGCTGATGCCGTCGTGCTTCTTGGTGACATTCCGGTCGGTGCGGCAGACAACGAAAATCCAGTCGGCAATGTGCCCGAGGCTCGTCCAAATCTTCTGACCGTTGATCACCCATTCATCGCCATCACGCTCGGCCATCGTGTGGATATTGGCCAGGTCGCTTCCGGCATCGGGTTCGCTGAAACCCTGGCACCAAAACTCCTCGGCCCGCAGAATTGGCGGAAGGAACCGTTGCTTTTGCTCCTCGGTGCCGAACATCATGATCGTCGGGCCGAGCAGCTGCTCGCCGAAGAATCCGCACCGTTGCGGCCCTCCGGCCCGTACGTATTCCTCGGTGAAAATCATCAACTGGCTGAGCGGCAGGTCACGCCCGCCGTAGTGCTTCGGCCAGCCCATACCAATCCAGCCACCGCTGGCCAACTCGCGCTCCCAGGCCTTACGGAGGACCAATTCGTCGCCTTCGCCCAGGTCAGAACCGGTGCCGAGCGTGGCGAACTCCCCAACGAGATGCTCTTCCAGCCAGGTGCGCACGTGTTGGCGGAATGCCTCGTCCTCGGCCGAGAAGGTGAAGTCCATCTGGTGATGCTGGTTTGAAGTTGACGGTGTCGTCAAGTGGCGGGCAACGGGGCTAGATTTCTGACACACGCGTTCAGTCCAGGGAGATCACCATGCAGCTCGAAGGTTCTAGTGCACTCGCCGTCGGTGGAGCCGGCGGATTAGGCGCCGCTACGGTTCGTCGCCTCGTTTCCGGTGGCGCTCGCGTCGTCATTGCCGATTTGGCGGAAGAGACCGGCCAGGCTCTGGCTGATGAGTTGAATGCGGTCACACCTGGCGTTGCCTACTTCGTGAAGACCGACGTTCTGTCCGAGGACAGCGTCAACGCCGCCATCGCCGCCGCGGTGGAGATGGGCCCGCTCCGGGTCTCGGTCGATACCCATGGTGGCCCCGGCGGCGGACGCACGCTCGACCGCAACGGCGCGCCGCTCGCCCTCGAAGAGTTCATGAAGGTCGTGCAGATCTTCCTCAACGGCAGCTTCAACGTGCTGCGTCTTGCCGCGGCGGCCATGGCCAAGAACGAGCCGCAAGATACCGGTGAGCGTGGCGTCATTATCAACACCGCGTCCATTGCCGGCTTCGAAGGCACCATCGGCCAGGTTGCCTACGGCGCAGCCAAGGGCGGCATCATCGGCATGACCTTGCCCGCTGCTCGTGACCTTTCGGTCGTCGGCATCCGTGTTGGCACCATTGCCCCGGGCGTGTTTGCTACCCCGGCGTACGGTCAGTCGCTCGAGGCCATCGAGGCCGAGTGGGGTCCGGTCGTGCCGTTCCCCAAGCGCATGGGCCGGCCCGACGAGTACGCCCGTATGGCCATGGCGATAGTCGATAACCCGTACTTCAACGGTGAGGTCATCCGTCTTGACGCCGGTATCCGCTTCGGGACCAAGGGATCGAAAAACTGATCGCCCCGATCGAGCGTGACCCGCTGCAGGCGGTAGCCGGCCCGGTCGGGCCGGCGCCCCTGCGGCCGCGCCATTCCATCCGCCGTACCTCCACCGTCGATATGACCTGGCCCGGTGGCTTCGGGACTCAGCTACGCCTCGACGGCAGCGCCCGTGACGCGGTCACGATCGAGGTCGGCGACGCTCCGACCGTCGTGGGCGTCGCAACCACCAGTGTTGGTATTGGTGGCAATCGCACCATCGAAGACATCACCACGTCACCGGGCCGCAAAGGTTTGAGTGATCTCGTCGGGCACCGTGGCGGCGGCTACTTACGGGGCGCGCTCGACCAGTTCCTGCCCGGTGAACGGGAGCTGGGTACCCCGCTGTACCTGCTGCTGGACGACATTTCCGGTGCCAGCCTCATCGCCGGTTTCGCCTGGTCCCGTTGGCGTGATGAGTGGATGGGGCGACCGAGTCTGACGGTCCGACCCGACATGGAGGGCGTCTGTATCGGCTTCGCCCCCGGCTCGGGAGCGCTCGACGAGCAGCGCGCTGGCGGAGGCACCCACCGGGTGCAGGTCGTGCCGTCGCTGGTCAACGAGGCCGACCCCGACGGGTGGCACAAGCTGGCTGACCTGCCACCCACCTCGATGCGTCGCGCCCGTCGTATTGACGTGTGGCGTGACCCGGTTGACGGCACCATCGTCATCGACTCCGGCTTCCAGGATTCTGCCGGTGACCCGAACCACGGTCGTGTGGCGATTCATGAATATGTGTTACGAGCGACCGCCGACCCCGAGTCCTTGACGTTGCTGACGGTCAGCCCCGAGGCCCGCATCTTGCCCTTTCGGGAGTGTCCATCGGCCGTTAACACTGCCAGCGCCGTGCTCGGCACGCCCCTCGGTGAGTTGCGCAGGACTGTTTTGCAACGCCTCGCCCGCACCGAAGGCTGCACTCACCTCAATGACGCCCTGCGGGCCCTGGCTGAAGTCCCGATCCTGCTCGCGCAGCTCGACGCCGCCCTCGCCACGCGCTAGACGCGAACGCCGAAGGTCATGTCCTCGATGCGGCGGATGACAGGAATCTCTTCCTCGCGTCCCCACCACGAGGGTCGGGCGACGTGGCCGACAGGCGGGCGGGCCCACTCGATATCGCCCCAATGCTCGCGGGACATCTTGTCGGCGTAGTGCGGGTCAATGGCCTGGCATGCCTTCCAGTAACCCTTGGCGTAGGTCTTCATTTCGGACTGGATCCACCAGTCTTCTTCCGATGACCATTTGCCGTCGCCGGCGTACTGGATGATCTGCAGCGAAGGGAACACGAATGGTGGCTGCGTCGGGTCGGGATGGTCGGCGGTATTCATGCCCTTCCACACGATGCGATTGCCCCCGATGTTGTACCAAACCAGTGAGGTGTAACAGTGCCGGCCAAACATCATCGTCGACTCGAGGAACAGCTCGATTTCCTTGGGCCCGTGGAATCGCCCGTAGAAGTGATCGAAGTACACGGCATCGTCGGTGAAGAGCTTTGACCAGCCAATCCAGTCCTCCATCACCGGTCCGACCATGAAGTAGTGCTGAAACGCTGCTTCAACCTCTACCCGAGGAAAACTGTCCATTGCTGACCCCATTCTGTGAACCCCGCGGCCTGCTGATTCCCGTCCGGACCCTATCTGACACAATCGTCAAGTGACGACCGGCGACGGACACTCGCCTACATTTCTCCGACGCCGGTCGCGAGGTCGGCGAGGCCTGTCGTCGAGCGGTCGGCTGCGCCGGGTCGGTAGTTTGGTGCCAGGTAGGTGTGCAGTACGACCAGTCCACCGAGCGCGCAGAGGCCGGCGGTGAAGAACGTCGTCCGGTAGTTCGCCCGCGCCGCAATGAGGCCGAGAACGGGTCCGGTAAGAGCGACGGACAGATCGCTGAACATGGTGAACGTCGCCATGGCAGACGCCCGCTCGTGTGGTGCAACATTCACGACGGCAGCGGGAATCAGCGATGGGGTCTGCAGCGCCATACCGCCAGCGAGCACCGCCGCAGCAACAAACACACCCATCGGGGTAGCCCAACCAGCCAGCACCACCGCGCCGGCCGCCGACAACGACAACGCAATGGTCGTACTGCGGATAGGGCCGAGGCGGTCGGGTACTCGGCCGAATGCGATACGGGCGAACGCGATGCTGATCGAAGCCACCACGAACACCGGCCCGACCGAGTTGAGATGGATCTGCCGACCGTAGAGGGGAACGAAGGTGCTCATGGCAACGAAGGGAACGATGCCGAACGCGGCAATGATGCCCGGAGTGACTCCTTGGCGGTGCACCCAAGGCGAGGCTGGCGCATCGGGATGCCCGGGTCGGTGGGGAAGCAGCGCGGCGACTGCACCGCTGGCAACGATGAGCCCGGCCAGGGCGAGAAAAACCCCGTGATACGACGAGCGGCCCATGACGAATTCGCCGAAGAGCGGCCCGAGCCCGAGGCCGAAGTGGAACGACACCAGGATGTAACTGGCCGCCTCGCCCCTTCGTTCGACCGGTGCCAGATCGATGGCGAGCACCGTTGAACCGGTCATGATCGCAGCCATTGCGCCGCCGTGCAGCAACCGTCCGAGTATGGCCACGGGTACGCTCGACGTGACGGAGAAGGTGGCCATACCGAGGGCGCCGAGCACCGCGCCGATCATCATCAACAGGCGCGCACCGCGTCGCCCGGCTAGTCGCCCGAACACGCTTCGTAACGACAGTGAAGCGACGGCAAACGACCCGAGGACGAGACCGACGACCGTTGTGCTTCCGTGCAATTCATCCACGACGAACTTCGGCAGGATCGGGTTCACCGCACCCATTGACCCGAAGAAGAGCATGGTAGCCAGGCCGAGCGTAAGGAACTCCCGGCTGAGCAGGCGGGGGGCGCCGTCAGTTGACATTAACGTCAAGTTAATGCACTAACCCGGTTGCCACGAAGCCATGACGGCCCGGTCGGTCGGCGCGCCATGCGGAGCATCGACGGATATCCGTTCAGGAAGGCTCCGGCCGAGTGGATTCGGTTGTCGGCTACAGTAAAGTGAAAATGACGTTTCCGTTTGGCGCTGACTATCGCTCGACGGAAAATCAGGGGGGTCGGATGGGTCCGTTCGCGGGGCTTCGAGTTATTGATGTATCGCCCAATCGGGTGGGCGCGCAGGTGAGCCAATTGTTCGCCGATTTCGGTGCGGACGTCATCCAGATCGAATCGGCGGGCGGTGCCGTCATCCGCCATCACGCGGCCTACCCGTTCTGGGCTCGTGGGAAACGCTCCATCGTGCTGAACAAGGCCGATGAAGCCGACCGTCAGATCTTCCGCAACCTCGCAACGACCGCCGACGTGCTCATCGAAACACAGCATCCGGGAGCGATGGACGCGTTGGGTCTCGGCTATGCCGAACTGAGCAAGCTGAATCCGCGGCTCATCTACACCTCTATCACCGGATTCGGGCGCCAAGGCCCGTACGCCGATGCCCCCGGCTATCAGGGTCTCGTGCATGCCAAAGTGGGCGCGTTCCGAACGTTCCGGCGGATGAGCCCGTTCTCTGAGCCGCCGTTTGTGAACGTTCCGTTCGCGTCGTTTGCGGCCAGCCAGGTGGCGATCCATGGGATCTTGGCCGCCCTCTATGAACGAGAATCAAGCGGGCTCGGCCAATGGGTCGAAACGAACCTGCTGCAGGCGTTCACCACCCTCGACACGTGGGCATGGTTTGAGCATCTCATCGCTGACCGGTGGCCCGACGCGTTCACCAAATCCAATCCCTACGACGACCAGGGGCGCCCGGCCAGCCCACTCACATTCATGTTGCTGGTCTGTCTTACCAAGGATGGTCACTGGCTGCAGTTCGCCGCGGTTGCCCCTCACCTGTTTGCCGCTCACATGAGGTCGCTCGGCCTGTCGTGGATGTTCACCGATGAGAACTGGAAGGGCCTGCCCCTCTTCGATGGCGACGCCGACAAGCGCATGGAACTGTGGACCAAGATGCTCGAAGCCTCCCGTGAGAAGACGCTGGCCGAGTGGCAGGACGTGTTCGACGCAGATCCCAATGTGTTCGCCGAACAGTTCCGCCAAGGCCCGGGAGCGCTCGATCACCCGCAGTTGGCCCATGACGGGTTCGTCGTCGAGATCAATGACATCGAGCGAGGCGTCGTACGTCAACCCGCTGCCATCGTGAAGGCGGCGAGCACACCCGCTGACCTGACCCGCAGTGCACCCACTCTCGACCAACACCGCTCCGAGATCCTCGCGCTCGCTGCCGCAGCGACGTCGGCTCCAGCAGCGGTCTCGGCTTCGTCGGCTGCTGCTCCCGGTGGTACGGGCTTGCCGTTGGCGGGCGTGACGATTTTGGAGCTGGCGACGTTGTTTGCCGGGCCGCATGGCACGACGATGTTGACCGATCTCGGTGCGAGGGTCATCAAGGTTGAGCCGCTTGTCGGCGACATGATTCGTCGTATTCTGCCCTTCCCCGAATCGGGCGGGTTCAAGGTGATGCAGGGCAAGGAAAGCATCGCCGTTGACCTCGCTACCGATGAAGGCCGGGCGCTCGTGCAGCAGTTGGCATCGACTGCGGACGTCGTCATCCAGGGTTACCGAGCCGGTGCGATGAGCAAACTCGGCCTCGATTACGCGGCAGTTCGAATGAGCAACCCGAACGTCATCTACGTGAACGCTCCGGGCTATGGCGTCGATGGTCCGTACGGCAAGAAGCCAGCGTACGCGCCCAGTATCGGCGCGGCCAGCGGCATCCCGTTCGCCAACGTTGGGGTCACCGTCGCTGAAAGCGCCGACCTGACGATGGATGAGATACAGGACGGCGCTCGGCGTCTTTCCGCCGCCAGCGCCATGGCCAACGCTCAGGCCGACGGGTTCGCAGCGCTCGGCGTCGCCAGTGCCATTTTGTTCGGCTTGGTCGCACGAGCCAGGGGAGCGGTTGGCCAGGAACTGTTCTCCTCCATGCTCAACACCGGCGGGCACGCCATGTCGGCCCAGTGTGTGACGTACCCGGGCGCGCCCCACGAACCGGCGCCGGAAGCCGACCTGCGCGGTCTCGGCTCGCTCTACCGTGTCTACGACGCAGCCGATGGTACCTATGTCTTCCTGGCCGCGCCGGCCGAGGTCGACTTTGCCCGGCTCGCGACGGCGTTGTCGCCCTATGCGGACCTGCGAGCCAAGCACAGTGACCCAGCCGTTCGGGCTCGTCACCCCAAGGCGCTTATCACCGAGCTGTCGGCGCTGTTTGTGACCAAATCGGCACAGGCGTGGGAAGACGAGCTGTTGCCCCAGGGTGTGGGTTGTATGGCGGTGAACAACACCTCGATCGAGGACTTCCTGTTTGACCCGGCCTATGGTCGCGCCAGCGGATATGTCGCCGACGTCGTGCATCCGACTCTGGACGAGCACCCACGGCTAGCGCCCTACATCCGCTATTCGCGCTCGGCCACCCAAGCGTTGCCAGCCGTACTGGCGGGGGAGCAGACCGACCTCATCCTTCGTCGGCTTGGCATGTCCGAGGAAGCTATCGCCGATTTTCGGGCCCGCGATATCGTCGCCTAGCCATGGTCGACGCACCCCCAACTCGAGCCGCACGCCAGGTCAAAGAGCGCGATGCGATCATGCATGCCGCCTACGGTCTCGTCGGCCACACCAGCGGCGAACCGGTGTCGGTGCAACAGATCCTCGACGCGGCCGGGTTGTCGACACGCGCGTTCTACCGGCATTTCCCATCGAAGGATGAGCTCATCCTCACGATGTATCGCACCGCTGAAAGCCGGGTCGCCCTCGAACTGGCTGAGGTGGTGGCCGCAGCACCCGGGCCCGTCGAGGCCCTGCATGCGTGGATCGAACGTCAACTCGCCGTGGTCTACGAGCCCCGCCGATCTCGCCAAACGTCGGTGTTGACCTCGGCCGAGGCCCGCTCGGCCGTCGGCTTCGACGAGGCGTATCACCAGGGCGCAATCGTTCGCCGCGCGGTGCTTGTCGACATCATTCGCAACGGCCAACGCGCTGGCTTGTTCCCGCTGGCAGCCGACCCCGACGAAGATGCCCGCGCCGTCGCGAGCGTCGTCAGTGGCATCATCCAAGCCCGGCTCAACGGCGAAGAATGCCCGCCCTGGCCCGAAGCCACCGCGCACACGACGCAGCTTTTCCTCCGCTCCTTCGGCGCCACCGTCTAGACCTATTGAACGAAGGAGACAACCTATTGCGTATCGGAATTGTGTCTGACGTTCATGGCAACGCCGCCGGCCTTGCCCTCGCCCTTGATCGCATGGGTGAGGTCGACCTGCTGCTCTGCGCCGGCGACATGGTGGAGGAATATCGTTTCTCCAACGAGACAGTCGCCCTGCTGCGTGACCACGACGCAACTTGTGTGCTCGGCAACCACGACATCGGCATTCTCGCCGCCCACGGCCACAAGGCCCGGTCGGCCCCGCACGTCGACCCGTCGTTGGTCGAATGGCTTGCCTCCCATCCGCTCCGCCACGAACTCGACGTGCTCGGGAAGCGACTCGTGCTCACCCACGCCAGCCCGTGCGAGCCGTTCAACCAGTACGTCACCAAGCATTCGCCCGAGTTGAAGCGCCTCGCCGCGATTGAGGCCGACTACATCGTGATCGGTCACACCCACGCCCAAATGGCCGAACGTGTCGGCCGAGCCCTGGTCATCAACCCCGGCTCCGTCGGCCAAGCCCGCGACTGGTCGAACGGCAAACGCTTGTCCTACGCCATCCTCGACGTCACCACCGACACCGTCACCTTCGACAACTACGACCCACCCTCCCTCGTACACACTGTCTGAAGGCTCCTTCAACCAGTTCGGTCGTAAGTGAAAATAGCGTTTTCATTTGGGCACGGCCGGTGGTACGGTGATGGGCGAGGTCCGGTCGCTCAGGGGAGCGGTGACGAGGCTGTGCGAAGGGGTATACGCGCGATGAGCGAACGCAGCATGAAGGACAAGACTGCGATTGTGGGGGTGGGGGCCACGCAGTATTTCAAGCGTGGTCAGTCGTTCCCCGAGTCGGAATTTTCGATGGGTTGCACCGCCATTCTCGCCGCCCTCACAGATGCGGGCCTGACGATCAACGACCTCGACGGGTTCTCCATCTACTCCGGTTCCTGCGACCCGGCTGCGGTTGCCGCCGAGTTGGGTGTGCCCGAGGTTCGATGGGCGACCACGACCACCTCCGGCGGCGGCGGGTCCGTCGGGGCAATCGGTGTCGCTGCGGCCGCGATTGAGTCGGGCATGGCCGATGTCGTCGTCACCTTGATGACCCTGCAGCAGCTCACCAAACGGCTCGGTGGCTCGGCCGTTGGCGGCATGTTGGCCTACGCCATGATGTCCGAAGGCGGCTCAAGCCCCTACGGCGGCGGCGGGTTCCCGCCTTCGGGAGCGTTCACCGCCAACAACGGCCTGCTCTCGCCGGGGCACAGTTTCGCGCTGTTGGCCCAGCGCCATATGCACCTCTACGGCACCAAGCGTGAGCACTTCGCCGAGGTCTGCATGAGCCAGCGTGACAACGCCCTCAAGCGCCCGACTGCGCTGCGCACCGAACCGCTAACGCTCGATGACTACTTCAACGCCCGCATGATCTCTGACCCGCTTTGCCTGTTCGACTACACGATGGAGAGCGACGGCGCGGTAGCTGTTATCACGGTGGCCGCCGACCGAGCCAAGGACCTTCGCCAGCCGCCCGTGTACATCATGGCGGCAAATCATGGCGGCACCGGCCGTTGGGGCCCGGCGTTGTTCCGCTACTTCCAGGCACCCGACGACGAGTTCACCTCGTCGGGTCACCGTCCGGTCGCCAAGCGCATGTACGAGATGGCCGGCGTCACCCCGGCCGACGTCGATGTTGCCCTCTTGTACGACCACTTCTCACCGATGGTCATCATGCAGCTCGAGGATTATGGCTTTTGCCCGATAGGCGAAGGCGGCCCGTTCGTGGCCGATGGCAACATCCGATACAAGACCGGCACCATCCCGGTGAACACCCATGGTGGGAACCTTTCCGAGGCGTACATCATCGGTATGACGCACGTGCGAGAAGCGGTCGAGCAGTTGCGCGGCACCGCCATCAACCAAGTCGAGGGCGCGGAAATCGCGCTGGTGACCGGGGGTCCGGCAAGCCTGCCGGTCTCGGGCGCCCTCCTGCGGAAATAAGGACGACGAGATCATGACTATGGAATTCGGACAGCTCACCAAGGGCGTCTTCCCCAACATTTTGACGGCGACTCATGCCACCGAGATGACCCAACCCTTCTGGGATGCGGCGCTCGAAGATCGCCTCGTCGCCCCCAAGTGCACGCACTGCGGCACGTTCCGCATGCCGCCCTCGCCGTTCTGCTTCATCTGCCAGACCCGCGACGTCGAGTGGGTCGAACTGAGTGGCCTCGGCACGATCTACACGTTCACGGTTGTGCGGCATCCGTTGCACCCCGATCTGGCCGCCATCTGTCCTTACGTCTCGGGCGTCGTTGAACTCGATGGCACCCAGGGTGCGGGTGCACGCATGCTGGTCAACATCATCGACTGTGACCCCGACACGGTGCGTATCGGCGACCGGGTGCAGATTGCGTGGGACCACGTGAACGCCGAGATGACTACACCCCGCTTCCGACCACTATCCACCTGACCCGAGAGGACTGACCATGACCAAGTACTGGGCCAATTCCGGTGACTCGCACCTTGTCGAGCCGGACGATCTGTTCGCCACCACCCTGCCGCCCGAGCTCGCCGCTCGTATGCCCCGCAGCGTCAAAGATGAGGACGGCTCCCACGAGACCGTCTACATCGACGGGCAGGAATTCCGCCGTCGCATGCCCCGTGCCGCCGGGATGACCGACGACAATGGGCAGACCGTTCTTGAGCGCGCGCCGGGAGCGAACGACAAGGCCTTGCGCCTGATCGACCTTGAGGGTGAAGGGATCTGGGCCGAACTGGTCTATCCCTCCATCGGTATCTGGATGTCGTCCATCCATTCCCCCGATCTGCTCGCCGCCGGTTGCGTCGCCGTCAATGACTGGGCCATCGAATACCAGCGCTTCAGCGCCCGTTATGTGCCGACCGCGACCATTCCGTTGCTCGACGCCGAAGCGGCTGCAGCCGAGGTCTACCGGGCTGCGGGCATCGGCTTCCACGCCGGGTACTTGTCGGTGACGCCGTCGCTCGGTGCTCCCGACTGGAACTACGACGTGTGGGAGCCGTTATGGGCGGCGTTCCAAGAGACCGGCATGCGGGTCGCATTCCATATCGGTACCGAGGCCCATGATGCCAAATCGTTCCACGGCGGGTACTTCCGGGGGCCGGGCGGGGCGCTGATCAACTACACCGAGACCACGTACGGCGGTCAGCGGGCCGTCACCAAGATGATTGCGTCGGGAGTATTCGACCGCCATCCCGACGTCAAAGTGATCGTCTCCGAAGGCGGCGCGACCTGGGGTCCCTTCATCGCTGACCGGTTGGATGAGGGCTACCGCCAGCATTCCTCCGCCGTGCGCCCGCAGCTGCTGCGGCTGCCGAGCGAGTATCTCTACGAGAACATCTACGCCTCGTTCCAGCACGACAGTTCCGCCGTCAAGGCTATGACCGCGATGGGCTGGCGCAATGTTTGTTGGGGGAGTGATTACCCCCACATCGAGGGCACGTTTGGCCACACCCAAAAGACGCTGCACGAACTCTTCGGGGATCTCGCAACCGAAGACCGTCGCCGCATCACCATCGGAGCCTTCGAGGAACTCTTCCCCCACATCCCCGCCGCTCCCGCCGACGAAGAGTAGGACGTGCGTCTCATGAGGCAACTGGACGGCGACACGCTGCAGGTTGATGGCGGCCCCGACTGCCAGTGAGGGTGCTGCCAAGCCGCCGGCCGATCCGCCCGGTGTGCGACGGCTGCGCCCTGACGACCACTTCATGGTGCTAAGCGACACACCATCGACGCCCATGCAGATTGGCGCGCTCCTCTCGCTAGAAATCCCGGCCGGGCTCGACCGCCCCGTGCACGAGGTGCTGTGGGAGCACCTGCTGGCCCGGCTCGCCCACACGCCGCTGCTCGCGGTATTGCGGCAGGCGCCCGATGGGTACGACTCGGACGTTTGGGTCGATGTACCCGATTGTGACCCGAGTGCCCACGTGTCGTGGCACGCCGAACCGGTGAACGAGCAGCAGCTTCATGCCGCGGCGGCTGCGGCCAGTATGTGGCAACTCGATCTCGCCCGTCCATCGTTCCGCGTCGTCATCTTCGAATCAACCGGGCTGGGCCGATGCGCCATGTTGCTGACGGTGCACCATTCGGTTACCGATGGCGTCGGCTTTCAGACGCTGCTGGGCCGGTTGAGTGACGAGCAACCGCCTGCGACCGGTCATCGTCCGGCGGGCCAGCCTCTGCCGCCCGACCAGTGGCGGGCCGCAGCCGAAGCACGTTTCGCTATCGAGGAGCCAATGCGGGTCGCGGTCCGCCAGCGGATGGACGCGGCACGTGAGGCGTTGGCCAGCGACTCGGCGCCCCGCCGGGCTCGCACCCCACGGCTCGCCCGTTCGGGCCCCACGTCCACCGAGCGCGTGTACACGCGCCTCAGCCTTGAGCTTGATCGGGTGCGTGAGGTCGGCGAGCGGGCCGGCGTGACGGTCAACGACATGTTCCTCGCGTTGGCGTCGAGTGCGCTGCGTCGCCACCTGATCGAGTTGAACGATCTGCCTGATACGCCGATCGTCGTCAACTCTGCTCGCAGCTACCGTCGTGCCGAGCACGGCGAGTTCGGCAACCGCATCGTGGCGCTCCATCCGCACCTCGCCACACACCTCGCGGACCCAATCGAGAGGCTTGCAGCCATCCGAGCGTCGATGGCCGAAGAGCGCATCCGCACGCCGTGGGACGAAGCGATGCTCGACCAACCCGAACGGCCCTACGGACCGCGCGATCGGCGGGCGAAGTTTGCGGCCCGCACGACCGACGGTAGTTCGCTGCTGCCAGGCAATGTCTCGCTCTCGAACGTGCCCGGGCCGACTGGCTCCCGTAGTTACGCCGGGTTCGTGCAACAGGCGAACCACCCGGTGCCCATCCTGGGGAATGGTCGGTTCCTCAACATCACGTCGCGACGCAACGGCCCGCGGCTCGATCTGGGGCTGATGGCTGATCCGACGCAGCTGGCCGACGTTGAGCGGATCGCCCGCTACGTCGAGGACGCCCTCGCTGAGTACGAGACGCTGTTGAGATGAGTACGTCGATATCGTCTCCACCCGCTCGGATGAGGAGTAGACCTTCCACATGACTGAAGTAGTGGCCACGCGTCGCGACGGGCACGTACTCGTCATCACCCTGCAGCGCGAGTCGAAACGCAACGCCATCGACCGCCATCTGGCCAACGCGATCGACAGCGCGCTGAACATGCTGGACGATGATGACTCGGTCTGGGCTGGCGTGCTGACAGGGTCATCCACATTCTTCTCGGCGGGCAGCGATCTGACGGCGCTGGGGGACTACGTGACCGAGCGAGGCGGCGAATACGGAATCATCCGCCGCAACCGTCGCAAGCCGCTCATCGCCGCAGTCGAAGGTTTCGCGCTTGGCGGTGGCATGGAAATCGTGCTCGCCTGCGATCTCGTCGTCGCCGCCTCGAACGCCCGTTTCGGTCTACCCGAAGTTGGGATCGGCGTGATTCCAACCTGCGCCGGCCTGTTCCGTGCACCCCAATCGCTGCCCCTCAACCTCGCCCGCGAGTTGATCTTGACCGGTGCGCCCATCGGTGCTGAACGGGCCTACAACGCCGGTTTCGTGAACGTGTTGTGCGAACCCGGCCAAGCTGCCGTCGAGGCGGTCGCGCTCGCGCATCGCATCTGCGCCAACGCGCCGCAGTCGGTGCAGGCCTGCCTCGCCGCCATCAACACCCGCCTCGCCACCGAAGCGGTCGAAGGCTGGACCGCAACCGAGACCGCCAAAGACGCCATCCTCGGTACCGCCGACGCCTCCGAAGGCGTCCGCTCCTTCTTCGAAAAACGCGCCCCCAACTGGACCGGTTACTGACGTCTGGCTCGGGTGTAGGTCACTGGGCCGCCTCGGCTGCACCCAGGCCTCGTTGTCAGGTCGTGCGGAGTTGGTTGCGGAGGTCGACTTTGCGGACTTTGCCGGAGAGGGACCGAGGGAATTCAGCGATGAACTCGAGGTGCTCGGGGGTCTTCTGACGGGCGACGCCGAGGGTGGCGAAGTGGCGCTGTATCTCGGGCAGGTCGATGGTGGCACCTTGTCGGAGCTGCACAAATACCGCGACGCGCTCACCGAGACGCTCGTCCGGCTGGCCAACGGCGGCGGCGTCCGCGACGGCGGGATGCAGCATCAGCAGATCCTCGACTTCCTTTGACGCGATGTTTTCGCCGCCGCGAATGATGACGTCCTTCTTGCGGTCGGTGATGGTGAGGAAGCCGTCGGCGTCGAGGCGGCCGATGTCACCGGTGCGGAACCATCCGCCGGGCAAGAACGAATCGGTATCCATCGCCGCATCCCGATAGCCGACGAACATCTCGGGCCCCCGCGAGATGATCTCGCCGTCCTGGCCGATGCCAACTTCATTGTCGTCATCATCCAAAAGACGGATCTCGTTGCCGGGCGTGAGGCGTCCATCGGTGCCGGCCCGCTTGCCGATCGGGTCGGCCGGGGTGCCGGTGGTGATAACCGGATGCTCACTCGACCCGTACGCCCGATAGACCGGGATACCAAAGGCATCGGCGCGCTCGACGAGCGACGCAGGCACGCTGGCGGCACCCACCATGTAGTTGCGCATCGTCGTGAGCGCGATGCCCTGTCGCTCGGCTTCGTCCATCAACGAGGCCAGATAGAACGGCGCGCCAGCGGTCGTCGTGGTGCCGTACTGCTCGACGAGACGGGCAGCGAGGGCTGGCTCCCACTGGTCCATCACCACGGAAGACACGCCGAGCACAAACATGCGGAAAAGGCCCAACACGCCGGCGATATGGCCTGCGGGGAACGCCGCGAGATTGACGCCGCGCCGCTCGTCCAACGCAGCCGCGGTCGTGCAAATTTCGGCGACGAGGGTATTGGTCGTGTGCTGCACACCCTTGGGGTCAGCAGTCGTGCCCGATGTGTAGATGAGCACGCAGACATCATCGGGATGGGTGTTCGGCAGCGCCCCGATCGGTTCCGCCGCCGCCAGGTCATGCCACGACAACGAGCCGGGAGGCCCGTCGGCACCGATCATCACGACATGTTCGAGAGCCGGAATGTCGTTGATGGCCGCGAAGCGTTCCCGATAATCGATCGAGCGCCATCGATCGGGCATGACCAGCACCCGAGCACCCGATTGGCGGAGGATAAACCCAACCTCACGCGCTCCGTAAATGTGGATGATCGGCACCACCGTGGCACCGAGCAACAGAGCCGCCTGGTAGGTGAGCGCGCCTTCCAGCCAGTTCGGCACCCATATCGCGATGACATCGCCGGGCCCGATACCCAGTTTGGCGAGACCGCCAGCAAGACGCAGCGCGCGGGTGTACATATCATCTAACCGAATCGACGTCGGCTCTGGCCCGCCGACAAAGTGCATGGCCGTCTCGGGGTACTGCGCGGCGCCATTGCGCAGGTGAGCGGCGATGGTCTCGGTGCTAAAGAATCCTTCGTCGTACCATCGCTGCCGCAGGACAACACGATCCTCAGCGAGGGTCAACTCGGCTCCGTAAGCGCAGCGAGGTACTCGTCGCGGATTTTGCGTTTGTAGAGTTTGCCGGCTTCGGTACGGGGGAGTTCGGTGCGGAAATCCCAGCGGCGGGGACACTTGTAGCTGGCCAGGTGCTCCTTGCAGAACGCGGTGAGTTCGGCGATCAAGTCGTCGGATGGCACCACACCAACGATTGGTTGCACGAGGGCCACGATCGACTCGCCCCAGTCAGGGTCGGGGACGCCGATCACGCCGACGTCGTGCACTTTGGGGTGGTTGAGCAGGGTGGCCTCGATCTCGGCTGGGTACACGTTGGTACCGCCGGTGATGATCATGTCCTTGGCCCGGTCGGAGATGAACAGGTACCCGTCGTCATCCAAGTAGCCGATATCACCGAGGGAGAACTGCTTGCCCTTGAATGCCGAACGGGTCTGATCTGGGTCGCCGTGGTACGAGAAGCCGACGCTGTTTTCCATGAAGATATTTCCGGCCACGCCGCGCGGCACCTCGTTGCCATCGTCGTCGAGAATCGTGACCTCCACGCCCCGCACCGAGCGCCCAACGGTGCCGGGTTTCTCCAACCACCGCAGTGGCTTGGCGATGGTCGCTGCACCTTCCATACCGCCGTAGGTTTCCCAGATGACCGGGCCCCACCAGGCCATCATTTGTTCTTTCACCAGACGCGGGCAGGGCGCGGCCGAATGCACGATAGCCCGCAGGCTTGACACGTCGTAGCGGGCTCGCACCTCGGCGGGCAGGCGCAGCAGGCGGTGGAACTGGGTCGGCACCATGTAGCCGGTCTGCACCTTGTACTTTTCGATGAGGCGCAGCGTCTCTTCGGGGTCGAACTTCGGCATGATGACGAGCGGCTGGCCAACGTGAAGCCCACCCATATAGAAGCTGTGACTGCCACCGTGGAACATCCCGGTCGACACCAGCATCGGGCCCTCGAACGGCTTGAAATCGAACGCACGACCGAAGAGAGCGCTGTCGTTGGCGATCTGATCGACTTCCCCGACGGGGATGGGTCGGCGAATGCCTTTCGGCTTGCCGGTGGTGCCTGAGGTGTAGACAAACAGGCTGCCTGGCTTGCGATCCGATGGCATCGTGCGGGGCATGGTGGCGCGGGCTCCGGCCAGCGAACGCACCCCGGGAATCTCACCTATCGAAAAGACGCTGACCCCGAGCGCGGCACCATCGAGCCCGTGGAGGAGCGAAGCCGCCCGATCGCTGATCACCAGGATCTTCGCGCCGGAGTGCTCCATGATCGCCGCGAGTTCATGCGGCGTCAGGTGTGTGTTGAGCGGAATGAAGTGCCAGCCCGCCTCATGGGCCGCAAGCGACACCTCGATCAACGTGTTTCCATTGTCCGCCAACACAGCGATCGCATCGCCGGCCGTAGCGCCTTCCGAGCGGAACAAGTGCACGAGTTGGTGAGCGTCGCCAGCGAGTTCGGCGTAGGTGCGAGCGCCGTCGGGGCCCTCCAAAATGGCGGGCGTGTCGGGGTGATCTTCGGCGATCCACCAGAAGCCGAGTCGTCGATCCCACGGGCTTGTCATTGCGTAAAAGACTAACCTATTTTCTGGTTGTGGCTCTGGGAGATGCACGCCACCATGATCGACGTTGACACAAGATCGCTACGAGGAGTGTTGTGAATCGCACGATTGAGACCGGGACCGACACGGTACGAATCGAGGTTGTCGATCGCATCGGCATCATCACCCTCAACCGCCCTGATCGCCGTAACGCGCTCCATGACGACATGTACGAGCCCGTCATTGCCGCGGTCGAAGAGTTCGCTGAGGCGCCAGATGTCGGCTGCATCGTCATGACGGGGGCGGGGAGCGCGTTCTGCGCCGGCGGAGACGTACGTGACGGCAGTGGTCGGCGATCTGATGGCACCAAGCCGACGCCTGAGGAGCGCGCCGCCGCGCTCGCCGCCAACTCCCGCATCACGGTCGTTCTGCACGAAGCGCCGATCATCACGATCGCCGCGGTCAACGGCCCTGCGGTCGGAGCTGGACTAGCGATCGCGCTGGCCTGCGACCTGCGGATTGCTGCGCCATCCGCCACCTTCGTGACCGGTTGGGCTCGGCTCGGGTTCTCTGGCGACATGGGCGGACCGTGGCTACTCGCCCACCGCATCGGCCCCGCCCGGGCGCTCGAACTGCTGGCTACCAACGGCTCTGTCGATGCCACCGAGGCGTTGCAGATTGGACTGGTCGAGCGTGTCGTATCCGAAGGCGACGACTTCGAAGCCGCATGGCGCGCATGGGCCGCGACGTTCGCGGCTGGCCCGCAGATCGCCATCGGCTACATGAAAGCCAACGTCGCCAATGCCCATCGACTCTCTCTGGCCGAAGCCGTCGCCGTGGAAGCCCGCCACCAAGTCGCCACCACTGCCACCCCCGATCACCGCGAAGGCGTCCGCGCCTGGATTGAAAAACGCCCACCCCAATTCGGCGCCGATGTGCGGACTGAATCAATCGACGAAAGCAGGTCTGGCCGCTGAGGGCCGAGCAGCCCGGTAACGCGGCCCGCCACGTTGGTAAGCCACGTCAGCCAACGGTCAGCCAACGCTAGGTGGTGCCCACAGAGACCCGTCGCTGCCTGGCAACGGCTGAATTTCGCCACCCTCGTCGACCACCAATGCCAGCAGTGCCGGGTCACTGGTTGCGAGTCTGATTCCTCGATCCAGGGCTAGAGCGGCTGCGGTGCAGTCGGCGAGGCTCACAGCCCGTCTTGATCGGTGATAGTGGGTCGTGCGTAGTTCAGCGGCAGCGACGGCCAGTTCAGTATCGACAGCGGTGAAGTGAATGTCGGTGGTAAGGATGTCGGCATCGAGTACTTCGGCCGAGGCACCTCGCAAACGGCGCATGTGGTCGCGTGTTTCGGCGAGATTAATCGTGGCCATCAGCGTTTGTTCGCCGCTGCGCAGCATGTCGTGCACCGCTTCGAGTGCTGGCTCGCCCACTAGAAACGCGATCAGCCCCTGCGCATCAAGGACGACCACGGTACCGAGCTTCCTCTCGCTCGGCGTCCTCTTCGCGGTCGCGACGACGAAGTTCGTCGACAGTGGGCGAACCGGCCTCTGGCTTGTACTTGCCTGCGAGTCGGGAAACGGCATCAGGATCGAATGGGCGAACTATGAGACCTCCGGGCGTGTCGAAGACCATCACCCGGTCGGTCTTCCACCGCTTGCGGACGTCGGACGGGATGGAGATCTGCCCGTTCTTGGTCACTTTCATAAGAGTGGCGGTCATCATGTGATCTATCATATCATTCATGTCAAACATATGATTCTGATCGAGACGTTTAGACCACGGGAAGGTGGCGGGTGGCGAGGACTCCCATGGCGGGGCCGACCAGTTGTTGGCGGCGCATGACTTGGGCGTAGGCGTAGGGCAGAAGGTCGATGGCCGTGATCTGGCCGCGGATGACGCGTTGATACAGATCGGCTCGACCGGCGGCGAGCGAGGCCGGCGCCTGGCCGAGTACGGCGGCTAGATCGGCGAGTTCGGCGGTGGTGTGGGTATCGCCGGACCGGTCGAGTTCGCGAAGATACTTCACTACTCGGGCCATACTGCGGTGGCGACGCGCAGCGTATGGCTCGCCAATAGCGGGGCCCACGATCGTGCGCATCTGGTGGAGAGCGGCGTCGAAATAGCGGGTGTCGGGTGTGTCTTCGAGATCTGGTAGCGCGACCGTTGGCAGCTCGACACCCATTGCGGTGGCAAGGGCTTCGACGGTGAGGCGGCGGTGGAGGGTGCCGTAGATGAGCTGGTTGCCGTGTTCGGCTTCAAGGTCGGTCTTGCCGCTCACTCGAACCGAGCCGAGAGTGGCGATTCGCAGCTCGGCGAGCAGGGCGTGATAGCGGAAACGCTCAGGGTCGACCGCACGCCCAGAAGCGGCCGCATAGCTGGTGAGGAAGGCAGCGAAGTCGGGGACCGGCTCTTGGGCGTTTCGGGTGCCGACCCAGGCAAGGTCAGTGATGGGGTCGCCGAGATGGCCGAGTTCGAAGTCAAGAAAGGCGGTGACCTCGCTGCCGTCATGCAGGAAATTTCCTGGACCGGTGTCACCTTGAATGAGACTCGGTCGGGTCGAACCGGTGTCGGGCTGGTTGGCCCGAAGCCACGTGAAGCAGGCCTTGAGCACGGCATCGTCCGATCCGGACGCATCGAGTCGGGCTTCCCAGACATCGATCTCGTCGCGGACGTGGCTATCGAGAGTGCCGATCGGGCCGAGTGTTTCGAGGCCAAGCGTGGAGGGGTCGGCAGCGTGGAGCTTCGCTAGCCAGGGCACGAAATCGTCGATGATCGACTGTTGGGAATCCGGCGCAAGCTTGGCGAAACCAGCGTCACCATCGACCCGTTCCAACACCACCGCTTCATGGGTCGGATGTACACCGATGACATGCGGCGTCGGCAGCCCGGCGGCCTTCACCGCTCGGTAGATCACGGCCTCTCGTCGCAGCGTGTAATAGGCGTCATCATCAGCTGGTGCGGCGTCGGCCTTCAGGAACCAGCGTCGACCAGACGCCCCAACCACGTCGAGCGCCTGGTGGCTGCCGCCGCCCGATCGTTTGGTCAGAGTCACGGATGATTCGCCGACCACATCTGCCGCCCACACAGCCAATTCGTCCCAGATAGTCATCGGGTACCGACGAGATCGATGATGGCCTTTGAGTACGCGCCCAGACGACCAGGCGACACCATGAACGATGGGGGAGAATGGAAGCGCACTTGGGGCAGATGGCGCCGGGCGGCGATGCGATCGCGGGCCTCCGCGCTGGTGCCGTAGATGGCGATGGAGTCGAGCATGTCCTGCGGGACCGCAGCGGCCATGGCCTCCATGTCAGCCTTGGCGAAGGCACGACGCACATCGGCGACACCGGCGTCCCAACCGTGGAGCGAAGTGAGCGTGTCGTAGGTCTTCACCGTGACGTAGAAGCCGATCATGAGGCGGGCGTCGCGTTCGGCCCGAGTCGGATCATCGTCGTTGACCGACGTGATGACCCAACCCCAACGGCGCAGCGCGTCAGCGTCTCGCCCGGTCGCGTCGGCTCCTTCGGTCAGGTTGGGTTCGACGGTTTCTTCCCACCAGCGATCGGTGAACAGGCCATGGCCGATGATGCCGTCGGCCGCACGCCCGGCGGTACGCAGCATGCCCCTGTTGAACGCGCCGAGCACGATCGGCACATCGAGCGGCCGAAACACCGGAGCCCTGATCGCCGCATCAATGGGGTAGAACTCGCCCTCGAAGCGCACGGTCTGCATCTTCTCGGCCGTGAGGAAAGCTCGAATGGCACCGACCATTTCCTCCATGCGACGCAGCGGTGGGTCGAACGGGGCGGCGAACCACGACTCGTTCATCCGCTTCGTGCCGCTCCCGAGGCCAAGGAAGACGCGGCCTGGTGCCATCTTTTCGATCTGGCGGATGGCGGAGGCGTGCACGAACGGGGACCGCGCGAACGCATAGGCGACGCCCGTGCCGATCATGGCAGAGGAGGTCTGCAACGCCATTTCGGTCAGCGAGACATACGCGTTGCGATCGGCGAATTCGCCCGAACAGAAGGCGAGCGCTCCAGCTTTTTCGGCTTCGGCTGCCAGGTCGGCACCCGGCCACGGCATCGCCCAACCTCGTTCGACGGTCAATGTCGGGTCCTGTCTCTCATTGCGACGGTAAATAGGTGAGTATATTTCTTCCTGTGTGCGGCCGACGACTGAACGAGTGGATGCGGTGACGTGGGCCTTCGATGTCGACGGCACCCTCATCGGCTCCATCCGTAGTGATCGGCTTCGGCCCGGTGCGGCTGACCTGCTCGCTCGGCTGGTTGAACGAGGCGTGGTCATTGTCTTGTGGAGCGCCGGCGGGGCTGACTACGCCCTCGACATGGCCGATAGCCACGGGATAGGCAAGTACGTCGCCGGTTTCTACGCGAAAGAAGATCGGGACGAATACAAGCGCTACCGAGTCGATCACTTCGTCGCCGAGCACCACCCCAACGTGTTCGTGGACGATTCGGTCATCGATCTGCCCCTCGGTTCCCGGATGGTCGAAGTGTCTCAATTCCTCGGCAGCAATGACGCCGACGATGCCCTCATCCGGCTCGCCGCCAACCTCGACCACCACCTCATCCCGTGACCGACGTTGCGATCGACGGCCGCGCCGCCGTCATGTCCAGACTGTCAGCGTTGTTCACCGAATGGTCCGATGAGCAAGCGATCCAATTCGAAGGCACCTGGTGGACATGGAGCCATGTCGGTCACGTCGCCGCTGCCCTTGCCGACGTACTCGCTTCGGATGCGGTCGCGCCCACGGTTCCGCCGATAGCAATTGTGATGCGGCAACGGCCGGGGCTGGTTGCTGCGGAGCTCGCTGCGCTGGCCATGGGGCGCACCGCGTTGCTGGTTTCGCCGCTGCAGCCGGACGGCGCGCTCGCCGCTGACATCGCGACAATTTCAGCCTCGGTGGTTGTCGCACACTCGGTGGACTGGCAACGAACTGGTTTCGCGGAGGCCGTAGTTGCCGCTCAGGTCCTCGGTATCGAAATCGACGATGACGGTGGAGTGAGCGTGATGGCCACATCACCGATTCATCGTGCAGTGGAATCGCTGGACGCAGCCGTGACCGTGTTGACGAGCGGGACGACCGGTCCGGCGAAACGGCTGCCGGTTTCCTGGGAATCGTTTGTCGCACTCGGCGGCGGGCCTGAGGGTCGTGAGCCGAGATCGGGCCGGGGGGCGGTCATCTTGTCGCTGCCGCTGACGACGCTGGGTGGGTTGCTCTCGATGAGCCGCCTCGTGTTCGGTGGTCGTCCGCTGTCGATGATGGAACGGTTCGACGTACGCACGTGGGCGGCGCTGGTCAAGCAACATCGGCCGAAGGTGATGGGTGCTCCACCTCCCGTCGTGAAGATGATCCTGGATGCCGACATCTCGCCGGACCATTTCGTCGGCATCGAGGCCTATCTGACTTCCTCCTCCGCCGTTGCCCCCGAGGTCGCGCGAGCGTTCGAGGCCCGCTACGGCATTCCGGTACTGCTCGGCTACGGAGCGACCGAGTTCCTGAACAGCGTCACCGGCTGGACGATGGCCCTCTGGTCAGAATTCGGAGCCACCAAGCTCGGCAGCGTCGGTCGCGCCTACCCCGGCGTTCGTCTCCGTGTGCTCGACCCCGACGACGACCGTGAACTGCCACCCGACGAAACCGGCGTCCTCGAAGTCGATCCGCCCCAGCGAGCCGGCCACCTCCCCGGTGGCTGGCTGCGTACCAGTGACCGTGCCCGCATCGACCACGACGGCTTCCTGTGGGTCCTCGGCCGCACCGACGATGTCATCGTCCGCGGCGGCTTCAAAGTCGACCTCGCCGCCGTCACCGCAACCCTTCTGGCCCACCCAGCAGTCGCCGCGGCCTGCGTCGTCGGCCTCCCCGACGACCGCCTGGGAACCGTCCCCGCCGCCGTCGTGCAGCTAGTCGACGGCACGGAAGTAGCTCAACGTGAGTTGGCTGACTGGGTGCGCGACCACCTGCCGCCTTACGCCGTCCCTGTGGTTATCCGGTCCGTGTCTGCAATCCCGCAAACCTCTACCTTCAAACCCGACCGAATAGCCATCCGCCAGATGCTTCACGCCTGCTACCCAACCTGAGCACCGGCGGCTCGTTCCCGTTTACCGGCGATGCGACCGGTGGGTCCGCGGTGGGTTTCCGCGTGAGGCTTAGAGCGCGCGCCGGTAGGTGTTAGTGGGTTGGGCTCCAGCGGTCGGCCCACTTGATGAGTTTGACGGTGATGACCAAGGCGACAGCGAGGGCGATCTCG
>JANNZM010000096.1:0-2702 GCA_031410595.1 Actinomycetes bacterium | reverse complement strand
ATGTCAATCACGAATCTGTAGCGCCCGATATCACCCGCTCAACGAGCGCTCGTGTACGAAACCCCAACTTCTTCGGGGTTTCGTACACCTACGCAAACACACTTGGCGGACAGGGTGGGATTTGAACCCACGGTACCTTGCAGTACAACGGTGTTCGAGACCGTCCCATTCGGCCGCTCTGGCACCTGTCCGTTCACTAACTTAGCAGGACTGGGCGCGGGCGGTCAGGTGCGTTTCGCGGCGAAGAAGGCCTTGAGGATCTGCGAGCACTGTTTCTTCATGACGCCACCCTCGACCGGAGGGTTGTGATTGAGCCTTGTGTCGGCCAGCACATTCGTGAGCGAGCCGACCGCACCAGCTTTCGGGTCAGTAGCACCGAAGACAACTCGGCCGATCCGGGCGTTCACAAGCGCACCCGCGCACATGAAGCAAGGCTCGAGCGTGACGTACAGGGTGCAATCCATAAGCCGCCAATGGCCGATCATCTCAGCGGCGTCACGAATGGCCAGCACCTCGGCGTGCGCAGTCGGATCACCCGTGAGTTCACGTTCGTTGTGTCGGCGGCCGATGACCTGACCGTCGCGCACCACGACCGCTCCGACGGGCACGTCTTCGTGGCGGGTGGCTGCTTCCGCCTCGACGAGCGCTAGCTCCATCGCCTCGTCGTCGGTCATGGCGTCGAGCGTAACGGACCGTCTCATGTCGGTTGATCAGACGAGCGCGCTGCCATTGGCCAACAGCAACGTCACGGCGAGGAGCGCGGTCGCGAGCGTCATGTACCAGGCAGCCTTCGGATGACCGTGGCGAGCAGCGACGATCAAACCCACCATGAAGAACATGGCGAGAACGAGCAGACCAAGGGCCGCGAGGCTCGGAGGCCCAGGTGGGGCGAGAGTCAACGTGAGCGCCGCCGCGTACAGCAGGAGGGCGCCGATGTGGAGCGAGGCCGAGGCGCCCAGCCTTTGCGGTAGCCCTCGGATTCCGAACCGCAGATCATCGTCCAGATCGGACAACGTGTTGACGAAGTGGGCTCCATAGCCGAGCAGCGCTGCCCCAACGAACGCCCACAACGGCGGGAGCGGATGACCGGCCTTGCCGAGCGTGACGAACGCAGGGAGCAGTCCGAACGCAACGATGTAGGGAACCGGGCTGAGCACGGTCGCCTTCAGTCCAAGGTTGTACATCCATGCCGCCCCAACCGCCACCAAGTGGACCAAGCCCGCCCGCCAACCCGACGCGAGCGACAAGGGCACGCACACGATGAGCGCTGCCATCGCGCCTCGACGGACGGCAGCAGCGCTGACTGCACCCGTTGCGATTGGTTTGTCATCGCGATCGACGTCACGTTGGCGGTCGATGTAGTCATTGCTCCACCCGACCGACAGCTGACCGGTGACGACCCCCGCCGCAACCAGCAGCGCACCCGTACCCCGGCCGACCGACAACGCCAACGACGTGGCTATCGCCGTCACCGCCAATGTGGGCTGCCAATGGCACGCACGCACCAGCCCAATCACATCCACAACCTACCTCGGCCAGCGAGACACAGCGGAGGAGGTGGGATTTCGCCAAGACTGCGCCAATAGTGGCTCTGACCTGGCCTTACCCCATCCCGTAAACCCATGACACCAGCAGCGACACCAGCAACAGCCGTGCGAAGAGGCGCATTCCCGCTTACAAACGACTGCGGATATTGAGAACGAATCTCGCACAAGGTGAGCTGGTCCTACTTCTTCGCAAACTGGATGAAGATGTAGAGGCCCACTAGGACGAAGACGAAGTTCAGGACGGCGCGTGTGACCTTCCATGTTGCGAACCGCTCCGCCCCTTGATGTTCGGCAATGCGCTTGATGGTGTTCTCTTGAGTCGGGATCTCCGCTCGGTCCTTGTAGTTCAAGAAACTGAGAACACGCATGACCAGAAGGATGGCAACGACTGCAATCACGGCGTCTACCTTCGACCCTGCAGCGGCGAACAGCATGACCGCAGAGCCTACGAAGCTGGACCGGTCGCGTCGATAGCCAATCTGAACGGATGGCCACTAGCGGCGGATGTGCCTGACCGGGGGGTCAAAGTCCGTTTGAACATTTCCGCCCAGACCTCGACTGTCATGTTCCCCCCGCCCGAAATTTTCGGTGTACTTCGCCCGGAAGCATCCCATTTTCGGGGCCGACACCCCCCGGTAGACAACGGGGAGAGAGAGGGAAAGACTCCGGGTCTTCGTGGGGCGAGCCGTTCCTAAAAAGTGGGTCGGCCTTTGCAGCAGCGGTGCACACACGTCGGGTCGACCTCGTGCGTGAACCGTGTCGTGCCGTCTTTGGCGCGGCCGATAATCACCTGACCGCAACATACCGGGCCAAGCTCGGCCGGGTCCGATGTCGTGCGGCCGGACATGCATCCGTCGACACCGTGCACCGGGTCGACCTCATCGTTCTCGGTCATGCTGCCATCTCGCTTTCATGGGTGATTGGTTCATCGAAGCCCATCGCCAGCTCGATCGGTGCGCCGCGCTCGGCAAGCCAAAGCTGGAAGTGCGGTACCGGGTCTTCACCTTCGGGCAGTCGGCCAACCTCGATCAGAAATTCAGCCAACAGCCGGCGGCGATGCATGAAGTTCCACGTACCCGTCTGCACTAGGACGTAGCCCTTATGCCCGTCTCCAGCGTCGTAGACCTGTTCCTCGGGTTCCTCGTCGGCGGCAGC
>JANNZM010000095.1:0-50378 GCA_031410595.1 Actinomycetes bacterium | reverse complement strand
CAGCCAAATCGCAGGTGATCTGCAAATGCTGGCTGGGCGGAATGGTGCTTCCCTCCGGGTTCTCAAAGTGTTCGGGACGGATGCCGAAGATGATGTTCTTCCCTCGCGCTCGACCCACGCGTGGCCGAACGGCATCCGCGTATGGACGAGGGCGTCGGGAAGAACATCATCTTCGGCATCCGTCCCGAACACTTTGAGAACCCGGAGGGAAGCACCATTCCGCCCAGCCAGCATTTGCAGATCACCTGCGATTTGGCTGAGTCAATGGGCGCCGAGACGCAGATCCACTTCCGTCTGCCCGTCCCACCGGCCCAATTCGAGGGCGCTTCCATCGCGTCCGATGACGAGGCGATCTCCAGCAGCGCCACCAACACCACAGCCGTCATCGCGCGCTTCGAAGGCATTGTGCGGGTCAACACGGGTGATCACATGGCCGCCGCCGTTCGCACCCACCATGCTCACCTCTTCGACGCCCAGACCGGGCTTCCGCTCCGCTAGGAGAAGTATGGTGTGTCAAGCGCCACAGTTGCACCTTGACAAGTCCACGGTCAACGTGTGGACTAACGTTTGCTTCTGACGAGTTTCGTTTGCTTCTGAATCTCGTTTCGTGCCAATTCAGACCTAACAGTCAATGTTTCCAGGGGGTTAACATGTCCAGTCATTCACCGTCCGAGGGTTCTTCGGATCTCACCCGTCGTCGGCTTCTTGCCGGTGCCGGACTTGCGGGCGTAGGCGCAGTCCTCGCTGCATGCGGCTCCAGCACCAAGTCCGCCACGCCAGCCACCACAGCCGCAGGCGCTGCAACCACGGCTGCAGCCGCGGCCACCACTGCGGCACCCGCCGCTACGACTGCTAAGGCTGCTGCAGCCACGACAGCGGCGGCCGCCGCTGCGGCTGGCAAGGCCAAGGGCGACCTCACCTTCGGCTCCAACTACTCCAACGACAAGCCCAAGGCCGCTGTGCAGGCCATGGTCGACGGTTTCGGTAACAAAGATGTCAAGGTCAAGGTCAACACTACCGATCACAACACGTTCCAGGACAACATCGTCCAGTACCTGCAGCAGCCCGATGATGTGATTTCATGGTTCGCCGGCTACCGCATGCAGACCGTTGCGGCCAAGGGCCTTATCGGTGACATCAGCGACGTGTGGGCCAAGGCTGTCGGCCTCGGCGATGCGTTCAAGAAGGCGTCGACCGCCGCTGACGGCAAGCAGTACTTCATGCCGCTCTACTACTACCCCTGGGGCGTGCACTACAAGAAGAGCGTCTTCGCCGACAAGGGCTACAAAGTACCGGTGACCTGGGATGAGTGGATGGCACTGCTCGAAAAAATGAAGGCCGACAAGATCACCCCGCTCGCTGCCGCCAACGATGGTGGCTGGCCGCAGATGGGCATGTTCGACCAGTTGAACATGCGCACCAACGGGTATGACTTCCACGTCGGGCTCATGGCCGGCAAGGAAAAGTGGACCGATGAGCGGGTCGTCAACGTGTTCAAGGCCTGGGAGAAACTGATCCCCTTCCAGCAGGCCGGCGTCAACGGTCGCAAGTGGGAGGAAGGCGCAGCTGCCCTTGGCGCCAAAGAAGTTGGCATGTACCTCATTGGTACCTTCCTCACCGGCCAGTACAAGGTGCAGGCCGATATTGACGACATCGACTTCTTTGCGTTCCCGTCCATCGATGCCAAGTACGGTCAGGATGCCGTTGAAGCACCGATCGATGGCTTCATGATGGCAGCCAAGCCGAAGAACCCCGAAGCTGCCAAGGAGTTCCTGGCCTACATCGGCACCGCCGCGGCAGAAGAGGCCTACCTCAAGGTTGACCCCTCAGCCGTCGCCGCCAATAGCAAGGCCAGCACCGCCAACTACTCGGCAATTCAGAAGAAGTCGGCCCAGTTTGTCGGCAAGGCCAAGCAGATTTCGCAGTTCCTCGATCGTGACACCGACCCGACCTTCGTCGACCAGGTCAAGCCCGTTCTCGCCGGATTCCTTGAGGACCCGAAGAGCATCGACGGCGCGCTGAAGGCACTCGAAGAGAAGAAGGTTGCGATCTTCAAGGCATAACCGCCTTTCACGAGCTACAACCAGTAGCGAGCTTCATGTAGGTACACAATCCTTCAAGGAAGTAGGGGACAACTGTTGGCAACCAACATGGCGTCGACGACAACTCGAAAGAGGCGTCGTCGGCGCCTGTCTTCACTCAGCGGAAGCGACAAGAGCACGCTGACCTGGATGGCGGGGGTGCCATCCGTCTTACATATCGTGTTCGTGTGGATACCGGCGATCTCGACGGTGATCTTGTCGTTCACGAAGTGGGATGGCATCGCGAACTTCAACAAGATCAAGTTTGTCGGCTTCCGCAACTACTGGGAGATCTTCACGATCTTTGAGGACAAGCTCTCCGCCGCGTTCTTCAACAACGTGCTGCTTTTGGTGTTCTTGTTCATCGGTCCCACTCTGTTCGGCATGTTCCTGGCCTATCTGCTCGACAAGAACATCCGTGGTACCGCGATCTACCAGAGCATCTTTTACTTTCCCGTCGTGCTGTCGCTGGCTGTCGTCGGCATCATCTGGAAGAGCGTTATCTACTCCCCCAAGCAGGGACTTGTGAACACGGTTCTCGGCCGCACCGCCGAAGGAAACCAGATTGACTGGTTGGGCAAGTCCACCAAGCTGTTCACATTCCATCTCCCGTTTCTCGACAATGCTCTCGGGCCCTCAAGGAACTTCCTCGCCCTGCTGCCCGCCATTGCCTGGAGACACGCCGGCTACATCATGGTGCTGTATCTCGCCGGGCTGAAAAGCGTCGATCCTTCGCTCCGAGAAGCGGCAGCCATCGATGGCTGCAACGAATGGCAAGCCTTCAAACGGGTGATCTTCCCGACCATGAAGCCCATCAACATCATCATCATCGTCATCACCATCATCGAAGGATTGCGAACCTTCGACATCGTCGTCGCGCTGAGGAGCCCGCTGGGTATGGAACTCACCTCGCTCCTCGTCACGCAGAACATCATGGGCGAAGGTGGTGGCAACGTCGGGCGTGGTTCGGCCTACGCCGTCATCCTGCTGCTGCTCTGTCTCGGATTCATTGTCTGGTACGTCAAGAACACCTTCGAGGAGGAACGCAAATGAGCATGGTTCTGGGAGGGTCAAAGAACGGTGGCGTCCGTCCGGCCCGTGTCGCGCTTCACGTCTTCCTGATCGCGACGGCGATCGTGTGGCTGATCCCTATCCTTGGGGCCGTTTACACCGCGTTCCGGCCCTACGGCGAGACATCCAAGAATGGCATCTTCACCTGGCCGAAGAAGCTGATGTTGTCCAACTTCACCGGTGCGTTCAAGCAGGGTGAGATGGCCCGTCACTTCTGGGTCACCATGCTGATCGTCATCCCTGCGCTGATCTTCACCCTGATGTTGGCCAGCTTCGTGGCCTTCGCGGTGAGTCGTTACAGCTTCAAGTTCAATATCGCGCTGCTGGTGCTTTTCACGTCGGGCAACCTGATGCCCCAGCAAGTCATCATCCAGCCGCTGTTTCAGATGTACCGCCGTCTTCCGTTGCCGGAATTTCTGTCACCCAGCTCAGGGCACATGAACAACACCATCTTCGGTGTCATCATCATCCACATTGCCTTCCAGGTGGGCTTCTGCACGTTCGTTATGTCCAACTACATGAAGACCATTCCCAAGGAGTTGGGTGAGGCAGCCTCGGTCGATGGGGCCAGCGTCTGGAAGCAGTTCTACCGCATCATTCTGCCGATCTGTCGTCCGCCGTTGGCTGCTTTGGCCACGCTCGAGTTCACGTGGATCTACAACGACTTCTTCTGGGCCGTCGTGCTGGTCAGCAGGGGCAATGATCGACCGATCACGTCATCGATCAAGAACCTGAGCGGTCAGTTCCTCACCGACGACAACTTGGTCGCGGCGGGCTCCTTGCTGATTGCGTTGCCAACGCTCATCGTCTACCTCATCTTGCAAAAGCAGTTCATTGGTGGTCTCACCCTCGGCGCCAACAAGGGCTAGCACCCGATCGAGCGGAGTTGGCAACCAGACGACAAGCAAGCTTGACATCGCAATTAGTAAGTGCACATACTATATTCGTGAAAATTCTTGGGAGTGCATGGCTCGGTGTCGTTTCGGCTGAGCATGTCCGTCGGGGCGTTACGGCTGGGATCGCTCAGATCGGTCACGGTAAGCGTGGTGGGCTGGCGCGCATGCACGCCGGTGACACGCTGATCTACTACTCGCCAACCGAGCGGCTTGGCGACAGAACCGCGCTGCAGCAGTTCACTGCCGTCGGTACCATCTCTGATCACGAAATTTGGCATGCCGAAGAGGGTGACTTCAAACCGTTACGTCGACGTGTCACCTACGAAGATCGCTTGCCAGTACCGCTCGCGGCAATCAAGGCGCAACTGGTGTTGGCCAGCACACCAAACTGGGGTTACCAGCTTCGCCGCGGCCTCATCGAGTTGACTGCCGAAGACGCGGCAACGATCCGCAACGCGATGGTCGCGGTAGCGAGGTGAGCAACACGACCAAGCGGGCTGCGGGCCTAAACACACGGCACTCAGCGCCTGACCAAAGCACAGGTTTCCTCCTTTGGCGAGTCACGAATGCCTGGCAGGCAGCGCTTCGAGCCACGCTTGCGCCATTGGATCTCACCCACGTGCAGTTCGTGCTGCTGGCCTCACTCACGTGGCTCCAAGCAGATCAGCCCGTGACGCAGCGGGCCCTTGCCGACCATGCCGGCACCGATGCGATGATGACCTCACAGGTGCTGCGCACGCTGGAAGCCAAAGGTTTCATCGAGCGCAAGCTTCACCCGTCCGATGCCCGGGCTCGAGCTCTTGTTGTCACGAACCGAGGGTCGGCGTTAACAAACCAAGCGGTCCAAGCCGTCGAAGGAGCCGACGCAACGTTCTTTGCTGCACTCGGCGCAGATCACGCCGGGTTCATCGCGATGTTGTCGAGACTCACGCCGTTCTCCTCGACGTGACGTTGCGCCTAGTTCACCATCCAGGTGCCGTTTGACCGAAGCAGCGTGGCGAGATCACCGGGGCCCTTCTTCTCGCTGGCGGTCAGAAGTTGGCTGGCGACCGCGCCCGAGTACTCCGCCCGCTCTACTGCTCGGAACACGCCGAACGGTGTAGGCGAGTGCCGGTCGTTCGAGAGTCGGGCCAACGCAAAGGCCAGACTCGGATCATCCCGATTGGCATCATGCACAAGAAGCCGGTCCTCCCCCACTTCGGCCACGTCAACCAGCGCCAGCCGCCCGTCTTGTTGCATCATCACGCCACGTTCACGCTCAGGGCCGAACCGGATTGGTTCACCGTGCACCAGGTTGATCATGTGGCTGTCGCGAGCGTGTTTGCCGGTGACATCGTCGAACGCGCCGTCGTTGAACACGTTGCAGTTCTGGTAGATCTCCACGAATGACGCGCCCCGATGGGCGTGCGCGGCGCGGAAGACTTCCATCATGTGCTTACGGTCGAGGTCATGGGTGCGAGCCACGAACGACGCCTCGGCACCGAGGGCCACCGACAGCGGATTGAACGGCGGATCGATCGACCCCATCGGGGTGGACTTGGTGATCTTGCCGACTTCGGAGGTAGGCGAATACTGACCTTTGGTGAGCCCGTAGATCTGATTGTTGAACATGAGAATCGTGAGGTTCACGTTGCGGCGGAGCGCATGGATCAGGTGGTTCCCACCGATGGACAGACCGTCACCGTCACCCGTTACCACCCACACGTCGAGATCGGGCCGGGCCAGCGCAACGCCCGTCGCGATGGCAGGCGCACGGCCGTGGATCGAGTGCATGCCGTAGGTGTTCATGTAGTACGGGAAACGGCTGGAGCAGCCGATGCCGGAGATGAACACGGTGTTCTCGCGCGGAACGCCGAGGTCGGGCATCAGCATCTGCACGGCCTGCAAGATGCCGTAATCACCGCAGCCCGGACACCAGCGAACTTCCTGATCGCTCGTCCAGTCCTTCTTGGTGGTGAGGGCGACGTCGGTCATTTGACTACTCCTGTCCGTTCACAAGTGCTGCTCGTATGGCGGCCTCAAGTTCGGAGGAGGTGAAGGGAATGCCCTGCACCTTGGATATCGGCTCGGCATCCACCAGGAACTTGGCCCGGAGTTCTCGGCAGAGCTGGCCCATATTCATCTCGGGCACCAGAATGCGCCGCCGATTCGCCAACACCTCGCCGAGGTTCGGGGGCATTGGATTGAGATGCACAAGATGCGCCCAGGCCACCTTGCCGCCAGTGGCTCGAACTCGCCGCACCGCGTCACCGATGGCGCCCCATGTGGAACCCCAGCCGACGATCAACAGGTCGGCATCGACGTCACCCTCTACCTCGACGAGTGGTATGTCGTTGGCGATACCGGCGATCTTGGCGGCACGAAGGTGCACCATCTTTTCGTGGTTCTCCGCGGTGTAGGAGATATTGCCAGAGCCGTCTTCCTTCTCGATGCCGCCCACCCGGTGCATCAGGCCCGGCGTGCCCGGAATGGCCCACGGTCGGGCCAGCGTTTCGGGGTCACGGAGGTAGGGCCAGAACTCGGGTGTGCCGTCGGCCCCTACGTGATTCATCTCGGTAGCGAAGGGTACGGAGATGTCGGGAAGCGACGCGATGTCCGGGAGTTTCCACGGTTCGGAGCCGTTGGCAAGGTAGCCATCAGAGAGCAGGATGACGGGCGTGCGGTACTTCAGCGCGATACGGACGGCCTCGATGGCGGCATCGAAACAGTGCACCGGGCTGTAGGCCGCAACGATTGGTAACGGGGCCTCGGCATGGCGTCCGTAGAGCGCCATGTTGAGGTCGGCGGCCTCGGTCTTGGTGGGCAGACCGGTGGAAGGCCCGCCGCGTTGGATGTCGATAATGAGCAATGGCAATTCAAGACTGATGCCAAGGCTCAGGGTTTCGCTCTTGAGGGCCAGGCCCGGGCCACTGGTGCTGGTCACGCCGATATGCCCGGCAAAGGCGGCGCCGAGCGCCGAGCCGATGGCAGCGATTTCGTCCTCGGCCTGGAACGTGCGGATGCCGAAGTTCTTGTGCTTCGACAACTCGTGCAGGATGTCCGATGCCGGCGTAATCGGGTAGCTGCCCAGCGTCATCGGCAGGTGCGCGAGCTGACTCGCGGCCACCAGTCCCCACGCCAGCGCGACATTGCCGTTGATGTTCGTGTACTCCCCCGGCGGCAGCTTGGCCGGTTGTACCTGATAGGCGTGATCGAGCAACTCGGTCGTTTCGGCAAACGCGTGGCCAGCCAGGAACGCGGCCCGGTTCGATTGGCGCACCAGGTCATTCTTGGCGAAGCGCTCGTCGATCCACGTGAGCGTGCTCTCGGTCGGTCGGGTGAACAGCCACGAGATCAGGCCGAGCGCGAAGAAGTTCTTGCTGCGATCGGCATCACGCTGCTTCACGCCGAGGGGCAGCGTGGCCTTCTTGGTGAGGTCTGTCATGGGCACCTCGATCACGCGGAACGAGGCGAGGCTGCCATCCTCCAACGGATTGGACGCGTATCCGGCCTTCTCGAGGTTGCGCTCGTCGAACGTATCGATGTTGACGATGAGCGTGCCGCCCGGTTCGAGCCGCTTCAGATCGGCCCGCAGCGCAGCGGGGTTCATGGCCACCAACACGCTCGGTTCGTCGCCGGGGGTGGTGATGTCGTGATCGGAGATTTGCACCTGAAACGACGAAACCCCCGCCAATGTTCCGGCAGGGGCTCGTATCTCAGCTGGGAAGTCAGGAAGGGTGGACAGGTCGTTACCAAACGCGGCACTGACTGACGTGAACCGGTCACCGGTCAGTTGCATGCCATCACCGGAGTCCCCGGCGAAACGCACCACAACGCGGTGGACATTCTCTGGTGTAGGCCCTGCCCGATCGACGGTGTCGGTCATCAAACTACCCCCTTCATGCTGTGAGGGAATTTTATACCAACCGAACCCGAAACAGGTGGGAGGGGTCGCCTATTTCATGATGGCTTGGAGCACCGTCGGCGTGCTGGCCGTTGCGACTTTCATTACCGAGTGGAGGAAAACGTCGAGTTCGTTGGCCGGCATGGGTCGCATCCACTGGAAGCCCTGGGCGATTTCGCAGCCGATCTCCATCAGCATTTCGCACGTCTCGGCATCTTCGGCACCTTCGGCGACCACGGTGAGCCCGAGTCCGAGGCCGAGGTCCAAGATAGCCCGCACGAGCGCCTTGTCGTGCGGTCCGTTCGACAGGTTCGCAACAAGGCTGCGGTCGATCTTGAGTTCGTCGATCGGCAGTGACTTCAGTTTGGCCAGGGTCGAGTACCCCACACCGTATTCGCCCAGCGCAACCGTGACGCCCCGCTCACGCAGGAACTGCAGCTGACCGTACACACGGCCAGGATCGGATTCGAAGGTGCTTTCGGTGACTTCCAACGTCAGCAGGTCGGGTGACACGTTGCTTTCCTTCAGCGCGGCGAAAACGTCCTCGCCGAAGCTGCGGTCAAGGAAGCAGCTGGCCGACACGTTGATCGCAACCGGAAGCCGCCATCCGCGGTCCAGCCAGGTGCGGCATTGACGCAGCGCATCGGTCAGCACGGCCCGGGTGAGGGAGTGAATCACGGCGCTCTGCTCGGCGAGCGGGATGAACGCCATTGGCGGCATCAGCTCACCGGAGGGATGGTTCCAGCGCACGAGACATTCGACTCCGACGGGATAGCCGGTAGCCAGCGTGAACTTTGGCTGGTAATGAAGGACGAGTTCGCCAGCCTCGATCCCGTGGCGCAACTGGACGACCAGATCGTTCTCTTCGGGCTTTCGGTCCTCGAGTTCGGGCCGGTACACGATGACATCAGCCTGCTCACTCTTGGCCACGGTGAGGGCAAGGTCGGCCCGCAACAGCACGTCGGCAACATCGTCGGTTGTGTTCTCGATGGTGGCCGCTCCGATGCGAGCCTCGATCAGCATGGACTCCTCACGGACGAAGAACGGCTCATTCAACAGCAACACCAAGCGCTCGGCAACCGCCAGCAGGTCGGCTTCGCCCCGAACTCCCATGAGGAGAACAGCGAACTCGTCGTAGCCGAGACGACCGACGAGATCGTTGTCACGCAGCGCACCTTTGAGACGCGGTCCAACGGCGGCCAGCATCATGTCACCGGCTTGATGGAGGAGCTCATCGTCGTCAATGGCCAGACGGTGGAGGTCAAGGACGAAGAGGGCCGCCATCATGGTGCCATCACTGGCAGCGATCGTTTCCTTCACACGCGAAAGGAACGAGGCGCGATCAGGCAAAACCATGAGAGCGTTGTCGAGGTTGGTCGAGTCTGATCGTTGGCTCCCGTGGGCGCGTCCCAGCACAATGAGCGCGACAATGGCCCCGACAATGGCAGCCGCGCCAGCAAGAACGATGCTCTTGGTGGCGAGCACACCAATGAAGACGCTGCCGAGACAGGGCAGCAACGTCAGGAACACGACGTCTTTGCGACTCATGCGGGGATCTATGGTCGGAGCGGCCGAGAGATTCATCGGAAACCTCTTCGGCAGGTTTGTGGATGGCTGCAGTATCCCGCAACACTTTTAACATAAATGAACACTTCGCCCGCGACGTTCTGGGCAGATCATGATCGGCATCCTTACGTGGCAAGCAGTTTTCGAGACGGATCAACCCGTCTTCATTTGGGTTCATTCATCGCATTGGGGTGCTCCGTTCTTCTCCTCGGACCATCGTTGGAGACATTCCGAACAGGCGCCGGTGTGTCGCTTGGGCAGATTGGCATTCTGATTTCGGCCGGATCGATTGGATATTTGCTTGGTTCGGTGAGTTGCGGTCGATTGCTCGAACACTTTCATGCGCACCGGATGCTCGGTGGCGGTCTGCTTTTGGTGGCGGTCGCCCTGGCAGCGCTCAGCACTGTCCACAGTCTGACCGCCTTGATCGTGTTACAGACCGTGGTTGGTTTCGGTGGGGCCATGGTGGACGTCACCGGCAACACGGTCGTGCTCTGGACGCACAAGGGGGGCGCCGTCATGAACGCCCTCCATCTGGCCTTCGGCGTCGGTGCCGTTCTCGGTCCGATCATCGTCAGTCGGTCGCTGGCCTGGACCGGAAGTCTGCGCGGCGGTTACCTGCTGGTGGCCGGCACACTTGCCGTCCTCGCCGTCACCGTTTTACTTCGCCCCAGTCCGCCTAATCCGCATGCTGTCGAGGACCGGGGATTCCCGAAAGGCAAGGGGCGGCTGCTGCTGCTCGCCATGCTTTGGTTTGTGACGTACGCGTGGGTGGAGCTGGGCTTTCAGAGTTGGATCTTCGAGTACGGCGCCGCAAGGGGGCTGGACCGACTGACCCGCGCCGCGCTTCTTGGCACCGCTTTCCTCGTGGCATTCAGCCTTGGTCGCCTGCTTGCCATTCCACTGGCCGGTCGAGTTAGCGCGCGGCAGATGATGGCCGGCGATGTGGCGTTGTGCGTAGCCGGACTACTGGTCATGCTGCTCGGTGGACGCAACGCGGCAGCCATGTGGGGTGGCACCATTCTGTTCGGATTCGGCACAGCCTCGATGTTTCCGTCGATGCTCTCGATGGCCGAACCGGTCATTCCCAGCACAAGTTCGGTCACCTCCACCTTTCTCGTCGGGTCGAGTATCGGCAGCATCTTTCTCCCCCGACTGATCGGCGAGTTGATCCAGCGCCGAGGGCCGATCGCAATGCCGGCCATGGTGTTGGCGGGTGTCGTCGTGAACGGGGGCATCGTGCTCGCGTTTGACCGATCGGCGCGTCGGTCGTGAGCAACGCGCCCAGGCTCGGCACGCCCGCGCTGGTCCTCGCAGCCAAGGCCGGTGTGGTGTTCACGGTGCACGAATATCACCACGACTCTCGATCCGATTCCTATGGGAAAGAGGCTGCCGATGCGCTGGGGCTGGCGGCCGAGCAGGTCTTCAAGACCCTGGTAGCTGACGTGGACGGCAAGCTTGTCGTGGCCGTCGTACCGGTGGCAGGCAGCCTTGATCTGAAAGCCTTGGCGGCCGCGGCCGGAGGCCGAAAGGCCGCCATGGCCAAGGTTCCCGACGCCGAACGAGCCACCGGGTACGTCGTGGGCGGCATCAGCCCGCTGGGCCAGAAAAGGCGTTTGCCCGTGTTTGTTGACACCTCGGCGCTGATGTACCCGACAGTGCACGTGAGTGCTGGGAAACGCGGACTCGAAATCGAACTGGCCCCGCAGGATCTCTTGATGCTCACCGACGGCCAGGCGGCCGCAATCGCTGCGCCCTAGAAGTTTGGTGCGACACCCGGTCGGTCGCGTGGGTCATGATGGAGCTATGTCGCTCAAAGAAAAGATCAAGCACGACCAGACCGAGGCGATGCGTAGCCGGGACCATCTCACCCTTTCCACCCTGCGCATGGTTGGCGCAGCCATCCAGTACGCCGAAGTATCCGGCGATGCTGCTGTCACCCTCACCGACGACCAGGTCATGGATGTGCTTCGCAGCGAGGCGAAGAAGCGGGTCGAGGCGGCCGAACTGTTCGAGCAGGCCGGCCGAACGGAGTCGGCCGCCAAGGAGCGGGCCGAACTTGTCGTCATCCAGGGCTATCTTCCGGCCGCCATGAACGACGCCGACCTTGCGGCAGTGGTTGCCGACGAGGTGGCGAAGGCAGCCGCGGCGGGAGCCGTCGGTGGCAAGGCGATGGGCGCTGTTATCAAGGCGGTTCGTGAGCGCGTCGGTACCCTGGCCGACGGGCAGCGCATCTCTTCGGCAGTGAAGGCCGCGCTCTAGCAACCTTCAACCTCACGTGCGCATCACGCGCCGCGCCGGTCTACCGTTACGGAAAGCCGAGTGAGGGGACGCGGATATGAACGTTGTGCGGGGTCAGGTCGCAGTGGTTACCGGCGGCGCGAGCGGCATCGGGTTGGCGCTCGCGCACCGGTTCGCCCAGGCCGGTATGAGCCTCATGCTCGCTGATGTTCAGGAGGACACGCTGCATGCAGCCGCTCGGGCAGTGGCCGCCCACGGCGTCGAAGTATCGACTCTGCGGTGCGACGTCAGCAAGGAGGACGAGGTGCAGGCCCTTGCGACGGCCACGATCGAGCGGTTTGGCTCGGTGCATGTGGTGTGCAACAACGCCGGTGTCGCACCGAAGACCGATCCGTGGTTCGGGCCGCTCTCCAGTTGGGAGTGGGTGATGGGCGTGAACTTCTGGGGTGTCGTGCACGGTTGCCGCGCCTTTCTTCCTCACCTCTTTGGTGGCGGTCACATTGTGAACACGGCGTCGATGGCCGGCCTCATGCCCGGGTTCGGACCGTCCTACGACGCCAGCAAACACGCGGTCGTGGCCATCACCGAAGATCTGTTCCACACCATGAAATCCGCCGGGCTGCCGATCGGGGTCAGCGTGCTTTGCCCGGGATGGGTCAACACCGCAATTGCCGACGCCGAACGCAACTGGCCGGTCGAGCTCGGCGAGCGACCCGACGCCGATGCCACCAACGCCGTCATCACGGGCCATCTCCGTCGGGCCCTCGCCGAAGGGGCCACTCCGGCGTTTGTCGCCGACAAGGTCTTCGACGCGGTGAGCGAAGGGCGCTTTTGGGTCATTCCGCAGCCGGACTTCCTTGAGCTGGCCGTCGACCGCTGGGGTTCGATTGCCGAGAACGCTGATCCGACCGAACCCGAGCATGTGCCCGGTCTTCCGCCCCGAACGCAGCTTCGCAACGAGGTCTTCGCTTCCCTCGGCATGACGCCATCTTCATAGCGACACTCGTGCAAGGATTGGCGGCATGGCGCTCAGCCGCCGCTGGCGACCCGCTGCAGTTCGGTGATGATGCGCTTCTCGCTGACGGTGTAGGCGGTGCCGAGGGACTGAGCGAAGAGGCTGATACGGAACTCTTCGATCATCCAGCCGACTTCGGCCAGTTGGCTTCGTCGTTCAGGATCCTTGATGGCGTCAAGGAGTCGATCAAAGGCTTCCTCCAACCGATGGACCGTGCGCATTTTGACTCGGTCCTTTTCCGGGTCGGACTGAATCTTGGCCGCTCGATGTTCGATCCCGCGAACGTACCGCCGCACGTCGACGAGCCGCTCCGTACCGGCTCGACCCACGAAACCGGGCCGGATAAGCCGCGCCAGCTGGCTTCGAGCGTCGGCTTGCGCATCATGGACGACCGGCCCCATCAGCGCGTCGATGCGCGCCGATGCGGCCACGGCCGCGACCATGATCTCACCAGCGGTGATCGCGGCTTTCACGGTCACGGGATCAAGGTCAGCTTGAACCTTGGTTTGCAACAGACGGAAGTCTTCTTCGTTCCACACCGGGCCACCGTGTTTGGTCAAGAGGACCTCGACAGCGCCGCGTACGCACTCGTCGGTGAGCTTGTTGGTTGTTCCCCAGCCGAAGGCGGCGAGTGCCAGCTCGACCTCGTTGGTGTAGGCCCGGTCGGCGATCTTGGTCGGAGACTTCAACGTGAGCTCCAGAAGCCGGCGCGTGCCACCAATCATGGCCCGCTGCTGCGCCTCGGGCGTGGTCAGCACCCGTACAGCCACAGCGTTAACCTCGGCCACCAGAGACGGATAGCCACGCACCTCGCCACCCGATGTCGTTGCATCTACAACTTTCTCCAGATGGCCACCGGGCCAGTCGGTGAGGCCCGTGCGTTCGGCAACCGGAGTCGCCTCGGCGATGGCGGCTCGAGTTCGCTTGCGCAGGCGGGCCTTGAGCTTGTTGAGGTCCTTGTCGAAGTCAACGATGGCGCCGTCGGTCTCATGCACGGCAAAGGTGATTCGGGAGTGATCAGCCATGGCCACCACCTGGAAGTCCCTCGCCGTGATCGTCACGCCGACCTTGGCGGAGAGGTAGGCAGCAAGTGCGGGAAGTAGTGGGCCGTCCTCGGCCACCTCGATGGTGGCTGCCTGAGCGAAGTCGGTCATTGGGACTAACTCTCGCCGCAGGGTTTTAGGGAGGGACTTCAACAATGACGTCATCAGCTCCAGCCGCACACCCGGCACAAGCCATTCGAATCCGACCGGCTCCACCTGGTTCAGCACGGCGAGCGGGATGTGCACGGTGACGCCGTCGTTGGCCGCCCCCGGGTCGAACACGTACGACAGGCCGAAGATGAGCTCGTCCTGCTGCCATTCGGTCGGGAAATCATCGAGCGGAACGTGGTCGTCCTGACCCTTCACCAGATGCTCCCGAGTCAACGTGAGCAGATCGGGTTTGCGGCCCTTTTCCTTCTTCCACCAACGGTCGAAATCACGGGACGACGTGATGTCGTGCGACAAGCGCTCGTCATAGAAGTCGTACAGGGCGTTGTCGTCGATGAGGATGACCTGACGGCGTAGGCGATCCTCCAGCGAGCGCACCTCGGCCACCAGCGAGCGGTTCTTCTCCATGAAATCATGGTGGGTGTCCCAGTCACCTTCCACCAGCGCGAAGTGGATGAACATCGACCGAGCGTCTTGCTGATCGATGCGTCCGTACTGCACGTTGCGACCGGTGACGATGGGCAGGCCGTAGAGCGACACGCGCTCGATCACCATGGTGCTACCCCGCTCCGCGCTCCACTCGGGCTCACCGTAGCTGCGCTTCACCAGGTGTTCGCCGACACGCTCGGCCCACTCGGGTTGGATCGGGGCACACACTCTGGCCCACAGACGATTGGTCTCCACCAATTCGCCCGCCATCACCCACTTGGGCGACTTGTTGGCCACCACCGACCCGCGGCCGATAGCGAACTTCGCTTGCCGGGCTCCGCGGAACTCTTTTCCGGTCGCGTCCTTCATACCGATTTGTGAGAGCAGTCCGGACAGCAGTGCCTGGTGCACCTGATCCAGGTGGGCGGGCTCACTGCTCATGCGTATGTCGAGGCTGGATGCTACCTGGCGCAATTGGCTGAACAGGTCCTGCCACTCGCGAATACGCAGGTAGTTGAGGAATTCGGTGCGGCACAACTTGCGGAACTGGTTGTTGGTCAGTTCCCGCTGGCGCTCACGGAGGTGATCAAACAGCCGAACGAACGACACGAAGTCGGAGCCCTCAGTTGAGAACCGGCGGTGCATCTCGTCTGCGGCCTGCTGCTTGTCGGCCGGCCGCTCGCGCGGATCCTGGATGGACAACGCCGACGCGATAATGAGCACTTCACGGGCGCAACCGAGTCGATCGGCTTCGAGGATCATGCGACCGAGTCTCGGGTCGACGGGCAAGGTCGCCAGGCGACGTCCAAGCGGGGTGAGGCGCTTCTTCGGATTGGGCTCGTCGGGTACCAGGGCGCTGAGTTCTTCCAACAACGCGATGCCGTCGGCGACACTGCGCGGATCGGGCGGATCGACGAACGGGAAGGCTCCGACATCACCCAGCCCGAGTGCAGTCATCTGCAGAATGACCGACGCCAGGTTGGTGCGCAGGATCTCGGGCTCAGTGAACTCTTCTCGTTCGAGGAAATTCTTCTCGTCGTAGAGCCGAATGGCGATTCCGGGTGCGACACGACCGCATCGGCCAGATCGCTGGTTGGCCGACGCTTGCGACACCGGTTCGATGGGAAGTCGTTGCACTTTCAACCGTCGGCTATAGCGAGAGATACGCGCCGTGCCCGCGTCCACCACGTAACGAACGCCGGGAACGGTTAGTGAGGTCTCCGCGACGTTGGTTGACAGCACGATGCGCCGACCCGAATGCGGCTGGAACACGCGATGCTGCTCGGCCGACGACAGCCGAGCGTAGAGCGGAAGAATCTCGGTGTTCGTCAGGTCCTGCTTCCGTAGCGCGTCAGCCACGTCATGGATCTCACGCTCTCCGCTCAAGAAAACAAGGACGTCACCCTGACCCTCATACGACAGTTCCTCCACCGCTTCGCAGATCGCAGCCACCTGATCGCGCTCGTCGTCGGGCTCCACGCCGAACGGTCGATAGCGCAGTTCGACTGGATAGGTGCGGCCGCTGATCTCCACGATGGGTGCATCGAAGTGCTCGGCGAATCGCTGCGTGTCGATGGTGGCCGATGTGATGATGACCTTCAACTCCGGCCGCTTCGGTAGCAGTTGGTGCAGGTACCCAAGCAGGAAGTCGATATTGAGGCTGCGCTCGTGGGCCTCGTCGATGATGAGGGTGTCATAGGCGCTCAGCCATCGGTCGCGCTGTGTTTCGGCCAGCAGGATACCGTCGGTCATCACCTTCACCAGCGAGTCTTCACCAACCTTGTCCATGAACCGCACTGCGTAGCCAACGGTCTGGCCGATCTCGGAGCCCAGTTCCTCAGCCACGCGCTCGGCTACCGCTCGGGCGGCGACTCTCCTCGGTTGCGTATGGCCGATGAAGCCACGTACGCCCCTTCCAAGTTCGAGACACAACTTCGGTAGCTGCGTGCTCTTGCCAGACCCTGTCTCGCCTGCCACGATCACGACCTGGTTGTTGGCAATGACCTCGAGCAGCTCTTCACGACGGGCCGTAATCGGCAGGTCGGGATAGCGGATCGCCGGCAGAAGCGCAGTACGACGCTCCACCTTCAGCAGGGCCGTGGCCACATCGCCAGCGACCTTCGCCACCGCGTTGTTTCGCTTGTCACCCGACAGCCGATGGGCATCGTGGAGACGCCTCTGAAGCCGATGCTGATCCCGCCACATCACGCCACTGATCTGCTCACGCAGTTCAGCGAGGGGCGGGGGCGGAGTGGTCACAGTGATATCCAAGGTGCGAGAAGCGCGGCAAGAGTCTTACAGCCAGCTCTCGGTTTCGTCGCCCCGGTTGTTTCAGCCAGGCGAAGATGCGGAACCGAGGATGTCCTCCACCAGCAATCTCGCCCGGTCGCTCATGGTCGTGCCGGGGAAGACGACTTCGAGCACGTCCGACGCTCCGCCAACACTGCTGATGCCCAGCACGCCCAGTAACAAACTAATGTCGGCGGCATCGGTGCGCGGGCCGCTTGAAGTTTCATCGCGAGAAGATGTTCCGGCGATGCTGCCGCCACCACGAGGTTTGGGTGATCAAATACCACCGCCTTGTTGTCATCGCGGCACCGGGACACGTACATCGCCGCCTGCTCATTCAACCAAGATCCCGGCAAGCCCCGCTCACGACCGAGCCGTTGCACCTCTTCCATGAGCGGCCCATGTCCTTCAAGGACGACGGAGTCGATATCGCGGGTTGCGCGGCGGGCATCAAAAACCAGCGAGATGGCAGCGCCGCCGATGACATACACACTGGCGCGAACGCCCCGCGCCCTTAGACGATCAGCCAGGGCGCCGAGGAGTTCAAGCAGTGCCTCGCGGTCGAGTAGCTCGTCACTCATCAGACGCGCTCGAGATCTGATCGGTCGATAAAGATTCCGCGGCGAGCAAAAGATGCCGGAGAGCTAACAAGACCGCGCACGCGCAGCGACGGCAGATCGATCGGAAACCATGCCGTGCGCAGGAACCGATCGTCGTTCGAGAGCCAGTCGGGGACGTCCGCATCAGCATGAAAGGCCGCGTGCTCAGCTGCTGCGGCCAGGAGTGCATCAAGACGCTCATCGCCAGAGAGCGCTGGTTCGTCCGCAATAGCTGTCGCCACGACAGTGTCCTCGGCGTCCGAAATCTCGTCCAACCAGCCAATGATGGCCCGGTAGGCATCCGACGCATCGTGGACACGTAGACCGCGAGCAACGTCCGCAAGCGAGACAAGCAACGATGAGCGCACGATTCGAGGCTACCGGTTGAAAGGTTCTAGGCAGTGCTACAGCGTGGAGCTTTCGCGGCCCGCCTGCCCTCGTCGCTCGTGGGGACATAGGGCGATTGAGCCATCGGCGATCCCAGGGGTCAGCCGGCAACGAACCCGGGAGGTTGCCGCGTACCGAGCAGGGCTCCGGAAATGATGTCTTCATCGACGGCGCGTTGACCGACGTAGCAAAGCCACTCGCTGGAGTTCGCCGTAGTGGTGCGACATCCACCGGTCACAACGCCCGAATCGTCGAGGTAGTACTCCGTCATGCCGACTTCATTGAGGGCATCGGGCATTGAGGCGTCAAATGGGTTGGGCAGCACACATCGGTACGTATCGGTAGCGATCTGGCTACACGAAGGGACCTGGCCGCCCAAGACCATTCCTCCAGTTGGGAGATCGTGCGGCGCCGTCGTTGGTGGGACAACCGTTGTCGGGCCGTTCGTGGTGGTCGGCAACGTTTTGTTTGGAGACGACACGAAGCTTGCGGATTCGGCGGGATCGGCCGCAGGTGCCACGACGACGCTGTGCCCACTAACGCTCCGCACGGCAGCAATGCCGCCAACACCAGCGATCAGGATCGCTGCCGCCGCCACGCTCGTCCACCCACCGCGACCACGATCGCTCCACTCGAATGGGTCAATCCATTCGATCTCGTGACCATTGTTCGACCCTGCATTCCCCGCGCCCGAAGTGTCCGCGAGAATCGATTCCCAAACGCGGGCGCTCATGATCTCGTCGAGTTCGGCCTCGCTGGGGCGAAGCTTTTTGAAGGTACGTAGTGCATTCATGGCGTTACTCCTGTGGGTGAAGGGTCGACCCCAGCAGAAGCGGGGCGGATGGATGCTTGAAGTTCGGATCGCAGTCGGCGCAAACGAGACCTAACCGTGGACGGCGGAACACCGAGTAATCGGCCAATCTCGGTGCTGTTCAGGTGTTCCCAGCCGGAGAGAATCAGGAGATCTCGATCCTCGGGCTGAAGCGCCGCAACTGCCCGAAGGACGAGGGCAGCTTCGCGTTCAGCGTCCACCCGTGCAGCGGTACTTTCGACCTGAGCGACGAGGGGATCAAGGTACGAACGCTCCCGGCCTTCTGAACGTGTGAGAGCGAGGAGACGTCGCTGCTCGGTGCGCCAGTGGCGTCTGAGTAGGTAGGTCGCGATGCCATAGAGCCACATCTTCTCGCTGCCGCGCCGTTGGTCAAATGCCGAATACGACTCCATCGCAACACGGAAAGTCTCGGCGAGGAGATCTTCAGAGAGGGTCCGCCCGACACGGCGAGCGAGATAGGCAAAGAGATCCCCGGAGTGCTCCGCGTACAGACGCCGCACGAGAGGTTGATCGACAACCGGCATTGGGCGAGTCTCCCGCTGAGTCGTTCGTACGTCCACATCCTCTACTTGCCCGCTCAAGCCCAAGTGTTGCCAAATTCATCAAGCCATCATCGCCAAGCAGCGCCGGTCGGCGTCATCCGCTAATCGCAATCGACCCGACCGAACGGCGGCGCCAGTCCTCGTTTTGTCGACGGCGCCCATGCCTCCGCGTTGACGACAATATAGGTCAACGCCTATACTGTTGTTGTGCGTTGGGAAGTGGTCGGCCTCACTGAGTTCGAGAACTGGTTCCTTGCTCTCGACGAGGCGAGCCGGGCCAGGGTTGAAGACCGTATCGATTTCCTTGAACAAATCGGACCGTCGCTTGGTCGCCCAGCGGTCGATCGGATCAAGGCAAGCCGACACCAAAACATGAAGGAGATCCGAACGGGTTCCATTCGGATCCTGTTCGTCTTTGATCCTTCCTCGACTGCAGTGTTGCTCCTCGGTGGCGACAAGCGAGGTAACTGGTCAGGCTGGTACGAAGTGGCTATCCCAAAAGCCGACGATCTCTATGACGCCTATCTGGTCTCACGAAAGGAATGAACATGGCAAAACCGTTTGCTGACATCAAATCCCAGTCGCCGGTTTCCGCGAAGGCGAAGGCTCAGGCTCATCTCGAGAATCTCGCTGAAGACACGGGAGTGCCTCTTCCTGAGCTGCGACGTCTGAACGACCTGACTCAAGTCGAACTTGCGCGTCGTTTAGCAGTGACGCAACCTTCGGTGTCGGAAATCGAACGAAGCGATAGCCCGGCGATCCCGACCGTCCGCCGTTACGTCGAAGCGATCGGTGCGCACCTCGAAATCACTGCAGTATTCGAAGATGGGCGACGCGTTCTCCTCGACGTCTGACGAGCGTTCGCATCCTCGGTGGAACATCGGATCCAAACTGCGCCCGAAATGTACGTCCAGATGGTGGCATTACCGGTCCATCGTGATCACGATGGGAGAGTGGTCCGGGCCAGGCTCGGCTCGGGCCAAGCGGTCTATGTGCACCGCCGATACGCGACCGACGATCGAAGCGGAGGCCAACGCGTGATCGAGGCGCCAGCCGCGGTCCGTTTCGTAGAAGTCTCCGCGACGGTTCCACCACGTGAACGCCGAGCTTTCGCCGCAATGTGAGCGAACGACGTCAACGAGTCCGAGATCGATAAGGCGTTGATACGCAGCTCGCTCAGGCCCACTCGTGAGGTTCCGATTGCGGTAGCGCGATGCGTCCCACACGTCACGGTCGGTCGGCGCGATGTTGAGATCGGCCAGTAGGATCAGCTCGTCGTAGTCCTCGAGTTCAGACGCCAGAACGTGGCCGAGGAACTCGAACCAGGCGAGCTTGAACCGGTGAGCATCGGTGCCAACCTTTCGGCCGTTCGGGGCGTAGATCGAGTACACCCTCACGGCGCTGATCGTCGCCGCCGCCAGCCTCGGTTCATCGAACGGTGCCACCGCGCCGCGAACGCCGAGCATCACGTCATTCATTGGAAGGCGCGACAGCAATGCCACGCCGCCTCGGCCCGGTTGACCGTGAACGACGCTTGATAGCCAAGCTCCGCAAAGCCGCGCCGCGGGAACGACCGGTCGTCGCACATGATCTCTTGCAGTGCGATGACGTCGGGTCGATGTCCCTCGACCCACCTCAGCACCCTCGTCTCGTGCGCGCGGATCGAATTCACGTTCCAACCGACGAGGCGCACCTATCCAGCATGGCCGCTGACCCGCGCCCATGCCAGACTTCCTACGGGGACCGAGCGAGGAGTACGACATGGCTGATGAAGTGAGCACGGCGTATCGAACGTGTCCGCTCTGCGAGGCAACGTGCGGGTTGGAAATCACCCTGACTAACGGGAAAGCCACCCGCATTCGTGGCGATAGAGACGACGTGTTCTCCAAGGGATTCATCTGCCCGAAAGGTTCCACCCTGATTCAGCTGCACGATGATCCGGACCGGCTTCGAAAGCCCGTCGTGAAACGCAACGGTGCATTCGTCGAGGTGTCATGGGACGAAGCGTGGGCCACGATCGAGGCCGGGCTGATGCCGATCATTCGCGAGCACGGACGCGACGCATGCGGGATCTATCTCGGCAATCCGAACGCCCACAATCTCGGGCCGATGATATTCGGCCGCAACCTCATCGGCGCGATGGGTACCCGCAACCGCTTTTCGGCCTCCACGGTCGATCAGCGACCGAAGGAGATTTCCGCCTCGGCGATGTTCGGCTCGGTAACCGTGCCGGTGCCCGATCTCGACCATACCGACTTCATCATCTTGCTCGGCGCAAACCCCTACGCATCGAACGGCTCGCTGTGCACGGCACCCGACTTCCCCGGCCGGCTTGAAGCAATCCAGGCCCGCGGCGGCACCGTCGTCGTGGTTGACCCTCGGCGCAGTGAGACCGCGGCCAAGGCCGATCAACATCTCGCCATCCGACCCGGCACCGATGCCCATCTGCTTGCGGCCATGGCGCACACGCTGCTCATCGAGAATCTGACTGATCTCGGCCCGCTCGCCGAACACGTGACCGGACTCGATGAGCTGACGTCTCTCGTCGCTGACTTCTCGCCCGAGGAAGTTGGCGAGCTTTGCGGCATCCCCGCCGAGTCCATTCGGCAGCTCGCCCGCGACCTTGCTGCAGCGCCGACCGCAGCCGTGTACGGACGCATAGGCACCTGCACGCAGGAGTTCGGCACGCTCGCCTCTTGGCTGGTCGACGTGGTGAATGTACTCACGGGCAACCTCGACCGAACCGGTGGGGCCCTGTTTCCCAAGGGCGCCACTGGTCAGTCATCCACCAAGGGCCAGCCGGGGTCGGGTCGAGGCTTCACGATGAATCGCGTTCAGTCACGGGTAGGCAAGGCACCCGAGTCGCTGGGCGAATTCCCTGTCAGCGCGCTACCCGAAGAGATCGAAACTCCCGGCGAGGGCCAGATACGCGCCATCGTGGTGATCGGCGGCAACCCGGTGTCATCGAACCCGAATTCGGCGCGTCTCGATCGGGCCTTCGCGTCGCTCGAATTCATGGTGGCAGTCGATCCGTATGTCAACGAAACCAGCCGACATGCGACCGTGATTCTTCCTCCCCCGACCGCGTTGCAAAAGAGCCACTACGACCTCGCGCTCTACAACTTCGCCGTGCGTAACGTGGCGAACTACTCCCCACCCGTCATCCCGCTTGATGAGGATCAGCCCGACGAGTGGGCGATCATCCTTCGCCTTGCGGCCGTTTTCTCGGGCGAGTCGGCAAACACCGATCTTGACCAACTGATCCGCATGGCCGGGCGCTCGATGTTGGTGAGCGCGGCCAGAGAAACTCATGGGTTGGTCAAGGGTCGAGATGTTGACCAACTCGACGCCATACTGGCCGACCGCACCGGGCCTGAACGGTTGCTCGACATCATGTTGCGCACCGGTCCCTACGGCGATGGCTTCGGCACGGTCGAGGGCGGCCTCACGCTCGATGCGTTGATCGCCAACCCCCACGGTCTCGATCTCGGTGCGCTCGAGTCGGGCCGCATTCCCGACCTGCTGCGCACGCCAAGCGGCAAGATCGAACTCGCTCCCCTGCTGCTCACCGCCGACATTCCACGACTCCTCGCATCCCTGGGACGCGAGCCAGACGACATGGTGCTCGTCGGCCGCCGTCACGTACGGAGCAACAACTCCTGGATGCACAACGTGAAGGTGCTCACGAAAGGCCAGAACCGCTGCACGATGCAGATCCATCCCGAAGACGCAGCCCGACTGGGCATTGCTGATGGGGGCAAAGCCAGAGTCACCTCGCGGGTTGGCGAAGTCGTGATAGCGGCCGAGCACACCGACGGAATTCGCCCCGGTGTGGTCAGCATCCCCCACGGGTTCGGACAGCAGCTTCCGGGCGTGCAACTCGCCGTCGCCACCTCCTATGAAGGCGTCAATACCAACCTCCTCACCGACGAATACTTCGTCGACGCCATCAGCGGAAACGTTGCCCTCAACGGAGTCCCGGTCACCGTCTCAGCGGCCTGACTGCGGCGGGGCCGACCTATCAGCAAGTCGGCGTCAGTATCAAACGGGTGATATAGAAACCGACCCGGTTCGCCGATCTCAGCCCTTTGTGCCCCAGGCCTTACCGACGAACACGAAGGCCACGGCGATGAGAACGAGCATGCACGCCGACGTCAGCGTGTAGGCCGTTGCCCGGCCATGGTGCTGGTAGAGCCAGCCGGCACCGATCGCAGTCACCCCCGCGACCAAGGTCTGCGCTCCACCAAGCAGTCCCTGCGCGCCGGCTTGGCGCGCAGGATCAACGGTAAGTCCGACCGCGACACCGTTGCTGGTTACCGTGAAGCCATCGTTCAACGAGTGCACGACTCCGACCGCCATCATGGTGTTACCGCTCGGCATACGTCCGTACAGGAACATCGCCAGGGCGCCAACGATGAGCCCGTAGGTGCCCACTCGGAAGGGCCCCAGGCGTTGGGAGAACCGTCCGCCGAAGGAGCCGAGGAAGATCAATGGCAGCGCAAAGAAGGTGATACCCAGATTTTTGATCAGCTCGCTGGCCTTGAGGTCATCAAGCACCAGCACCCACAGGGCATCAAAGGTGCCAATCATCATGAACAGGGCACAGCCCAGGCAGAGCGCGGCGACGAACGGACGAATCCGCAAGAGGTCGAACGCAAACCGTTCCTTCGGTGGCTCTATCGCTTCGGCGATGTGCAGCTTCAGCACCATCGGCATGAACGCCAGCGTTGCCCCGGCGATCACAAGGAAGGGTGACTGCAATCCGAAGGGACCCACCAGGACAGCCGAAATGGCCGGACCCGCCGCGAACCCGGCGACGTCAGCCGAAAGCAGCACACCCATGTTGCGACCCATCTGATCCGGCGCCGCCAGAATGATGATGCGTCGTATGGCTGGCGTTGCGATACCTGCGCCAAGCCCCATGATGAGCCGAGACATCAACAGCGTGATGAACTGGGTGCTGAACGCCATACCGAGGACGCCGACGATGCCACCGAGCAACCCGACGATCACCATCAATCGAGCATGCCCGCGATCGGCGATCGGCGCGAGAAATGCCTGGGCCACAAACGACGAGAAGAACCCCATCGCCAGGATGAAACCGAGTTGCGCTCCCTGAATCCCGTAGAGCCGCCGATAGTCATCAAGCACGGTGAACATCACGCCATAACCCGACGCCACCAGCCCGGTGAGCAAACCGAACGTCAGGGTGAATCGCCGGTCTGACACGAGGGCCGATCCTAGTGGGACCCTGCCTCAGCCGCCGGAGGTGTCGGTGGGGTCAGGCTTATCTTGCGGAGGGACGGGGCTGCCGTACTCTTCGGGCTCCTTCACGCCGTCGAACACGAAGACCTGATCCCCCGTGTGCAGGATGTCGCCCAGGTATTCGGCAATGTGCATGGGGATGCGCACACAACCATGCGATGCGGGCAGGAACGGAATGTCCTGGTAACCGTGGATGGCGATGCCGCCGTTGAAGAACATCGGGTTGTAAACCTTTCCCAACGGAATGTCGTACCAGCCCTTTTCCTTGCGATCGATCTTGTAGACACCGGCTGGCGTCAGTGAGATGCCACACACCCGGCGCATGCGACGGCCGGCCGGGAGCGTCGTGGTGATGGCGCCGATGTAGTCCGGAACGTTGCGTGGTTGGGCGCACCATTTCTCACCGCTGCCGCTCGACACGTGGGTGATGAGCTTCACCTCCTTGTCGACGTACACCACCATGGTTTGCGATGGCAGGTCGATCTCGGCATGCGTTGACGAAGCGTCGGGCCGACGGGGCGGAAGGTCAAGCGGCTGCATAATGCGAGTAAACAATGCCGGCGTGACCTTACCGGTGACCTCATCGGTCGGAAGTCCGAGCACGCGCTGCTGATAGGACCATATGGCCTTCTTGGTCTGCTCCCCGAAGTAACTATCGGGCTTCCGGACATCGAAGCCGAGCTCATTCAGCCGCGTCTGGAGTTTGGTGACATCTTCACCATCAAGCCCGGCTTCAAGCAGTCTCCCGACTGAGGCCGCGGGCGTCTCTGAGCTTTGTGGTCCGGCCGATGACGGGAGTGATGTTGGCACCGACGACTCCGCTGACGTGGTCGTCACCACGGTCGTGTCCACGGGTGTTTTCGGCGCCGCGGCGGTGCTCTTGCCGCACCCGGACGCGACGATTGCAAGCGCAACCATCGACGCGGCAAGACGGCCCCTGAACTCCACGGGCCACAGGTTAGAAGGCCGAGACGCTTCTCTACCGATTTTGGACGTGTTGGAAGCCGAAGCGACCTTTGATGCAGAGGTTTCCGTGAGTGACCGAATGGTCGGACGGGGAGGTGACTTTCACGATCTCATTGTCCTGCACGTGCAGGGTGAGGTTGCAGCCGACGCCACAGTAGGGGCAGATCGTAGTGGTCTGGGTCTGGGCTTCTTCGTCCCAGGTTCCCTCGGCCCGTTTCGTGAACTCACTGTTGAAGATCAGCGCTCCCGTCGGGCACACGGCGATGCAGTTGCCGCAGTAGACGCAGGCTGAGTCGGGAAGTTCGACCGCGTATTCGGTGGAGATGTGGGCATCAAACCCACGGCCGGCAACGGCGATGGCGAAGGTGCCCTGCCACTGCTCACCGCAGGCGTCGACGCATTTGTAGCAGAGGATGCATTTCGAATAGTCCCGCACGTACAACTCGTTGTCGACCTTGGCCGGTTGGTACACCGTGGCTGCATCATGACCGTGCGGGGCGTGATGCTCGCCAGCCTTCGCGTTGTCACGGGCACCGGGCTCGTTGGGCGCGGCGGGTGTGCCGAAGCGCTCGGGTTTGGCGTCGTACTGTTCCATCCATCCCGCCACATTCGGCGCGATGGAAAGGTCGACCGACGAGCCCAACAGCTCAAGCACAAGCTTGCGAGAATGCTTGGCCCGATCGCTGTCGGTCTTCACGATCATGCCGGGCTCAACCTTGCGTGAGCACGATGGTACGAGTGTGCGGCTGCCTTCCACTTCCACCATGCAGACGCGGCACGCGTTGACCGGCGTGAGCGTCTCGCCGTAGCAGAGCGTGGGGATGTCTTTGCCGCCGCTTTTGCAGGCATCGAGAATGGTGGAGCCTTCTGCGGCGCGCACTTCCTCTCCGTCGAGCGTGAACGTCACCAGGCGTTTGGGCAGACCGACGTTGGTGATGGTCATTGCAGAACTCCGAGGCGGTCAATGGCGGATTCAATGGCGTTCCAAGCCGTCTGGCCGAGTCCGCAGATGGATGCGTCTTTCATGACCTGGCCGACATCGCGAAGGAGTTGCACATCGTCGGGGCTTCCACCAGTGGTGAGACGCACGATGGCTTCCTCCTGGCGCACGGTACCAACACGACACGGCACACATTGACCGCACGATTCCTCGCGGAAGAACCCGGCGATGCGGCGGAGAAAGGGTCCCATCTCGAAGTTGTCATCGAGCACCATCACCACTCCGGAACCGAGTGTGGTTCCTGCGGCGCGTGCGGCTTCGATGGTGAGCACCAGATCAAGCTCATCGGGGCGCACGAAGCCACCGGCTGCGCCGCCGAGCAGCACGGTACGCAGGTTGCCCGTTACTCCGCCAGCCAGCCTGAGCAGTTCGCGCAGGGTTGCACCGAATGGCACTTCATACACGCCTGGCCGACCGACGCTGCCAGAGATGCAGAACAGTTTGGTACCGGTTGACCCCTCGGTGCCGATGGTCGCGTAGGCCGGGCCACCGCCGAGCAAAATCGGCAACACGTTGACCAACGTCTCGACGTTGTTGACCACGGTCGGCTTGCCGAATAAGCCGACTTCAACGGGGAACGGCGGCTTGTTGCGCGGTTCGCCGCGGTAGCCCTCGATCGAGTTGAAGATGGCCGTTTCTTCGCCACAAATGTAGGCGCCGGCGCCGCGCACGATTTCGAGATCGAAGGAGAAGCCTGCACCCATCACGTTGGCACCGAGCAACCCTCGATGGCGCGCCGTTTCGATGGCTGCGGCGAGGTTGTGCAGAGCGCGCGGGTACTCGCCGCGCAGGTAGATGTACCCCTGCTCGCTTCCGGTGGCGTACGCGGCAATGGTCATGGCTTCGACCAGTGCGAACGGGTCGGCTTCCATCAGCACGCGGTCTTTGAACGTGCCCGGCTCGGACTCATCGGCGTTGGCGATCACGTAGTGAGTGCGCACCGGTTGTTTGGCGACGGCATCCCACTTACGACCGGCGGGGAACGCCGCGCCACCACGGCCGACGAGCTTGGCATCGAGCACTTCACGGATGACGCCACTTGGCCCCATGGCGATGGCGTTGCGCAGGGCGTCATAACCGCCGTGGGCGCGGTAGTCATCAAGCGAGAGTGGGTCAACCTTGCCGACACGCCTGAGCAACACCAATGACGGCTCGCCCGCCTGCGGAACCGCCATCTCCGGCTCTGGCTCGGCCGGCAGCGCTGATGGCCCATCGTGCGCAGCGCGAATGACGACAGGAATCGATGCAGGGGCCATGGCCGCATGCACGGCGGGCGAGCCGGCTTCGGTAACAAGCACGGCCGGACCGCGATCGCACAGTCCGAGACACGGGCTGTTGAGCCAGGTGACGGCGCCTTCACTGTCGCCCGGCGCACCGAGTTCGGCGGTGAGGGCGAGTACCATTGGTTTGGCCACGTTCTGGCAGGCCAGGTCGGTACAGACATGTACGACTCGGGGCGGTTGTGGACGCATGGGGAACAGCGCGTAGAAACTGGCCACGCCGTAGGCCTCGGCCGGTGGCACGTCGAGGCGCTTGCAGAGTTCGCCGAGGCCTCCGGGGCTGATCCAGCCGACGCGGTCGTTCAACGCATGGAGCGCGGCCAGGAGATGATGGCGGCGAGATTGCGCCTGGTGGAGACCTCCGGTTTCCCGGCCCCAGCCTTCCTCACTGGCAGCGGGGCCGAGCAGCGCATCAAGCGCGTCGACCTCGGCCGAGGTGGCCTCGGCCTCGGGAAAACGAAGGTCCATAGTTACTCTCCTGCGACGGGCTGCAGCGCGTCGATGTCGATGTTGATCTTGTCGATACGAACTGCCGATGCTTTGAATTCGGCCGTGCCCGCTTTGGGGTCGGTGGCTTCGATGGTGATGATGTTGGTGTCGATCTCGTCGGGGAAGTGCATCGACATGAACACCAGCCCTGGGCGCAGCGCAGGGTCAATAGTGACGGGCGCCGTGATGGTGCCGCGGCGAGAGGACACGTTCACAAACTCGCCGACCTCCACCCCGAGACGGGCCGCGTCGATGGGGCCAATGTCGATCGACTCACCCCGACGCAAGGGTGACTGGAAGCCGCCCGACTGCACGCCGGTGTTGTAGGAATCGAGCCGGCGACCGGTGGTGAGTCGCAACGGAAAGTCGTCGCTGAGTGTGTCGACAGGGGGATCATCAATGACGACCGAGAATGGCGCGAGCCGTCCACGCTTGGCCGGATCGGCATCCCACAGGCGACCGTGCAGATACGTCGGTTCAGTTTCGGTGAGCGATGGGCATGGCCACTGCAGTCCGCCCTCTGCTTCGAGACGGGCGTAGGTCATGCCGAAGTGCATGGGTGACAACGACCGCAGTTCGTTGAAGATGTCTTCCGCGGTCTCATACTCCCACTTGTGGCCGAGGCGTTCGGCCAACTGCAGAATGATCTCCACATCGTCACGGGCACCCTCTGGAGCCTGCAGCGCCTTTCGTACCCGCTGGACGCGACGTTCGCTGTTGGTGACGGTTCCTTCGGTTTCACACCATGCCGCCGATGCCGGCAACACCACGTCGGCCAACTGCGCGGTCTTGGTGAGGAACATGTCCTGCACCACCAGGTGTTCCAATCCTTCGAGCAAGTGCACGGCGTGGGCAGAGTCGGCTTCTGACTGGGCCGGGTTCTCACCCAGCACATACACGGCCTTCAATTCGCCGCGGCCCATCGCTTCGAACATCTCGGTGAGGTGCCAGCCGTAGTGGTCAGGGATGTTGGAACACCACGCTTTGTCGAACTTGGCGCGAGCGTCGGCATTGAGCAGGTCCTGGAAGCCGGGCAGCTTGTTGGGGATGGCGCCCATGTCGCCGCCGCCCTGCACGTTGTTCTGTCCACGCAACGGGTTGAGGCCCGCGCCATGCCGGCCGACGTGGCCGCAGAGCAACGCAAGGTTGATGAGCGACAGCACGTTGTCGACGCCGTTGTGGTGCTCGGTGATGCCAAGCGTCCAGCACAACTGCGCCCGGTCGGCCTTGGCGTATGCGTGCGCGAGTTGGCGGATAGCGTCGGCCGGAACACCGGTGACGAACTCGCCGACATCGAGGGTCCACTGTTCGACTGACGCCTTGAAGGCGTCGAAGTCGCTGGTGGAGTTGTCGATGAACGATTGGTTGGCAAGACCCGCGGCGATGATCTCACGGGCGATGGTGTTCGACAACGCAATGTCGGTACCGACGTTCAGCCCAAGCCACCGGTCGGCCCACCGCGCCGTAGAAGTGCGACGAGGATCGACCACGAACATCTTGGCACCATTGCGGATACCTGCCATGACGTGATGGAAGAAAATCGGATGTGCTTCACGCGCGTTGGAGCCCCACATGACGATGACGTCTGTGTCCTCAATTTCGGCGTACGAAGATGTACCGCCGCCTGCTCCGAACACTGTGGCCAGACCGACCACGCTAGGAGCGTGTCAAGTTCGATTACAGGAGTCGATGTTGTTGGTGCCCAGTGCAACCCGCGCAAACTTCTGGGCGATGAAGTTCATCTCGTTCGTGGCTTTGGAGCACGAGAAGATGCCGACCTCACTTTCGCCCCTGTTGGCGAATCCGTCGGCGGCACGATCGAGTGCTTCGTTCCACGATGCGGGCCGAAGCACGCCGTTCTCACGAACAAGCGGCTCGGTAAGACGAACATACGGGGTGGTCCGATGTTGCTTCATAGACGAAATACTCCCACGAACAGAAACATTTGTCTCCCTATGTTAGGACATACCGAAGTACCCCGGTTTCCCACCGCTCTCGGTCCGCATCGTGGAATTACATGCGATCAATGCCGGCGAACGCTAGCGGGTGTTCACGATCCTGCCAGGGTTCGCCGGCGGAGCGAGAGGCGCCGGCTTTTTCGCCGGGGACGCGTCCAGCAGGATCTGGCTGAGCGCTCGGTCGTTTTCGGCACGAGCTGCGGCCACGCTGACCAGCCGCGGTCGCTTGTCGGTCGCCGTGCTCCCGCTCGGCTTTGCCGTGGTCACGTCCTTCGACAAGGGCGCCGCGACCGCTTCGTCGGACGACAGTACAATCGGTTTGAACACATTGGCCCGCAAAACCAGCGGCGTGACGAGCAGCGAACCAATGACGGCGACGGCCAGAAGTGCGACATAGATGCCGAGGAACTGGAACAGGTGCAGGTGGGCGGTTTTCCACGTGCCTAAAATGGTGGCCGAGTACCACGAGACACCCGACACGGCGGCCGCAACGCTGAGCGAGTTCAAGAACGGCACGGTAAGACGAACCTGACCTTCTCGCATTGCCTGCGACAGCCTCGGAAACGTGAACCAGTGGGCGCACGCACCGTTCGCCGCCACCACGATCACCACCACCATTTTCGCCCAGAACCGTTCACTCGTGTGCGTACCGGTGCGGATCAGCACGATCCCACTGACGGTCAGCAGTACCAGCCCAGCGGTCACCAGTTTGCTCGCCAACTCCAGTACGGTCGCAAGAGTCTGATCGATATGCCGCAGACGTAGACATCGAATGAACACCATGTCCGTGGCGGTTGCGCCACCCACGCCGAATGCCACCCCGACAATGTGGCCGATGAGGGCGAGCGTGTGCAGGGTGCTGGGTGGTGCAGCCGAAACAACTGCCGAGAGTGCGTTTCCGTACATCCCTCAAATGTTACGGATTGATGACGATCGGTCAATCAACTTGTCCACACGCTATCTCCTTCTTGGGTCAATTCTGGCCGAAACCAGCAGTCTCCGAAGACGGGAGCAGTTCTTCGAGTCGGCGGTGAAGGTGCTCAATGTTGTCTTCGTTTTCGGGTTTCATCAGGACCGATCGCAAGATCATTCCGGTGTCGGCATCCCGCACCCGGTCGGGGTGACGCAGCAGTAGGGCTTCGGCCGATACGCCATAAGTGGCGACGAAAACCGGGTCGGTTGGGTCAGTCATGGCCCGTCGGAAGAGTCCCTGCGCGGCCGCGCTGAATTCGGTAATGGACCCACGACGGGGCAGGAACGTAACGATGTCGAGATCCGCATCCTGGAAGAGGGCCAGACTTGCGGATGCCGTTAGTAGCTCGCGCCAATGCTGCGCGGCGCGCTGGCCAGCCGCAAGCCGGGCACCAAGACCATCCATCGTCCACGGCACCACCTTGTGGGTGAGCCAGAGCGCGGCGGCAGCGGCTCCGGCGCGGGAACACTCCAGGCTGATCTCGCCGAGGTGCAATTCGGCTGAGGTGAAGTAGGTGTACGGCGAGTCGTGCAGGTAGAACCGCCCAACGGTCGGATCACGGAACAGAACTGCACCGCACCCATAGGGCTGTAGCCCATGCTTGTGTGGATCGACCACGACCGAGTCACATAAAGCGATGGCTTTGAACGAAGCCAAGGGCACGAGGTTGCTATCGGCCCACGCCAGAATGGAGAAGAAACCGCCGTACGCGCCATCAACATGGACTCGCACGCCGTGCTGATGAGCGATCTGCACGATGTCTTCAATGCGATCAACCATGCCCAGCCCGGTCGAGCCAGACGTCACCACGACGGTGCCAATCCGGCCCGTTGCCAGAAGCACTTCGAGCGCCTCGACATCCATCCGCCCGTTGGCGTCGCTCGGCACGGCAATGCCTTCAACGCCGAGCACGTGGCACATCCGGCTGTGCGTGTAGTGCGCGTCGGCGCAGTAGGCAATCGCCTTCTTCGGATGCAGTTCGCGGGCGATGAAGAGCGCCTCAAGGTTGGCGATGGTGCCGCTGGACGTGAGATGACCGAGTGTCTCGGTCGGCAGATGAAACATGGCGGCGAGTTGGGGGATGAGTTCTTTTTCCATGACGCTCGTGGGCTCTCCCCCATCGAGCGCATGGTTGTTCGGATTGTGCAGCATGGCAGCCAGGTACCCAATGACCGCCGCCGGATGAGGCGGCTTCAACATTTGGCCGATATACCGCGGATGAAAGAACGGATAGTTCCCCTGCAGCCGACGTAACAACTCATCAAGCGCGTCGGCCAACTTGGACTCGTCTAGCTCGGTTGACGGGTGAGATCCGACCGGGCCCCAATGCCCCGCCCACTCGTCGAAACCGTTTACCGCCTTACCGAGCCACTCCGTGAGATCCGTCATGGCCATTCACGGTACCTGCCAGGTTCACCTTGGCTTGGTGACGACGGTGATGGAGGATGGGTTCGGTGTAGCCGCTTGGCTGGTCGCAACCATTGAAGACAAGTTCGCTGGCGGCGTTAAATGCCGGGCCATCGAAGCCCGGAGCCATCGGGCGATAGAGCGGGTCACCCTCGTTTTGAGCGTCGACAACGGCTGCCATGCGGCGAAGTGAATCGTGCACGTCCTGCTCGGAGATCACGCCGTGACGAAGCCAGTTGGCCACGTGTTGCGATGAGATTCGACAGGTAGCCCGATCTTCCATCAGTGCCACGTTGTTGATATCGGGCACCTTCGAACAACCCACGCCCTGATCGACCCAACGCACGACGTACCCCAGAATCCCCTGCAGGTTGTTGTGGAGTTCGCGCTGGCATTCCTCACGAGACCATGTGGCCTGCGGTCCGACCGGGATCTTGAGGATATCGTCGACCGGGACCTGCCTTCGGGCGCGGAGTGTGGCCTGGCGATCGAAGACATCGACTTGGTGGTAGTGGATGGCGTGCAGGGTGGCTGCGGTTGGTGATGGCACCCACGCGCAGTTCGCTCCGGCCATAGGGTGGGCGTCCTTTTGTTGCAGCATGTCACCCATCAGGTCGGGGGCGGCCCACATCCCCTTTCCGATTTGGGCGCGGCCCGTGAAGCCGCAGCTCAGGCCGATATCGACGTTGCGGTTCTCATAAGCCCCGATCCACGGCTGCGTTTTCATCTGCGCCTTCGGCACCATCGGGCCGGCTTCCATGGACGTGTGGATTTCGTCGCCGGTGCGATCGAGAAAGCCGGTGTTAATGAACGCCACGCGCGACCGAGCCTGGCGAATGCACTCATGAAGATTCACCGTGGTGCGGCGTTCCTCATCCATGATACCGATCTTCACGGTGTTCTCCGGGAGGCCGAGCAGGGTCTCCACCTTGGCGAGAGTCGCGACCGCGAAGGCCACTTCGTCAGGTCCGTGCAACTTGGGCTTGACGATGTAGATCGACTGCTGGCGCGAGTTGCGGTCCGCTGCGGGTCGCATGCGATCGTGGAGCGCAATGGTGATGGTCATCATGGCGTCGAGCAATCCCTCAAACACTTCGTCACCCGAACCATCTCGCAGTGCGGGCGTCGTGATGTGGATGCCGACATTGCGGGCCAGCAGGAGCGACCGGGCAGCCTGCTCGAACGAGATACCACCGGGAGCGCGGAACGTTCGGTTCGGTTCGAGGCGACGAGTGAACATCTCACCGTGCTTTCGGACCGGCTCAGCAAGCGTGCCTTTCATCAGACCGAGCCAATTCCGGTAGGCCACGATCTTGTCGGCTGCGTCGACCGTCGAGACGGAGTCTTCGAAATCCATAATGGTCGTGACCGCAGATTCCACTCGCACGTCGGCCAGACCGGCCCCATCGGTCGAGCCGATGGTGTGGGCGCGATCGAGAACCAGTTCGATGTGCAGGCCGTGATGGACGAGCAGCACGCTGGTTGGCTTGGCCTCCGTTCCCTGAAAGCCGACGAACGCGTCGGGCCGCACCAGTGGGTACGCGCGGTCGGAGGCGTTGCCGACAAGCTCACCGTTCACGATGCGATAGCCGTCTATGGCGCAATGGGACACGCCATCGAGCGCCACATGATCGTTGAGAAAACGCTTCGCCCACCGCACCACCTGCGCACCCCGCTCCGCGTCGTAGGGGCCGGGAGCAGGCAATGAACCGAGCGCGTCGGTGCCGTACAGCGCGTCGAACAGCGAGCCCCATCGAGCATTCGCCGCATTCAGAGCAAAGCGAGCATTGGTGACAGGCACAACAAGCTGCGGCCCGGCGATGGTGGCAATCTCGGCATCAACGTTGGGCGTGTCGATGGTGAACGGGTCACCGTCGGGTTGGAGGTAGCCGATGTCGATGAGGAAGCGTTTGTAGGCCGCCGCATCGTGCGGAAGACCGCGGTGCGCCCGGTGCCACCCGTCAATCTGGGTCTGGAGCACGTCACGGTGCGCAAGGAGCGCTCGGTTCTGTGGCGTCATTGCCTGCACCAGTTCAGCGAGGCCGGCCCAAAACGCGGTGGCCGTCACGGACAGGCCCAGCAAGACTTCCCGCTCGACAAAGTCGACCAGCGCGGCGTCGATATCGAGCCCCTCACGAGCCACCATGTTCTCCCCCTTCACAAGAGTCTGTTCAGTGAGCAAATTGCTCCTCCTCCGTTGAGCCCTTCAACGCCAGGGTCGAGGCCAATCCACCGGAAATCACCGTGGCCACATCGTCAAAGAAACCGGCACCAACTTCACGCTGATGACGCGTCGCACTGTACCCCCGCGACTCCATCGCAAACTCCGATTCCTGCAGCTCGACGTAGGCCGACATGCCGCGTGACGCATAGCCGTGAGCAAGATCGAACATCGCCGCGTTGAGGGCATGGAAACCGGCAAGGGTGATGAACTGAAAGCGATACCCCATGGCACCCAGCTGCTTTTGGAAACTGGCGATGGTCTCGTCATCGAGGTGACGCTTCCAGTTGAACGACGGCGAACAGTTGTAGGCCAAGAGCTTGCCCGGGAACTGGGCGTGGATGGCTTCGGCAAACCGGCGAGCCTCATCAAGATCCGGCAGCGATGTTTCGCACCAGATCAGATCGGCGTACGGCGCGTACGCCAACCCCCGAGCAATCGCCGCGTCAATCGTTGCCTTCGTCCCAAAGTAGCCCTCCGGTGTCCGTTCCCCGTTGAGGAAAGGACGGTCGCGGTCATCAACATCGGACGTGATGAGTGACGCGCCGAGTGAATCGGTTCTGGCCACGATGAGGGTCGGCACGCCGAGCACGTCGGCGGCGAGTCGAGCGGCGGTCAAGGTGCGGATGTGCTGTTGGGTAGGGATGAGCACCTTGCCACCCATATGCCCGCACTTCTTCTCCGACGCGAGCTGATCTTCCCAATGCACACCCGCCGCGCCCGCTTCGATCATGGAGCGCATCAGTTCGTAGGCGTTGAGCGGCCCACCGAAGCCGGCTTCAGCATCGGCAACGATCGGCAGCATGAACTCGATGGCATCATCACCGTCGACTCCTTTGGCCACCGTTTCCGACCACTGAATCTGGTCGGCCCGGCGGAGCGCGTTGTTGATCCGCCTCACCACCGCCGGCACGGAGTTCACCGGGTAGAGGCTCTGATCGGGGTAGACGTTTTCGGAAAGGTTCGCGTCGGCTGCCACCTGCCAACCCGACAGGTAAATTGCTTCAAGTCCGGCCTTGGCCATCTGCACGGCTTGTCCTCCGGTCATGGCGCCGAGCGCATGCACGTAGTCGCGGCGATGGAGAAGTTCCCACAGACGATCGGCACCGGCCTGCGCCGTTGATTGCTGCACCGGTGCGCTTCCACGCAGCCGCACGACATCGGCTGCGCTATACGAGCGCTCGATACCGGCCCACCTGGGGTTGGCGGCCCAATCGGTCTCGAGCAGCTCAGTTTCCATGTGGGCGATGGTGGTAATGCTGTTCACGGGGTCCTCCAGGATCGTGCGGATGATGTTCCGAGGAGCACAGTCTCATAGAACTTTCTATTCTGAGGCAGAAAATGAAGAAAAGAATCATACTTCTTCTCGCTTTAGAACAAGTATGATGAAGTTGTGACTACGCAAGGTATCGACCCACTCCTGCTTGGCCAGCGGATTCGACATCTTCGCAAGGAGGCAGGGCTGACGCTCGACGAACTGGCGAAGCGGGTCGGTAAGCCCGGCCCGTATCTGTCGCAGCTTGAGAACGGGAAGCGAGAACCGAAACTCTCGCTCGTCGCCGCTATCGCCGAAGCCCTCAGCACCACGACCGCCGAACTGGTGCGAGCCGAGGCCCCGTCGCGCCGAAGCCAGCTTGAAATCCAACTCGAGCGATCGCAGGAGGAAGCGCTCTACCAATCACTGCGACTCCCCTACCTCAAGCCGACCGCAACGCTGCCCGACGTTGCCCTCGAGCATCTCGGCGCGCTCTACCGCAGCCTCGAAAGCCGCATTGAGGTGCAGGCCGCGTCACCGGAGGGAGCCCGCCTGGCCAACGCTGCGTTACGTCACGAAATGCGCGAGCGGAACAACTACTTTGCCGAAATCGAGCAGCTGGCGACATCGGTTCTCGATGCCGTTGGTTGGGATGCCATGGCGGCCATCCCGGAGCGCACGCTGCTGGCCATTTCGACGCATCTCGGCTTCTCCATCCGCCGCGTCCCCAACCTGCCGCCGCACACCCGATCGATCACCGATCAACACAACCGCGTCATCTTCATTCCCCAGAGAAATCGAATGGATGCCCGCAACGTCCGTTCCGTCGTGCTGCAAACCCTCGGGCATTTCGCGCTTGGTCAAGCTGACCCCACCAGCCTGGCGCAGCATCTAAAGCAGCGAGTGGAGGCCAACTACTTTGCCGCCGCAGTGCTGGCTCCTGAGGCCACCGTCGTGCCGTTCCTCCGCACCGCAAAGGGACGCCACGACCTGTCAATTGCCGACATCGCCGAGGACTTCTACGTCTCCTACGAAATGGCCGCCCACCGTTTCACCAACCTGGCCACCCGCCACCTCGACCTGCCCGTGCATTTCTTGCGCGCCGATAGCGAAGGGTTGATCGGCAAGGCCTACGAGAATGACGGGTTGCCGTTTCCCACCGATTCCGGCGGGGCTATCGAAGGCCAATGGACGTGCCGTTCCTGGGGCGCTCGCGTGGCGCAGAAAGCCGATGACATTTTCGAGATCCATTATCAGTACACCGACACGCCCGATGGCGCCTACTGGGACGCCACCTACGTCGAAGCGAGTGACCAGCCCAGACACGCCATCAGCGTCGGCGTGACCGAGCGAAACGCCCGCTGGTTCCGCGGCAGCGACACCAAGACCCGCCACGTCTCCACCTGCCCGGCCGCCTCGTGCTGCCGCCAGCCCGCCGGGGTTCTGGCCAAGCGGTGGCAAGGGATGACGTGGCCCCTCAGCAACCAGCCGAGCTACCTGCTACCCGGCCACACTGTCGGCAGCTATCCCGGCGTCGACCTCATCGACGTTTACGAATTCCTCGAAGCCCACACCCCCGACGACGCTCCGGCCAAAAGCCTGGGCGGATGAGCGGCTACGCTGTGGCGTCTAAGGCGGCTTCGAACGCGGCGAGTGCCAGGTCGATCTCGGCGTCGGTGGTCACAAGCGGCGGCATCCAACGGATCACGTTGCCGTAGGTGCCGGCGTTCATGAGGATGAGCTTGCCGTTGCGCAGGCAGTGCTCGATGACCGCTGTGACGCGGGCGGGATCAGTGAACTGCGCTGCCACCATCAGGCCGGGGCCGCGCACCTGCACGATGTCGGGATGCTTCTCAGCGAGCTTGCGAAGGCCGGCACGCAGCTGTTCACCACGGGCGTTCACGTTGTCCATGAACCCGTCTTCGGTGAGGATGTCGAGCGTTGCCATGGCGGCTGCGCAGCCCATCGGGTTTCCGCCGTAGGTGCCGCCGTGCGAACCGGGGGGCCATTTGGCCATCAGCTCGGCGGATGCGCCGAGTACCGAGAACGGGAAACCAGACGCGATGCCCTTTGCCGTGCAGATAATGTCGGGCACGACGCCGCTGTGCTCAATGGCGAACATCTTGCCGGTGCGGCCACAGCCGGACTGAACTTCGTCGGCGACGAACATGATGCCGTGCTCTTTACAGATGGCGCTCACGCCCTGCAGGAATCGAGCGGACGCTGGGATGTAGCCACCCTCGCCGAGCACCGGCTCCAGAATCATGGCGGCGGTCTCTTCCGGCGCGGTCATCGACTTCAACAGGTGTTTCAGGCCGGCCAAGGCACGGTCGTCTTCGGCATCGGCGTCAGCGGCCATCGGGTCGGGGAACGGGGCGACAAAGATGCCGGCAGGCAGCGGCGAATGGCCGGCGCGATAGCCGGTCTTGGATGTGGTCATCGCCATAGCCAGGTGGGTGCGGCCATGGAAGCTCCCCGAGAACACAATGACGTTCGGGCGCTTGGTGGCCTGCTTGGCCAGCTTTATGGCCGCCTCGGTGATTTCGGCACCGGAGTTGGAAAAGAAGAACGTATCGATGTCCCCTGGGGCCAACGAGGCCAAGCGAGCGGCGAGCGGTTCGAGCAGATCGTGGCGATACACATTCACCTGGGCATGGATGAACTTGGCGGCCTGATCACTGATGGCCTTTACGACATGCGGGTGCGAGTGACCGGTGGACGTGACGGCGATGCCGGACGAGAAGTCGAGATACTGCTCACCGTCAACGGTTGTAACCCACGAGCCCTTTCCTGACACAACCTGCAAATCTGTGACCGAGAACCAAACGGGGGCGAGATGAGAGCCCATGGTGCACCTCCTGGTGTTGTGGTCAGTGTACGCCTGACCGCCTCGACGGTGTAGTCGTTCGCTGCCAAACGACCCCTCCGAGGCTTGCTAACCTGCGGCGATGACCGACGCCGCCTATGACCGCTTGCGAGTGCTCTTTCCCGACCATCACGGCATTGCCCGCGGCAAGTATGTGCCCGCCAAGTTTGCCGGGCATCGCACCCACCACTGCGTGTCGCTTTTCAACCTCGATTTCGACCGCACCATGATCGACGCACCGGGCGGCATGTTGTTGGAAGGCTCCCCCGACGTTGATGTGTCGTTTGACAACGCCGACATTCGCGCCAGTTGGGAGGACGATCGCACCGGGATCGTCGTCGGTGACCTTTCCTATCGGGATACCTCGCTCGCCATCGCTCCACGTACCATCCTGCGTAACGCCATCGATGCGTGGTCCGCGCACGGGGTGAAGCCCATGGTTGGCATCGAGCTTGAGGCCTACATCCTGCAGCCCGACGGTCGTGGTGGATGGACCGAGTGGGACACTCCGCGGGCGTTTGTCTACGGCACCGGAAATGCCGTTGATCCGACCGGATTGATGGACGACATCATGTGGACGGCCGAGCGGGTCGGGCTTCCGCTTGAGTCGTTGAACAGCGAGTACGACACGCCTCAGTTCGAACTCACGTTGGAATATGGGGACGCGTTGCGGCACGTCGATGACATTTTCCTGTTCAAAGTGATGTGCCAGGAGCTGGCCGCGAAGCGCGGCCTGCTGTTGACGTTTCTTGGCAAGCCGTTCAACGGCAAGGGCGGCAGCGGACTGCACGTCAATCTGTCGATGCAAAACAAGCGCGGCAAGAACGCGTTCCTTGACGCCAAGGGTCCGAGCGGTCTTTCGTTGCTTGCGCAACAATCGATTGCAGGTTTGTTGACCCATCACGAGGCGATGGCCGCGTTCTGTGCGCCGACCGTCAACGCCTACAAGCGGCTACGACCGGCGATGATGTCAGGCTACTGGGCCAACTGGGGTGTCGATCATCGCCACTGCACCGTACGCATCCCGGCCGACAACAACGAGGGCAAACGTATCGAGCATCGCATGAGCGACGGAGCAGCCAACCCCTACCTGGCTACAGCCGCGGTGTTGAACGCAGCTCGGCTCGGGGTTGAATCCGGCCTAGCGCTCCCGCCGCAGGAAACGCTCGACGGCATCGAATCAGCCGGCACAACGACCAGCCACGTGCCCGACAACCTCGGCCTCTCGATGGACGCGCTCGTCGCCGACGCCGCGTTTTCGGCAGCCATGGGCGGCGCTCCTGTCGTGGATCACTGGACCGCCATCAAACGCGCTGAGCACGACAAGTTCATGGCCGCCGTTACCGACTGGGAACTTAACCACTACCTCGGCTTTCTCTGACCTCTCAGCAGGTCGCGACATTTAATGATAACGTTGTCTATCATAGACAAGCCGATATCTATTTTCGATCGTGACCGGGAGTGGGCCGACCTCGTGCGGTTCGCTGAATCATCGACGGCTCGATTGGGGGTGGTCTATGGCCGACGGCGGCTCGGAAAGACTCACCTTGTCGAACACCTGGCCACCGCGACGGGTGGCTTGTACTTCTGTGCGGCACAACAGTCGGCAGCGTTGAATCTTGCCGACCTCGGTGATGCGGTGGGTAGATGGCTCCGGGCTGAGACGCCGGTGCGGTACACCTCGTGGGCCGAGGCGCTTATCCACCTGTTGCACCTCAGGCCGCAGGACGCGTCATCGGTGATCGTGTTTGATGAGGTTGGCTATCTGGTGGAGCAGCTGCCTTCATTTCCATCGTTACTCCAGCGTGCACTCGATCAACGCCCAAGGCCGTGCCGTCCGATCTTGCTCTCCGGGTCAACGCTTGGTGTGATGCAGTCCTTGACTGCTTCAGGCAAGCCCTTGCGTGGTCGCGCAAACCTCGAGTTGGTGGTCCATCCGTTCGACTTTCGGGCCATGGCCGGGTTCTGGCAGGTTCAAAATGCCCGCGCCGCAATTGGGCTCTGGTCGGTTGTGGGCGGAACACCCGGCTACCGCGAACTTTGCGACGATGAGGCGCCCTCGTCGGAGGCGGATTTTGTCGCGTGGCTTACTCGACATGTGCTCTCGCCGTCTTCGGCCTTGCACCGTGAGGGACGAGTCATTGTCTTAGAAGACGCCCAACTAGCGGAGCCGGCAAGTCACTGGGCCGTGCTTGCGGCCATCTCTGGCGGTGCTCGAACGCGAGCAGCGATAGCGGAAGCAACAGGCCGACCAACGGGCGCGCTGAGCAATTCGTTGACGGTGCTGGTGAACACCGGGCTCGTCGCTCGTGATGAGGATCCACTGCATGGTCGGCGCTCGTCGTACCGAATCGCCGAACCGATGGTCACGACCTGGAAGGAGATCGTGGAGCCAATCGAGCGCCGATCGGTGTCGGGCGACCTCGCCCGACTCTTCAATGACATTGAGGCACCATTGCATGCCCGCGTGATCGCGCCAGCGTTCGAACAGCTGGCGCGGGACTGGGCGATGAACGTTGCCACCCCGGAATCGGTGGGTGGTCGGCCGACAATCGTAAGCTCCGTCGTGCTTGGCCGAGCGTCAAAGGGCCCGACCGCGGCCCAGATTGATGTCGTCGCGGTTGAACGAGAAGCCTCTGGCCGGTCGCGCGTCTTGGCCATAGGCGAAGCGAAACACCGAAATCGGCCCATGGAGATCGGCCAACTCCGTCGCCTCGAAGACCTCCGCCACCGCTTGGAAGCGCCGGATGCGAAACTTCTGCTGGCCTGCGATGCTGGTTTCGATCGCGAAACCGAACGCCTAGCCCGCACCCGAAGCGACGTCGAACTCATCGACGCCGACCGCCTCCTCACCGGCGACTGACGGCCAGGTGCCGATGTTTGTCGTGATGAGCGGGCTTCCGGGCAGCGGTAAATCGACGCTTGGCCGCCAACTTGGAGCCGCGCTTGGGCTGGATGTCCTCGACAAAGATGACTTCCTCGAGACTCACTTCGCTGCCTATGACGAGATCGATTCGACACTCCGCTCGACCCTGAGCCGGCTTGCGGACGCTGAGTTGCAGGAGCGAGCCCTATCGGTTTCTTCGGCCGTGCTCGTCTCGTTTTGGCGTCGCGAGCAGGTCTCAATCACAGCGGGAACGCCAACGGAGTGGCTGGCCGGCCTGCCGAACGTTGTCGAAGTGTTCTGCGACTGTTCGCCGGATGTGGCCGAGGCGCGCTTCCGTTCGCGCATCCGTCACGAAGGCCACCGCGACGCCGATCGAACGGATCTCGTCGCACAGTTCGAGGCGCTGGCCCGCCAAGGGCCGCTGGGGATCGGTCGCCTCGTCGTCGCCAACACCGAGACCGATATCGACGTCGCGGAACTCATCTGGAGACTTCGTTGGGCGACCCAGCCGCCTCCTGCCTAAGGGATGACGTCACCATTTTCGGGAGCCCAAGATGGCGCCGCTAGTCCTGGGGAAGTTCGCGGATTTCGACGGTGCCGCCGGCTTCGTAGACGGGGTTGCCGATGACGAGCTTCTTGGCTTCGGTGATATTGGGTGCCTGGATGACCAGATACCCGATGAGGTGCCCGGTGATGGTTTTCGGAGTTCCCGACTTCACCATGCAGATGCCTCGGTCGTCGATGCTGCTGCCGCCCTCGAAATGACCGCTGGCTTCGAGCTTCGTGAAGTACGGGGCCCAATCACCCTCCGGCTTCTTTGCGTCATCATGCATCAGCAGCATGTAGTCCTTCATGGCGGGCCCTTTGGTGACGGTCATGGCCCCAGCCTGCCACTTCATTCTGACTTTGCGACAAAACCGGTCGTCACGCAACCGGTCTTGTCGCAAAGTCATCTCTGGCTACGGACGAAAGGAACTCAGTGACCTTCGTTGCTGTCCTTCAGCGTCGAAGTTCGAGGGGTCAAGCCACTGTTCGAACGCCGACTTGATCACGGGCCATTCGCTATCGATGAAGGCGTACCAAGCAGAATCCCGATTGCGTTGTTTCACGACGGCCGCCTGACGGAAGACCCCCTCGAACTGGAAGCCGTACCGCAAGGCTGCGAGGCGGGACGGCTCGTTGAGTGCGTTGCACTTCCACTCATAGCGGCGATAGCCAAGGTCATCCATGCAGTACCGCATGAGCACGAACATGGCCTCGGTACCCATCGGTGTGCGCTGAATACGCGGCGAGTAGGCAATCCAACCAACTTCGATCGAGCCGTTGGCCGGGTCGATACGTAACAGCGACGCCGTGCCGACGGCCTTTCCTGTCACGGTGCTGAGAATGGCGAAATGCATCGGATCATCCGTTGCCGCGTTCGCTGCAGCGAAGGATCGATACGCGTCTTGATCGGTGAAGCGCTCGGTCGGAAGATACGTCCAGTCGTTTCCATTCGGCGCATCCATGTATGCCTCAAACAGGTCGTCGGCATGTTGCTCGACGTTCAGCGGTTCCAGCCGGCAATACTCGCCCCGGAGCGCAATCCGCTCCGGCCTTGGCCGTGATACCCAGGCAGGCAGTGCGGCGCCGAGGGGTTGCCCAGCGTCGTTCGTCTCAGAAGTCACCATCGGATGCTAGCGAGAGGTTGCGAACAGAGCCGCGGACTTCACCAACCATACGAGCGCCGGATCGGGCTGCTGCATCATCTCCGGATGCCACTGCACTGCGTACACCGCACAGCCGGGCATCTCCATGGCTTCTACGACACCATCGTCGGCATGCCCGGTGGCCACAAGTCCTTCGCCGAGTCGACCAATGGTTTGGTGGTGCAAGCTGTTCACCCCGGCGCTCGTGCCGTACAGGGCGCAAGTCAGCGAGCCGGGCGCTGCCACCATGTGGTGCGCAGCAACCGATCGGTCCTCCTCGAACCGCGGGTGCCCTGCTCCCTCGTGGCGGTCGACGTGCTGCACCAACGTTCCGCCCATCAGCACATTGAGTAGCTGTGCCCCGCGGCAGATCCCGAGCACGGGCACCTTCTGATCGATGGCGGCACGAAGAAGTGCCAGCTCCCAGTCGTCACGATCGGGTTCGGTGACGCCTAGGCCGTCCTCCCGCCCGGCGCCGTATCGGGACGGGTCGACGTCGGCACCACCGCTCACGACAAGCCCGTCGAGGCGAGACATCATGTCCAAGACATCTGCGTCCCGTGTGAGCTCAACGGGAAGTCCTCCGGCGGCCGCAACCCCGGCGGGGTACTCGGTGAAATGCAGGTCGAATTCAGCGTCGTGCAGGGCACTCGGCATATACGCGGCCAGGCGGCTGATAGGCCAGCGGCGGCCGGTGATGCCGATGAGTGGTCGCCGACCTGATGTCACAGCGGGCAGTGTATCGTTTGGGAGCAAACGATCAGTCGACTCGGGTCGCAGACGGAGGAATGATGGGCGAGATTGTCGGGGCCGCCTTTGTTGCTCACGTGCCCACCATAGTTTTGCCCGAGCACATTCGACGAGAGTTGAACGACGGCGGCGAGATCTCGCTGGTGCCCTCGCTCCATCAGATCCGCACCGACTTTCTCGACCCGCTTGAAGCCGACACCTTCGTCGTCTTCGACACGCACTGGTTCACCACTGTCGAGTTCGTGGTGGCTGCGCACCAGCGACGGCACGGCAAGTACACCTCCGAGGAGCTTCCCCGCGGCATGAGCCAAATGCCGTACGACTTTGCGGGCGACCCCGAACTCGCCCATGCCCTCGCCACGTTGACCGAGCCGCGTGACGACATGTGGATTCACCCCTCAGACGATCCGTACCTGCCAATCCACTACCCCACCGTCAATCTGCTGCAGTTCCTGCAACGGGACGAACGCTGGATGTCAATGGGCGTGTGCCAAACCGGAGAAGCGACCGACTTTCTGCTGGTAGGCCAACTGCTTGCAGATGCAATTACCTCGCTCGATCGTCGGGTGGTGCTGCTGGCCTCAGGTGGGATGTCGCACACCTTCTGGTCGCTGCAAGAACTTCGCCAGCACGAGGCTTCCGACCCCGTTCACGTCCGCACTGTCGGGGCCCGCGCCGCCGATGAACAGATCCTGCAATGGTGGGCCGAAGGCGACCATAGATCCGTTGTGGAATTCTACGAGACCTACCGCCACTTCAAACCGGAAGGGCGCTTCGCCCACTACCTGATGATGCTGGGAGCGCTCGGCGGAGTCGGTTGCCGGGCGCCAGGAATCCAGCGATCCGACTACGAGAACTCGGCCGGCACCGGACAGGTGCACGTCACGTTCGCCCGGCCAGAGGGTGGCTGGACGGGCGGCTGAGAGAAGGCGTCGGGATCGCCGCCGTAGCGATCCTCTATAATCGAGAATGGTCGGCGTCTTGCGTTGCGGACGGCACGGCCCACGGGGAAAGGGAGCCATGGAGCCGCGGAACCGTCGCCGCGTCGGTTGCCTACAACTACGAGGCGGCCAGTCGCCCGGCCTTCGTCGGCGCGATCTACCTCGGGTTTCTCCGAGCGATCACGACAGCGGTGCCGGTTGACGCCCCACCGCTGTTCGCATTGGCGGCCACCGACGACCAACTTGGTCTCGCGCCCGACAGCGTGGCGCTCTACACGGCCTGGACTGGCGCCGGTAGGTCGGCCGAGTTGCACCTCTACGCAGCAGGCGGACATGGCTTCGGGATGCGGACACAGGGGCTGCCCTCCGATCGTTGGATCGAACTGTTCGAGACGTGGCTCGAAGGCATCGGTATCACGACGAGCGCTCCAGTCTGAAGACTCGTGCCACGGCCTGCGTCAGGGGCCGTGGGTTCCTTCGAGCCAGCGCCGCTGATCGACGGTGAGGTGCACGTCGAGTGCCCGCAGACTGTCGTCGAGTTCACCGACGCTGGCCGGACCGATGATCGGTGACATGCGAGGCGACAGATGCCACCGGCAACATCAGAACCGCGTCGTTCGTGGTGACCGTCGCCGCTCCAGGAACCGCCCCGTCGATCTCGCGCATCGGCGTGCCATCGTTCACAAGGGCCACCCAGCTCACGGTGACCGCCACAGCGCGCATCGTCGTGCCCAATCCGGTCTTGGTGTCGAGCCACATCCGGGCCGACGTGATCGTCGCTCCAGGTTGGTTGGCACGGTGAGGAGCGGCGCGGTGCGGTCGACGACGAAGGTCGCCGACGCGGTCGGGCTGGTCCGTGCGAAGGTATCGGTCACGGTGGCGTACACGGTGTGGGTTCCGTCGGTCAGCCCCGAGATGTCGGCAGTTGCCGAGAGGGCTACGGAGGAGGCGCCGAACGTCCCGGTGAAGGCCGTGCCGGCCCCGAGGGTGGAGTCGATCCAGTAGCGCCCGGAGGAGATCTGGACGTCGCTGCCGTTGGCCGTCCCGTTGGCCGCCACCGCGAGTGTCGCGGCCTTGGTCCGAGCGACGACAGTCAGCCCCTCGACGCCCGGGTCGCCGCCCGGCTTGCCCACGGTGACGGTGAATCTCGCCGTCGCCGGGTTGCCGACGGTATCGGTGGCGGTGCACGACACCGCAGTGGTGCCGAGCGGGAACAGCGAGCCACTGGGCGGGGTACAGGTGACTGCAACCGTGCCGTCGACGGCGTCGGTCGCCGTCGCGGTGTAGGTCACGGTTGCACCCCCCGGCGAGGTAGCAGGAGCGCTGATCGACGCGGGCACGGCGATTACCGGCCCGGCACCGTCGACGGTGAAGGTCGTGCTCGCCGTGTGGGTGCGCCCGTAGATGTCGGCGGCCCGTACGAAGATGGTGTGGGTGCCGGCGGTGGCACCGCTCACGGGAACCTGGCCGCTCACTATGAAGCTGGCTGGGCCGAGGACCACCAAGGGGTCTGCGGGGTTTTGCGTCGTGGCGAGGGCGGTGCCTGGACCAGCGATGGTGTCTATCCAACCCGTCACCCCAGCGAGCGCGCGGCCGTCATAGGCGGTGAAGGCGACCCGGGCGCCGACGGTCGTGGAACCGGCGGGCGTCGCCGCCGTGGCGGTCACATTGGAGACGACCGGAGCTGGCGTCGGCAGCGCACTGACCACAGTGTGGTAGGTGGTGGTCGAGCGGGCACCGTCCTTGTCGGTGGCGACCGCTGTGGCATTCAACGCCGTCGCCCCGTACGGGATCTGGACGGTCATCGAGTAGGTGCCGTTGGTGCCGTTGCGGGTGATGGTCGGTGTCTGCGGCGCAAGGCCGTTGTCGAACGTGACCTGCACGGTCGGGTGATCGTTCAGACCGGGATCGCTGACGGTGCCGGGGATGGTGAAGGTCGCACCCTCCTTCGGCGGAAGCGGAACGCACAGAGGCCCGCACGACGTGCCCAGCGTGACGGTCGGGGCGACGTTGCGGACTTCGTACAGAAACGCGTTCCTGCGGAGTGGGTTGCCATCGTCACCCCAGAAATAGTAGGCCGACGCCCGGGCGACGGGCAGGCCGTCGGTGGCGACATGGCGAAAGGTGAACGTGCGGGTGTCCGTACCCACGCCCGAGAAGGTGAGGCCGGGGTTGCAGGACAACGCCTGACGCGGCAGCCCGCTCCCGTTGAAGATAATGCCGTCGCCGCAGCCGATGTCGAAGTGGTCCTCCGCCCCGTCGGCCCAATCGACGACGACGTGTTCGAGGTCGAGAACGCCCGGGTCCTGGATCTGGCCGTGCAGCACGATTGTGTCGCCCTCGTCGATCGCGTCCACCGTGCAATCGGCTGCCGGAGTGATGGCGCACGAATCGGTGAACGAGAACTGGGGGGAGGCGTTCTGCACCGTCAGGGTCCGACTGATCTCGTTGAACGGAGCGAGGCCATCGGTGTACCTGGCGACCACGACGACCGATCCGTCGTCGGGGAACACCGCACTGGCGGACGCGATCAGCTCTGTCCCGACGAGCGCCGGGGTCGGTCGCCCGACGAGCCGCCAGCACGATCCAGTCGGTGCCGGAAACGTGGGGCCGTCGGGGGTGCTGGCGGGGAAGATGCACGACTCCAACCGCCAGATCGAGGCCTGCGGGGCGGGGCCGCCATCGGGGTCCGTGATGACGAACGACAACCCTGTGGAGCGGCCTTCGGTCACCGTCACCGCCGGTTCGAACGCGATCGTCGGGGCGGTGTTGGTCCTAGAGGTCACCGTGACGGGTTGGCCTGCGGCCTGCACCGTGATGGTGCTTGAGACTGGGCAGCTGGCGTCATCGATGCAACTGGTCGGTCCCTCGGGCTCGACCGGGGTCATGACGAACTGCCAGAGCCCGTCCTTCTTCACCCTCGTGAGGGTGCGCTTGGCGATGCCGTTCGACGCGTCGCGGATGTTGATGCTCGCCGCCGGAACCGTTCCGTCCACCACGAAGTAGCCGCCGCGGACCTCGATGGTGTGATCGTTCCCCTGCCAGTCTGCGGCGGTGAAGGTCGGTGACCCGGTCTGCCCGGTCGACCGATCGAAGATGGGGTCGCTCGCCTGCCGCTCGGGCACGTGAAGCGATGTGCCGGCGAGCCCGCTCGAAGTCGTGTAGTCGGTGAAGATGTTGAAGAACAGCGTGAGGTTGTCCGCGTTCGCCAGGTACAGCGGCATGTCGGCCGGCCCGGCCTGGAAGGTATCCGCAACGGCCTGGTTGAGACCGTTCAGGGTGTCGTTCCGCGACGCCAAGGCGAGCCCACCCATCACGATGCTGACGATCGCCAGCACCACGACTGTGATCACGAACGCAGCGGCACCGACGACGCCTCCGACCGTTGCCGCGAGACTTCCGGCCGCCCGCAGCGCGTACGGGGCGATCGTCGCGATCAGGGTGGTTATGAGCGTGCTCGAGGTGTAGATCGCCGCGAATGCGCCGGCCGCCACGGCGCCGACGGCGGCACCGGACGCGAGTGCGACGAGTTCCGTGCTGATTGCGGCCGCCGACTTGTAGGCGGCAACGCCGGAGTTGATCCGCGCCTGAGTGACCGCCGTGCCCCACTTCACGAACTGGTCCGATTTGGGATAGTCGACTGGGAGGTAGATCGGCTGGTTACTGCAGCGCGGCCAGAGATGGCCGTCCCATTCATCCTGGTAGGGGGCCGGCGCCCGGTAGGTGCACGAGCCGAGAGAGTCGTTGGCATCGAACTTGTTGAACTCGTCCAACGCGGCCTTCAGGACCGAGAGGTTGTACTTCATCACGACGGTGCCGCTCCAGGTGACGAGCGCTTGCTCGTCGGCGGTGCGCAGGGCCGCTGGGGTGTTGGTCGCTTTCAGCAGCCGCACCCACATCGCCGCCCGAAGCTGATCGGGTGCCGCCCGCCGCACGAGCTCGCGATCGTTGACGAGGCCATGCCCCACGATCACGTCGTCGGCCGCGGCCTCCTCGAGACGATCCCACGCGCCGCACGAGTCGCCGACCACCGCGTAGATCCCGCCGGCGTCCTCCTCTGCCTGGCCGTAACACGGCGTGAAGCCCAGGGTCTGCGAGACGCCAGGCCCGGCCAACGAGGCGCCCGCCGGCTTGATGACGAAGCCCTGGGTGAGGAGGCACGCGATCGCGCCGAGCAGGACCGTCAGGAAGGCGGCGCCGCGTCGGCGTTGCCCGACACGTCCCCGGACACCGTTCGACTCGCCCACGACCTTGACCCTCGCTACGCGCATGGAATACCTCTCTCACTTTCGGGACCTGTTTCCACCAAGCGTAAGAATTGAGGCGAGGCGCCCGCATCCTGGAAATCCTGAAATGAAGGAGTCCCCGGCGTCACATTCTGCTTATCGACTACAGGAAATCCTGTACAGCGTGACTATCCCGGGTCATTATCGTGGTCGCCCGGACGGAGCGGGACGACCCGATTGGCGACAGCGGTCGCCTACGAACACCTGGCGACGGTCGCTCGACGCTGCGGACGTGTCGGAACGTGGCCGGCGACGATCCTGCCGACCGGGACCAGAAACATGCTGAGCAGAATCCGCCGAGTCACCCTGCACACGCCATCGGCGAGCAACAATGCACTATCCATGAGAAAGCTCGAGGCCACAACCCATGACCGAGACCGCCGTACCGATGGACGACTGGCTGACCGCTGCGATCAGCACGCTGGAGCGCGACCCCGCGGCAGGAGCCTCAATGTCGCCGCCGTCGATCACCACTGCCGAACTCATCGAGCGGCTTCCCGAACTCGGGTCGGTCGCAATCACCACGCACCTCATTGATGGCCCGCACGGGGCTATCGAAACGCGGGCGTACCGTGGCGCTGGTTCTCAAACCGGCGCTGGGCTGGTTTGGGTGCACGGCGGCGCGTTCCTGTTCGGTGATCTCGACATGCCCGAGGCCAACTGGGTCGGCCTCGCGCTTGCCGCTCGCGGGGTGGCGGTGCTGTCGGTGGAGTATCGCAAGGCGGTCGGGAAGAATCGGTTCCCCGTCCCGTCGGACGACGTGCTGGCCGCCTGGAACTGGGCCAACGAACATACCGAGCTTCTTGGCTGTTCGACGGACCGACTACACCTCGGCGGAGCGTCCGCCGGCGGCAACCTGACCGCCGGCGTAACGAAGCGATGCCGAGACGGTGCCGGACCACTCCCCGCGTCACTTGTGCTGATCTACCCGCTGGTGCACGCCCCGCTGCCCCCCATCAGCGCCGAGATCGAGCGGGCGATGGCCGCTAAGCCCGGAGCGATGGCGCTGTCGGCCAGTGACATGCACCGCATCAACGTGCAGTACGCCGGCAGCGAGCAACGGCTGACCGACCCCTACGCGTTCGCAGCGAACGGTGAGCTCGG
>JANNZM010000094.1:0-10291 GCA_031410595.1 Actinomycetes bacterium | reverse complement strand
TACGCGGGTGCCGGGTTGCAGACGTTCGGTCAGCGTCCGTTTCTGACCGAAGCAGCACAGCTCGATTCGTGGCAACCCGATGTGGCCATCGTCGGCGCGCCGTTCGACATCTCCACCACGTACCGCCCGGGTGCCCGCTTCGGTCCGAAGGCCATCCGCACGCAGTCATACGAGAGCGGCACGTATCACCTCGATCTTGGCATCGAGATTTTCGATCACCTCGAAGTGGTCGACTTCGGTGACGCGCCCTGCCACCACGGCCAGGTCGAACGCAGCCACGCCAGCATCAAGGACCGTGTCGGCATGATCGCCAGTCGCGGCATCATCCCCATCATCCTCGGTGGTGATCACTCCATCACCTACCCCGCCGCCACGGCGGTGGCCGACAAGTACGGCTACGGCAACGTCGGCATCGTGCACTTCGACGCCCACGCCGACACCGCCGACAGCATCGACGGCATGCTGCACAGCCATGGCACGCCCATGCGCCGCCTCATCGAGTCCGGTGCGGTGCTCGGCAAGAACTTCGTCCAGGTCGGCCTGCGTGGCTACTGGCCGCCCGCCGATGTGTTCGAGTGGATGCAGGCGCAGGGTATGCGCTGGCATCTCATGAACGAGATCTGGGAACGCGGCATCCAAGCCGTCATCAAAGACGCGCTGGCCGAAGCACTCGATGGTGCCGACTGTCTGTACGTCAGTGTCGATATCGACGTGCTCGACCCCGGGTTCGCTCCCGGCACCGGCACCCCAGAACCGGGCGGCATGAACACCGCCGACCTCCTCCGCACGGTACGGGCGCTGGCGCTCGAATGCAACCTGGTTGCGATGGACGTAGTCGAGGTGTCCCCTCCCTACGATGTCAGTGAGAACACCGTCAACGCTGCCCACCGAGTGGTGTTCGAAGCGCTCGGTGGGCTCGCAGCGAAGAAACGTCGTGCCGCTGGCGGCCACGCCACGGTGCCCGGCCACGTGCCGAGCTGAGCCTCACAATGAACCGCCTGCGGTGACACAACGACGAAAACATGCAGCGGTGATGCTAAACGGTGGCGTCAGCCACGGGCGACACCGATGGGCAAGAAGAGTTCGTCCTGCTCGGCTCGCAACCGGTGCACGTCGGTGCCTGCGGGCTGCATGACATCGTCGTAGGTGAGCACCGCATCTCGGGGAAGGTCTCGGGTAAGCACGCAGTTTTCGGCCAGGCCGATCGGCAGCAGTCGCTCGGCACGCGCCGTTGCGTAGTTCTCGGCCAAGCCGTAGGTCATGTAGTAGCCGATACCGTCAAGCGTGGTGCCTGCGGTGAGGTTGACCTTGGCGGCAGCCACCACATCGACCACGGGTCCTCGCAGTGGCGTGGTGGCGGCATCTTGGAAGAGCACCACGCGAGCCACGGTGTCGGCCACCTCGAACTGGGTGAGGTGGTAGGGGATGTAGAAGCTGTACAGCGGACCCGAACCGAGCTTGGCATAGTCGAGGTGACGACGCTGCTGATCATCCTGAGCCTCAGCAAAAACAAACACCCCAGGGCTGGGCAACGCACCGAGAGCGAAGTCGACAATCCCGCCACTCTCGCGCAGCATCTCGATATCGAACATCGCAGTCATGTCATCGATGTGACCGCGATACTCGGGGCCGATCATGCCGCGCTTGGCTACACCCATACCGGTTGCATTTGCAACTACTGCCTGCTCGATCGAAATCTTCGTGCCGTCGGCGAAACTGGTGACCATGTTTGATGTCTGGCCCCACTGCTCCGCGAACGATGCCTGGGTGGTGGGGTTGCGGTAGTGATCTTGCAGGCCTTTGATGTTGCCGCACAACAGTGGACGCAAGCCCCACCCGAGCACTGAGCGAAGCAGGTTGAGCTGCACCGCCGGCTGGTCACCGTCACAGCCGCTGACCACCACACCCTTCTGGTCGGCTCGATGCTTCAACAGCGGACCGATCGTTGCGTCGACTTCGGCGTTCATCAGCACGAGATGCTTGCCGTGAACGATGGCCATTTCGCTGACGCGAGCGCCGTACTCGATTTGACCCGTGATCTCGACCAGGCATTCGAGCAACTCAGACGCACAGAGCGCTTCAGGGTTCGAGGTAACGGCGCGTCGACCCGAACGAATGGCATCATCAAGTTGCGCTGCGGTTTCGACGACGACCACGTTGGTCTGCCCCGCCGCGGCGTAGACGTCGAGCGCGGCAGAAATGGTGCGGTTGCAGATGGCGGCAGCGGTGATGCCCTGCAGATACCGCTCGGTCTGGTTGACCGTACCCCTGGCCATTGCACCGGCACCGAACACACCGAACAGTACCGGCCGACCCTGTTGCTGCCGACGTTCCAGCGCCCTGTCCACAATGATCACGTCATCCACCTTTTTCCGCACGTTCCGCCGTACGTCAAGAATCGTACCGGTCGCGTCCGTCAACTTCTCCGCAATGACCGTCTTGATGCCCGTAACCCCGGTCAAGAGTTGTCCGTAAAGATAGGACGGTGACTGCGATTGAATTCCCCAAAGACGCCACATTCCACACGCTTCAGGCCAACACTTCGGTGGCGTTCGAACTTGACGACGCCGACTTCGAGCGGGTCAGGCGAGGTCTCATTGCCCAGCACCCGACGGGTCGGATCGAGGGTCAGCACACGACCGCGTGGGATCTCGATCGTTACGACTTCATCAAATCCGACGCTCCAACGCCCGCCACCGTCAACCCGAGCTTGTGGCGGCAGGCCCAACTCAACATGGTGCACGGCCTGTTTGAGGTGGCGCCCGGCATCTGGCAGGCGCGGGGCTACGACATCTCCAACATCACCTTCATCGCCGGCGTCAGCGGTTGGATAGTGATCGACCCGCTCACCAGCGTTTCCTGCGCTCGCGAGTGTCTGGCCTTGGCCAACGAGCACCTTGGCCAACGGCCGGTGACTGCGGTGATCTACACCCATTCACACGCCGATCACTTCGGCGGAGTGCTCGGCGTCACCACCAACGACGAGGTAGTAGCCGGTCGATGCCGGGTGATTGCGCCAGAACATTTCCTGCATGAGGCCATCGCCGAGAACCTTTTGGCCGGCCCGGCCATGGCCCGTCGCGCCGCGTACCAATTCGGTCCGAGCCTGCCGGCCGGTCCGAAAGGTCATGTCGACTGCGGCCTCGGAAAGGCAATTCCGGTGGATCAACCGACGCTGATCGCTCCAACCGAGGAGGTTACGTTCACGGGTCAGGAGATGGTGGTTGACGGCGTGCGCATCGTCTTCCAGCTCACGCCAGAGACCGAAGCTCCGGCCGAGATGAACTTCTTCTTCCCCGAGCATGGCTGGCTGTGTACGGCTGAGGTATGCACCCACACGATGCACAATCTCGTGCCGATCCGTGGTGCCCAGGTGCGCAACGCGCTGCGGTGGTCGAAGTACATCGGCGAGGCGCTCGAACTGTTCGGGCCCGACATCACGCTCATGTTCGCCTCCCATCACTGGCCCCGCTGGGGCAACGAGAATGTGCGCGCCTACCTCGCGTTGCAGCGCGATCTGTATCGCTGGATGCACGACCAGACACTCCGCTACGCCAACCATGGGCTGACGGCGGTGGAGATCGCCGAGACGCTGACGCTGCCGGACGAGTTCCTGGCCGAAAGCCACACCCGCGGCTACTACGGCAACCTGGTGCACAACGCCAAGGCCGTGTATCAGCGCTACCTGAGCTGGTACGACGCCAACCCCGCCCACCTGCATCAGCTGCCACCGGCTGAGGCCGGGACTCGCTACGTTGCCTTCATGGGAGGGGCTGAGGCGCTGCTCGCAAACGCCCGCCGCTCGTTTGATGAGGGTGACTATCGGTGGGTCGCGGAGGTGGTGAACCATCTCGTGTTCGCCGACCCGACCAACATTAAGGCCCGACACTTGCAGGCCGACGCGCTGGAGCAACTTGGCTATCAGGCCGAGTCGGCTACGTTCCGCAATGCCTATCTGGTGGGGGCCAAAGAACTCCGTGAGGGCACTCCGGCCTCGCGTGAAGTCCGGCGCGGTGGCCTGGTGCAAGCGCTCACCATTGAGCAGGCGTTCGAAGCCATCGGCATACGATTGAAGTCCGAGTACGTCGGCGGCCAGCACGTGCTGCTCAACTGGCACTTCACCGACGTGGACGAACGTTGGATTCTTGGACTCCGGAACCGCACGCTGCACAGCATCGCCGGACGCCATGATGCTAACGCTGCGGCAACGGTCACGCTCACCAAGTCGGGTTTCCTGTCGATCATCGCAGGCAGCGCAACATTTGTTGAAGGCGTGACAAGCGGTGCGATCACCATCGAGGGTGACGCAGCGGCGCTGGCTGCCGTGTTCGGCAACCTCGACGCCTTTGCCTCCGGGTTCAACATCATCGAGCCCTGAAGGTCAGGCCCCAAAAATTAAGCTGAGCGCTTGGACCGCCGCACCGGGCCTGGCCGGATCTCGCCCGAACCGCGCGCGATGACCGGACTGCTGATGATCTCGCGCACAGGTGGCGCGTCGGCCCCAGCCAACCGCTGAAACAGCAGCTCGGCGGCCTGACGACCCAGATCCCACGGTTGCTGAGGCACCACCGTTATACCGGGTTGCACCAGATCGGCGAAATCAATGTCATCGAAGCTGATGTGGGCGATCTTGTGGGCAAGGCCGAGTGCGTGCAACGCATGGGCCGCACCAACCGTGATGAAGTTCTGCGCGCTGAAAATGGCAGTCGGCGCAGGCGAAACCTTGAGGTAGCCAGTGATGATCTCCTGCCACTCGGCGGTGGCATGCTGACCAGTGACCACCCGTTGATCGGCGACGTCAACGCCCGCGTCACGCATCGCGTCGCGAAAGCCGGCCAGCCGAAGCTTGGCCGAGAAGATCTCGGTCGTGTCGCCAAAGAAGGCGATGTCTCGGTGGCCGTGGGCGACGAGATGCTTGGTAGCCAGCACCGCGCCGCCGTGATGGTCACTACGAACCAGATCGACCGCCACGTGCTCGGGTTCGAGGTCGAGAAACACCACCGGTGTTCCCCGTTCGATTTCATGGCCGAGCACGCCGAGGTCGTTCCCGGATGGAACCGCGATGATGCCATCGACCCGGCGGGCAACGAACGTCTCGATCAACTGGTCCTGCCCCACGAGATTACCGTAGGTACTGCCGGCCAGAACGAGGTAGCCATGTTGGCGAGCAACCTCCTCAATGCCGCGAATGGTCCATGAGAAGAACTGGTTGCCTACATCAACCAAAGCGAAGCCGATAGCACCGGTCTGACGTCCAGACTGACGAAGGTGTCGAGCACGATCATCCGGTCGATAGCCCAGCAAGGAAATGGCGTCTTTGACCCGCTTGACCAGGTCGGGGCTCACTCCGGGCTCACGATTCACGACGCGTGAAACCGTCTTGAAGCTGACACCCGCCCGACTGGCGACATCGCGCATAGTTGGGCGCGGATTGTGTTGAACGGCCATAAGTGAGATTGAGCCCTTTGGAGCGCCGTGCCCGCCCCCCGGGCGGATCAGAGGCTTATTGTTCCCAATGCTTGACAACGTTGTCAAGCCATCGTTACCATCTCGACAACGTTGTCACGGCTGTGGCACGTCCTGAGAAATCGTTCCGAGGGGGAACTACTTATGAAGAAGCAGATGTGCGCCGTAGGGGCGCTCGTACTCATTGCCGCCACCGGTGTAACGGCATGTGGCAGCTCAAGCAGCGGCAGCAGCAGCAAGACGCCCGGCGTTGCGCTCATCGTGAAGACGGCCACCAACCCGTTCTTCGTCTCGATGAAGAAGTCGGCCGATGACAATGCCGCCAAGGTTGGCGTGAAGCTCACCTTCGCCGCCGGTACCAAAGACGGTGACTCGGCTACCCAGATCAAGGCCATCGACGATGCCGTCGCCCGCAAGGACGCCGGTATCCTCATCACCCCGACGTCCGACGACGTGAACCCGGCGATTGCAAAGGCCCGCAAGGCCGGTCTTTACGTCATTGCGCTCGACACGGTGCCGACACCGGCCGAGACCGTCGACATCACCTTCGCCACGGACAACCTGCTCGCCGGAGTGAACATCGGCAAGTGGACGGCAGCCAAGCTTGATGGCAAGAAGGCCACCATTGCCATGCTCGACCTCTTCAACGACAAGGTTGTGTCGGTCGACACCGCACGTGACCAGGGCTTCCTCATCGGCATGGGCATCCTCGACAAGGAAGATCCTTCCGCCAACGGCAAGGAGCCCAAGACCGGTAAGTACAAGGGCGGCAAGGGCGGCGACTACGAAGTCGTTTGCCACGAGCCGTCCAACGGCAGCACCGACGATGGCAAGAAGGCCATGGAGACCTGCCTGGCCAAGAACCCGGCCATCAATGTCATCTACGGCATCAACGAGCCGGCCGCTGCCGGTGGTGTGCAGGCTGCTACGGCCAAGGGCCTGAAGGACCTCATCGTTGTTGGTGTTGACGGTGGCTGCTCGGGCGTTGGCCTGGTGAAGGCTGGCACGCTCGGTGCAACCTCGCAGCAGTACCCCGGCGAAATGGTCAACCTCGGCATGCAGGCCATCAAGAAGATCATCGACAGCAAGGGCAAGGACAAGCCTGCGGTTTCAGCCGGCAAGAACTTCTTCAACACGGGTACCAAGCTGATCACCGACACCAAGGTGGCGGGTCTCGATTCAATCTCCACCGATGAAGGCGCCAAGATTTGCTGGGGCGCTCCCTGATCCACTGCCGGTAACCGGTAGGTAGTACCAACGCTGTACCCACGGTGCGGGCGCCAACCCGGCGTCCCGCACCGTGGTCGTTTTGGCCGCAGCGGTGCGGTAGGTTTTCACTTCAGTCGGTCATCACAGGGGGACGTTTTGATGAGTTCAGATACTGCGGTCTTGAGCGCCGACCCAGAGTTCGAGCACCGCCGAGGCGGGCTCGAAAAGATCCAGCATCTTTTGCATCGCTCGCCGGTGCTCAGTCCACTGGCTGTGCTCGTCTTGTCATCGTTGGTCTTCACACTCTTAGGCAAGGGCCGATTTCAAGATCCGTCGTCCATTGGCACGATGCTGCAAGCGACTGCCGTCATGGCAACGCTTGCGATCGGTCAGACACTGATCATCTTGACCGCCGGGGTCGACTTGTCGGTCGGTACGGCAATGCTGCTCACGCACCTGGTCATGGCCAGGCAGGTCTTTGTCGGTGGCTGGCCACCCATCGTCGCGATGGGGGTCGGTGTGGTCCTGGCCATGTTGATGGGCCTCTTCCACGGTTGGCTTGTCACCAAGGTCGCGTTGCCAGCGTTCATCGTTACTCTCGGCACGTTCTACATCTACCAGTCTCTTGGCAACGTCTACGGCAAGGCTCAGACCATCGATTCCAAAGATCTCGGCGGACCGCGAGGGCTGCTGATGTTCATGTCCCGAGAGATCAATCTGGGCTCCTTCACCATTAACACCGGTGTGGTGTTCGCGCTTTTGTTGTATGTGATCTTTGCCTTCGTCCTCGCCAAGACCGCGTGGGGGCGACACGTCTACGCAACGGGCGATGATCGGGAAGCGGCCCGGCTCGCAGGTGTCGACACTCGACGCGTTCTGCTCAGTGTCTACGTCGTGGCCGGACTCATTTACGGTCTTGGGGCGTGGGTGCAGCTCGGCCGTTCGCAGAACGCGAGCATGAACGGCGCGGCTGACGTGAACCTACAGTCGATCACCGCCGTCGTCATTGGCGGAACCTCGCTGTTCGGTGGCCGCGGCCGACTGTGGGGCACACTGATCGGTGCGCTCATCGTCGCGGTGTTCGACCGTGGGCTCAGCTTGGCGGGGGTGGACCAGAACTATAAGAACCTCGCTATCGGTGTCCTCATTCTGGTGGCGGTCGCCCTCGACCAGTGGATCCGAAAGGTCGGCAAATGACCGAGCCAATCCTCCAAGCCCACGGTCTCACCAAGCGATTCGGGCGGGTCACCGCTCTCGATAGCGCGGACTTCGAGCTCTATCCCGGCGAAGTTCTCGCGGTTATTGGCGACAACGGGGCCGGCAAGTCTTCGCTCATCAAGTGCCTCTCTGGCGCCATGATGCCGGACGAAGGAGAAATTCTTCTTGAGGGTCAACCAGTCACGTTCCGCCGGCCGCAAGATGCGCAGGCCGCCGGCATCGAGACGGTGTACCAAACACTGGCCGTTGCGCCAGCGCTCGACATCGCCACCAACATGTTTCTCGGCCGAGAGCGTCGGCGATCGGGCCCGCTCGGTTCGATCCTGCGCATGGTTGACGATGGCGGCATGCGTCGGGACGCCAAGAAAGCGTTGGATGATCTCGGCATTGGTACCTTGCAAGACATCACTCAGGCGGTTGAGACCTTGTCCGGCGGCCAGCGTCAGGCTGTTGCCGTGGCCCGAGCCGCTGCCTTCGGTAGCAAGGTCATCATCCTCGACGAACCAACGGCTGCCCTCGGCGTGAAGGAATCCGGCCAAGTGCTGCAGATGATCCGAGACCTGCGAGATCGTGGCCTTCCCGTCATTCTCATCAGTCACAACATGCCGCAGGTCTTCGAGGTCGCCGACCGCATTCACATCCAGCGTCTTGGCCGACGTGCCGGCGTCGTCACACCGTCCTCCGTCAGCATCACCGACGCAGTGGCTGTCATGACGGGCGCGCTCCAGATCAACCCCGAAAACGAACACCTCGGACCGGTCCCGCGTTAGCCGCTGTTCGGTGCAAGACTCGCTCTCGACCGGCCAGACCGTCGCCTTCGATCACTATGGTGATGTCGACGCGCAGCCGGTGGTGTTTCTGCACGGCCTGTCCGGTAGCCGCGCCACCTACGCCGAGGTTGTCGATCACCTCGTACCGGGACCGGTCGCCAGGGGCGCGGTACAGATCTTCATGATCGACCTGCGCGGTCACGGCCAGTCGAGCTGGCGTGCCTACGAGACGTACGACACCGCTCACTACGCAGCCGACATCATCGCATTCATCGAACAGGTCATCGGGAGACCCACTGCGCTGGTCGGGCACTCGCTCGGTGGGCTGGTAGCCGCCGCCGCCGCCACCGCTCGGCCTGATCTGGTGCACGCATTGCTGTTGGAGGACCCACCTTTCTTCGAGGGTGACGAGGGCGTGCGCAACGCCAGCCCCGTCGCCGCCTTCTTCCCGAAGCTGGTCGCAGCCGTACGAGCACTTCAGGCCCGCAGCGCCCCGGCGTCCGACTACGAATCGCTCGTCCGGGACACCACTCCACCCGAGGACTGGTCAGCTCGTTGTGAGATGTTGCGCCAGTGGGACCCCAGCACGATGCAGGCCGCGATCGATGGCGTGGTGTGGCGCACCTTCGACCCAGTGGCGACGTTCGCCTGCCCGGTTACCATCCTGCAGGCCGATCCGGCATTCGGCGGCGTGTTCAAACCGGAGGACGGTCACCTCGTGATGGCCACCAACCCCCATGCGGACATCGTGCTGGTCAAGGGTGCTGCGCACGGCATTCACAACCAGCCAACGCTGCCGGCCTACCTGCGCGAACTCGATCGGTTCCTTGCCTCGCTCTAGCCTAAAGTCACTCACAAATGTGTCACTCTCACAAATGTGAGTGACTCTGTTGGACTCAGGCGCCCTGCTAGCCAAGATCAAGGTGCTCGTTGTGGCGCACGAAGGCGGAGTGCGACGGTGCGTCAGGCCTTATTCGCCCATCGTCACCCCACTCGGCCTTCGAGTTGAACGGCACGCTCTGGCGCCCGTCGAGATGGTTCAGCGTGTCGATCAGGTCGGCCTCAACCTGCTTGAGGCGGGCCTCCACCACGTCGGGCTCCGAGTAGCGCAGACCGGCTTCCACCCCATAGGCAACGAACGGCTTGAGCACCTCGTAGCCAACATAGGCGAGGGAAAAATTAACCGGCCACAGCATGAGATCGATGTCGCCGCTGCGGCCGTTGTACTCGTAGGTCGCTCCGCTGGTGCCAACCGTGACAGAAAGCATGGCTCGGCGGCCGACAAACCGACCGTGCTCGAAACGCTTCGCGCTGGTGTACACCTCGCCGTAGATGAACACCCGGTCAAGCCAGCCCTTCAACATCGCGGGCGGGAGGTGCCACCACATCGGGTACTGCAAGATGACCAGGTCAGCTCGGTCGAGCAACGCGATCTCTGCCGCAACATCGGCGGGTATCGTGCCGGCCGCCGACGCGTGACGCTGTTCGGACTGCACGTCGAATCGGGCCGCGTTTAGCGGCGATGCATAGTGGTCGGCGCGCTCGCATGGATCAAAACCAGACTGATAGAGGTCGCTCAGGCTCACCGTCCACCCCTGCGCTTCCAAAGCGTGCCGTGACGTGTTGGC
>JANNZM010000093.1:0-2120 GCA_031410595.1 Actinomycetes bacterium | reverse complement strand
TTGAACTGCGTCGGGCATGCCGAGCTCGGCAAACCCGGGGATTCGGTTCGGTATGAACCGTAGCGAAATGGTGGGTGACCCCTGCTGTGTAAACGCATTTCCACGCACCCGGGCCACATCTCGCCACGAGAACGCGAAATCTACTTCTTTATGGTCTGCAAAGGAATTCTTCTGACGCCCGTCGAGCGTGGCCGCCAGTACGTCATGCATCCAGTCGCCAGTCACGACGTTTTGATCCTCGAGCCGTGCCAGTGCTCCGTCCACACGAACAAATGGCTTGGACTCGGACGTCAGCAGAAGATCGCTTGCCCCTGCTTCCCATGCGGGTACGAGCAATTCATCGAGTAAGCCGTCGAAAATGTGCATAGTTGCAAAATAGAACCCGGGTGGTCGAATTGGTAGGGGCTAGGCCTAGGTCATTCAGACCAGATTAAAGAGCGTGGGAAGGATCTTGAACCGACCCGGGACATGACGGACGGACCAGCGGTTTCGCTGGTCCGTCCGATGGTTCCCACCACATCTGTTGTTACGGCTTGCCGTGCTCCGAGGTTGGCGGCGTTGACACACTCGGCCGAGTTGCCTGAGGTGTCACCGGAACCGACACCGATGCCGATGACTTCGTCGCCCCCGTGCCCTGTCCATTACCAGGATTGGACACCTGACCAGGTGCAGTCGCACCAGGCGTCGAACCACTGTTGCCCGGAATCGACCGCTGGCCCGGAGCAGTCGCGCCAGGCGTTGAACCACTCTTGCCCGGAATCGACTGTTGGCCGGGAGCAGTCGCCCCCGGCGTTGAACCGCTATTCCCCGGAGGGGACTGTTGGCCGGGAGCAGTCGCCCCCGGCGTTGAACCACTATTCCCAGGAGGGGACTGCTGACCAGGAGCAGTCGCCCCCGGCGTTGAACCACTATTCCCCGGAGGAACGGGCTTGGTCTGATTTTCGGTGGTAACCAAGCCCTCTTCGGGAGCGGCGGCGCAGTAGGCGTCGACGGTCTTGCCGGCGTCCTTCGCCGCTTGGGCGAGGTTCTTGAACGCCACTGCGTTCGGATTCTTGCCATTGGCCTTGCCGGCCAGATACGCAGTGCAGAGACCCTGCTTGGCTGCGCCCGTTGCGTCGGGGCCCTTCGGCGTGCTGGTTTCGGTGTCACCACTCGTCGGCGTGCTGGGCGTATCGGGCTTGCTGTCGGGTGTGGGCACGTTGACGCCGACGCGAGAGAGCACATGAGACACGTCACGCTGGACCGGATCGGGCAGGTTGCCGGTGGCCGCCGCGGCCGCACTGGCCGAGAACAACGAGAGTGCCGCAACCGCCACAACCTTGCCGGTACGAAGCCGAGCGACCCTTGGCTTTCGCCCGGATGAAGCGGTGAGGGAACCGCCCTCCCTCACCACCTTTCCCATCTGCGCAACCAGAACTTTGGTGCCCGCCGCCTCGTTTACCCGAACCGGTTCGCGCAGTGCAGCAAACAAACTGGCCAAACCAGCCAGCTCTCCATCTTGGATGTCGGCGTGACCAGCGAGGAGCCGATCATCGTCGTCACCCGAGATGAAATCATGCAGCACACTCTCGGTATCGTCCGAACGGCTCATGGCGTTACATCCAATTTGGTGCCGATGCGCTCAGCCAGCTTCTTCAGGGCACGATGCTGCGTAACCCGCACCCAGTTGGCGCTCTTTCCCATGATGGCTGCCACCTCATCCGCGTCGAGATCGGCCAGCACACGCAGCAAAATCACCTCGGCGTGCTCCGGCGGGAGGTTCGCCACGATCAGGTCGGCCGCCCGTTGACCCGACAACTGACCCAGCGCAGTGTCATCCGTGCGATCGGGCGAAACAACCTCATGAAAGCTGGCCGGGTCGTGCGGGTTGGTGTTCCGCCGCATGCCTTTGCGCCGATGATCGGCAATGCGGCGCCGCGCAATGGAGAACACCCAGGAGCGGAACGCAGCCTCGTCCCCCGTGAAGCTCGCCAGGCCTTTGGCGACCGCCATCCAGATCTCACCGATCAGGTCGTCGGCCCAACGAGACTCCTGGGCCCGAACGAACCGCACCAACCGTGGGTGTATGGATCGGAACAGCACGGCCATTGCGGCGTCATCACCCCGGCGAGCCGCAGCAA
>JANNZM010000092.1:0-28558 GCA_031410595.1 Actinomycetes bacterium | reverse complement strand
CGGTGATGGTGCCGGTGGCGGCCATGATCAGCAGCGTCGCGCGGCCCCAGGCCCCCATGTGCTACGATGAACTCGTGGTCGAGCCAATCCCGTTCGATCAGCACATGCAGTACTGCGCCGAACAGCGCCGAGTCAGTCCCCGGGCGTACAGGCAGAAAGAGGTCTGCGGTACGAGCGAGCGGCACGACGCGTGGGTCTTGCACGATCAGCTTGGCGCCGCGGTCACGGGCCCGCCAGATGTAGCTGGTGGTGATCGGGAATGTCTCGGCGACATTCGAGCCAGCGATCCACACGACGTCCGCGAGTGGGATGTCGCTCCACGCGTTTGGGGCGCGATCGATGCCAAGCGCCTTCTTGTTGCCGGTGCCGGCTGACACCATGCAAAAGCGACCGTTGTAGTCCAAGTTGGCGGTGTGCAAGGCGAGCCGGGCGAACTTGCCGACGAGGTAGCTCTTCTCGTTGGTCAGCGACACCCCCGACAACATCGCGAACGCGTCGTGGCCGTACTCGGTCTGGATGCGGCGGATCTCGGACGCGACCTTGTCGAGCGCCTGATCCCACGTGATCTCACGGAACCCGCCCGGTGCGGTGACGTCGCGTTCCATTGGGTGCAACAGCCGGTCCGGGTGGCCGCCCTGAAGATACCGTTTGACGCCTTTCGGACAAAGCTTGCCTTCATTAAACGGGAACTCGTACCACGGTTCAAAACCGACGACCGTGTTGTCATGCACCTTCAGTTTGATGCCGCACTGCTGCCCGCAAAAGCAGCAGTGCGTCTTCACGACCTTGTCGACAGTGAGCCCGGCGTTCCATCCACCAGGTGGCGCTTCGTTGAGGTGTGGGCCGTAGCGGGCGATCAGTTCGTCGTCGGTGACCGGTGGTCGTGCCATCAGCCGAACCCTCCTACCCGCACCGATTGGGCGAGGGTGATTTGTGCGCGCCGACAACGCGGGCAGGTGTCCTGATAGTTCCCGCCCCCGTCGATCGAGTAGTCGAACCCGACCTGTGGAAGCACGTCTTTGAGGTCGGCGACCTGTTGCGCGCTGGCAAACGGCTCACCGCAGCGGCGACACAGCGCCGGTGCACCCTCATCGTTGGCGCGTTTGTAGTAGGCGACACCGAGGTTGCCCGGGCGTTGGAAGATGTGGAACAGCTTGCCGAAGGGCAGATACATCAGGCCGAGGATCACCGTCAACGCGTGAATCGTGTTCAGGGCCGAGTAGAAGCGACCGTCGAGCCACATGCTCGACACGGTCAGGAACAGGCCCGACACCGAGACCGCGAACAGCCCGGCCAGGGCAAGGAAATCGCCCGAGCGTTCCACCGCCATCGCGCCGGGGTCGCGCAAGCGCCGACGGAGGAAGATGAACACCCCGGCGAGCACCAGCACCGCCGCGACATCCAGCGCATGGAAAATGAACCAACCGACGATGCTCTCCGCATCGAACTTCAACGTGCCTACTCGTGAGACGTACACCCGGTAGCGATCGGCACGCTGGCCAACGCTTTCGAAGTGGAACAGACCGAGCGTCAATGGGATGGTCACGAGGCCGGCAAGGATGCACCCCCAGAAGACGAGCTGGTGGGCAAGCCAACGTGCACGAGATCGACGGCGGATGAAACCTTGCGTCAGCAAGTGCGTTGTGACGAGCGATGGCAACGCAACGACGTTGCGGGCCTTGCGTTGCCGGAACGCATCCCAACCCCGGCGATTGAGCATGGCCGTCGACGGGCGCCGCAACCACACCGCGTACCGATATGCCACGCCGAACACGGCGAAGATCACGCCGAACAAGTAACCAACCAGGGCCGCATCGAACCAGACGAGACGATCACTGCCGATGAACGTCAATGCGATCACCACCGCCACACCGACCACACCCCAGGCAAGCCCGCGACGATCAAGATGGTTCGCAGAGCTGTTCCCGAGCTGCACATTCAAAGGATCCTTGACCTAGGCAGTATGCACCAGGGTCCAAGGACCTCGCGTTGGCGAGTGCCCGCACGGCCTGAGTCGGGCGGCGCGAGACGCCGCCCGACTCAATGCCATGTCAGCAGAGCAATCCGTTGTTGAACCGGTCAAGCGTGCTCGCAACGGAGGTGAAGGTCGCCCGTTGCGGGTGGTTGCTCCCCACGATTGAGGACGGGGAGGTGCTGTAACCGATCCCGACAAGGAGTGCGTCGGCCTGGGTGATCACCGCGTTGATCGTGCCGCAGGCGGCTCCGACCACCACGTTGGCTTTCGCCGCCAACAGTTGAGCTGCCAATTGGTTCTCGGCATACTTGCCGGCCTGGTTGCTCAGCACGGCAACGCCCTTCGCGCACGTGTCGACGAGGTAGTTGCCGAGACTGAGCGGGAGGACCTGATCAAGGAGCGTCTTGCCCGTCTTGGCGGCATTGGCCAACTGGTTGCCGTTACTGCTTGCACACGTGTTCCAGTTTCGCCAATACCCGATGGTGCGCTGCCCACCGGTGCGGAGTTGGTTGTCGATTGTGATCGACAGGTTCTGCCCGGCTGTCAGCGTGATCGGTGCGCAGACGTCACCGGTAGTTGCGTTGATGGTTGCACCAGGCAACGAGGCCAGCCCCGACGTTGTGCCGGCGGGAACCGCCAACTCGCAGAGCGTGTAGCTGCCTGGCTTCACCAAACCGAAGTCCAGCGGACTCGGGTCGACAAGCGTGGTCCTGGCGATGCTGACACCGTCAGGTCCACCGGTCAGCCGAAACGTGTACTGGAACGTTGGCGCTCCACCGTTCTGCGTCTTGGTGATGGTGACATTCGCCCGTTTGGTGTTGGTGAACGCTATCGCCCCACCAGCGTTCCCGACGTTGATAACGCCCGCCGGAACGACAGTCGTGTCGAAGCCACCGCTGTTGGCCTGGTCCTCGGTGACGGTGCAGCTGAGGCCGGTGGGAATGCCCGAGACCGTGGCGGTATTGGATCCGGTGATGAGTACGTCCAGTGCTTGGAACGTCTCGCCTGGCGCCGTGCCGCAGTTCACGTCAAAGGTCCAGGCCTGGGCCGTTCCACCGTTCTGGGTCTTGGTGATCGTAAGGCTGGTGGTGTTCCGCGTGTTGGTAACGACGACCTCGGCCGTTCCACCCGCCGTAATGGTCGTCGGGTTCACGCTGAAGCTCGGGGTGTAGCCCGTTGGGGTCTCCGACAGGGTGCAGATGCGGCCGGCCGGGATACCGTTGATGGTTTGGGTACCACCACCCACGAGCGTCACTGAGCCAGTGAACCCTGCACCGCAGTTATAACCGATGGTGAAGCTCTGGCTGGCGGGCCCGCCGCTGTTGATCTTGGTGATCTTGAGCGAGCCAGGTGCCGTGTTAGTGAAACCAACGGTGCCACCGTTTGTGCCGACGTTGATCGAGCCCGCGGGATTGACGGTGGTGGTAAAGCCGCCGCTATTGGCCTGATCTTCGGTGACGGTGCAGCTGAGCCCGGTGGGAATGCCGTTCACCGTGGCGCTGCCCGATCCGGTGATGGACACATCCAACGCTTGGAACGTCTCGCCGGGAGCCGTGCCGCAGTTCACGTCAAAGGTCCAGACCTGGGCCGTGCCGCCGGTCTGGGTCTTGTTGATCGTGAGGCTGGTGGTGTTCCGGGTGTTGGTGACCGTTATCAGCGAACCTGAGGTCAGGATCGGGCCAAGCGAAGCCGGCGAAATACTCACGGTATACCCGGTGGCCGATTCGGTGGCAACGCACACACTGCCCTTCGGAACGGTCAACAGCGCGGATGTGGCACCGTTGGCCAGCGACAGGTCAAAGTGACTGGAGATCGGCGGGAGCGTGTCGGCCGGATCGTCCAGCACGCAGTCGACTTTTATGTCGAAGGCCTGGGTGGTGGGACTACCCACGACCTTTTTGGTGACCGAGAACGTCACGTTGGTATAGACGCACAGTGCCCACTGGGAGAAGTTGTTGTTGCTCGTGATGTTCAGCGTGGGTGACGGGGCAAGGGTGGGATCGAACTGCCAGATCGGGTTGAGGTTCGACACGCCTCCGACGATCTCATTGAAGAGCACGGGGGTGCCGGATGGAGTCTGGGTGAGTGTTTCCACCCGGAACAGCCCCGTCGTCTCGTTTTGAGAATATGTTGCGACGAAGGGCTTGCCACCCGTCGTCGTGGCCGATGCATTATCGACGCTGCCGCCCCCCGTTGTGAATTTGACGTAGTCGCCAAAGCCACCAACGCCGCAACTCCCTTGGGCTGGGATGCCGCCGGGTCGATCGGCAACTGTTGGATCGAGCCCCGGGCCGACAAGCGCCGCCGAAGCTGGCGAACTGAGCGCCATAGTGGCGCTCCCAAGTACTAATAGCCCGACCGCAGCCAGGCTCCATTTCCGAAGTGATTTCATCACCGCGACGCCCTTTCCGTCCGTAATCACGGCAAAGCACGGTGCCCGCCGTTTTTGCTCCCGAGGTGGCAGAAAGCGGCTCAACTAGTGCAAATTACGGAGAGCGGCCCTTCCACCAATAGCACCCCTTTAAAGAGTATTTATCTGGACGGTTAATTCGTCAACGCTCAATTTTCGTTACGTTCTCTCCTTCCATCACCACGCGTGGTGCTGTTGAAACTCAGCGTGGTGGTTCCAAAGCGATACATTCAGCCGTCTTCGTCATGGATGCCGTCGGGCAGCCACTGGCCCTCACGAACCAGAACGCGGTCGATCTGCCGATCGATCAGCCACGCAACAGCGACGACAGCGGCGATCACCGGGATCAAGGAGTAATCACCGACAAGTTCGGGGACCATCACGATCGCCATCAGCGGTGAGCGCAGACCGACGGCGAGGCCGACGGCCATCGCGGCGATCGTGATCTCCCACGGATTGGACGGTTTCATTCCGATGGCCGTGAGTCCGAAGGTGGCGAGCAGCGCGAAGCCCGCTGCCACGCTCAGGGTTGGGGTGAGGGCTCCGCCGGGGGCGCCTGATGCCAGTGCTGCGGTGGTACCGACAAGTTTGCCGACGGCGAGCGCGATCGCCAAACCGACGGTTGCGGTGCTTGCTGATGTGCGTAACGCTTCCATGCCATTACCAGCGGCGTCGCGAAAGACTGCAACGGATGCTCCAGCGAAAATAGCGAGGATTGCGACGACCATGAGGGGTCGGGTGGCGAAGCGTTCCGCGACTGTCTTGGGTGCGAGCCTGACTCGTGCTTCGATGAAGAGGCGGGCGCCGAGCGTTGCCGGCACCAGTGCGATCACCGCACCAGCCGCAATCGCGGAGGTGGTAGCTGATCTACGTGTGGGAAACACCGGGTGGCCGCCAAGCACCCTTGTGGAGAACACGTGGCCTGCGATTGCGCCTGCGATAGTGAACAGCATTCCTCGTTTGCTGCGCCGTACGTTGAGATGCTCGTCGAGGTAGAAAATGGCGGCGATCGGCGCGTGGTAAGCGGCGGCGAACCCGGCAGCGATACCGGCAGCGGCGAGCGCGTCGCCGCGTCCCCCGGTCTTTCGTCCGAGCGCCGAACCGAATGCTCCGCTGCCTTCGATAATGGCCGCTTCGCGCCCGATCGAGGTCATTGCTGCGGTGACCAACCAGGTTCCGATAATTCGTATTGCGCTACCGCACACCGAGATCTTCCGGTCCTCGCCACGCGCCGACGCGGCGACAGCTTCGACGCCGAGACGGTCAGCCCACTGTGCGTGCGACCATCGGCCGAGCAGGGCGGCCACCATGACTGCAGCCGTGACGATCACGCCGACTTCGATTCGTGGCACGGCGTGTGCGGCTGCGACCGGACCCGATTCACCGCTGATCAAACCCAGGAACTTTTCGGCGGCGAGCTTGAACCCATGGGCAAAGGTAGCTGCAAAGAGCACGACGATTGTGAACAGAGCGAGCGTTGCGATCCACGGTCGGCGAGGGTCGAAGTCCAACCCGACCGCACTTGGTTGCTCCATGGGGCCATGTTTACCGCGGGATAGCACGACACCCTTTCCGCCGGTCGATCTTTGCAGACAACCGAATGTACGTACAATATCCTATCCTGATGTTCCAACCAACAAAGGTTCGGAGTCAATTGCTCCTGTCGACTCGTGGGCCGATCGCAGCCGACCTACTTGCATATTGGGCAGGTTGTCCGTACATTGGCCGCATGGCAAGACCCGTTGTACGCAAACCGGACCGTGACAGCCCGATGCCGCTATGGGCCCAGGTTCTTGACGACATGCGCAAGCGGTTGAGCGCTGGGGAGTTCTCGGGTGGGTTCCCCCCGGAGCGGGTGCTGGTCGACCAGTACGACATCAGCCGACACACGATGCGCGACGTTATGCGCCGCCTCCACAACGATGGACTGATCAGCCGCAAACGCGGCCGTGGCACGTTCCTTCGACAGCAGGCCATCGAACAGCCAACGGGTTCGCTCTACAGCCTGTTTCGCTCCATCGAGGACCAGGGCTTCGAACAGCGCAGCAAGGTCCTCGAACTGGACGACCGAGTCGACCCGACCGTGGCCGAGCACCTCGGTCTCCGCGCCGACACCCGGTTTGTGTACCTCCACCGCTTGCGGTATGCCGACGACACGCCAATAGCTACCGACGAACTGTGGCTTCCGTTCGAGCTTGCCGGTCCGCTCCTGCACACCGACTTCGGTCACACCGCGGTGTATGCCGAACTCGAGAACACGTGCGGCATCCGGCCTGGCGCCGGTTGGGAGCGAGTCCACCCGACTATCCCGACGAAGGAGGAGCGGGCGCTGCTCGGCACAACCGCCAAAGCGTCTGCGTTCCTGGTCGAGCGATACACGTCCCACCAGGGGCAGCCGCTTGAATGGCGCCGCACGGTGATCCGGGGCGATATGTACACATTCTTAAGCGCTTGGACCGACAGCGGGGATCAACGCGAACGGCCGTCGTTCGCACCCACCAGCCAGCGCCCGTAACGCGAGAGCGGCCCGGCATCTGACCTGCCGGTCGGGCCATCCGAGTCATCGCCAGTGTCGCTCTGCTCACCATCGAAGGCGCACCCCACGCCTGGCCCGCCGGCGGTGCCGATCTGGCGTGGCAATTCTTCCGCTCGAAGATCAATAGTATCGGGTCATTAGGTCACTCGACGACGAGAATCGGACGACGTACCTAGGGCGCCTGCGGCTCGACGCCGAGGCAGTTTGATCCGCCGATCATCTGGCGGCGAAGAGTAGTTGGTACGCTGTTTTGCGTCCGTTCGGAGGTGTGCCTGATGGGTCGGCTGGTAGCCACGCATGTGAATGAGTTCTCCGCGATAAAGGACCTCTGTTACCGGGGTTTGGACTCGACGGTGCTGCGTGAACTGGTCGGTGACCGACTGGCCCGCCACCTCGGTGCCTCATCGTATTGCTTCGGCGCGACGGACCCGGCGACGGCGTTGCCGGTTCATTCGGTGAGCGTGGGTTTGGACCCGTCAGTGATGCAGGCGTTCTTCGGGCTCGTGTTGTCGACACCGTCGCTGGACTTCGGTCCGTGGATCAAGAATGGTCGCCGCGCCGCCCGCCTGGATGACCTCGTGGAGGATGTCGACGCCGATCCGTACATGACCGAAATTCTGCGCCCATCAGGACTCCGCCACGATGTGCAGGTCGCATGTGCCGGTGGGGGCTGGTCGTGGGGGCATATGTGTCTTCGCCGCGGTGCGAGGGAGCCGGCATTCGAGCCGCACGAGGTGCGATTCCTTGCGTCGTTGGCACCGCATCTGACCGCCGGTTTACGTTCGGCATCGTCGCGTTCGGCGATGGCGGCCAGTCCGGCCACTGCCACCGGCGTCGTCGTGCTTGGCCCGGACGGAAGGGTCGAACTCGCCAACAGTGTCGCCGAGCGCCTCTTTCGTCAACCAGTCAGCGGTACCCGGCACTGTCTGCTCACTGCCGTCCATATCGTCGCGGCACGACTGGAACGGGCCCTCAACACGGCGGCGGGTGCCAACCTAGTCCCGCAAATGACGTTCCTCGACGAAGCCACGCATGCGACGTACCGGCTACGAGCCGAACGGGTGCCCGGCCCGGACGGACGCGATCGTGGGCTTGTCGTTATCGAACCTGCCTCCGCACTCGATTCGTCAGAACAGCTCCAAGCGCTCGCTCGGCTCGGTCTGACAGCGAGGGAATCCGAAGTCGCGACCGCGATCCTCCGGGGGTGTTCGACGAGCGAAATCGCCGCAGAACTCTGCGTGTCAGCGCACACGGTTCACGATCATGTCCGCAGCGTGTTCGACAAGATCGGGGTCTCGTCGCGCCAGCAACTCGCCGTACGGCTGATGGGCGGAGCCTGAACGCCGGTCCACCGCCCGTCGACCCGCCGCGCCGAGGCGGGAATGTCCCTTGGAAATCCCCACCGTGAGGGATGGTCGCCGAACATCACGGCGCTCACCATGACAACACCAACAAACGGACCGCTAACCCGTACGGTCCTCACACATGAGGTGTTGAACATGACTACAGGAATGGAAGGCGTCCAGGTCATCAGCCTGTCGCTCGGTTACGTGATGGGCCAGGCATTACACGCAGCGGCCGAACTCGGCGTCGCCGACGCGCTCACCCACGGCCCACGAACCGTTGCCGAGATCGCCGCCGAAACCGGGACGCACGAGCCATCGATGCGACGACTACTGCGCACTCTGGCGAGTGGCGGGGTCTTCACCGAGACCGACCCGGACCGATTTGGGCTCACCCCTCTCAGCGAGACGCTGCGCCGCGGCACCGCCGGCTCGGTGCGTGACGCTGTCATCTGGGTCGGCGAACCGATGCATTATGCGACCTGCGGCGACCTGACCGCAACGGTGAAGGCCGGGACCCCGGCGTTCGATCGGCTGTTCCACCGACCCTATTTCGATGCCCTTGCCGCCGACCCGGATGCCGCCCGAGTCTGGGACAGAGGCATGGCGTGCTTCTCCAGCATGGAGAACGCACCAATCGCCCACGCCTACGACTTCCCGACCGGCACCAGGGTTGTCGACATCGGCGGTGGCCAAGGCGGGTTCCTCGCCGAAGTGCTGTCCACCGACCCGACCTTGTGCGGCGTGCTGTTCGACCTCGACGATGTCGTCAACAACCCACGAGAACTCGAAGACGCCGGCCTGCTCGATCGCTGCAAACTCGTCAGCGGCAACTTCTTCGAATCACTCCCTTCAGGCGGTGACCTGTACGTGTTCAAACGAGTGATGCACGACTGGGACGACAACACGTGCATCAAACTGCTTCAACTGTGCCGTGACGTGATCCCCGCCGACGGTCGACTACTCATCGTCGATGCCGTCATCCCACCCGGCAACGACCCACACCCCGCCAAGATCGTCGACATCGTGATGATGGGCGTCCTCGGCGGACGAGAGCGAACCGAAGCCGAGTTCTCACAACTCCTCTACACCGCCGGGTTCACCCTCAACCGGATCATCCCCACCCACAGCATGCTCGCCATCGTCGAAGCCCTCCCCGCCTGACCTCAGTTCATGGGACCGACCGTCAGGTCTCGAAGTCTCCCCCGGCCGCACTTACGATCACCCGGGTCGGCGGAATCGGTGAGTCGATGCCGATTGAGGCAGTGAAATGTGCCGACAGACCAATCCCAAAAAACACCGTGTGCGGAGTCGCCAAATCGAATCCGTTGGCGCTGTCGACCCCCGCGTCGAACACATGGAGTTCGTCGAAGCGGCCACCGAACGTTTCGAACAGGAAAGACGCTCTCAGGAGCCGAGCCTGAACTCCTCCGACCAGCACCGGCGTAGGCACCTGGATATGCATCCACGTGCTCTGGCCGGGCTGCACTTGGAGATCGCCTCCCCAGCCGAACCGGCCGTTGCTCGCAAGACGCTCAGGCGACTCGACGGCCAACGCGGTGCCATGCATCCACATCGCTGAAATCGTCATGGTCCCTCCATGGGATGAAACGAAGCCTTGTGCGACAGAAACTCTGTCTGATTCGTACACCGCCCAGGGCAGGAAATCAAGGCTGACCGACGTTGGATGCGGTCAGGCAAATGCAGCGGTGGACTGCTCGGTGTCCTCGGCACCTCGGAAGAGCACGATTTTGCCGTCGGCGAAACGAAACCAGTGCTGCATGGTCATGGCGGCCTGCTTTCCCGTGCGCTTGACCGTGTACGCCCAACGGACGACAGCGATCACGTCGGTGCTGTTGGCCGTGAAGGTGACCGGGGCGAATTCGGTGACCTCGACGTTGGACCCGATGGCCGCGAAGAAACGGGCAACCTCGGCCTTACCGCGGTGCGGCCCATACCAGGGCACTGATGTACTGGCAGCCTCGGCGGCCCAATCGACATCGTCGGCGAGCTCGGCGAGCACGGCATCGAGATCCCCGCGTCCGTAGGCGGCATAGAGCCGTTGGACCGCTTCGATCTGCATTTCGGATAGGGATGGGGTGGTGGTAGTAGTCATGCCATCATGCTGGGCCTCCCGAGCGTCTGTCCGCATCGGGAGAATTCCCCATATAGAGTGGGGCACATGCGTCCCGCTGTAACCCGGGTGCAGATCGCTGCATTGCTGGCCGTCGCCCAGGACTACGCGTTCGGGCAGCCACCAGGATGCCAATTGCGCGCGGCGGTACTCGGCCAGCGACTTGCTGTCGCGGCCGGGTGTGATGCCGACGAATGCGCGACCACCTGGTGGACATCTGCGCTGCGGTTCTTGGGGTGCACGGGCCACGCCTACGAGGTAGCCATGATCTACGGAGATGAGATCGAGTTACGGGCGAAATCGCTGGAGATCGACGTGGCGAACCCGATGGAGTTGATGCGGATGATCGCCTCCCATGCCGGCCCGTCGCGCTCGGGTCTCGGCCGAGCCCGCTCGGTGCTGGCCGCGCTTGTCGGGGGACGCAGATCGGCGGAGTTCAACTTCCGCACGGCGTGCGAGGTGGCGGACGAGCTGGCGAAACGCCTCGGTCTGGAAGAAGCGATCCGCACGTCGCTGGCCACTAACTTCGAACGCTGGAATGGCCGTGGCATGCCGACCGGGGCGAAGGGCACCGCCATACCACGGCCGATGCGCATCGCTCAGATTGCCCAGGAATTTGAGGTGCTGGCTCGGCTTACCGGCGTCAGTGCCGCGATCCAGACCGTTCAAGAGCGGAGCGATGGAGCCTATGAACCGTCGCTTGTCGACCTGCTCGTTACCGGGGCCGAGGGCTGGTGGGCGGCCGTGGAGGCGGCCGATCCGTGGGACGCAGCGCTAGCGGTCGCCCCTCCGGCCGCGCCGCTCGATGATGCCGAGACGCGAGACGCACTGCTGGTGTTGGCCGATTTCGCCGACCTGAAGTCCCCCTGGACGGCCGGCCATTCACGAGCCGTCGCCGCGCTCGTTGCCGCGGCGAGCGGCCGTGGCGTTGGCAACCGCGCCGATGGCGGTGATGCCGAACGGGCCGAGGCCGCCGCGCTGGTGCACGACCTGGGACGGGTCGCCGTTTCGAACCTGATTTGGGACAAGCCCGGCCCCTTGACCCGCGACGAACGCGACCGTGCCGAAACGCACGCGTTGGTCACCGAGCAACTGCTGCGCCGGGTGCCGTTCACGGCAGCGCTCGCCGGGCCCGCAGGGTCGGCGCACGAACGCATCGATGGCTCGGGCTATCACCGGCGGGCCACCGGAGCACAGCTCGATGACGTGCATCGGGTCATCGCCGCTGCGGACTGCTACCAGGCCATGACGTCGGACCGGCCACACCGGGTCGCGCTTTCCCGTGACGAGGCTGCTCAAGCACTCCGGGCAATGAGCGCGGCGGGCCGCCTCGACGGAGAAGCGGTCGAGCGCGTGCTCGACGCGGCCGGTCACCGTCGTGCGGCGCGAGCGGCGCTGCCCGCCGGGCTCACCCCCCGGGAGGCCGAGGTGATCCGCCTGGTCGCGCTTGGCCTCACCACCAGACAGATCGCCGAGCGGCTTACCATCTCGGCGAAAACCGCCGATCACCATGTGCAGCACATCTACACCAAGCTCGGCGTATCGACCCGTGGAGCGGCGGCCCTTTTCGCCATCGAGCACGGCATCCTGCCATCAGACGGATAATCCGGCACCTAGGGCTTTTGCGTCTCAACGCCTACATCAAGCCAGGCTGAGATCGCGGCTGGATCCGATGCTGATCGATGCCATTGCAATCATGCCGGCGCACAGGCAGAGGTAAGCCGCCACGGCCGCGCAGGCCTTGATCCAGCCGTGCTGTTGAAAGGCTTGACTCGCGACAAACAGCACCGGTATCGACGCCAGACCACCGAAAAGAACTCGAGCCCAGCGGGGAAGTGTCCGGCGACCGTACGAGAGCGAGCCGAACAATATCGTTGGCAGCATGATGGCTCCGGCGGCGACACCAAGTGGCACGACAACAATCGTGCCGACCACCTTGGACCACGGTTTGCGGGTGGAGATTACGACGCCCATCATCGAGCCGATGAGCGTCGGCACCAACACGATATAGGCCGTGCCACCCCAACTGAACTCCGGCTCAGTCGAGATGAACCGCATCCACAGCCGTGCGGCTGCGCCCCAGACGAAACCGGCCAGCGCACCTCGTGCGAGCCAGCGAATCATCATCTTTCGCCCACCACCCCGCAGGCGACGCGGAGACCGGCGTTCCCCGTGTTCTTGGTCGCGGTGGTGGCTTCTGCCGAGTTGGCGGTGTACTGGTTCGCGGCCGAACCGACCGGAACGTTGCCGAAGTTGTCCGCCAGTGCGTGCAGGATGAGGGCCTTGCCAGACAAGGCCGAGCGGTCGACGCGGCTGATGGTGTAGCGGGCGCTCGCCGTACCATCGGCATTCACGAACACGCTCATGAGGTCGCCGTGATGGCCGCTATGGTCCTGTCCATCGGCCTTCCAATGTCCATCTGCCGAAACGAACCAGGTAGCGGCCTCTTTCGTCGCGTCGGCAACGCAACCGTCGCCGTTGCTGTGGTCCCCGTTGGCGTGAATGTGCATGCCGTGGAACGCGTTGGTGGCAACCTTGGCGGGGTCCACCTTCAGCTCGACCCGAACTTCGGTAGCGCCACGGTTGTTGGCGAACGACACGGTGCCAACCTTGACCCCTGCAGGGTCCCGCAAGGTCGCCCGAGTTCCAGAATCAGCAGCGGAGATTCCGCCCAGACCAACGGACAGCAACCCAAGGGCCGTTACCCCCAGGACCGACCCGGCAGCCAGCATTACACCCTTTTTCATGACGACTCCTCAACGTTGTTTGAATACTCGAACAGACGCACCGCACTCAGTCCGCGGGTGACATGTCACCCGCAGGCCCGGCCTGACCGTCTGTAGAAGTGATGCCCATATCGCTGATGCTCCGGGATTCGATGCGGCCATCGATCCTGCTGTCTGCGTCGGTCTCATCGACTGCGTCGGGGGCCGTCGACGATAACGCTCGTTTGCTGATCATCCGCCTCTTTCAAGCCGAGGGGCGGTCGCTGGTTCGGCTCGCTCGACTCTTCGTTGATGACCGTGACGCCGCCGAGGACTTGGTACAGGAGGCGTTTCTGCGGCTCGCCCGGTCATCCGATCGCATTCGGGACGACAGCAAGGCCCCGGCCTACTTGCGTTCAATCGTCCTGAATCTCGCCCGCGATCACAATCGTCGCGGCCTGGTTTCCCTGCGCCACCATGCGGCCGCCGGTCATGATCTGGATGTCGTTGTGACATCGCTGGATGACGACCTGGTGCGAGACGAGAAGCACCGAACCGTGCTCGCCGCCGTTCGCACGTTGCCGACACGACAGCGGGACTGCGTGACGCTGCGGTATTTCGAGGAACTCGGCATCGAGGCGATTGCGGCGACGCTGGGCGTGTCGCCCAACTCGGTAAAGACCCACTTGCGGCGAGGTTTGGCCGCGTTGGAACGAGCGTTAGAGAGCGGACGATGACCGACATCGAGCACCGCCTGCGGGAGGCCTTCAGCGATGCGCGAGCTACGACGAACGCCAGTCCCGATCTATTCGCTCGGGTCCAGCGTTCGCTGGAGGACGACCTCGCCCGACGAAGGTGGCGATGGGCCATGGCTCGTCGACTTCTGGCGTTCATCGGCGCGCTCGTCCTGCTGGCCGTGATATTCGGAGACAACCAAAACGGGAGGTTCACCATGTCCTGGTGGCTTATTGAAGTACTCACCGACATCGTGCTGGCGGCGATTGCCATCGTGCTCGGGCCGTTCATCAAACGGTTCGGCCGCTCGTACGCGGCCGACGTCTTCCGAGCGAATCCGCAGACAGGCAAGAGCTACCTCGTACTCACCGACGTCGCCTACTACCTCATCTTCACCGCCTTTGTGCTCTTCACACTGACGTTCAAGGATCAGTGGGCGCTCGAACGGGCCGACCAATGGCGACATGAGGTGGCACGAATCGGCGGGATCCTGTTGATCATGGGCATTCTGCACGCCGCCAACGTTGTGGCGTTACCCGTCATCGGCCAGATGCTCTCATCCCGCGGCCTCGAAGCACGCACGACGCACGCACCCCTGGCGCCACCCCAGCACCAACCGTCGACCTTCGGGGGGCCGTCGCTCACACCCGGAACCTGGATCGTTCGAGTCGAAGCCGCACCTGACGCCGCCTCAACAGCTAACCCACCGACACCGCCAAGCGGTCTGACGCAGTGAGGCGGCACCCGGAGTTACAGACGTTGCCGTCGTTCCCAATGCGCACCTTCACCAAGTTGGCCCGATCTACGCCGTGCACCACGAACGTCTCGCCCCGACCAAGCGGGCCCCGGCGACGGCTGTCCACGCCAAGCCCGTCCCGAGTATCCAGGATCCGAACGGGACTCGTTGAGGTGAATTCCACACCCGGGCCGTCGGCAAAGTAGCCCTGCACGTCAGCGATCATGTTGACCGATTCGCTGGCGTAGAAGCAGACCTTGCCGTCGTCGCCGGTGCGGACCGTTACCAGGTTGGCCACCGCCGGAGCGGAACTGTCGAAGTTCAGGTTTGACGCATTTGGGCGCGGTCGATCACAAGGGAAGACGGTGAGAAAGCCTGCGGCTGTCGGGCCCGTGGTCGTGACGTTCATCGTCACCGCTCGGGCACCGGTGGCGGGCACTCCCCCGGCCCCGTCGATATCGACTGATCAGAGTGTGAGCGACCGCTAGAGTCCCGCAGATGCTCGATACTATTGATCCGGAAATCCTTGCCAACGATACGGCTGTGATCGCAACGATCAGTCCCGCCGGTGTGCCGCAGCTGACCGCGGTCTGGTACGTCGTTCAGGACGGCCACGTTCAGGTCTCCATCAACAGAAAGCGGCAAAAGGGTCGCAATCTGCAGAAGAATCCGAACGTGTCGCTGCTCATCTATCACCCGGACACGCAGAACTACTTCGCCGAGATACGCGGGCAAGCCACGCTCATCGCCGATGATGACTACCGATTGTCCGAGGTCATAGCCAAGCGTTACAACGCTGACTTCCGATCGTTCGATCAGCCCGGCGACGGACGATGGGTCATCGATGTGGCGCCAACCCGCGTGGTCATCACCGACGTCCGCCACTGATCATTCGGCGAGAGGATAAACGGGTGGACGCACGTGGCCCTACTCACTAACGCTTCCCATCTCTGCCGCAATTCCCTAGCCGGTAGCTACCGCCTAGGTCGCCGAGCACCGTCAGGCTGGAGGGACCTCAGAGGCAGCGGCGGGCGACCTCGAGGAATGACGTGCCGTTGTCGTTGTCGAAATTGGCCTCGTTCGACAGTCCAGTCGAGACTCGCTCGATGAAGCCCCACTCCCACACGACCTCCGGATCGACGGTGCAACGATCGGCGAGCAACCTGGCGCGGTCTCGAACGAGGCGTGGTGTGTCACCGTCGAGGAGGGGTTCGTTGTATTCGCGCATCGCTACCGCAAGGTCGTGCTCGCGTTCCGAGCACAGACCTTCGACATCAACGAACTTATAGGTGCCACCACCGGCGTCGAGGGTGTTCCAGCCATGCGCGTCGCCGTGCACCAGAACCGCACGCTCCGGGTTGAATGCGTCCGCCCGACGATCGCACAATACCAACGCCCGGTCGATCACTGCCCGCTCACACGGCTCACCCAAGGTCTGCCACATTCGGTCGAGCGGCATCGCCATCTTCAGGACGCATGCCCGGTTGGTCGCGTCGGTCGCTGCGACGACAAAGCCAGACGTTCCTGCTACGTAGGCGGCTCCGAGCACCAGACCCCATCGATCCGATAGCTCTCCGACGACCTGCGGGAGTTCCGTAAGCCACCGCAGCCCAACAGAACCGTTTCTCGACGCCCGCTGAACGACAAGATCAGGAAGGTCGAACTGACGCACGTTCCAAGCATATTGAAACCAGTCGAGGGGCCCGTGTTTCGCCTAATCAGCTGCGTTCTCCGGGCAAGTAAAGTGGCTGACGCCAAGGCATCCAACACACCCCGCGGAGGTCGCATGTACCGGGTTCAGGCAACGTCGCTCGCAGAGTATTTCGCTTCTGATCCTGAAAGACGAAACGACTTGAGGGCCGTCGACACGGCTATCCGGCGTGCAGCACCGAGCCTCGCTCGCTGGTTCTACCCCGGCGTCGAGACAGCCGGGGCGGGCATGAACTTCAAAATGATCGGTTACGGGATTACCGAGTATCGAGGAAAGTCCGGAACGAAATGGCCGATCATCGGTGTCGCGCTCCAGAAGAACTACATCTCCATATATGTCGCCGCGCAGAATCCGGGTCCGTCGCCTATCACCGAGGGGTACCGAGGCAAGCTCGGAGAATCGCGAATGGGTCGAAGCAACTTCAGCTTCCAGACGTTCGAGCAACTGCACCAAGACGCAGTGGCTGCTCTCGTTAAGGAGATCGCCAGTAACGAATCGGGCGGCAGGCGCGGTGTCCACCGCTGACCGCCGACACGCTCACGGCATCACACGATGGATCCTTGCGCCGATGGCGCGAATCCCTCGGAACCAATTATCGAGATCGGTGGTACTTCGGCGAGTAGAGCAGACCGTGGGGTCCGACGTCATCTCGTCACAGTGTGCTCGTGTTGCAGCCAGCGGGTGAGTTCGGCAATCTCGTGGTCGACGGCTGCCGCAACCGCCTTGCTGAACGGTACATCCTCGTGAACAGCATCGACTCGCAAAACGCCGGTCTTGCGGCTGGCAGTGGCGTCGAGTTTTCCGATGAGGCGGTCGCCGTGAAGGATCGGGAGCGCGTAATAGCCCCAGCGACGTTGTTGTGCTGGTTTGAACATCTCGAGTGCGTAGTCGAACTCGAACAGGTCGCGCATTCTGGTGCGTTCGTGGATGAGCCGATCAAGTGGTGACAACAACGCCGTTCGACCGGTGAAGGGCTGACCAGGCTGGCCGGGGTCGACGCGCCATTCGCCAGCCACACCGTCGATGACCGCCGCCTCGCCGACATCACCCACGTCAGCGGGCTCAACAGGACATTCCGGCCCGCGGGCGCGAGCGATACCAAGCGAACGGAGACGTTTCTCGTTGCGGATCCGTTCAGCCTCGCCGGCCGGAACGATCGGAGCGTCGTGATACACACGCTCGGCGAGATCCCAGAGCCGATCACGTCCGTCGCGACCGGAGACGGCGGCTTCACCGCGCTGGGTCATGAACTCAAGCATCATGGCGACGTTCTTGTCGTTGTTCCACCCGCTTGATGCCCACGGCTTCACGCATGTATCGGGAAGTTCGCTCTGTTTGAGCGGCCCCGATGACCGCAACCGGCGGATGATGTCACGGCGGCACGCGTCGTTCGTTTTGACCCAGTCGCGTTGCGTCTTCTTGTAATTGCGCAGCTCGCCGGTTCCGGGCCACAGGGCCATGTCGGCGCGATAGAGGCCGATGTCGTCGCTCGGCCGCAACATGCCCCGGAGATCGATGACCGAGTGATCGTCAAGCGCGCGTCGAAGTTCGGCCGTCGAGTATGACGAACCAAGCCGACTCCACAAGACAAGATCGGCGCTCGGCGCAACCGCGGCAGTCCAGTCAAGCTGCAGCACGGTCAAACGGCGGACGACAACGGTGAAGTCAGTGGGCCGCGCCGCGTCGAGCAGTTGCGCCCGTATTGCGATTCGCCGAGCATCCCGGCGCGAAAGTCGGTGAACGATCGCCACGATCGCAAGCCTACGTTCACGCCCAAAGCCGCATCGGAAATGCCGTCGGCACGACCTATGATTGCGCCGTGGCACCTCCCGACGATCTGAGAGCGAAGGTGATCGCCCTACTTCGGTCAAGTGGAGCCGAATTCGCGCTCGTGTTTGGCAGCCATGCTCGCGGCACCGCAGGGCTTTCGTCCGATCTCGATATCGGCGCCTGGTGGCCCCACGATGCGCCGCTGCCATGGGAGCTTGATCTGCCTGCTGGCGTTGACCTCGTCGACGTCAACCGCGTTCCGCTCGAAGTCGCCGGGCGCATAGCGTGCGAAGGCCAACTTCTCTTCGACGACAATCCGAACGAGCGAGTGCACTGGGTCGCCACAACCCGCAAAGTGTGGCTCGACGAGCGCTATCGGTTCGCCCGATCTCACCGCGAATTCCTTGAGGCGGCCGCGCATGGTCGATGAAGGTCGCGCCGCTCGGCTCCTACGCGGTATCGCTGAACGCGTCGATCGGCTGGCACACGCATCGAACCATCGAAACACAGACACCGAATCACTATGGCTCGACGGCGTGAAGTATCTGTTTGTTACGGCCATAGAAGGAAGCGTTGATCTCGCACATCACATCATTTCGTCGGAATCGTGGGGCTCTCCCGACACCAACGCTGCGGCAATACGCTTACTCGGTGCTCACGGAGTCGTCTCGTCAGAGATATCGGCAAGTGTCTCGAAGGCCGTTGGCTTTCGGAACATCTTGGTGCATCAGTACGCGAAAGTCGACGATGAAATCGTCACGAACGCACTCGACAACCTCGACGACCTTCGCACCTTCGTGTCGCAAGTGAGCGCCTGGGTCATCGCCCAGCGAGCAAACGACGAGCGCTGAGAGCGCGTCCGTTTCACACAGAGCCTTTCAGGAGTGGGCTCGCTCTTACTCGTGACGGCGGCTCGGTTCCGGCCTGCCGAGTAGCTTGCCGAGTGCGTCGAAGAGTTCGTCGATGAGGTATTCCTCGTGGATGACGAGCCGTCGAGCAGCGAACTCTGGGGACAGCGGTGGGTCCCACGGCGTTGGTCCCGGCTCGCCCGTGTCGGCGAGTAGCTCGAGCATGTCGGTTTCAGCACGAGCAAGGGCACGCCGGTAAGCCAGCGCGTTCATCTCCCACGGAGCCGCGCCGATATCGGACATACGTCTGCATATGGCAATGCCGGGCGAGTCGAAGTCGCCGTGATAGCGCACGTTCGCTCCGGAGGCAACGAGCTGCTGTACCAAAGTGGTAACCGTCGTCGAAGGGTTGCCGTTCGCCGCGATCACGCACCAGGGCGCGTCACGCACCACAGCTGCCTCGAGTACCTGTGGATTCTCGACGACAAGCACCGGGCATCCGGGTAGGACAGCCACCGGATGGGTCTGCAGCGCGATAAGAGAGAGGTGAACCGGGAGCCCCGCATCGGACGCCGTGTGGCACAGCTTCGCCACTGGCGAGGTTCCCTCGACCGGCAATCGCCACGTCAACACCGGAGCCGAGACTCGATCGATCAGAATTCCGGCCGCCTCCCAGATGTCTCTGGCGTCGCGCTGGTCGGACCGCGACGTGCGATGACCGATGGTGAAAGCATGCTGAAGGGCACGCCGAGCGATGGCTTCGCGCCGAGTTCCCGCGTCGAGCGCGTGCGACGACCCGAAGATCGAGGCCGCGACGTGCGCCCGGCTCACAAGGATGCTGCGATCACGATCGACCAACCGCCGGACATCCGATGTGATGCGAGCGACATCCGTGGGGGTGAACCGACGCAACGCTCCAGAGGCGATCACCTCCTCAGCCCAGACGGGCGCCCATTCCTCGGACCACGTTGCCGCTACCTCACGAATCATGCGCCGGGCAGCGTCGGTGAGCGACCGGTTCAGTCGCCGCTCGTCAGCTGTTGTCGACGGCGCAAACCCGAGGCGACCGAGCGCGGAAGCAAGATCGTCGGCCACCCCCCGCGCCGCGAGGGCAGCCTCGATTTGAAGGAGCGACAGCCTCCTTGGCGCAGTCCGTGTACCGAGTAGCGACGAGAGCGCGAGCGAGCCAGTCGGGCCGAGATCAGGAACTGCCATGCCGCCCCGCCACGCTGTGCCGTTCTTCGAGAGTCGTTCCTGGACAGCTCGCCAGAGCGGCGCGAGCGGCGGCGCAAGAAGCGACTTCGGAACATCAGTCACCACAGCGACGCCTGGTCCGGTTCGGCGGTCACTTCATCGCCCTCCGTCATGGACACTTCGACAGCGAAGCGAAACGCCGCCGGAAGCACCCGTACAACATCACCGTCGACGCTCGTCTCAACAAGACGGTGGTCGGCCAGCAAGCCAAGAACATCGTCGGTCAACGCTTCGGGTTGGTCGGCAAGCTGTGACCAGAACCGTCGGTGGGCCGCACCGAGTTCGGCCACAAGCTGAACGACCTCGCTACGTGGAAGGGCGTCGGATCCGTCAGCGACGAGGCGATCGATGAGCAGCAGCGCTGCGTGGCCCGTCGTGCCTGTAGCCGGGAAGCGGCTGTCGGTCAGCCGCGACGACGGGTCGATTGCCGCGAGCCCTTCAGCCCGTGTTTCTAGTCGAAGATCGAACATCTCGGAAAGGACCTCGGTTTCCTCTCCGATACGTCTCCGCAGTTCACCCCACTCGGCGTCGGTGAGATCGGAGCGATAGAGCACCGGCTCTTCCACCAACTGAGCGCGCATCCAAACCCGGCTGCTGCGCCGCTCCTCGGAACGGTCGATCAACTCGCCAGCCGTGCCCGCCAACGTCAGCGCCGGCAGCGATACCAGCGCAATCCGGTCGGGTCGTAAACGCAGCACGGCATCAGCTGACTCGTCTCCGGCATAGCGATCAACTCGATCGTGCATTTCGCTGACAAGACCGTGAGCGATCATCCAGCGAAGTGCTGTCACAAGTGAGCGACGTTCACCCGGGTCGTCAACGATCGAGATGTCGGCATCGGCGGCGGCCGAACGGATTTCGTGGACGAGGTCGCGAAGCGAGATGACGTTCGGACCGGCGGCGACCGCGGCGAGCGTGAGTGCAAGCATTACGTATTCGCGTCGCGTGAACGGCCGAGGTTGACTCGACGCGGTCATGAGGCGTCGGCGACGAGGAACGGTCGTGGTCTTGAAGAGGCGGGCGGAGTCGGCCGTCACCTGCAGGCGGTAACCGAGTCGCTGCGTGAACCATCGATCGAGCAGCTGTTCATGACGACGGATGAGCCGGAACATGTCCGGATCGGCTTCCATGCGTACGAACGGCTGGGTGATGAGGTGACGAGCGACGGCGCGTTGCTCGGCCGCGATGTGAGTGTGCGCAGAGACATCGCCCCCGGCCAACGTCGGCTTGGGAACGGTCACGTTTTGGCTCCGGCGACTTCAACGACATCGTTGGCGACGACATCGTTCGTGATGACATCGTGGGCGACGACATCGTTCGTGATGACATCGTTGGCGACGACGTCGTCGGCGTCGGCACGGATTCGCCGAAGCCTGACCTCGACCCCGTACATCATCAACGTACCTTCCGGACTCGACACCGCAGTGGTCGCATCGTCCACACGACGTACGGCGCAATGCAACCATGCGTCGGTCACCATCCGATCCTCGCCACCTCTTCGGCCGACGTGGGTGGACCGACCGATCAAGGAGCGCAGGTGCGCGAACGCGGCCGGCGAAAGACTCGCCCCGTCGATTGACCCATCGGCGGCGCATGCTGAGAGCAACTCGTCAACAATGCGCTGCTGCGTGACCCGTTCGTACTCGCGGCGTCGTCGAAGCATTTCTCGCTCGAGCGAACGGTCACGGATGGGCGTGACCTTCCCACGTTGGCCGATCTCGCCGCGTTCGCGCAGTGCCACGGGAACGGCGGCACGCGGCGCGGTGGACCACGGGGTAATGGTTGCCACCGGGTCCTCGACGTCGGCCGAAAGGGCGCTCAGGTGGCGACAGGACGTAAGGCCGAACGCGGCCGTCATCAGCACATGGGCTTCGTCGGTCGTGGCCACGTCGAGGAATCGCGCCAGTTTGACGAAGTCGGCACGACGCGAGGCGCCACCGAGACCGCTTCGCGAGAGCCGGGTCAGATTCGCCGTCAGCGTTCGGACGGCGGCAATGGCCTGATCGGTGAGCTGATCAAGTCGGGCGCGGCGCCCGGCGACCGGTTCGAACCACTGGGCAAGATGGTCCCAGTCGTCCCGACGGGTTCCTGGTTGGCGCCGAACCGTTACCTGCTCGGCAAGCCCGGCATCGTCAACCCGCGCCGCGAGGCCGGTATGCAAACCGGCCACGAGTTCATCGAGATCGGGAGCCAGTTGACGGAGGTGTTGCGCGATCGGGCGGGTCATCCGTTCTATCTCGGTGAGCTGTTCGGACACGTAGTCGACGAGCACGCCGGCGAAGAACTGCACCTCGTCGGCTCGCAAGTCATAGCGGCTCTGCCACTGGTTCAGCTCGGCGAAGAACTGCGTCAGTTCGGTCGTGAACTGCTCGTGCAGATCGAACACCGTGCGCACCGCGTCGGCAAGCGCGTTCGGGTCGGCGCGACTGATTCCGGGCGCGCAGAGTTCGAGAACCCGCACAAGACCGCGGTCGAGTTCGCGAAGTCGACCGGCGTTCACGTCACCGATTTCGTCGATGCCGGCGAGTACCCGCTCGACGAGTTCGAAGACCTCCTGGCCCTCGCGTGTGATGAGGTATCGGCTTCGTCGCCGGTAGTAGTCGTCGAGACTCGACGGGTTGCCGACCGTGGACGACACCGTGAGGTTTCCCCAGCGGCGAAGGCTTTCGAGCCGATCGCCGACAACCTGCGGATCGACGCCCATGCCCTGCGTGGCAGCGATGACATCGTCGGGGGTGAACTCGGCGAAGAACGTTCCCGCGAACAGCTGCAGGATGGCCCGATAGTCGCGCCATTCCTCCCCGCCGAGGTAACGGAAGAGCTGCCGGGCCCGCTCGCCGACCGCGTCAGCGGCGAGATGCGACCCATCGGGTTGCTGCTCGCTCACGCCCGTCCCACGCGGCTCAGAACCTGGCCGTCCCAGCGATAGTGCTCGAGCATGATCACGCCCATCGCCTCGTCCCGAACGACCTCGGTGATGGAAAGCTCGGGTACCTCGGCGTGCGTGCCCCAGAGCCGCTCGCTCGTGGCGATGAGATCGAGATCGAGGGCCACGAGCAGCCCGAAGAGCTGACCATGGTTGTCCTCCGACACCTTCGCGAAGGCGTCGTCGAGAAGCACGAACCTCGGGCTCGCGGTCACTCGCACACCATAGGCGGAGCGGCGATCGGTGTCTTCGCCCTGTTCGGCCATTGCGTCGCACGACGCGGCAACGGCAGCGAACAGCGGCAGGTAGGTCACGAGCTTCTTCTCGCCCTCTGACAACGGCGTGGAACGCGTCAACTTCGTTTCCGGGCGTTCGCCTCGGCGGAGCATGACTGAGAGTTCGAACCAGCGGCGGTAGTCCAACGTCTCGGCGATGAGCTGACGATATGGCGTTTCGGGTTGCTCACGGCGAACTGTTTCGAGCCGTTGCGAGAGCAGTACGCGCAGCTCAGCTTCGTCGTCGTCGGTGCGCAGGTCGGGTACGCGCGAGAGCAACTCGATCATGCGCTGCATCCCGGGTTCGAGTTCGGGGTCGTGGCGCCAGCGAAGTCGCACACCGATGCCGTGGGCCGTCGCGATGACCCCGAGCCGTGTGTTCATCAGATCGATCAGCCGCTGGGCACCGTGCAGTTTCTCGGCAACTTCGCGCGCTACGAGACCCTGCAGTAACTCGCGCAGCGCTGCATCCTGTTTGGCCGAGAGCAGCGCATCGAGCTGTTGGTGCTGCGCGGCCACCGCACGCGCCGCAAGAGAAAGGGTGGCGCGCCCCGTCGGCCCCACCACCTCGATACTCATGGGCAGCAGCGGGTCGGGCTGGCTCGTGTCGGCATCCCATCCGGCTCCGAGCGAGTCGCGCCGTTGCCGGAGCGATTGGCGAACACCGTCGGCCGTGACTGCGGCGATACCGACCGGCAGTCGGGTGTCGATAGCGTCGACCAACTCGATAAGGCCCAATGCTCCGGTTCCGCTGGTAACCGGCATATCGTCGCCAATGTCGGACACCGCGTCGATGATACCGGGGGCTCCGACGACCGCTCGCAGCGCCGTGAGGTGGCCCTCGCAATCGGCATCGGCGGCAACCCGGGCTTCGGTGGCCGCCTTCGCATCGGCCGCCGATTGCGCTCGGCTCTCGACGGCGACCTCGCGCTCGGTCTGGAGGCGGGTCAGTTCCCCTTCTGCGTCATCGAGTTGAGTGCGGTACCGATCGCGTTCCGCGATCACGTAGCGGTAGTCGGCGCCGGCGCTGGACTCAAGGATCGCCAAGCGAGCGTGTTCACCGCTGTGCTGACTACCCACATCGCTACAGAGCCCTTCCTGGCTCGTCACGTCAGCGGTTGTGCGCGCCAAAGCGGCGATCGCCGACACCCACGCGCCGAATGACCGATCGAGCATGTCGAGCGACTTCAGCGTTTGGCGGGCGGCGTTCGAGAGTGACTCAAGGTCGGCCATGATCTCGGCCAGCCCCGTTCGATCGGCGGGCAGGCGAAGCGTGGTCGCTGCATTGTGCAACCCGTCGGAGGCCACCGCCGCGGCACGGTCGGCTGCAGCCGCAGCGGTGGCCGCGGCGGCGACACGCTCCGATGAGCGAACGGCTTCGCGGTCGGCCGCCGCAAGTGCCAGGCGAGCGGAGTCGATTGCGCTGAGCCCGGGAAGGTTGCGTCGGTGCTGCTCGGCCGTAGCGCGCTCGATGAGCAAGCGGTCGCGCTCGTCTTCGGCGGCCGAGAGGGCCGCGTTCATGTTGACGAGATGGGCCTTTGCGTCGTTACGGAGGCGTTCGAGCGCGGCGCGCCGTGCGGACGCGCCAACGAACTCGGCCGTCGCTTTTTCATGCCGACCGGCGAGCGTGCCGACCCGAAAGCGGCCGTCGATGGTGGCCACGGCCGATGCCGTTTCGTCTTCGACAAGCGAAATGGCGTCGAGCAGGCGTTCGACATCACCGGGTGCGACCGAGCTCTTGAGATGGTCGGGAACGCTGATGTCGAGAACGGTGCGAAGCGACTGAGCGACGGGCCGATCACCGAAGGCGACAAGATCACCTGTTGCAAGTTGCAGCGCCGACGAACCGACCACTCGCGCCGACAACATACCGCAGGCCTCAAGGGCAGCTTCGAGACCGGCGCGCTCCGGCGCGTCGAGATGCGCCGGAAAGTCGACCAGGTCGGCCAGACAGTGGTCGCCCGCGACCTGCCACGCCAAACGAGGCGACACCGGCTGGGCCATCGCCGCGAGTTCGGCCACGCGCGCCTCGGCCTCGTCAACGGACGAGCGGAGCTGCGTGATCGCGACGTCGATCACCGCGATACCGCGGTTCCAATGGCCGACGAAGCTGTCGGCGGCCGACCGCATTTGTCCATGAGCCACCGCCACGTCGGCCAGGTCAACATCGGACACGGGTTCCACGCCGTCCGTGGATTCGGCGCCGGCCGCGGCACGAGCGGTTGCCAGCGTGTCGGACCAGTCGGCCGCTTGCTTCCGCCACCTCGCCGATTCGGTCGCAGCAGCCTGCTCCGCCGAGATGAAACGATCGCGGCATTCGATGCCGAGCTTTCGGGCCCCCTCAAGATTCTCCTGAGCGCGACTCGACACGTCGGCGAGTCGTTGCGCTGTAGATAGCAGCGCGCTGACCTCTTCAACATCGGCGCGCCGGGCCATGGTGGCCACGATGGTCTGGCCGAGGCCGTCGCGAACCACGGCAACCTCGGCCATGCCAGTGCGGCCCACGATGTCCGTCGGCTGCCGAAGCGGAAACGGGGCCGGCGGCTGATGGGTTACCGACAAGCGCTCGGACTGTCGAGCAAGGTCGGCCAGTTCCTTATTCACATCATCGTGGTCGCGCGTGACACCGGAGCCAACCTGTCGCGCCGCAGCGTCATCTTGGGCTGCTCGGCTACGCAACGAATCGAGTCGCTCCTCGCCATCACGGACCTGACGGGCCAAGTTGGCAACGAGATCGCGCATGGCTTCGAGCTGCTGGCCCTCGCGATATGCCCGCGACTCTTCGAGCGCCGATATCTCGCGGCGTAACACCATTGCGGTCACCTCGATGACGCTGAGCTGCTCTCCGAGTTCGGTCACGCTCGCTGCGGCCGCAGCAGCCTCCCGTTCTGCACGACGTTCGCGCTGGCCACGACGAGCGGCCTCGCCCACCACTGCGCGTGCATCAGCGATGTGCCGCAGGAACTCAGTCGTGACATAGGAGCGATAGATGTCGAGCAACGCGGCGATCGTTGTGTCGGTGCGAGCAAGCTCGGCGACATTTCGACGATGCTCTTCGAGATCATCGAGCGGCTGTGCGGCCTCAACGAGTGCCGTCTCGGACAGTCGAGGTAGCGCATCCACGAGATGCTCGGGCAGGTCCACGTCGATCCGGTCGCCGACGCGCGGATTGCGAACGACGTTGATCAGCCCGATGTGCTGATCGAGTGACGCGCCGCCGAAGAGTTCACGCTCGACGGCGCGCCGGTAGTCGCGTCGTCGGTCGTGGCTATACACCACGTCACCATCAAGTGCCGTTCGAAGCGCTTCGGCCGACAGCGGCACGCCGTTGTCAACGAGCCAGAGATCGATGCCAGGGCGTTTCGACGTGATGAACCACCAGGTGGTCACGTTGTCGGATTGGCGGTTCGCTTTGATGCCGCAGCCGATGCTGATGAAGTGGCCACCCAACTCGAATTCGAGCCACAGATAGCCAACCGGCTGCGCGTCGTCACGGTCGGTCAACATCCATGAGCGCAAGATGCCGCTCTGCTCACCTGCGGCGTCGATCCTGCCGGGCTGGGCCGTGAGCAGAAACGGCAGCAACATATTCATCGCCGTCGACTTTCCAGACCCGTTCACACCCCGCAACAAGAGGCGACCGCCTGCGAACGTCAACGTCTCGTTTTCGTACTGGTACACGTTGATGATTCCGGCCCGATGCAGCCGCCAACGAGCCCATTCGCCGGGCGAGTCGGGAGTAATCGGCGCGCGTGCGTCTCTCGTCCCTACTGGCGGCATGAATCTCACGTTACCGCTGCCGGGCTGATGTGGTGACGCTGCCCATCCGGTCGGCAAGTCCACTGTATGGCCCGGCCGGCTTTTGCCCGACCCAGCTGGACGCGCCGGACGAGTGCGGATTGAATGGGGGCGCGCATTACCGCGGCAACCAGTATCGGTCATCGTACGGTTCGCCATACCGGTGTTCGGAGTCGTCGATGTCGTCGAAATCACCGATTCGGTGACCACCCGGGGTAGGCCCGGCAAGGGCCGTACACAGCCGACCGAACAGCAGGGCGGCCTCGTCAAGGTTCAGCACGAAGAGGTCGAGCTCGGGGTTCGGTACGAGGGGCGCGAAGCCGAGAAGCAGCATCGCTTGGCCGGACTTCGAGAGGCCTGTGGTGACAGTGATGACGTCGGCGAGCGAACCGCGCCGACTCGTTCGTCCGTCATCAAGGCTCACCGTGGGCCGCCGACCTGCCTGCGCCGCCTCATGCTGCTCAATGGCAGCGATCGCGTGTTCCCGCTCGCCTACCAAGCGGGCCCTGGTTGTCGAGTGAAGGAAATCAGTGGACGGAATCCGGAATCCAACGTCGAAGTGATAGCGCCACTCGTAGTTATCATCATCGCCGTACACCCGCTCGAACCGCGCTGCCGCGACCAAGCGGCGGGCCGGATCCCCCGCCGACGACGAACCGAACCAAGCGCCGATGTCCTTGGCACGCAGTTGACCCTCGGCCCGCCCGATGCGATCGTTCGCCGCGAGAACAGCGTGTGCAAGTCCGGCGGCGAAACGCACAGGCGACGACGAGCTCCGGATCAGTGTGGGGTCGTTCAGCACGGCCCGAGCCAACAAGCGGCGGCCGATGGTGCGGTACTCGACATCGAGCCATCGATCGCACTGCTCGTCGAACAACGCGATGACTGCGTCGGCGAACGAGCGGTGATCTTCACTCAACACACAGTGGGCAAACGGCTCGTCCGGAAGTGGTTCATCATGCAGCGATTCGAGAGATCGAAAGCCGCCGACCTTGCCGGCAAGATCTCGGACAAGCTTGCCCCAGGAGTTTTCCTGATTGACGTTACGGCGAAGAACTTCGGTAGAAATGATTGTGACCTTCGGCGGGGTGAGGTTCTCCCCCACGATATGGAGCGATGGTTGTGTGGATGTCCCCATGCCCACGACCATAACGAGGGGGTGCGCGATAGTTCCCCCGCCCGGTACTTACTTAGCCGCGAATCTTGTTGAGCGCGTCCTGGAGGCCGCTATTCTGTTTGCCGAATAAAGTACCGGGCTAAATCCAATACCGTTCAATTAGGGTTACATGGGTGTAGTTTGGTGGGATGCCCCGTGTTGGTTGGAGGAAGTCGGAGTCGGATCGCCGGTTGACGGATCTGGTGTCGGTTGGTGTGTTGGCGAAGGTGTTTCCGCCGGAGGTGG
>JANNZM010000091.1:0-1993 GCA_031410595.1 Actinomycetes bacterium | reverse complement strand
GCCGTGGGTGAGACACAGCGGCATTGCGTCTGCATGCTTCGAACGGGAATGGATGAAGTGGACGTGCGTGTCATCGATGGTTGTTTCAAACTGAGGCCACGAGTTCAGTGCTGCTTCGGCCTGCCGCCAGTCGTACTGGTGGAGCCAGTAGTTGCAGAGGTCCTGCACCGTCGCCAGATCGGCGCCGTATTCTCGACCCGTTCCCGCAATCTGATCGGGCCACCGCGTGCGAGCCAACCTCTCCCGCAGATCGACCAACATGTCCTCGGCCACAGCAATACGAAACGGGATGATCTCGTCGTCCATCCCGGTGATCGTAACGCCGCCGCAACCGGGGCCCGCGGCTGCTGGCGACTACGCCATCCACTTATAGGGATCTTTGGCGTTTATAGCCAAAGTCGATATAAACGCCAAAACTCCCTATACTTCCTCCCATGGATGCGATGCGGAATCCGTTCAACCCCGGCGCAGGTACTGCTCCGCCCTTTCTGGTCGGTCGTGATCGTGAACTTGAGGCGATGGCCGTAGCCATCGGCCGGATCAGCCTGGGCCGTTTCGAGCGCAGCATCATGCTGAAAGGCTTACGCGGGGTTGGTAAGACCGTGCTGCTCAACGAGTTTGGCAAGTCTGCGGTAACGGCTGGGTGGTTGCACGAGCACATCGAGGCGACTGAAGACGTCCGCATCGCGGCCGCGTTGGCTGCACTCGCCCGCCGGGCACTGCTCAAATTGAGCGTGATGGCTCGCTCCAAAGACCGAGCAACTCGAGCGCTAGGAGCGCTGAGAAGCTTCATCAAAGTGCATGTGCCCTTGGGCGGCGACGCCGGCTCCCTGACGATTGACTTCGACCCGGTTCAGGGGGCAGCCGATTCTGGGCAACTCGACGGGGACATCAGCGGTCTTTTTGTTGAGTTAGGCGAAGCTGCTCGTGCCGCAGGAACCGGGGTGTTGTTCACCATTGATGAGATCCAGTATCTGGCCAAGGCCGAGTTCTCGGCGCTCATCATTGGATTGCATCGAGTTTCACAATTGGGCTTGCCCGTGCTCGTCGTTGGCGCGGGCCTGCCGTCCTTGCCTGGGTTGGCCGGTGAAGCCCGCTCGTACGCCGAGAGGTTGTTCCGCTATGTCGATGTCGGCTCGCTGAGTCCGAGTGACGCGCGATCTGCGTTGGAGTTGCCTGTCCAAAGTGAAGGGGCCGAGTGGAGCAGCGATGCGCTTGATGAGGCACTCAGCCACACTCGCGGGTACCCCTATTTCCTCCAAGAGATCGGCAAGCAGTCATGGAATGTGGCCGATGGGCCAACGGTCACCGTGACCGATGTTCGTAACGCCTATGTGCTCGCAGTCAGCGAACTCGATGAGGGTTTCTTTCGCGCGCGCATCGACCGAACCACGGACGCCGAACGCGACTACCTGCGCGCCATGGCATCGCTGGGTGGCCCTGGTCCGTATCGGTCCGGTGACGTTTCGCAGAAGTTGGGACGAAAGACAACGCAGACGGGTCCGACCCGAGACAGCTTGCTGAAACGAGGATTGTGCTATTCGCCTCGGCACGGCGAGGTTGCCTTCACCGTGCCTATGTTCGATGAGTTTGTCCGGCGCAACCTGATCAGCTGAAGACTCCCGGAGCCAAGAGGAAGATGGCACCGAAGAGAAGGCTGCGGGCAGCCTGAGGCGGGTTGCGGTCCGGCGCTGCGTGACGGGGGTGCGGATCGATCAGACGGCATATAAGGCCTTCCTGGGGACAGTTTTCTTGACAAAACTCTCGAAGGTTTCGATAGCATTCCTATGCGAACAGGTGTATGCTGTTGTCATGTCGGCGGACCTGTTGGAACACGAAAACCGGGTACTCGCCAACAACCCGACCGGTCACGGTCTACGCACCCGCCTGCAGTTGATGGACCGGTTGCGCGCCTCCATCATCACTGACCTTGCGACGTTCGAAGCGTCCGCGATGTGGGCCATTGAAGGGTACGCGTCGGTGAACGCGTGGG
>JANNZM010000090.1:0-1727 GCA_031410595.1 Actinomycetes bacterium | reverse complement strand
AGAAAGCCAAATACCGAACCGGTGGGCACTTCGAGGCTGACGTTGTCGACCACCGTTGCTGAACCGAACCGCTTCGTCATCCCGCGGGTCTGGATCGCCAGGCTCCGGTCGGCGGCGACCGGCGGATCGAATGGACGCGTGCCGGAGAGCGTTGCGCTCACAGGAGAGGTCAGTTCGCCGGAACAGCGGCAGCCAGAGCAGCTGGCGTGACGGCGCCAACGGCGATCCGACCATCATCAAGCACGAGCGCATTCACCAAACTGGTGGAGATGAGCTTGGCCGGACCGGCTGCGGTCTGCACCGTGGCAGCTGACGACAGCAGGCCGCCGAGCTGGCCGCCAACTGACTGGCCCGAAGCGATCACGACGGAATCCCAGTCGGAACCGACCGTCGTCATGCCGTTCTCGACCGTCGTGCCGCCTTCGGTGGTGGAGACGGGGAAGGAAGGTGCGTTGCCTCTCCTGCCCTGACGGTCGCCGTGGTGGTCACGGTGGCTTTGGCCGATGGGCAACAGGCTCGTTGCGTCAGCTGTTTCGGTGACGGACGCTCCGGGCGGTGGGCTGAAGGCGAAGGTGGAGGCGTCGGGCGTGGCGTAGCTGATCTGGCTGAAGGCCACGCTGACAGCCGGGGTGGTGGAGTTCTTGGCGTCGATACGAACCGCAAGGGGCACGCCGTTCTCGGCGTCGATGCCGATGGCAACATCGCCAACCGTGGAGTTGGCCGACTTCGGCGTGAGCACCAGCTCGTATGCGGCACGACCGGCGATGTAGTCGGGTGTGCGAACGGTGATGACTGTGGACGGCTCAATCATGGCCAGGGCCTTGGCCGCCATAGTGGTCGGGTCGACCGTCTCGCTGGGCGTCGCGTCCGCCGCGTCGATGGCGTCGGGCGTTTCGGCGGGGAGCACGGTGTGTTGCACGGTCTGGGTGTCACTGCGCCAGGCCCACAGGTCGGTGCCGTTACGAATCCAGTCGGACTCGGCCGAGGGCGCGTCAAGCGCAACGCGCACGCGCTCGGGGCCGTCGACCCAGATGTGCGATGTGTGCGACCCGGTCAGCAGATCGAGCATCGTCCCCTGACCGACACCGAGGGCACCGAGATCGGGAAGCCCGAGGTGACTCGACATCTGCACCGTGCCCGACAAGGCCCGCACGTTCGATGTGCGCACCTTGTCCAAAAGCTCTGACGGCGTGATGGCAGGCAGCGACGGAACAGCGGCACTGGCGGGGAGAACGTGGGGCAACACAGCGAAACCGGAGATGCCCGCCAGCACCGCCACCGGAACTGACCATCGGCCAAGAGAACGAGCTCGAAGTGCCATGGTGAGACGTTATGCCCCCGGGGAGAAAATAGCTTCACGCGCGGGGCCAACTGCCTGCCTTTCTTACAAAGTTCACAGGTCCCGGAGCAGTTCGATGGCCGGTTGGCTGGCTGTAGAGGTGGCGCGGCTGGCGGCGAGAAAGGTGGCGGTCATGGCCGCGGCAACCACGAAGCCGAGGTATGACCACGGGATCGCCAGCGTGGTTGGTGGTGGGTCGAACACTCCGGTGAGCACCTTCACGATCATGCGGGTGATGGCCCATCCGCTGATCGAACCGAGCGCGAGACCACCGATGCTGACAAAGGCAGACTCGCTCCACACGAACCCGGCCAACTGTCGACGGTTCGCGCCCAATGCGCGCGCTATGGCGAAGGCTCGTCGACGCTCATTCAGCCCGAGCCACAGC
>JANNZM010000089.1:0-43976 GCA_031410595.1 Actinomycetes bacterium | reverse complement strand
GCACAGGCGCCGTCGCATTGCGCCGATTATCCCGACCACTATTGCGTTGGCAGTCCTCACCGCAGTAGGTGGCGTGGCGGCGGTCAATAAGGCCGGTGCCCGCACATCGGTCATAGCCGACGGCGCCGTAACGACCGAAGGTTCCAAACCAGCCACGGTGGCGTCCGTCGTCACGGTCCAGCCGACTGCAACATCGGCGGTGGCCTCGGGTGGCGCCACCACGGCAACCCTTGCCGCGCCTACGACGGTTGCAGCCACCGCCTCGCCGGCCCCAGCCCCGGCCACTGCAACGGTCGCCCCAACTCCAGCCCCTGCCCCGGCCACCACGGTCGCCCCGGCGTTGGCCAAGCCCTTGCCGGCCGGCGGTTTGTATGACGGTGTGCGTCCGCCGCAGTTCGTGCTGGTCAGTTTCGATGGTGCGGCCGACCAGTCCATCCTTGACCGATGGACGGCCGTCAGTAAAGAGGCGCCGGCACACATGAGCTTTTTCTTGTCGATGGTGTACATGCTCGGGAAAGAAAAGCGCGATCTCTACCAGGGGCCCCGCCACAATCCGGGCGAGTCCAACATCGGGTTCGCTCCCACCGGCGGACAGCCGTTGCCCGAGTGGATGTCGATGACCGTGAAGGGTTTGCAGGACGCCCAACGCCAGGGCCATGAGTTGGGTATGCATTTCGGCGGGCACTGGTGCGGCGCGAGCGGCGTGCGTTCGTGGAACGGTGACGACTGGCGCGCCGACCTGACCGCGTCCGAAGCGCTGGGTGCAAACGTCGATGTCAACAACGAACTCAATCCCGGCGTCGGTTCTCCCTTCCTGACCAAGCCCATCGGCGCCCGCACCCCGTGTCTGGAAGGCAATCAAAACGAGCTCGAGCCGGTGCTGGTCGAGAAGGGCTACCGCTACAACGCCAGCAAGACCCGCAACCTGAACGAGTGGCCTACCAACGGCAACGGTGTCTGGCAATACGGCTTTCCGTCCATCGCTATCGCCGGCAACAAACTGGCGCTCCTTGCCGTTGACTACAGCATCAACTACAACCTCGTCCCGAACCACGGAGAGGCCGACGCCAAGCGGGCAGCTCAGATTGAGCCCCTGGTATACGACGGCTACATGAACGCGTTCGACAACGTGTACCACGGGAATCGTGCGCCCCTCGAACTGTCGAACCACTTCACCCATATGAGCCACGACGCGTACAACAACGCGGTAGAAAAGTTCGTGCTCACGGTGTGCCCGAAACCCGAGGTTCATTGTGTTTCCTACCGTGAGGCAACCGACTGGCTGGACGCCCACCACGACGGAATCGCCGGTTACCAAAAGGGTGACTTCGCCCAACTACCCCGTCCGCCGGCGGGTTGAATCGTGCGTACGGTCCGCTATCAGGAAATCGCCCAGGCGCTACGGGAACGGGCGATCGAGGGTGAGTTTCCACCCGGCCGTTTGTTGCCCAGTGAGGCTGAACTGTCGTCAACATACAAGGTCAGCCGAGTCACCATGCGTCGGGCGCTTGAGGTGCTACGAGAGGCCGGGGTGCTTGATGCCCGCCAGGGTTTTGGGTGGTTTGTCGCCACCGACCCGGTGCGCCAAAAGATCGGACATCTCGGCACCATCGAGGCGCAGATGGCTGCGTCGGGTCTCACGCCCGGCCGCCGTATTTTGGAGTTTGCCTTCGTGACCGCCGACCGCTCGGTCCGAGATGTTCTCGGCTGCGATCAGGTGCTGCGAGTGCGGCGTGTGAGCTTGGCTGACAACGTCCCCTTCGCGTTGGTAACGGTGTTCTGTCCAGCCGAAGTGGGCCAGCACCTGTCTCGCGCCGATGTCGAGCGGTCACCGTTCTACGAGTTGCTGCCCGAGTCGTTGGGTGACGCCACCCAGACCATTGGCGCCGCGGTCGTTGACGACAAAGATGCGCTGCTGTTGGAAGTGCCGCTCGGCTCGGCCGTGTTGCGTTGCGAAAGAGTGACGCGTAACCCGGCCGGGCAGCCGGTGCTTTTCAGCACGCATATCTACCCGGCCCATCGCACCGAATTCGTGGTCGACCTCACTCGACCGGAACCGTCTATTGCTGCCACGGGCCTGCGACTCGTGGCAGACAGCTAGCCGAGGGCGCAGAAAGAGGGTGCGTTGGCGCTGTCCGGCGCCGCAGCCAGGAAACAGTTTCCGCCCGTCGGACCTATCGCTGCATCCGAGTGCACCACGAGAACACGTTCGAAGCGGTGCATTGCAATGCACCGGTAGGTCGAACGTAGTTGCGACAACTAATCGGATGTCGGCGGCGGTATGTTCCGCACCCTGCCAGGTGACTGGTTTCAAGGGGTCGGTGGTCGTAATCGGTCAGTGAGCGTACGGGCCTTCGTGGCATCGTGGCACCAGATTGCGATGGTGAGCGCACGGATCCGTGGAACACGCGGGCACAAACACGTGAGTCGCGGCCGCCGTGTCGTTCGGAATCGAGCCATCTCGGCGATTGGCGCGATGGTGCCCATTCATTCGCGCATTAGACCCGATTTAGGCGATCAAGCACGCGAAAGGGGCGTAACGCGCGAATGAATGGTTGTAACGCGCGAATGATGGTGACATGCGGTCAGGAGGGGAGAGGACCGTCAGCCCTATAGGGCCCGCCCGCCGTGACGGCTCGGGCCTTCGTGGCGGCAAGGTGCGGCAGCGACGCGAAACCGCGCGAACCCCTTGGAACGAATCGTTTAGCCCAGCGCGCTGTCGACAAACGCACCATCGCGAAGGATCGGTGCCACCTGGCTCACGTCATGAGCTGCGGACATGCCAACGTCATCGGCCCAGCCGAGGGCCAACAGCTCGCGGCCAGACGCCGTGCGCGTGATGTGCTCCACCAATCGATAGCGTGCCGACGCGAACGCTGCCCTTGCTGCAGCTGCTTCGGGCGAGCAGCACGGTTGCCGAACCGCGGCCGAGGGGTCGAGAGCGTGGAGCACCGCGCCTGCACCGAGCAGGTCTTCTGCCGATGGCCGCAACGGTCCGGTGTTGGTGTACCAGCGCTCGCCCGCAGCGATGACCGCGATCGAGCCGCGGCCGTCGGCGAGGCTGGCGGCTCGGTTTGCCACAGCGGTCGCATTGCGTAGGCAGCCGGCCAGAATCGGTACCCCGAACGCGGCAGCCTTGTGCACCAGTGTTGCGCCGTTTATCGAAGGGATGACCAGACGGGTGCCTCTCGGCAACCCGCTCAACGTCTGCGGCGAAAGCGACCAACGCGACGTTTCGGTCACGGCGGTTCTATGGACCGCCAACTCGGCGCCGAGTGACGCCGCGAACTCGGCCGCGCCGTCATCGCCCGACGGGTACGGGTAGACGAATGCGCCCCGGCCGACGGCCACATCGACCGCGCTGGTAAATGAAAGCACATCAACGATGATGATGACCGCCGCGTCCTGACCTATGGCGTGCAAACCCTCGCTGCCCCAGTCGAATCGGTAGGCGTCTTCGGTTTGACCCGCAGACGTAAGCGACACCGGCTACCAAGTATCCCAGTGCACCAGGTTGGCGGTGTCGAGCCGTTGGGCCGGCTTGAAATCGGTACCGAGCGTATAGGCGATGGGGAAGAGCCCGGCCTGGGTGTATTGGTCGAACGGGATCCCGCAGATGTCGGCCACTTCTTTTTCGTTCGGGAGCGACAGCGTGGTCCACGCAGTACCCAGGCCGCGTTCGCGGGCAGCCAGCATGAAGCTCCACACGGCAGGCAGAATCGACCCCCACACGCTGGCACCGTGAGCAACGCTGGCGTTGTCGAGGCGGCCCTGAATGACCGGAATCATCATGACTGGCACACGGTGAAAGTTCTCTCGCAAATAGACGGCCGAGCTGCGCACGGCACCCATCTGGTCGTTGCGCGGGTCGCCCTCGGGCCACTGCTGGCTGCGTTTGGCGTACTCGTCGAAGTTGGCGCCGTACAGGTCGGCAATGGCCTTCTTCTTGGCGGCATCCTCCACGAAGACGAAGCCCCATCCCTGACTGTTCGATGCGGTCGGCGCCTGCAACGCAAGATCGAGACACTGCATGATCACCTCGCGGGGCACCGGCGTGTCGAAGTCGAGCCGCTTGCGTACCGCTCGGGTCGTGGAAAGCACGTCGTCCGCAGAAAGATTCAGCCTCATCCCTGCATTGTGTCAGACGGCACCCTCGCTACCACACGGTTTGCAGCCTGGCTGGGCTGACGACCAGAGTTGCGACATGGACATCCGTCACGACTGGACTGTTGCCGAAGCCAATCAGCTGATCGGGCGGCCGTTCCACGAACTACTCGCTCATGCCCATGAGGTGCACAGGCACTCATTCGACGCGCAGGTGGTGGAAGCTGCGATTCTGTTGTCGATCAAAACTGGTGCGTGTCCGGAGGACTGCGCGTACTGTCCGCAGTCGTCGAAGTACGACACAGGCCTCGAGCCCGAACGACTGATGGAGACAGCCGACATCGTTGCTGCCGCGCGAAACGCGGCTGCCAGCGGTGCCACGCGGTTTTGCATGGGCGCCGCGTGGCGCGCACCTACAGATCGCCAGGTTGAGCGAGTGGCCGATGCTGTACGCGCCGTTGGTGACCTCGGCATCGAGACCTGCGTGACGCTTGGGATGTTGACGCCCGGCCAGGCAACACAGCTGGCCGACGCTGGCCTCGACTTTTACAACCACAATCTGGATACCTCGCCCGAGTTTTACGGCGAGGTCATTACGACACGCACCTATCAGGACCGCCTCGACACGTTGGCCAACGTTCGCGAATCGGGAGTGAAGCTGTGCTGTGGTGGCATCGTCGGCATGGGCGAGTCGCGGCTCGATCGCGCCGGACTCCTGGTACAACTCGCGGCCCTGAACCCCCATCCCGAGAGCGTGCCGATCAATCTGTTGGTGCAGGTACCCGGCACTCCATTGTTCGGCCTCGACAAGCTTGATGGGCTCGAGTTGGTGCGCACCATCGCTGCGGCCCGGCTCATGATGCCCGAGTCGGTGGTTCGACTGTCTGCGGGCCGTTCACAAATGACCGACGAACTACAGGCGTTGTGCTTGCACGCGGGTGCCAGCAGCGTCTTCCTTGGCGACCGACTCCTGACCACACCTAATCCGGGTAACGATCACGACCGTGACCTGCTCGATCGCCTCGATACCCAGCTCGCCGCCATCGACCGTAAGCCGCGTTCAACGCGGCCGTCGCCGGATCAGCGCGCTCCGGGCAGTACGCGTGTGACGGTGTCCACCATGGCCGCGCAGATTGCATCCACGTCAGCATCAGTAGAGATATAGGGCGGCATCGAGTAGATCAGTCGGCCGAAGGGCCGCAGCCAAACTCCGTGCTCCATACATACCGCCTGCATCTCGTCCATCGGCAGTTGCTCACGCGTTTCGATCACTCCAATTGCCCCGAGCACTCGAACGTCGGCGACGTTGTCGAGGGAGCGGGCCGCGGCGAGTCCGTCCACCAACCGAGACTCGATACGCTGAACACTCGCCTGCCACGACTGCGACAGCAGCAGGCGAATCGAGGCAAGGGAAACGGCCGCGGCAAGAGGGTTGCCCATGTAGGTCGGTCCGTGCATCAGCGCACCGGACTCGGCCCGGTTCGTAGCAGCTGCGACCTCCGACGTGCACAGCGTTGCCGCCATCGACAGGTATCCTCCCGTCATTGCCTTGCCGACACACATGATGTCCGGGGCGACGTCGGCATGGTCGCAACCAAACAGGGTGCCGGAGCGCCCGAAGCCAGTGGCGATCTCATCGGCTATCAGTAACACGTCGTGCTCATCGCACAGCGAACGAACGGCGCGTAGGAAGTCCGGGGAGTAGAAACGCATGCCACCCGCGCCCTGCACGATGGGCTCGAGGATGACTGCGGCGATCTCGGCGCGGTGAGCCACGAGGAGATCGCGGAACGCTGCAATGTCCGACTCGTCGAACGCAGCGCCGAAGACCGGACTGGGTGCTGGAGCGAAGAGCTGTTGGGGCAGCACGGCGGAGAACATTTGATGCATCCCCGTCACGGGGTCGCACACCGACATCGCTGCGAAGGTGTCACCGTGATAGCCGGACCGCACGGTAAGCATCCGATGACGGCCGGAGGCGCCGCGCCCGAGCCAGTATTGCAGAGCCATCTTCATCGCCACCTCGACCGCAACGGAGCCCGAGTCGCTGAAGAACACGTGCGAAAGCCCGGCGGGTGCGATGTCGACGAGTTGCTCGGCCAGCTCTACTGCCGGACCGTGCGTCAAGCCACCGAACATCACATGCGACATGGCGTCGATCTGGTCGCGGACGGCGGCATCGAGTACGGGATGGCGATACCCGTGGATCGCAGCCCACCACGACGACATCGCGTCGATCAGTTCGCGGCCGTCGGCCAACATCAACCGGGTACCGCTCGCGCTGCTCACCGGAATTGCCGGAAGCGCCGAGGGCATTGAGGCGTAGGGATGCCACACCAGCTCGCGGTCGCGCGCCGCAAGATTGGCCGGCAGATCGCTCATTGCTTGCCTGCAGTCGCCAGGTGCGTGGTGAGTTCGGCAATGTCGGTATACGTCTCGTAGCAGTCGCGTTCGGTCAGCCAGTCACGGTTGCGGCGATGAAGCTCGTCCGTTGCGTCGAATCGATTCAGGAACACGACAGTGTCGAGTGGGGCAAGAGCACGCACCGCCAGACGGACGGCGCTGATGGTGCCAAGTCCTGCGTCCGCCACCAGGATGGTGTGGTCGGGGTCAACGAGGCGGGCGAACTCTGCGCTGTCGACGTCGTCAGCGAAGGGCGAGCAGACGCCGCCTGCTGTTTCGACGAAACCGACATGAACCCCGGTGGGCCACGTCAGCTCAGTGAGGAGATCGTCACTGGTGAAGCGAGGGCGGCCAAGCGATTCGGCCGCCATCGGTGGCGCCATTGGTGTGTCATACCAGCGGTGCAGCGGGCACACACGCTCGACGGGTTCGCCCGACGCGTCCGCCAGAAGGTCGGCGTCGGTGGCCAGCGAGGAAGGACCACCGCTTGGGTCAAAGGACTGCGCAGGCTTGCGAGCCGAAACGAGTACCCCCGGCGTGCGCAGCCGACGAACCAACTCGCAGGTCACCCATGTCTTGCCGATTTCAGTCGCTGTCCCGACCACGACGACAAGTTGCGCTGGTCGGCCAATCATGGCCGCATCATCGCAGACCCAAGTCGGCCAGCGCGGCCAGGAGTCGTTCGATCATCTCATCGTCATGGCCAGCAGACAGCGCTATGCGTAGACGCGATGTACCCGCAGGCACCGTCGGGGGGCGGATGGCCGGCACCAGGATGCCGCGTTCCAGCAGCGACGCCGAGGCCTTTACCGCCACGCCCTCGTCCCCAAGAAGGAGGGGAATGATCGGTGATGGATGGTTGCAATTCACCCGACCGACGATCGCGCGCAGTCGATCGATCAACAGTGAGCCCTCGGTACTGCGCACGATACGCAGCGCGGCGAGACCGGCTGCAGTGTCGGCTGGACTGAGCGCCGTCGTAAAGATGTACGACCGCGCCCTGTTCACAAGCAGGTCAACGACGGGAGCAGAGGTCGCCGCCCAACCACCCAGGGAGCCGAGCGTCTTGGAGAGCGTGCCGACTCGGATGATATCGAGGCCATCGATCGGTTCAGGGCCACACGGGCCGAGGACCGCGTGGGCCTCATCCAGAATCAGTAGGGCACCGTGTCGGGCACACAATTCACCAAGCGCTTGTGCGGGGGCGACGTCGCCGTCCATGGAGAACACCGAGTCACTGACAACCACCGCACGACCATTGCTCGTACTGAGAAGATGCCCGAGATGGTCGACGTCGCAATGGCGATACACCGAGACGTGCGAGTGACTGAGCCGGCAGCCATCGATGATGGACGCGTGGTTCAGTTCGTCGCTGAACACCGTCACGTCCGGTCCGCCCACCACACCGAGCACCCCGACGTTTGCCGAGTATCCCGTGGGGAACAAGATGGCCTTCTCGGTGTGCTTCCAGTCAGCGATCTCGACTTCTAGTTCGTCGTGACACGACCGACTGCCAACAATCAGTCGGGATGCGGTTGCGCCTGTGCCCCACCGGTCGATTGCCTCACGGGCCGCCGCTTGCACCGCCGGGTGGGTCGCGAGCCCGAGGTAGTCATTCGACGCAAAGGAGAGAACGGGTCGACCATCAAGCTCGCCGCTTACACCGCGAGCGTCGAAGGTGCGGGTGGACCGCCACCGGCCAGCGGCGCGGATTTCGGCGAGTTCGGACTCAGCCCAGTCCGCCCACGACACAGTTGAGCGGCTCACGGCGAGCCACTCCCGCAACGGTCTATGTGCATCGATTCCCCTCGAACGTCCGACTCGACCAGAGAGCACTGCTGGCCATCGCCAGCCAAAGAATACACTTAGGTCCCGTGGAGCACCGACTCGATTTGAGCGCGGGTGGGCAGCGAAGGTTCGGCACCGCGGATGCGCACTGCCCATGAACCGGCAGCTGACCCGAATCGGACGGCGTCGATGACGTCGTGGCCATCAGCGAGCGCAACGGCGAACGCAGCGGTGAACGCGTCGCCGGCGCCGGTCGGGTCAACCACGGTCGCGGGAAACACGGGCACAACCACGTCGCCGACGCGCGTGCCGTCAGCTCCTTGGGTGATGATGACGGTATCGCTGGGCGTCAGATCAAGTGCTGCGGCCTCACCGCGATTGGCGACCACGTAGGACGCGTAGGGGAGTATGAGCAAGCTGTCCGCGTGTACTGGCGCAGGGCTGAACACGACCTTTCCGCCGGCCTGTCGCACGATGTGTGCGGCCCGGGCCGCGGCCTGGTGGGACACCTCACCCTGGAGGAGCAACACATCGACGCTCTCCAGCACAACCCGCGCTGCGTCGGCGTGGTCCTCGGTCAGCGAACCATTTGCCCCGGGGACGATGACGATGGTGACGTCATTGGCGTCGGTCGTGATGAGCGCGGTTCCCGTGTGTTCGTTGGTGGTCGTCACGAACTGGCGGTCGACGTGATTGTGATCGAGCGCGGCGGTGAGCAGGCGGCCGGCATCATCGTTGCCGATGCAACCAATCATCTGACTGGTGGCACCGAGCCTCGCCGCTGCGATGGCCTGGTTGAAGCCCTTGCCCCCGCAGAACTCGGCATAGTCCGATGCTCGTATCGTCTCATCGGATGTCGGCATGTGGGGGACTGTGAGCACAATGTCGTGATTCAGTGATCCGAAGACCGCTATACGAACCGGCACGTTGCACCAACCACGAGGGCGTGACGTGAAGGTGGCGCGCCCTGTGCCGTCGCCATCAGCTGGCTGCTGCGATCGCCAAAAAGGCGTTGGCGTGGCGCTGGGCACCCGCGGCCGACAGCGGATCGGGCAGCTCAACCACCATGTGCGTGGCGCCTGGAACAGTGGCGTTGATGTGCTGCGTAGCGGTGCCTCCGCAGTACCCGAGGCAGGGCGCATCATCGATCCCGATCACAGACACGGCGGCGTACATGGTGATCAGATCGGGATGCGCGACCGAGGATCGCGAGTCGTCCACGTAGTCGCCGACGGTGTGCCACCACACGCCCGTCACGGGTTTGATGAGGTTGATGAAGGCGAGCGTGGCCTGGGTTTCGGGCTCTGATGCCGGGCGGGTGCCGGAGTAGTTGTTGCTGCGGGCGATGGGCTGCCAGTTGGTCGGCCAGTTGCGATTGAGGTCGACCTCGTTCGCGTTCTTTCGAGTGTTCAACGCCATACCGTCAGGGTTGACCGAATCGATTAGCCACATCTCAATCCCGGCCGGCACGGCGGCCTGCTTGAGATCGGCCACAATCGCCAGCCCCGACTGTTCGTCACCATGAATGACGCCCACACCCAGCACGGGCTTGCCGTCACCGGTTCCGTAAGCCCGAGCAATGATCGGTCGACCCTGCACGCTTTGGCCGAGCAACAGTTCGTTTGTGCGACCGGTATAGGTCGGCGTGACCGTAGTGGGGAGGGCTTGGTCACTTCCGAGCACATCGGCCAACACGTGGGTGCCGACGCTGGGCCGCAGGCAGACATTGCCGCTGCTGTCGGCCCGCGCAATCACCGCGGTGGCAACGTTTTTCACCTCCGACCACGACAGCGCCGAGGTCTTCGGCTCGGGCTCACTGCAGGGCCACACGTTCATGAAGCCTGGTCCAAGCGGGCGTACGGCGGTGACGTTCAAGAGCACCGTGCGGGCCGAGCCGACCGGCAACCTGACGGTGCCACCTGCACCCACCCACGAAGCGGTGTCACGAGTATCGAGCACACGCGTCGGGGCGATGGCCGACATCGTGTTCGAGCCGGACTCGGCAACCTCGTCGACCACCACATCGGCGGGGACCGATGTGGTGATGCACAGTGGAGACGCCGCCGACATCACCACAAGGTTGGCCATGGTCTGACCGACGCCAAAGTTCACGTTCGATGTGGTGACGGCTTGCGTGCAGGGATGGACGGACGCGAAACCGTTGCCCGCCGGTCGCGTGACGATAACGGTCAGCCCAACCACGCTTCCGCCGCTGGTTGGAATGGGCCGGATCAGGGGGCGGGCGGTGGTGTCACGAGAATCGAGCAAACGGACCGGATTGTGGGCGGCCAACGCGGTGCCGCTGGTAGATGACCACCAACCCGTGAGATCGACAATGACGTCAGTCTTGCCGTCGGCGGTGACGCACAACCCGCTGCCATCCAACGGGGTCTGCGGAGACGCGTTGGCGATATCGATGCCGGGTTGAAAGTTCACCGTCGAGGTCGTGATGTTCGTTTGGCTGCAGGGATGCACCGTGGCAAATCCGCTGCCCTCAGCCCGCGTGATCGTGAGATTGACTGACACACCAACGACTCCAGGTGGCACCGTAAGCGGCACGTGGCGGGCCACGTTGGCGATGAGGGGAGTGCTGCCGCGAGTATCGAGCACCCGGGTGGGCGCAATGCCCACAAACCTCGCCCCGTTTGCCAACGCGGACGCCGCGCCGTTGGGGCCGGTCAACAGGCTGCTTCCGGCGAGGATGAGGCCAAACGATGTCCCCAGAATGCCCTTTCGCAACTTCGTCATGGCCGCAGCGTAGACCGCGTTACCCGGGCCCTGTCCTCGGCCGAACAGGAAGCGGCGACGTCTTTCGTGGTCGCCTCAGCTCACTGCAACTGGCTTCGCCCTCCAACTTGGACCCTTGTACCTCCCAACTCGGCTGTCTTGCGCGCTCCCAGCGCTCTGGACCCGCAAGTTGGGAGGTGAGAGATGCCTAGTTGGAGGTTTGCCCAGGAGATCGTCGACGTAGGCTCGGGGCGTATGAAGATCCGATTCGCGGTGACGCCGCCGGCCGAAGCGATGCACGAGAGCCAGTTCGACGACTATCTCGCCGCTTGCGAGACGCTTGGCTTCGACACCATTTGGCTGTCGGATATTCCTCTCGGTCCACTTGGTGATCCGCTCGTGAGTCTGGCCTACGCAGCAGCCCGCACGACGAAACTCAAGTTAGGAATGAACGTCGTGCCGCTCGGCCGCAATCCGCTGTGGTTGGCCAAACAACTCGCGCAGGTCGATAGGCTTTCGGGTGGTCGCCTGTTGATCTCGCTCGTGCCCGGACTCGGCCAACCAACCGAGCGAGCCGCGCTTGGGCATGCCACCGGCGACCGCGGCAAAGCCATCGATGAGGCCATCGGACTGTTACGCTCGTGGTGGCAAGGTGACGGCGTCACCGCGGAGGTCGGCGCATATCACTACGACAATGTGCGACTGTCAGCAACGCCATTGCAAGATCCGCTGGAGATCTGGTTGGGTGGTCTTGGCCCGCAGGCGCTTGATCGGGTGGCGCGCTTGGCCGACGGATGGCTCACGGCCGCAGCAACGCCAGCCGAAGCAGCTGCGGGGCGCATCACCATTGAGAAGCGCGCCGCGGAACTTGGCAGGGTCATCGATGCCGACCACTTCGGCATCAGCATGCCGTACGCATGGTCGGAGCCACCGGCCGCCGCGCTTGCTGCACTCCGCCAGCGTCGTTCTGACGGTGACATCTCGCAAATTCTTCCGATTGGCGAGCAGTCGCTCGAAAGCTTGCTGCGGGCGCACATCGACGGTGGGATCACCAAGTTCGTCTTGCGGTCATCGTTGAGCGACGACTGGCGCGCCGACCTCACCCGTCTGGCCGATCTCGTCCTCCCGCTCCAGACGTGAGCACAATCAAAACATTCGTCTCGTCGTGGTCGCTAGCTGGACTGGGACAGGCAACGACCAGTGGAGCGGGACGAATTTCCTGCTGTGCTTGAGTTCAGCGCCGGGCATCTCCTTGAGGACGAGGTTCCTATGTGGGGGCCGGGGTTTCGATGTGTTGACGACTCGCATTCAACGGGTACTACCAACCTCGGAACGGACCAGCCGACGATCGTTGCGGCCTGCGCTGTCGCGCTTTCACGATTGCTGGAGCTCGCCGACGCTGGGTGAAGCTCCAACAGTCTCCGACGCCGCTCAAGCGTCAGTCCCCGACGAGTCTCGACGAAGTTGTTCGTGTCGGGCACAGTGGGGGTAGCCATGCCTGAGACAACGACAACGACAACGACAACGACAACGGTTCGGTGGGCGACCGTGCGTTTGCCGGAGGGCGGTTGGGGGCAGGTCAAGATTGTCCGTGCCGATGGCTTCAAGCCGTGGCGAATGTCCATGGGCAGCGGTGTCATCGTGCTTGGCCTACTTTGCCTACCGTCTCTTCTTGCGACTTCGATGGTGGTTGGATCGCGATCGGCGTTGGGAGGTCCGTATCTATCGCATCCCCGAGATCGACGCTCAGGGCAACAGCCGCTGGGAGCAGTCGCCGAATCCGTTGTTTCGACGTTCTCAACCGACGAAAGCCGATGCTCTGGCCGAAGCGATCCTTATAGTTGAGGAACTTCGCTCCGGGCGACGTTGCTGGTGAACTGACCGTCGGACTCGGATCGGGCGGCGCGCAGCTATCCACTGCAACAGGCAGAGCGGAGTCGATCGTGGCAACATCTTGCGATGACTGATCGTGTTTCCTGCGTTGTTAGTGACGGTGTCGCCGATGTCCGCATGACCCGTGGTGAGAAAATGAACGCGCTTGACCCGGCGATGTTTGAGGCCTTGGCGTCGGTGGGCGAGCGGCTCAAGAGCGAGCCCGGCCTGCGAGCGGTGGTCCTCTCAGGCGTTGGTCGAGCGTTCTGTGCGGGGCTCGACTTCGGTTCGTTTGAGGTCATGGCAGGGGGAGAGGTGTCGGAGGACGATTTGAACGCTGGGCGAATGACCGAGAGCGGTCTCACCCAGCTGGCCCAGCAGGTCAGCTGGGTATGGCAGGAGATACCGGTGCCGGTCATCGCCGCGGTGCACGGCGCGGCGCTCGGCGGTGGCGCCCAAATCGCGCTCGGAGCCGACATCCGCATCGTGGCTCCCGACATGAAGTTCAGCATTCTCGAGATCAAGTGGGGGCTCGTTCCGGACATGACCGGCACGTTTCGGCTGGCGCAGCTGGTGCGGCCCGACATCGCTATGGAACTGGCCACTACCGGGCGCGTTCTGAATGGCATCGAGGCTGTGCAAATGGGGCTGGCCACCCGTGTGACCTCGGCGCCCCTCGATGATGCGCTGGCCATGGCCCGAGATATCGCCTCGAAGAGTCCCCATGCGGTCCGTGGTGTCAAAGAACTCCTGCGCGCCGCATATGCCGGAGCGGACGCCCCCACTCAGTTCGCCGACGAGCGCCGCGTCATCCGCACCCTGATTGGGTCGCCGAATCAGATCGAATCGGTCACAGCCGCCTTTGAGCAGCGCCCGGGCCATTTCAACGACGTCTAGCCCGGAAACGGGCTCGGTTGTGGCGTTTCGTCAAGACACGAAAGTGGTTCGTCCCGGATCGGACCACCGCGCTATCCTTGGGCTTGCACGGGCCAACGCCGTCTCGTTGCAAAGCCGAGATTTCTGCGACTTTGGAATAGGACGATGACCATGAAGCAACCCCCGTTTAGCGCGCTGCCCGCCGCCCATGGCCTGTACGACCCGCGCCACGAGCACGACAGCTGCGGTGTGTCGTTTGTGGCCGATGTGAAGGGTCGCAAGAGCAACGCGCTCGTGGCAACGGCACTCGGTGCGCTCTGCAATCTTGAGCATCGTGGCGCCACCGGTGCCGAAGCCAACACGGGTGACGGCGCCGGTATTTTGGTTCAGGTTCCCGATCGTTTTCTTCGTGAAGTCGCCGGGTTCGAGCTGCCTGCGGCCGGTCATTATGCCGTTGGTTTGGCCTTCTTGCCGGTAGATGACGAGGAGCGCAACAAGGCGTGCGCCGCCATCGAAACCATTGCTGGCGACGAGGGTCTTGTGGTGCTTGGTTGGCGCGACGTTCCGACCGACCCCGCCACACTCGGCAGCTCCGCAGTGGCGGTCATGCCCACGTTCAAACAGTTATTCATCGCCGACGGCGCGGGCGCGGGTGGCATCGACCTTGACCGCAAGGTGTACCCGCTGCGCAAGCGGGCCGAGCGCGAGGTCGACAACGTCTACTTCCCCTCGCTGTCGAGCCGCACGCTGGTGTACAAGGGCATGTTCACCACGCCACAGCTGCTGGCGTTCTTCCCCGAACTCGGTGACGAGCGCATCGAGTCCGCGCTGGCGCTTGTCCACAGCCGGTTCTCCACTAACACCTTCCCGTCGTGGCCGCTCGCCCACCCGTATCGCCTGGTGGCGCACAACGGTGAAATCAACACCGTGCAGGGCAACCGCAACTGGATGCGCGCCCGTGAGTCGATGCTTTCCAGCGATGTCTTTGGCGGCGACATCTCGCGCCTGTTCCCCATCTGCAACCCGGCCGGCAGCGACACGGCCAGCTTCGACGAGGTGCTCGAACTCCTGCACCTCGGCGGCCGAAGCCTGCCCCACGCCATCATGATGATGATCCCCGAGCCGTGGGAAAACCATCTGACGATGGACCCGGCCCGCCGCGCCTTCTACCAGTACCACGCGTCGCTTATGGAGCCGTGGGACGGGCCGGCGTCCATTGCCTTCACCGACGGCACCGTCATCGGCGCCGTGCTTGACCGCAACGGTCTTCGTCCCAGCCGCTATTGGGTGACCGACGACGACCTTGTGGTCATGGCCAGCGAGACCGGCGTGATCGATATCGACCCGGCCAAGATCGTGCAAAAAGGCCGCCTGCAACCTGGCCGCATGTTCCTCATCGACACCGCCCAAGGTCGCATCATTGACGACGAGGAGATCAAATCAACCCTCGCCAACGAGCACCCCTACGCCGAATGGCTGGCCGCCGGAAGTGTGCAACTGGCCAACCTCCCCGAGCGTGAACACCTCGTCTTCAGTCACGACAGCGTGCTTCGCCGCCAGCAGGTGTTCGGCTACACGCATGAGGAACTGAAGATCCTTATGGCACCCATGGCCAAGACGGGTGGGGAGGCGCTCGGTTCGATGGGTACCGACACGCCTTTGGCCGTCCTGAGCGACAAGCCTCGCCTGCTCTTCGACTACTTCTCGCAGCTTTTCGCGCAGGTCACTAACCCACCGCTCGATGCCATCCGAGAGGAAGTCGTTACTGCAGTTAGTTCGTCGCTCGGGCCAGAGGGCAACCTTCTGGTGCCAACGCCCGACAGTTGTAAGCAGATCGGCCTCGCGTTCCCTATCCTCGACAACGACGAACTCGCCAAGCTCATTCATGTGAACGACGACGGCGATCAACCCGGCTTCGCGTCGGTCGTCATCTCTGGTCTCTACCGGGTGACCGGCGGAGGGTTGGCGCTCAAGCGTTCGCTCGACGCGATCCGCCATGAAGTGTCCAACGCCATCGCGGAGGGGGCCCGCATCATCGTGCTGTCCGACCGCAACGCCGACGACGCGTTCGCTCCGATCCCGTCACTGCTGCTCACTTCGGCCGTGCATCATCACCTCATTCGCGAGAAGACCCGCACCCATGTCGGTCTTGTGATCGAGACCGGCGACGCTCGCGAGGTGCATCACATGGCGCTGCTCATTGGCTACGGCGCCGGTGCCATCAACCCGTATCTCGCCTTCGAATCCATCGAGGACATGATCCGAGAAGATCTCAATGGGTTGGGCGGTATCGACCCCCACAAGGCCGTGAAGAACTACATCAAGGCGTCCGGTAAGGGCGTGTTGAAGGTCATGTCGAAGATGGGCGTGTCGACGGTGGCCAGCTATACGGGCGCGCAGATTTTCGAAGCGATTGGCCTCGGCCGCGATTTGGTGGACGAGTACTTCACCGGCACGGTCAGCCGCCTCGGTGGTATCGGTCTGGAAGAGATCGCTCGGGAGACCGCAGCGCGTCACGCGGTGGCGCATCCGAGTCGACCAGAGCTGCGCCGACACCGCCAGCTGGAACTGGGCGGTGAGTACCAGTGGCGTCGCGAGGGTGAGGTGCACCTGTTCAACCCAGAGACCGTGTTCAAGCTGCAGCACGCCACCCGCTCGAAGCGCTACGACATCTTCAAGCAATACACCGCGCTGGTGAACGATCAAGCCACCAAGCTGGCGACGTTGCGAGGCCTTTTCGCCTTCGCATCCGACAAGCGTGAACCCGTCTCCATTGATGAGGTCGAGTCCGTTTCCGAGATCGTGAAGCGCTTCTCCACCGGCGCCATGAGCTACGGCTCAATCTCGGCTGAGGCGCACGAAACCATGGCTGTTGCCATGAATCAGATCGGTGGCAAGAGCAACACCGGCGAAGGCGGCGAAGACAGCGAAAGACTGCACGATCCGGTGCGCCGTAGCTCCATCAAGCAGGTTGCATCCGGTCGGTTCGGCGTGACCAGTGAGTACCTCACGAACGCCGATGATTTGCAGATCAAGATGGCTCAGGGTGCCAAGCCCGGCGAAGGCGGCCAGCTGCCTGGTCACAAGGTCTACCCGTGGGTGGCCAAGACCCGCCACTCCACGCCCGGTGTCGGTCTCATCAGCCCGCCGCCGCACCACGACATCTACTCCATCGAAGACCTCAAGCAACTCATCCATGACCTCAAGAACTCGAACCCATCGGCCCGTGTGCACGTGAAGCTTGTCGCCGAAGTGGGTGTCGGCACCGTCGCTGCGGGTGTGTCAAAGGCGAAGGCCGATGTCGTGCTCATCTCGGGTCACGACGGCGGCACCGGCGCCAGCCCACTCACATCGCTCAAGCATGCCGGTGCTCCCTGGGAGTTAGGTCTGGCCGAGACACAGCAGACGCTGCTGCTGAACGGCCTGCGCGATCGCATCGTGGTGCAAGCCGACGGACAGCTCAAGACCGGTAGAGACGTGGTCATCGCAGAGCTGCTCGGCGCTGAGGAATTCGGCTTCGCCACCGCACCGCTGGTGGTCAGCGGCTGCGTGATGATGCGCGTCTGTCATCTCGACACGTGCCCGGTGGGTGTCGCCACCCAGAACCCCGAGCTCCGCAAGAAGTTCAGCGGCAAGCCCGAGTTCGTCGTCAACTTCTTCGAGTTCATCGCCGAAGAAGTTCGCGAGCTGCTCGCCGAGTTGGGTTTCCGATCCATCGCCGAAGCGGTCGGTCACGCCGAGATGCTCGACACACGTGGCGCGGTCGATCACTGGAAGGCCAGCGGCCTCGACCTCAGCCCGATCCTGGCCGTACCGCAGAACCCCTACGGCCAGTCCCTCCGCCAGTCGGTACCGCAGGATCACGGCCTCGCCGACGCGCTCGACCGAGGTCTGATCGACGCCAGTCAGGCCGCCATCACGGACGGTCATCGCGTCCGCCTGACCGTACCCATCCGCAACGTGCATCGCACCGTTGGCACCATGCTCGGCCACGAGGTCACCAAGCGCTGGCCCCAAGGTCTCGCAGACGGCACCATCCAGATCAACTTCACGGGTTCGGCAGGGCAGAGTTTTGGTGCCTTCCTGCCCGCCGGCATCACCTTGCGGCTCGAAGGGGACAGCAACGATTACCTGGGCAAAGGCCTGTCGGGCGGACGCCTCATCGTGCACCCCGATCGCACGGCCACGTTCGAGGCCGAAAAGAGTGTCATTGCCGGCAACGTCATTGGCTACGGCGCCACCTCGGGTGAGATCTTCCTTCGCGGCACGGTGGGCGAGCGATTCTGCGTGCGCAACTCCGGAGCCACCGCGGTTGTCGAAGGCGTCGGCGATCACGGCTGCGAATACATGACCGGTGGCCGGGTCGTGGTGCTGGGCCAAACCGGCCGCAACTTCGGTGCCGGCATGTCGGGCGGGATTGCGTATGTGTACGACGCTGACGGCCGGTTCAACACTCGGCTGAACACTGAGCTGGTGGACCTCGAACTGCTTGACGATGACGACATGACGTTCGTACGCACCATCGTGCAACGTCATCAGATCTTGACCGGATCGAAGTTGGCCGAACGCATCCTCGATGAATGGGATTCGCGGCCAATGGCGTTCCGCAAGGTAATGCCCCGTGACTTTCAGCGAGTGCTGACGGTGATGAAGGATGCAAGCGCAGCTGGGCTTTCCGAAGAGGAAACCCTCGTGAAAGTGATGGAGTCGGTTCATGGGTGACGCAACGGGATTCTTGAAGCACGATCGCGAGAACCCCACTCGCCGACCCGTCCCGGTGCGCTTGCGCGACTGGAAAGAGGTGTACGAACCGTTCCCAGCCGAAAAGTTGCAAGTGCAAGCATCGCGCTGCATGGACTGCGGCATCCCGTTTTGTAACAACGGCTGTCCGCTCGGAAACCTCATTCCCGACTGGAACGACCTCGTCTACCGCAACCATTGGCAGGACGCCATCGAGCGCTTGCACGCCACCAACAACTTCCCCGAGTTCACCGGGCGACTCTGCCCGGCACCGTGCGAGTCGGCCTGCGTGCTCGGTATCAATGAAGACCCGGTAACCATCAAGCAGGTCGAGGTTTCCATTGTCGACCGTGCCTGGGACGAGGGCTGGATCACGCCGCAGATCCCGAACCATTCCACTGGCAAGCGCATCGCCGTCATCGGCTCCGGCCCCGCTGGTCTGGCCACGGCACAGCAGCTCACCCGCGCCGGCCACGAAGTGCTGGTGCTCGAACGGGCCGATCGCATCGGCGGGTTGCTGCGCTACGGCATCCCCGAGTTCAAGATGGAAAAGAGTCAGCTCGATCGTCGACTCGGCCAGATGCGCGCCGAAGGGACCGAGTTCCGCACCAACGCCAACGTCGGGCAAAACGTAGACATCGATGTGCTTCTTGCCCGCTACGACGCCGTCGTGTTGGCGGTCGGTGCAACGGTAGGCCGAGACCTCGCCAGCGTGCCGGGGCGCGTTCTCACCGGCATACATCAGGCGATGGAATACCTGCCGCTGTCCAACCGCGTGCAAGAGGGCGATACCGAATCCTCACCCATCGATGCCAACGGCAAGCACGTCGTCATCATCGGCGGTGGTGACACGGGCGCCGACTGCCTGGGCACGGCGCATCGCCAGGGAGCCGCTTCGGTCGTGCAGCTCGAGATCATGCCGGAACCGCCCTTCGAGCGGGCCGCGAACAACCCGTGGCCGCAGTGGAACCTGATCCTGCGCACGGCCTCTGCCCACGAAGAAGGGGGCGAGCGGGTGTACAGCGTAAACACGGAGGCGTTCGTCGACAACGGCGCCGGTCAGGTTCGAGCGCTCCGCTTGCATCAGGTCGAGATGCGCGACGGTACGTTCGCAAAGGTCGAGGGGACCGAGCAAGAGATTCCCGCCGATCTCGTCTTCCTGGCGCTCGGCTTCACCGGCCCGGAGACGGCGGGCTGGGCGAAGCAGCTCGGCGTCGAGGTCGATGGTCGCGGCAATGTCGTTCGTGACGGTCGTTACATGACCAACGTGCCGGGGGTGTTTGTCGCGGGGGACGCCGGTCGGGGTCAGAGCCTTATCGTGTGGGCCATTGCCGAGGGTCGCTCGTGTGCCGCCGGGGTGGACGAGTGGCTCATGGGCAGCACTACCTTGCCGGCGCCGATCCTTCCGACGGCCCGTCCTCTGCAGTAACGGCCACACACGCTCGGTGACCGTGTGTTTCCGCTCGGTCACCGATGGCCGGGTATGCCGTAAAAATGCCCCAAACGCGCTTTATGCTTTCGCTATGACGAGTCTTCTCCGTTCCCGCTCTGCCTCCGGTCTTCTCGCGCTTGGTCTGGCCGCTTCAGTTCTGACCGGTTGTGGCCTCGGTGGCGGCAACAGTAAGACCACCGCATCCTCAACGACGCTGGCGAAAGCCAAGGGCGGAACCACCGTGCCAGCGGCGGCTTCGACGGTCTTCGCCACCCTCCCGCCCGTGCCTACCTCGGCTCCAGCCGCAACGCTGCCTCCCGGTAGTACCGGTACCCTCACTACGGGTGCACCCACCGGTGCGACTTCCGGGGTGACCCAGCCATCGGCGGCGCCGGCTCCGTCCGGCACGAAATACGTCGTGAAGGCCGGGGACATTCCCTCTCGCATTGCTGCGGCTATGGGCGTCACCACCCAGGCCCTGCTCGATGCGAACGGCTTGACCGCCAAGGACTTCATCAAGATCGGTGACCAGTTGGTTGTTCCCGCCGGTGGCGCCTTGCCCGCGGGTGGCACCATCGCTCCGCCCGCAGCCACGGTTCCGACAACCACCGTGGCCGGCAAGCCGCCGGTTGCACCGGCCGGGTCCAGCAAGTACACCGTTGTGGCCAACGACTCGTGGTACGGCATTGCCAAGAAGTTCGGCGTCACCCCTGATGCTCTGCTGGCTGCCAACGGTGCCACGACCACAACCCAGATCAATCCGGGTCAGGTGATCGTCATTCCGGGCAAGGCTGTTGCTCCTGCGGTCACCACCACCGTCAAGAAGCCCTAGGGTCCTAGGGCGCCTTCGTGGTTGCCACCGAGACGGCCTTCACGGTCGTTTCCGCCGACGAGTCCTGCGTTGCCGTCGCTGCCTCGATTGTGGTCGGCGCTTGTGTCGTGGCCGGGGCTTCGGTGGTTGTCTCCTCCACCGTGGTTGGTGGCTCGGGAATGGTCTCCGATGGCGCGTTGTCACCAACGAACGGTTCGTCAACGGCTGGGACGCCCACAGGGGGCAGTGCCACCGGTTCAGCAAAGGCAACTTCGATGCGACCGCCGTTTGCTGTATCGGCGGTGTAGACCGTGAGGCGGATCAGGTTGCCCGCCCGGTTGAACCAGAGGTCGAGCTGGTACTCACCGTTGATGGCCATGTCGAGGGCCTCCTTGGCGGAAGCGGGTTCGCCAAGGCGGAGCGCAGCCACATTGGCGGCGGTACTGCTGGCAGTCACATGGGTGCTGGACGCACCGTGCAGAACGTCGGGCGCTCCCACCTTCACACTCTCGGGTGTGATGGCGAACACATAGTCCAACACCCTCCGGTCGGCCGATCGAGTCTCGCCGTTCTCGATGACCGAGCCGGCGGTCGCAGTGGTCTTGAGCCTTTGGGCAGACATGACTACCGCATTGGCATCGATCGCCAATGGCTCGTCGGTCGCGACACTGTTCGGTGCAATTGCACTGGCTTCAGCGGCCGGTGATGCGGCCGAGGCCAGCGACGGCCGTTTGGCGTTCGGAATGCTGAACGCAAGTCCTGCCGAGATGCCGACGAGTGTCGCAACCGTCATGACGATCTTGCGCCCCTGCTTGGAACGGGGAGCCACGGTGACAACCGCCACCACTTCTTCACCTTCGGGGACTGTGGGCGGAATCCAGTTGTCGCCGTCGAATCCATCGAGATCTTCAGGCTCGACCACGGGCACCGGGTCATGGCGGCGCAGTCTCGTCGCTGTCGACGGAGGGTCGATGTGCCAACCCGGCGCAGCGAGCAGTCGTCGAAGATCGACCGCGTTGACCTTCGGCTCGTTCTCGTGGTCATAGATGGGTGACGAAGAGTTAGAGCTACGTTCCGGCGAAGTCACGCTTTAGATATCGGCCGAGGAGAGCGAAGAACCATGCCTTTTCCTCTCAGACTTTCTCAAGCATTTGTCTCGACTACGCCGCGCTCAGCGTCCGTCAGGGAGTCGACGTTGGCGTTGCGGGCTCCTCGGTGAGTGCCGGGTCAGCCGCTGCGGCTGCGTTTGCGGCCGCCGTTGCATTTGCCGCTCCGACCAGGCCCGGGGCCCTGGTTGCCGGCCGGATGGTGACCGTCGTGGCCGGAGTGGTGGAAGCGGGCGTGGCAGCTTTGGCCGGCGTCTCGACGGTTGTGGGCTCGACAATAATCTTGGCGTTGTCGGGGGCAAGGGCCTTATTCACACCGAAGCCGAGGCCGGCCACCATCGCCACGCCGGCGACGACGATGAGGAGGTTGCGGGGTGAGCGCGCCGGTTCTGTTGAGACAGCCTTTGGGGCTACGTAGGCCGCCACGTCGTCATCGGCCATCGTCGGCGGTACCCAATCGGCGCCGCTGAAACTGGCGAGTTCGTTCGGCTGCCACTCGGCTGAGACAGGGCGCGGTTGGGACGGGGACAAAGCAGCGCCGGGGTGGTCATCCTCCGGAGCGATGTAGCGCGGCACGTGATCCAGTTCGGCCGCAGAGAACGACTTCTTCGTGCCGCCCGGCGCGTCTCCCGAAGCCGGCTCGCCAACGGCTGCGGGTGCAGGTGCGGCGTGGGCCAGGCCGGGGAGCGAAGGAGGAGCAAGGCTCGGTACTGATAGTGGGACCGGATTCGACAGTGTGGGCGCATCGAAGGGCTGTGGTTCGTGCCATCCGACCAATGGGGGAGCCATGGCACCCGGCAGAGGTGGGGGAGGAGGTGGAACCAAACTCTGAGGGGGTGCGAACGGAGCTTGGGTGCTTTCCGGCGGAGTCACCCATGCCTATCGGCCACGGTCGTGGCCGGCACATGGCGAACCGGTCAGGTTTTTATCTAGTTCCGGCTTGGCACTCAGTCCATGTTGGGCCAGCGGCGCTTTTGGCGGCGGCGCTGACCAGCTTTGCCTTTGGCTCGTTGCTCGGTGAGAGCCCACGCTCGTCGCCAACCGGTGGACGCTGGCCCCGTCAGGCTGGGGGTGTTGCGTTTCGCCGCATTTTGGCGGGCGGTCCAGAAGTCGTTTATCGACTCGTCACCAAGTTCGGCGACGTGCTGTTCAATGCGCTCGCTGAAACGACGGCTGTTCTCGCCCTCGCGAATGGTGAGCGGTTTGCCGAAGGTCACCTTGGTACGACCGGGCTTCAGCTTCTTGGCGCCCTTGCCCCAGATCGCACCGGCGCCATCGATATGTACGGGCACCACGGCGACGCCGCACTTGTCGGCCAGGTACGCGGCACCGCCCTTGAAGGTCTGTCCCCATCCGTCGGGTGATCGTCCACCTTCGGGGAAGATCAACAGGCTCCAACCGTCGTTGACCAACTCGGCCGCAAGGTCTGACGAGCGGCGGTTGACGGCCGACCGTTCTATGGGGAACGCGCCGAGAGCAAGTGCCGACATGGTGCTGGTGATGCGGGTGCCGAAGAAGTAGTCGGCGGCGCCACCGACGACCATCTTGTTGCGCCACGGTAACGGAATGGACGTGAGCATCAGCCCGGCATCGAGGTGGCTGTGATGGTTGGCGACGAACACAAGCGCCGGCGGCCTGTCCAACTTCATCAGGTCAGCAAGGCGATCAACGCCGGTGATTTCCGGATCGCCAAGAGCACGGACCGCGAGCTTGATCGGGCCGTTCACAATCATGCGACGGACGACCTTCGAGCCAGGACCACGCGCCCACTCGGTATCGAAGTCGATGCCGGTCTTGCCCTTTTTCGGTTCCATCTCCACGCCACCGGGAATGGAAGGTGCCCGATAGGGGAACCCGGCCTTGCTGATGGCACCGCGCACGTTCACGATCTTGCGCTCGGCGGTGTCCACTGCTCGCCCGGCCTTGCGAAAGGCGATCAGTTTGGCTTCACTGGAGCGAGCCATCAGTGCACATCAGCCAGCATGAGCGGCGGCGCATGGAAGTGGGTGACGGTGGCGTCGCGACCGACAACGTCGGACGCAATCTCGAACGCATCGTTCATGGTGGAGGCTGGCGTGAAGCCCAACCGTCTCACCGAGCGGGCTTCGCCCCCGACGATGATGACCTTGCCCACGTGTTGCAAACCGTGTGAACCCCAATACCACATGTAGAAGGGGTGTACGCCGTGGTAGGCGTAGCTGGTGCGGTAGAGATGCTTGTACCACTCGTCCTCGGCAAACTGCTTTTCGTACTTCTTGTGCAGCTCGTGCGGGTCAGTGGTGTCGGCTAGGCACTGCTCGAAGAAGTCGATGTAGCTCGGGTGGTGAATGGGGTTAAATTCCCACGGCGTCGGGTGCGTCATGATGACCACGCCACCCTTGCGTACCAGCGGCTTGCCTCGATACATGTTGAAGAAGTAGCCGAGCCCCATGCACATCACCAGGATCGGGTTCATGATCGAGTTCACGTTGTACGGGCAGATGTAGGGGATCCCCATGGTGAGAATGTCGGTCTGACCATCGACCTGCACCATCTGCTGGCGGTACACGTTCTCGGTGGTGATCTTGTGCACGGCTTCGACATCGCCGGCCTGAATCGACGTCATCTGATGAGGCGCTTCGATGGAGTGGAAGATCGACCGGGCGATTCGGTTCGGCGTCTTGCTGAGGGCCTTGGAGCTGGCCAGGAACGCGGCCCGATCGCGTCCGGTCCATTCCCACTCCCGCTTCGACAGAAAGTCGAACGCCTGGGGGAAGGTGTTGGTGTTCAGCGTGGTTTCGATCTGGAACACCTTGGGGCCGGACTCCTTCATTACCTTGCCCATGCGCCAGTTGCTCTTGTGCAGCTCACTGGCGTGCTGATCCATGAAGCTGTGCGAAGCCTCCATGGTCGTGGGGTTGTGATGATGTCGCAGCGAGCGGTAGCTCGCGAGACCCGTTGCGGTCGACTTCCACCCGCCGTCCATCGCAACGAGATTGATGTTCACGTACACCAGCAGGTCGCTCTCGGCAGCCCGCTTGTTGATCTCTACTTCTTCGCCGGTCGGCGTCTCGCCGATGAAGGCAAGTTTGGTCGGATCTTCGGCATCGTGCTGCTGCAAAAGGCCCCGAGGCGCGAACGCGTCGTACACACGGTCGCCAACGGCGTGACGCAGTTCGTCCTCGGTCATGCGGCGATGCAAAGCGAGCGCAGCGATAAGAACGACATCGTCCACTCCGGCTTCGGCGGCAAGGTCGAGCACGGCTTCAATGACGCGTTGGCGGATGTCGGGGCGCTGCATTTTCGGCAACGGCAGGCTGATGTCGTCGAAGGCAATGGTGAGCTTCATGCCCGCGAACAGCTGCGCCGGAAGCGGGTCCTGATCGATGGGATGGAGCAGTGCGTTCACGATCGCGCCGTCGATGTCCTTCAGCGCTTCCTCTGGCTCGCTCGGGTAGATGATGCGGCTGCGGCCGACGGGCAGCTTCTCCAGGCTGTAGCCCTCACCTCGCCAAAACAGGGTGGGTGGCGTCGACTTATCGACGGCGAGTACATATCCGGGACGGGGCATTAGCGGTTCCGCTCTTTCTCGTTCCTGAGGTCGAAAGCGACCTTCACAGCCCCGCGGCGGCCACTGTTGGCTGCATGCTCCAGGGCATCTTTGTATTCACGAAGGGGATAGGTGGCCGACACCAACCGACCAAGGTCGGCCGACTGCACCAGCTCCATCGCCAAATCAAACGTGCGCCGCGATGTTCCGTCCGACAGCGTTTCGATGCCGTAGGCGTAGGCGCCAACGAGGTGTGTTTCGCGGTGCCAGAGGTTGGTGAGATTGAGGCTCACGTTGTTCGGCATGCCGACCAGTGTGATTCGCCCCTTCGGCTTCACAATGCGCAACGCCTCGGTGATGGAGTCTTCGCTGCCCACGCAATCGATCACGATGTCTGCGCCACCCGTCAGCTGGTTGCCATAGGCGAGCGAACCGCTCAGGCGTCTCACGAGCCGACCGACCTCATCGGGTGCGCACACATGCGTGGCACCGAGCTTGGCGGCCCAACTGCGTTGCTCCAAGTAGCGGGCACCGACGATGGTGGTGATGTCGGGGGCATACGCCTTGAGCGCGGCCAACGTGAGCAGCCCGAGCGTGCCGGCACCGAGCACGACCACGATGTCACCAGCCGTCGGCAGGTGGGAGAGCGCGCCGTGGATGGCGCATGCGGTCGGCTCGACCATGACGGCGGCTTCGTCGCTCATTGTGTCGGGCACAGCGTGGAGTTGGCTGGGGTGGGCCACCATGAAGGTTGACCAGCCGCCACCGGTGTCGCAGCAGAAGCCGGTTTGCAGACCGGCATCGAGATCACCGAACGCCAAACGCTCGCAGCCGCCGAGGTCTCCTCTGGCACAGCTGGGGCAAACCGGGTTGATGTTGCGAGCCACGCATCCAAGCACAGGTTCCACAATGACCCGGGCGCCGTCTTCCATATCGGCCACAACCTCATGGCCTGGTACGAACGGGAACGACACGATGCCCTCGAAGTAGCGGCTGGAATGCCCTTCCATCGTCGCCAGATCGCTGCCGCAGATACCGGCAAGTCGAGGTCGAATACGCACCCAGTCAGGACCGGGCAGATCATGCGGGTCGATATCGCTCAAGCTCAGCGGCCCGTGCGCGCCGCCCCGTCCCGGCCGCACCGCAGCAGCCAATGCCGAAGCAACGTAGCGAGTCGGCTTGCGTTCAAACAGCAGTGCCTTCACTTTTTGCCCTCCATCACGCGGCGGGTGATGCGGTTGAGGATGGGTTCGCTGATGTGATCGGCGGCGGCCGAATGGCGCCGACCGATGGGCAGTAGCGGGCGGGGACCGCCGGGCGATTTCTCCCAATTTTCCACCAGCCAGCCGCGCTTGCGGGCCAGGGCGGCCAAACGCGTTTCGGGGTTGACCGCGACCGGGAACCCGACGCATTCCAGCATCGGCAGATCGCTCGATGAGTCGGCGTAGGCGATGGATTCATCCAGTCGGAAGCCGTTGGCCTTGCAGTAGTCGCTGAGGATCTGCGCCCGTGTCTCACCCGTGGGTGGTACGTCAGTCATCTCCCCGGTGTAGGTGCCATGTGATGTCTTCGACAAGTTGACCGAGACGATCTCGTCAAACAGTGGTCGCAGCGGTTCCACCACGAAGCTCAACGCGCCGGTGATGAGGATGGTGCGATGTCCGAGGGCCCGATGCTCACGCACCCGGCGGATGCCTTCGGGGAAGCTCTTGGTGACAATCAACTGGGTGAGCAACTCGCGAGCGTCTTCATCCATCTGTTCGACCGGAGCGTCTTCGTAGCGTCGGTAGAACGAGCGCAGGAAGTCACCGCGATCCTTGCGGTCGAGGGCTAACAGAGATGGCGCTTCCAACAGTGTCTTGGCCACGAAGCGAAGGCGGTCATCGGCGGGAAGGCGGCGGGTGGCGAGCCAGGAGTAGCTCTCGACCACGTTTGACGCGATGAGGGTGTTCTCCAGATCGAACGCGGCCACGTGGCGATCAGGCGACAGCACTTGGGCCCGCACTCGCGTAAAACGGTCCTCGGTCTTCGCCTTGCCTGGTGTGGTCTTTACTCGCCCGTGCAATACCACCGACGGAAGGTGCACTTCCTGTACGTAACGGGGCCATTCGATGACCCGCGGGTCGAAACCGAACGTCGCGCGATCGTTGGCGTCGAGTTGGTCCCACATGCTGAGCAAGTTGTCGACTGAGTAGATGGCCTCGCATTCGGCGTATGCGCCGTAGAGCTCAACGTACGTCTTGGCCCGCTCGATCTCGGTCTTCTTCTCCTCGACCGTGGCGGACCACTTGGCCTGCGTGCCCCGAAGCGGAAGCGCGTGCAGCACCTTCTCGCTGGCGTTCAAGAATTTCTCGGCTCGTTCCAACTGCGTCTGCACGGCGCCACGGCCCGGAAAGCTCCACTCGGGGACCTGGATGGGTTGGCCAAGGTTGTCGTAGATCGGGTGCTTCGTGAACCAGTCACGCACGTTGTCGACAAGCACGCGGTACTTGAGCGGGTTGGCCGAACCGGACGCCACCTGGCTTATGGCCGGTGCCTTGTCCGGCCCCATGGCGGCGGCGCAGATGGCTGCGGCGACAACCATGTCAACTGGGATGACATCGATGGTTCCTTCCGGAACCCCTGGGAATTCCTTCAGCAGTCCTCGCGCGTAGCTGAGGATGACCGGCTCGGCCATGCGGAAGCCACGGATCCAACCGGGGGACGGCTCGAGGAACGCTGACTCGATAATGGACGGCCGCACGATGGAGACGGGCACGTTGCCCTTCGATTCCGTCAGCGCCTGCTCGCCCAACGCCTTGGTGTAGGCGTACGCATCGGGCCACGCCACACTGTTGGCGCGGCTGATGCCCGCTTCCACCATCTGCGCATCAACCCAGCGGGTCCGGAACTGCTCGGTCTTGGCGGCCAGGGCTGGTGCACCCGCGGCGCCGAACTCGCGGCGAGCATCCGAGCGGAAGTCTTCAAGCTTGTCGGTGGTGCGGCTGGTGGCGTCAACATCAGAACGCAGCCGACGCGACGCGGCCACTTCCTTGCGCCAGTCGAGTCCGAGATCGAACGGGCCCTCTGACACGAGCGCCTCGGGTGCGGTGCCGCGACGGTTGCCGGCGACGTAACAGGTTGAGATCGCAACGAGATGTGGAGTCACGTTCAGCGATTGCAACGTCTGCACGATGCGCACCGGTCCGAGCAGATTCACCTCTACCGCGCTGTCGAGCGGGGAGTCGAAGCTCACGGTTGCGGCAGAGTGGATGATGGTGTCGCAGCTGGCGAGTATGGCTCGGTCTGCGTCGTTGAGGCCGAGACCGTCGGTGGAAACGTCGCCGGTGATCACCTGAATGCGGGCCGCGGCGTGGGCCTCGAACCCCTTCGCGCCACCGTGCATCTCGCGAAGGCGATCGAAGGCATCATTCTTCAGGAGTTCCTTCTGAACACGAACCGCAGCGCTCGTACGTTTGCCCGCACGGACGAGCAGCACCAGCTCGCAATCGGGCACACAGCGCATCAACCGTTCTACGAGTGCGGTCCCCAAAAACCCCGTTGATCCCGTTACGGCTATGCGTTTACCGGCCAGCGACTCAGCAATCACGCCACAGTGTCTACCATTTGGTAAGCACCCCGTGCACGAATGCCGTACGATCTTGTCTGTGGTAGAGGCGACAACCCGTGATCGCATCCTTGACGCTGCGCTGCTCGGGTTCGGTACACGCGGCTATGAGGCCACTGCACTCGACATGATTGCGGTCGAACTCGGCGTGCGAAAACAGACCATTCTCTACTGGTTTGCGTCGAAAGAGGCGTTGCTTGATGCCGTGCTGGAACGAGGTGCCATCGAGCTTGCCGGAGTGTTTGAAGCCGCGCTTGCGTCGGGTGAGATCGGGGTTGACCGGATCGAGTCCGTGATGCGCGCCGTGTTCCGTTACGCCGTTCGACGACCGCAATTGCTCGGTTTGTTGCGTGAGGTAGAGCGACTCGGACCATCGACGGCGACGGAGCTGTCGAGTCGGCTCCAACCCCTCATCGACAGAGCCGTCCGCAGCGTTGATCTGCTGATGCAGGCCAAGGTCATCCGTGAAGGTGACCCTCGCCTGATGTTGTCCTTCCTCTATTCAACGATCCTGGGCGTCGCCACCGACGTGCAGGCACAGCGGGCCTTCGGCGTTCCCACCACCCCCGCCGCCCTGCGCCGTCTACGCCGCGAACTCTTCGCCTTCGTTCGCGCCGCCGTCATCGCCTAACGCTACGCGCTGGTCGCCCGACGGCGGTTCGCGTGACGGGCGAGTGCGAGGCCCACCAGCTCGTCTATGAGGTCGGGGTAGCTCAGTCCGCTGGCCTGCCACATTTTCGGATACATCGAAATGGGCGTGAACCCCGGCATGGTATTGGCCTCATTGCAGAGAAAGCCGCGCCCGCCTTCTTCATAAAAGAAGTCGACCCGAGCCAGGCCCTCGATGCGCAGCGCTTGAAAGACCTGCACGGCCAACGCCTGTAGTTCCTCGGTCTCGCTCGGCTTGAGATCGGCCGGGATGAAGTACCGAGCGTTGTCCTCGAGATATTTGTCCTGGTAGCTGTAAAAGTCGCTTCCGGGCATGACCTCGCCGGGAAGTGAAGCCCGCGGGTGTTCGTTGCCCAACACGGCTACTTCAAGTTCGCGTCCGACGATGGCTTCTTCACACACCACCACACGGTCGTAAACGAAGGCGGCGTCGAGAGCGTCGGCTACTTCGGCTGTCGTCTTGGCTTTGTTGACGCCGACGGAGGAACCCATGTTGGCGGGCTTCACGAACATCGGCAGGCCAAGTTCATCCACCAGGGACTGCGCCGTCTCGGCCGTGCGCTCATGATCGAACAGTCGGCGATACTTCGCTTGCGCGATGCCCGATGAAGCGAGCACCACCTTGGCCATCGCCTTGTCCATCGAGACCGATGATCCGAGAACGCCGGCACCGACGTAGGCGACGTCGAGCAGTTCCATCAGTCCCTGTACCGTGCCGTCCTCGCCCATTGGTCCATGCAGAAGTGGCAGCACCACGGTGGGGATGTGCTCATCGGCGGCCAGCGCCGGGTGGTATGACGTGGGCGAGCCAATCACGTCGACGCCCGTTTCGATAGCCGACTCCGTGGCGAGAGACGGCGTACGTAGTTCACGAAGAGCGGCATGCGCCGCTGCGTCGGCGTTCACCCACTGGCCTTCCCGAGTGATGCCAATGGCGCTCACGTCGTACCTCTCGGGATCAAGTGCGTTCAACACGTGCGCCGCCGTCGCTCGGCTCACATCATGCTCGGCGGACTGGCCGCCAAACAGCACGACGAGGCGAATACGGGGAGGCAGCGGCACGGGCAATGGCACCGGGTCAGACTAGGTCGCCGGTAGTGTCAGGCCCATGCGTTTGTCGGTCAGTGAGATAGCCCACGCCGTAGGTGGCCGCGTGGTGGGACCTGACCTGATGGTCGACGGCGCGTCCTACGACAGCCGCGAAACCCTTCCCGGACAGCTGTTTGTGCCGGTCATCGGAGAACGCGATGGCCACGATTTCGTTGAAGCCGCCATTGCCAAAGGTGCGCCTGCATACCTGTCGAGCAAAGGCCCGCTCACCGATGCCGCCACCTGTATTGAGGTGGCTGACGCAGAAGTAGCGTTCATGGCGTTGGGCTCGCTGGCCCGAACGAAACTGCCCGATCACGTCGTGGGAATCACCGGTTCGGTGGGCAAAACCAGCGTGAAGGACCTTGCCGACGCTGCCTTTCGCACCCACTATCGAACCAAGGCCAACCCCAAAAGCCTGAACAACGACCTTGGCCTGCCCCAGACACTCTGCAACGCGCCAGACCGCACCGAAGCGGTCATCGTTGAGATGGGCATGCGTGGCCTCGGCGAGATCTCCCGTTTGTGTGAAGTAGCGCGACCGACGGTCGGCATCGTCACGATCATCGGCGAGGCGCACACCGGTCGGCTCGGCGGTTTGGCAGGTGTTGCTCAGGCCAAGGGCGAGTTGGTTGAAGCCCTTCCAAGCAGCGGATTCGCAATCCTCAACGCCGATCAGGACATCTGTTTCGCCCTTCGTCATCGCACGAGGGCGTCGGTTCTTTCGTTCGGAACAGCCACCGGCGATGTGCGCGCCGATGCCATTACCCTCAACGATCTCGCTCAGGCGAGCTTCACCCTGCGGACCCCGTGGGGTGACGCACCGGTGCAACTGGGGCTGAGCGGCGTGCACATGGCCTCCAACGCCGCGGCTGCTGCTGCCGCAGCCCTCGCCTGTGGTGTGCCCCTCGACCGGGTGGTCGAAGGCCTCGCGACCGCCATCCTTTCCCCGTGGAGGATGGACGTGCGGCGAGCGCCTCGGGGCCTCATCGTCATCAACGACGCCTACAACGCCAACCCCACCTCCATGACGGCTGCCCTCGACGCGTTGGCCGCTCTGCCTGTTGCCGGACGTCGTGTCGCCGTCCTTGGGTTGATGGCCGAACTTGATGAGGACGGGCCAGCCCGTCACCGAGCGATGGCGGAATACGCACAAGAACTTGGCATCGAAGTCATTGCGGTTGCAACCACCGACTACGGCATGAGCCCCGCCGATGACCCGATCTCCGTGGTGGCAGGACTCGGTTCGGGCGACGCCGTACTCTTCAAGGGGAGCCGCGTTGCCGGCTTGGAAACGCTGGCGCTGCAGGTGCTGCACTCCGAAGATCGTTCCCTTTAAGGGTTTCGTTTGGGATGTTCAGACCGTCCCTTTCCTTGTGGCAGTCTTAGGGGCAATAGATGCCAGCGGGGGTTGGCATCGCTCCCGGAGGTCGTATGAGTACCGCCGTCCACCATGGCCGACAAGGGCTTGAAGGGAGGTTCACTCGGGCTGGTTGCCGTCATCGTGATCGGCGTTGCATCCACCGCACCCGGGTACAGCCTGGCTGTCGGAATCGGCGGCATTGCCGAGAAGGCGGGCGTTCATTCGCCCTTCATCATGCTCTTTGCGTTCGTGCCGATGGCCTGTATCGCCGCCAGCTTCTACTACCTCAACAAGGCCGATCCTGATTGCGGCACCAACTTCACCTGGGGCTGCGAGCATTCCTGCTGAAGCTGCTGATTATCGCCGTGCTGACCTCAGCCGCAGCATCGTGCCAAACCACCATTTTGCCCGCCACGCGGACGATGCTTTCGATGGGCTCGCATGGTGCCGTTCCGGAGAAGTTCGCTCGCATCGATCCTCGACGCCTCACACCCGACTACAGCACCTGGTTCTTCGGTGTCGGGTCGATTGCGTGGTATCTGCTGCTGGTCGTCGTAAGTCACAACACCAATACCGACCTCTACTCGTCCTCCATCGGCGCCATGGGCCTGGCCGTTGCGGTGTACTACGGGCTCGGGTATCTCGTGCATCGTATTCTTCCGGCGTTGGGTGCTTAAATCCTTCAAGAATTTCGTGTTGATGGGTCTCCTCCCCGGCTTCGGCGGGGTGGTGTTGCTCTACGTGTTCGTCAGAACGGTGGTCGATAACGTCAAGGCCGACGGCGATCATGTCCTGCTGATCACCGGTACCGGGCTGCTGCTGGCTGGCGTGCCGATCATGCTGATCTGTGCAGCGAAATATAAGAAGTTTTTCTCGTACCGACCCGACCCAGTCGACACGGTCAAGGACCCGAACAGCAATGACACGCTCGCCGCACCCCTCGGTACCTATGTGAAGGGACGCTGACATGACCGTTCTCATTGCAGGCATAGGTGGCGACGCAAGCGGAGCCGCCGCAGCTCGTACAGCCGCCCGAGTGGCCAACCTGATGGGCGCCACGTTGGTGCTGGTGTTCGGCTACGACCCGACCCGGCTCGGTCCCCGTGGCGGTCCGTTGGAGGACGAGATTCTGGCCATCGGCGAGCGAGCCATTGACGAAGTCAAGGCGGATATTCTCGGCCTGTATCCAGATCTCGACATCGAGTCCGAGTTTGTGCAGGACCGCGCCGTTGACGCTCTGATCCGCGTTGCGCAGGCGCGCCAAGCCGAAGTCATTGCTGTCGGCCACGGCGGCGAAGGGCCCATGCGGGGCGCGCTGTTGGGTTCGATCACCTACGAGATGGTGCACCGTGCGCCGGTGCCGGTGCTGGTCGTGCCCGACGAGGAGGAAACGGAATAGCTACGGCGTGAGTAGCGTCGGGCTTTCGTGTTCCGGCCCTGCCGTTGCCTGGTCGGCTCCGCTGGCGCCGAGCTTTGCCCACCAGCCAATGCCGACTGCGCTGGCTGCGCCGATGGACAGTACCCAGCGCCCGCCCAGACGGTCGAAAAGCCATCCGTAGAACGGAAGGCTGATGGCAACCGTGCCACCGAACGCCATCATCCACAGCGCCATGACGCGACCGCGCACGCTGTCGACAAGACCGGCCTGCAGAACGGTCATAAGTGCAGTGGTCGTGCCGAAGTAGCAGGCTCCCAGCACGAACACAATAGGGAAGGCCACGGCCACCGATGTAGCCCAGCCGAATGCAAGGATCATGACGCCCAAGGCGAACAGCCCTCGCCGGGCCACGCGGCGTTTGTCAGCTCCGACGAGCACCGTGCCGATAGCCAATGAGCCCAGCATGGCACCCATGCCGAACGTGGCGTAGAGCCAGCCGTACGTAGCTGACTTGCTCGGAAGGTGGAGCGACGTTTCGGCGATGGAAGGAAAGAGCCCGACGAACGAAAGCGACAACGTCGAGAGTAGCGTCATGATGATGAGGCAGCGCCGCACGCGTGGATGGGCTTTGGCGTAGGTGACGCCACCCATGAATCGTTCGCTACGGGTGCCGGTCGGGCGATCTTGAATGGGCAGCCGAACTGTTGCAAATGCAACGATCACAAAGGCGTAAGTCAACGCGTTCATGACAAAGATTGCGGCGGCGCCCATGATCGGATAGAGCAATCCGGCGATGGCCGGACCGACCACCCGTGAACCGTTGATCATGGTGGAATTCAACGAAAGCGCGCCGGGCAAGTCTTCGGCCCCAACCACGCTCGGCACGACAGCACCCCACGCCGGCCCGTTGAGAGCGTTGCCGACACCAATCGCAAATACGCACGCAAGTAACGCCCAAACGTTGGGCTTGGCGCTGAAACGAATCATGGCCGCCAGTACCAATGAAAAGAGGCCCTGCTCGGCCTGCAACGCCATAATCCACGGGCCCCGTTTGAGACGGTCCGCCAGGAATCCACCCGCCATGCCGAACAGCAGGATCGGACCGAGCGAGGCAAAGAACACTAGGCCGACAAAGGTGCTCGGGTGACCGGTCGGTTTTGTGAGGTTGAACACGAAACTGCCCAGTACCACCGACTGCATCCACGTACCGATATTGGACGCAAACGATCCGAGCCAGAGACGACGGAACCGCGGATTGCTCAATGCAGCCGCGGCCGAGCCCGGCGTGCGAGTGCGCGGAACGTCCTGCATCGTGGACATGTGAGGCCAAGGTTACGCGAAGAGTCTCGCGCCACCGCTGTGACGTGTGTCCTTTATCGCTTGGCGAGCGCGTCGGAGGCTTCGGTGAGGGCGATGCGAACGATGCGTTCGATCTCCCTCAGTTCGGTCTCCCCAGCGATGAGTGGGGGAGACAACACCAGCACCGGGTCAGCCCGATCGTCGGCCCGGCAGTACAGGCCCAACTCGTACAGGCGAGGCGAGAGCGTCTTGCGGAGGAGCCAATCGCAGTCTTCGTCGTTGAATGTCTGTTTGGTGGCCTGGTCTCGCACCAGTTCTATGGCGCGGAAGTAGCCGGCGCCACGAACATCGCCCACGATCGGAATGTCACGCAGCCCTTCGAGCAGTGAGGTGAAGAGGTCCTGGTTGAGACCGACGTTGCCGCAGACGCCCTCGTCTTCCATGATGTCGAGGTTGGTCATCGCCACTGCGCAACTGACCGGATGACCGGCAAAGGTCATGCCGTGAAGGAAGCTGTTGGCATCGTCCAGGAACGGTTCGGCGAGGCGGTTGTGCACGATGAGCCCTCCCATGGGGGCGTAACCCGACGTGACGCCCTTGGCGAAGGTGAACATGTCGGGCTGGCAGTTGTATCGGGTGGAGCCGAACCATTCGCCGAGTCGCCCGAACGCGCAGATCACCTCGTCGGCCACCAGTAGGACGCCGTACCGATTGCAGATCTCCCGCACCTTTTCGAAGTAGCCCGGGGGAGGAGCCAGCGCACCACCGGTGTTCTGCAGCGGCTCAAGAAACACGGCCGCCACTGTCTCGGGGCCTTCCATCTCGATCCGCAACGCCAGGTCATCGGCGCAGCGAAGCGTGCAGTCGTTGAGATGCGCACAATCGTGGCAGCGGTAATGGTTGGTGTTTTGGATCTTGATGGCGCCGGGAACCAGCGGTTCGAAGGGCGCCTTCACGGCTGGAATGCCGGTGATGGCGAGCGCGCCCATCGAGGTGCCGTGGTAGGTGTAGGTACGGCTGATGACCTTTGACCGACGGTGGTCACCCATGAGCGAGTGGTACTGCCGGGCCAGTTTCCACGCGGATTCCACTGCAGCTGAGCCGGAATCGGTGAAGAACACCCGATCCAAACCGGGTGGCGCCAAGTGGGCGAGACGTTCGGCGAGAGCCAGGGCCGGTTCGTTGCCGTAGGACCAGATAGGGAAGAACGCCAGTTTCTCCATTTGTGCCGCCGAGGCGGCCGCGAGTTCCTTGCGACCGTGACCGATCTGCACGCAAAACAAACCAGACAATCCGTCGAGCACCCGATGGCCCTTGCTGTCCCACACATAGCAGCCCTCGCCCCGAACCATGACGGGAGTCCGGTCACTGGAGATACGGCTGAAATGACCCCAGAGATGCCGCGGATCAGGAGGCACTAGTGAGCGCCCCAGTTGAACGTCTGCTTGGCGATGTGGAGCAGCATGAACGTTTCGGTGGACCTGACGCCGGCGATGGTACGGATCTGGTTGGTGATGCGCAGCAGGTCGGCCTCGTCGGTCGCCATGACCTCCACCATGATGTCGAACGAGCCTGCGGTAATGACGACATACTCTGCGTCGGGCATCGAGGCGATCTGCTCGGCGAGCAGAATCGTGTCGCCCTCGGCTCGAATCCCGATCATGGCAATACGACGTCGTCCGAGCAGCATGGGGTCAGACACGGCAACGATCTGAATGACGCCCGCGTCCGTCAGTCGTTGCACTCGCTGCCGCACCGCGGCCTCGGACAAGCCGACCTGCGTCCCGAGCTTGGTATAAGGCATGCGTCCGTCGGCCTGCAGTTGCTCGATAATGAGCCGATCGATCTCATCGACATGCAATGGGTTGCGGCGAGGCGGGTTCATGGACAACTAATCATGTCGGTCAAGCCCCGCCAATGCAAGGGAAGTCGTTGCCGAACGTATAAAAACGAGCGGAATTCGTCGTAGCGGGAATGCCGAATGGCGCAGGGTGGGCGGCTAGTCTGTGATGATCCATGGCCAGCCGTTATCCGCCTCGTATCGCTGTCGCTCCCTCTCCGGCTCCTTCCTGGATTGAACAGGCCGTCCAGGTCGGCGGCGGTCAGCTGGTGGATCCGGGCCACGCGCAGGGCCTCATATGGAGCGATCCGCACGGTTCTGACGAACTTGAAGCGCTCTTGGCCGACGCACCAGACATCTCCTGGGTGCAGGTTCCATTCGCCGGAGTCGAGACGTTTATCCATCTGGTCGACGACAATCGCCAGTGGTCCTGCGGGAAGGGTGTTTACGCCGACCCGGTTGCAGAGTTGGCGCTGGGGTTGGCGCTGGCAGGCATGCGCAACATCGGCGCGTACGCTCGTGCAGGTGAGTGGACCGAGCCGGTCGGTGTCAATCTGTTCGGCGCACGGGTGACGATCCTCGGTGGCGGCGGGATCACCGCGGCGCTGCTGCCGTTATTGCTCCCGTTTCGCACCCACACCACCGTCGTGCGTAATCGCGTGAAGGACATGGAAGGTGCCGACGCGGTGCTGGGCAGTGATCGTCTGATCGATGCGCTCAGCGGTGCGGATCTTGTGATCTTGGCGCTTTCGCTCACCCCCGAGACCGAAGGCATCATCAGCCGATCCGAACTCGAACTGATGGAACGCCACGCGTGGATCGTGAACGTGGCTCGCGGCCGTCATATCGTCACCGACGACTTGGTGTGGGCACTGCGGAATCGCGTCATCGGTGGCGCTGCACTCGATGTCACCGACCCTGAGCCGCTGCCGGCCGACCATGCGCTGTGGACCGTGCCGAACTGCATCATCTCCCCTCACGTAGGCAACACGCCCGAGATGGGCGAACCCTTGTTGGCCGAACGCATCGCCACCAATGTTCGCCGCTTCGGCGATGGCCAGCCACCCATCGGTTCGATACACGTCGACCTCGGATACTGACGAGGTCGACAGCATCCCGAGGTCGGTTTCTACTGCCGATGTGACGGCCAAGTCGAGCCGATCGAAGACGCAGAATTACCATAGGCACATCGCCACGTTCTACGAGCTTCTCGGCGTCCACGGGGACGCCTCGCCAGTGCAAGTTCGTGACGCGTACCGGCAGCTTGCGCTGGTGTTTCATCCCGACACCAGCGGCGCCACCAGCGATGACATGGCGCTGCTGAACGAGGCCTGGCACACACTGTCCGACCCCGGCCGCCGTGCCGCCTACGACGCCTCGCTCCGCCCGAACCCGGCGGCCTCGCGTCGCTTCGATGCGCCGCTGAACGACGACAGCGAACCCGAGCCGGGGTTCATCGCCCATCGTTTCGCTGAACCACGCCACTGGCCCGCGGCCGCGCTGATGCTCATGGCGGCGATGGGCGTGATCTTCGTGTTCACGGCCTACGCGGTCGGCGGCGGGCGCGCCACGGTGGAGACCGAGATCACCAAGCCTCTCGTGGTTGACGCGTGTGTTTCCATCCGCGGCGCCGCGGCGGTGGAGGTTCCCTGCGGGCGGCCCCACTTCGGAGTCGTGAAAGCCGTGATGGATCGCGGTGCAAAGTGTCCGCCCGGCACCGAGGGCTATTTCGACCGCAACAGCGATGCCATGGTCTGCGTGCACGTCGGCTGAACCATGCCTCACGAGAGCGGTGTAAGTAGTTCGCCGTCGCAGGGCGTGTCCGCTAAGGTGGCGGCGCCCGGGCGATTAGCTCAGTCGGAAGAGCACCACCTTCACACGGTGGGGGTCAAGGGATCGAGGCCCTTATCGCCCACTCGGAGCACGAACATATGACCGAAAACATGGACTGTCCTCGTTGTGGCCAACCGGCGAACGAACGGTTCTACGGTCCGTGCACCACCTGCCGGGATGCGCTGCGGACGATCTTTTCGGCAACCAAACGCGATGTCGAGGTGGCTGACTACGAGCCGAAGATGAACGTCACGCCCAACGCGGTCGCCACCAAGGAATGAAGGTCACCGCAACGCTGGATGCCCCGTGCAACGCAGCGACGATGTTCTCATGGGTAGAGGATCTGGCCCGCTATCCTCAGTGGCTCACGATCCTTAGTGACGTCGACCCTGACGGTGATGGCTGGCGGGTGGAACTTCGCGGCAAGCTGGGTCCGCTGGCCCGGTCGAAGCGGCTCCGCATGGAACGTACGATGTATCGTCCGAACGAACTGGTCGTCTTCGAACGTCGCGAAACCGATGGTCGCAACCACGCCGCCTGGACGCTGCACTCGGCCGTCACCGAGACCGCCACCGGATCGCGCCTAGTGATGGATCTCGGCTACGAAGGCAAGCTATGGGGAGCAGTCATCGAGGCGCTGCTCAAGGACGAAATCGATCGTGCCCGCGCCCGGCTACTTGCTCTGGTGAGCTGAGGCCGCCTTGACGCTGAAGGTCTGAATCCACCTTCTCCGTACAAAAACCTGAGAAGTTGAGGCCTTCTCTGAGAAACACGTCGGGGTCCTTGCTGGAGCACAGCGACGAATTGGCCGAGTAGTAGGGCAACGAACCGTCGAGAAGACAGAGGTTTCACGTGTCCAAGCCAAGCTCCAGTCGCAATCCACGCAATCGAGCCCGCCGCCGCATCGCCGCCTACGGCGCTGCCGTGGTCGGTATTGGCATGCTGGTCTCGACATCCGCGTCTGCCGTCGCTGCGACCCCGCTGGGTTACGACGCCGCCAACGACGCTGGATCGCTGCAATTGATTGCCAAATCCACCGGGGCTCAGTCGATGTGGAACGCTGGATTCACGGGTAAGGGCATCGACGTAGCCGTGATCGACACCGGCGTCGCTCGGGTACCAGGTCTCGATCAGACCGGTAAAGTCATCGACGGCGTCGACGTCTCCTTCGATTCCCAGACCCCCGCGCTGGCGTATAACGACGGCTTCGGTCACGGCACCATCATGGCCAGCATCATCGCCGGATCAGATGTGGCACCCGGATCGAAAAAGTCAGCCTTCAGTGACCCCACCAAGTTCGTCGGCATCGCTCCTGAGGCACGCATCATCAACGTCAAGGCGGGCGCGGCCGACGGTGCCGTGGACATCTCGCAGATGATTGCGGCGATCAACTGGGTCACCGAGCACAAGAACGACAATGGCATGAACATTCGCGTCCTCAACCTCAGCTTCGGGAGTGACAGCCCGCAGCCAGCAGCCATCGATCCACTCGTGTTCGCAGCTGAGGCTGCGTGGAAGAAAGGCATCGTCGTCGTGGCCTCCGCAGGGAACGACGGCCTGTCGACACTGAACCTCGCGAATCCGGCGGCCAGTGCGGTCATCATTGCCGTCGGCGCTTCCGACACCAACGGCACGAGCGAAATCACGGACGACTTCGTTCCTCAATTTGCTCAGCACGGCACACTCGTACGTCCCGTCGACGTCATCGCCCCTGGCGACCATGTGCTTGGCCTCAAGGTGCCCGGATCGTTCATCGACCAGTCGGTTACCACCGGCAAGGTCGGCACCCGGTTCCAGCGGGGGAGCGGTACGTCGCAGTCCGCTGCTGTCGTCTCAGGACTTGCGGCGTTGGTCGTGCAGAAGTTCCCGAACGCCACTCCCGACCAAGTCAAGAAGATTCTTACCGACTCGGCCCTGTCTATCCATCCGGCCACTGGGACGCTCTCAGCCCTCTATAACTCGTGGTATGAGGGCAGCGGCGAGGCCAACATGTCCGCCGTTGTGTCACTGAAGACGGCACCCGCCGCAGACGCGCCGTCCCATTGGAGTGACGGCAGCGGCAGTCTCGACGCAGCACGCGGTTCGGCTCGTGTCGTTTCGAACGGCGTCGCCTTGACGGGCGAGGTCGACATCATGGGTCGCCCGTGGAATCCCGCAGTCTGGGTCGCTGCTACAAAGGCCGGAACCACCTGGTCCGGTGGCACGTGGAACGGTGTTAAGTGGGCCGGCGATGGATGGCTCGGCTATAAGTGGGCCGGTTACAAGTGGGCCGGCGCCGATTGGTCGGGAACATCCTGGTCAAGTCTGAAATGGGCCGGTATCACCTGGGACGGCTACAAGTGGGCAGGGGCATCCTGGTCCGGCGTGAAGTGGGCCGACTCCTCATGGTCCGGCTACAAGTGGGCCGACAGCGGCTGGAGCTAAGACATTCGGGTCCGCGGATCTCTTTCTTCGACTCAACGGCAATCTTGCCGGGAGCTTGCCGAAAGTAACGGGGCTACCCGCCGATGAGTGACAGGAGCGATATGGACACTGCGACGTGACATCTCTGAATTCGACCGATCCGCCTGATGAGGCAATCTCATCAGGCGGAGGCGGGACATCCGGTGAGAGTCGGCACGCGTTGGGGCTCACTCTGGCGATAACCGGTATTGCAGTTGCCTCGCTGTTTCCGCTTTACACCTTCGGTCTGGCCACGCTTCGGCCACTGCGCTCGCCGCACATGCCTTGGTGGTTCCTTGCGTTTGCTTTCGCTGCCGTTGACCGAACTACATTCTATTTTGAGGTTCGACGCGAGGCGATCGGCCTCTCGTGGGGGGAGCTGCCGCTCACGCTTTCCCTCTTCTTCTGTTCGCCGTCCCAGCTCATCGTGGGGCGTTTGACCGGATTGGCACTGGTCTTTCTGCTCTTCGATCGTCGCTTCGATCGAAAGCTGATCTTTAATATCGCGAACGCTGCAACCGAATGCGTGATTGCAATGCTGGTGTTCCGCAGCCTTCCTGGCAACCATGATCTCTCCCATCCGACTACCTGGATGTACGCAGTTTTGGCGATCTCGACGGCAAATGTGGTGTCACTCATGCTGGTCACGATGGCGATGCGTTGGCACGGAGCCCAGCCCAGAATTCGCAACGTGGTGACTGCCATGTCGGTAACAATGATCTGCGATGTTTGTTTGGCTATCCTGGCCGCGACGTTGATTACGACGAACCCGTTGGCACTGGTTCCGTTCGGAGTGCTCATCGGTCTCGTCATCGTCACATATCGCGGATACAGCGCGCTGCTTAAACGGCATGCGAGCTTGGAGCAACTCTATGAATTCACGCGACTCGTCAGTGGCTCGCAACGGCCGGAATTGGTGCTGAGGGCCATGCTCCACGATGCTCGGCGATTGCTTCGATCGGATCTCGCCGCGATCGTCCTTCGGCCTGACGACGCCGGTGATTCGGGTACGCAATGGTTCCATTCGACGGGCAATCGCGTCCTCAGTGAGATGAGTCTTGCCGAGTTGGCCAGCTACACCGGAGACGGCTATTCGGTGGTCATCCCCAGAGACCCGAAGGACCCGAAGCACCGCGAGTTATTGCGCCGACTCGGTGCCAAGGACTGTGTGGTGGCGCCGATCTTCGAAGGCCATCATGCCATCGGCATGATGATCGCATGCGACCGGGAAACGGAGGTGAGCACGTTCACCAATGAAGACGGCCGGGTGCTCACAACTATCGCCAACCATGCTGGCATCGCGCTAGAGAACGGCCGACTCATCGAACGCCTTCATGAGCAGGCAGCCCAACGCGAACATGAGTCGTTGCATGATCCGCTGACTGGGTTGCCGAACCGTTCCCGTTTCTTACGCGACGTTGCTCGCGCCATTGAGGAGGCGCAGTCCAGCGGTGAGTCATTCGCGGTGGCGTTGCTTGACCTCGATGACTTCAAACAGGTGAACGACACCTTGGGACACCATAACGGTGACCTGCTCCTTACTCAGGTGGCGTCCAGGCTGCTGGCAGCTGTGTCTGACCGGGTCGTGGTCGCTCGACTCGGTGGCGATGAATTTGCGCTGCTGACCCAACTCGGAGCATCGACCGCCAGCGTTCGCAAACTCGGGGCCACTATTGAACAGGCCTTTCGCGAAACGTTTCTCGCGGAGAACATCACCTTGGAAGTTGCGGTGAGCGTTGGCTTTGCGCTCTACCCCGAACACGGCGACGACCCCTCAACGCTCATGCAACGGGCCGACGTTGCGATGTACGAGGCCAAGGCATCACGATCGAGCGGTGTCGCGATCTACGACGCCGAACGCGACCGCAACACACCTCGTCGGCTGGCTTTTGCCACCGACCTGCGCTCGGCTCTTGATTCTGGCGCTCTTACGCTCAACTACCAGCCCAAGGCGGCACTACGCACCGGTGCCATCGTCGGGGTGGAAGCACTGGCCCGGTGGGTCCACCCGGAGTACGGCCCCGTTCCGCCCGACGAGTTCATTGCACTGGCAGAACGTACCGGCCTCATCGAATCGCTCACGCAGCACGTGCTTGTACAAGGCTTCGACCAACTCGAGCAATGGACGGGCGAGGGTCTCGAGGTGGCGATGTCGTTGAACCTCTCCGTGCACAATCTCATGGATCCGAAGCTGCCAGCGATGATCTCGCGGCTACTCAGCCGACGATCCGTCCGGTCAAGCTCGGTGACGTTCGAGGTGACCGAGACAACCATGATGGTCGAGCCTGCCAGCGTGAGCCGGATTTTGCACGAACTCTCCGACCTTGGCACCAAGATCTCCATAGATGATTTCGGTACCGGACATTCCTCCTTGTCGTACCTCCGTCAACTACCGGTGGACGAACTAAAGATCGACAAGTCGATCGTGTTCCCTCTCACGACCGACCCGAACGCCGCAGCCATCGTGCGATCCATCATCGATCTCGCGAACAGCCTTGGAATCTCTGTGGTGGCCGAAGGAGTCGAGGACCTCGCTACCTGGGACGCGCTCTTGGACATGGGTTGTGACGTGGCCCAGGGATATTTCCTTAGCCGTCCGGTTCCACCTGGTGTGTTCGAGCAGTGGTTCCGGGATCGAAATCCGACCTCAAGGCCAGGTCGTTTGAGCGGTCTTCGGAAGTAGCGAAAGACGCCGGCCATCAGCCTGCTTCGTTGGCCCAAGCGCTCCAGCGGTGGCCGTGGCGTTCGAGGGTGAGAGGCACGCCGAAGCACTCGCTGAGGTTGGCGCTGGTTAGGACCCGGCCGATTTTGCCGGCAACCAGCACTCGTCCTTCGCGTAGCAAGAGCGCGTGGGTGAAGCCGGGAGGGATCTCGTCCACGTGATGCGTCACCAGCATCATGGCTGGCGCGCTCGCGTCGTTGGCTAGGGCGGCCAGGCTGCTGACGAGTTGCTCACGCCCGCCGAGGTCGAGACCGGCGGTCGGCTCATCGAGCAAAAGCAGCCGGGGGTCGGTCATAAGTGAACGGGCCAGAAGCACCCGCTGCTGCTCACCCGAGGACAGCGTGCC
>JANNZM010000088.1:0-16745 GCA_031410595.1 Actinomycetes bacterium | reverse complement strand
GCCCCAACGCGAGCTCGACGAGGCCCTCGACGAAACAGTGGGCTGGTACCGGGACAATCGTTCGTGGTGGGAGCCGTTGAAGGCTCGCGCCGCCTTCTAAGTCGTGCGCGTTCTCATCACCGGTGCCGCCGGTCAGCTCGGCCATGACTGCCGGCTCGTCTGCGAGGCCGCCGGCGACGACGTGACGGCTCTCGACCGGGTTTCACTCGATGTCACCGATCGAGACGCCGTGCTCAGCGCCGTGCATTCGACGAAACCCCACGCGGTCATCAATTGCGCAACCTGGACCGCGGTCGACGCGTGCGAAAGTGACCCCGATCGCGCTTTCCTGACCAACGGTCTGGCGGCCCGCTGGATCGCGGAGGCCTGTCGCCAGACCAACGCCCATCTGGTGCATGTTTCCACCGACTACGTGTTCGACGGCACCAAGGTCGGACCATATCACGAGTGGGACCAGCCCAACCCGCGCTCGGTTTACGGCGCCTCGAAACTGGCGGGGGAGCGCGAGGTCCTGCAAGCGGGCATTGGTGCCACCATCGCCCGCACATCGTGGCTATGTGGTGAGTTCGGCCCCAACATGGTGAAGACGATCTTGCGATTCGCGGCCGAGCGAGACACCCTCACGTTCGTCGATGACCAACGTGGTCATCCCACCTTTTGTGCCGACCTGGCACCGTTACTTCGACGGCTGGCGGTGGATCGTCGTCCCGGTGTGCACCACACGACGAATGCGGGGGAGGTCTCGTGGTTCGAGTTCGCCCAAGCGGTTGTGGCTGCCGTCGGCCGGAACCCCGACATGGTGCTGGCGTGTGCAACCACTGACCTGCAACCGCCTCGTCCGGCGCCACGGCCGGCCAACAGTGTGCTCGACAACGCGGTGCTTCGAGCGTCGGGGCTCGGGCCGCTACGGGACTTTCGTGTGCCGCTGGCTGAGCTTGCTCAGAAGCTCTCTGCGTAGGGCTGGGTTGCGGAGGCCGACCAGGACTTCTCCCGTCACTGATCGGCACTCCCTGCACCCGGAACAACACCACGCACTCGGAACAGGAATCAAAGTAACGAACGAACCGTCGGATGTGAAGGGTTTTCGCCAAGTCCTGCAACGACCTTGACGGTTTCGGGCCTACTTCTGGTGCGACTCAAGTCTTGGCTGCGCTTTCTTGGTCAGGACAGCAACGTGGGTCCGTACCGGACGGGTACGGGGCGGCCACAATGGAGAGGTGCGTGTTGCCATCACCGTCGAACAGTGTTGGCACCGGGTGCCCGGCGGCACGGCCGTTGCCGCCTGTCGAGTGATCGAGGAGCTCAAACGGCAGCCCGATCTCGACCTTGTGGGCGTGGCGGCCTGGCATCGCCAACCGCCCGACGCAGCGTTTGATCCAGCTCTGCCGGTGTGTCATCTGCCCCTGCCGGCGCCCTTGATGTACGACCTGTGGGCAAGAGTTCAGATGCCCCGCGTTGAATGGACGACGCGGCGCGTCGATGTGGTGCACGCCACCACGATTCTCATTCCGCCCACGCGCAAGCCGTTCGTGGTAACCGTCCACGACCTTGCGTTCCTGCACGATCCGGCCATGTTCACGGCTCGCGGCGCCGCTCTGTTTCGCCGCAGTCTGGAGCTGATCAAACGCCACGCCGACCTCGTGCTCTGCTCATCGCTCGCAACGCTGCATGACTGTGCCACCGCCGGCATTCCCACCCACCGGCTGCGCCACGTGCCGCTAGGAGCCGACGCGGTGCGTCCCGTGGCGGTCGCGGAGTTGGCCGAGGTGCGCTCACGGCTCGGGCTCCTCAAGCCGTACCTGTTGTTCGTCGGCACCAAGGAGCCCCGCAAGAATCTGGCCGGGCTGCTGAACGCGTTCGAGCGCCTGGAGGATGCTGACCTTGACCTCGTCGTGGTAGGTCCAACCGGCTGGGGCCACGAGATGACGATCCCTTCCTCGATTGCGCCTCGCGTGCGCGCCCTCGGGTTTCTCACCTCCGAAGATCTCGCCGCGGTCTACGTCGGGGCGGCGGCGTTCGTGTACCCGAGCTTTCGTGAGGGTTTCGGACTGCCGGTCGCCGAGGCCATGGCGCACGGCACGCCGGTCGTTACCTCTCGCGGTACCAGTACCGAGGAGGTGGCTGGCGGAGCAGCGGTGCTGGTCGACCCGAACGATCCGACCGACATCGCTCGCGGCATCATCGAAGCACTTGCAGATGCAACTACTTTGACTGCGAAGGGTCGGGCAAGGGCTGCCGAGATGACGTGGGCCGAGACGGCTCGTCGTACCCGGGCGGCCTACGACGAGGTGGCACCATGAAGGTTGCGGTCAACCTTTTGTGGATGGTGCCCGGTGGCGTCGGCGGGTCGGAGGAATACGTCACGCGACAGTTGAGTGCTCTCGTCGATCAGCACCTCGATCAGCTCACCCTGTTTGTGCTGCCCGGGTTCGCCGACTCCCACCCTGATCTGGCGTTGCGTTGTCGCGTTATCTCGGCTCCCGTCAGCGGTTCACGTCGTGAGCTGCGGGTGGCGGCCGAACTCGGCTGGCTTAACTTGCAACTGCGCCGTGGTCGGTTCGACCTCGTGCACCACGCGGGCGGCACGGTTCCCCTCGGTTCGCCGGGCCCGACCATGCTCACCATCCACGACGTCCAATACTTGGTGTACCCAAACACGTTTTCGGCGGTAAAGCTTGGCTACCTTCGTCGGGCCGTGCCCGCTGCGGTGAAACGCGCGGCGATCATCGCGACCCCCAGTACATTTGTGGCCGACACCATTGCACAGGCCTTTCATGTGCCGACTGATCGCCTCGTGGTGGTGCCGAACGCCCTGGGTGGCGGACCGGCGAGCGGAACTCCGCCAGAAGCGCTACGGGCAACCTACGACCTGCCCGGGCCGATCGTGGTGTACCCGGCCATCACCTACCGCCACAAGAACCACGCCACCCTGCTCGCGGCTATGGCTCCGTTGCTGCAAGCCGACTTGACGCTGCGGCTGGTCCTGCTCGGTGGCGTCGGTCCGTGCGAAGGCGAGTTGCAGGCCGCCGCCGCCACCCTTGGCATCACCAGCAGCATTGTCCGCCCGGGACGCATTCCCGCTGCCGATCGCGACGGTCTCTACGCCATGGCGAGTGTGATGGCGTTTCCGAGTCGTTACGAGGGCTTCGGTATCCCGGTTCTCGAAGCAATGGCGGCCGGTTGCCCGGTCGTCGCGTCAAACGTGACGGCGCTCCCCGAAGCCGTCGGGGACGCCGGCATTCTGGTCGACCCCGACGGCGTCGCCGCGTGGACCGACGCCTTGCGTCAGGTGCTGGATGATCCGGTGGTTTCCGCCGATCTTCGTTCTCGCGGCTACCGTCGAGCGGCTGCCTTTACGGCCGAGAGCACCGCGGCCGCGCTGCGCCTTGCCTACACCAAAGCTGGAGAACACCGTTGAAGCTCGCCGTCCTTTGCCCGCACTTCGCTCCTGACGCCGCGCCAACCGGCGAGGTCATCTCCCGCATCGTGCTCGAGTTGGCCGACCGGGGCCACGAACTCCACGTGGTCACCGCGCTGCCCTGGTACGTGAACCACAAGGTCGACGCGCCGTGGGCCGGCAAGATGGTGCGAAGGGAAAAGACGCAGTGGGGTTCCATCACGCGAGTCAATCCGTTCCCCACCGACAAGACATCCATCCCGCAGCGCGCCGCCGCGTTCGCCGCGTTCAGCGCCCTGGCGGGGTTGACCGGTCTGCGAGGCGGGAAGGTCGACGGCGTGCTGGCCATGTCGCCACCGCTCACCCTCGGGCTCACGGGGTGGGGGATGCACTTGGCCCGCCGCGGGCCACTGGTGTTCAACATCCAGGATGTCTTCCCCGACGTGGCGGTGGAACTGGGTGCCATCACGAACCAGTCGGTCATCTCGCTGGCGAAATGGTTGGAGCGGTTCAGTTACGAGCGGGCCGACGCCGTCACCGTGTTGTCGGAAGACCTGCGGGACAACCTCACCGCCAAGATCGGTCCGGCTCATCGCCACAAGATCCGGGTCATTCCCAACTTCGTCGACACCGTAGCCATCACACCGAGGGATCGCATGACGACCTATCGGCGGGAGCTCGGCATCGGAGACGAGACGGTGGTGCTTTACGCGGGCAACGTCGGGCTCTCGCAATCGCTTGAACTGGTGGCCCACGCGGCCCGCGAGCTGCGGCACGACCCGTCGGTGGTGTTCGTCATCAACGGGGGAGGGTCGGGCCTCGAGCCAATCAAGGCCCAAACCGCCGATCTGCCCAATGTGCGCTTTGCCCCCTACCAACCTCGAGAGCGGCTGGCCGAGGTGTTGGCCTCGGGCGATATCCACCTCGTGCCTCTGAAGAAGGGTCTGGCGCGCTCCAGCGTGCCGTCCAAGACCTATTCGGTGCTCGCTGCCGGTCGACCGCTTCTGGCCAGTGTCGACGCGGGAACCGAGGTCGCCCGCGTGGTCGAGCAGGCGGCCTGCGGTCTCGCAGTGCCGCCCGAGGACTCCGGCGCCTTTCTCGCCGGTCTCACGTCGCTTCTGGCTGACACGGAGGGCCGTGCCGCCATGGGTCAGCGGGGAAGGGCGTTTGTGGAACAGTGGGCTTCCCCGGCCGCGGTGGCAGAAGCATACGAGCGCCTTTTCGATGAACTTCGTCACCGTGACGGAGTGTGAACCCGCAGTTTTGGCCGGACTCGTATAGAGTCTTCCCCTCGTGGGCAAAGCATCGTCAGCTAAGAAAGTCGCCAAGGTCGCAGAGAGTGCACGCGGAGTAAAAGTCCGTGAGCCTCGGGGCAAGGTCTTTCCTGCCGCGCTCGCCACCGTCATCATCCTGGGCACGTTGCTGATTGCCTATTCGCGCCAGTCCAGCATCGCCAATGCCGCCACCAAACCAACCCTCAGCGATCACTGGCATGTTGCGTACGGCATCTACAACTGCGACAAGTGGCTCGACAACATCAAGAACGCCAACGAAGAAAAAGACGCCAGCGGCCAACTGATCGACCAGCAGTTCAAGGTCACCGGCATCCACACCCATGGCGACGGCGTGATCCACATCCACCCGTACGGCTCGGCCGGCTCGGGGAAGAACGCCAAGCTCGGCAGCTGGCTGAAGCTCGCGCCCATCAAATTCTCAGACACCACCATGGTCCTGCCGGCCGAACTCGGCTCGGCCACTATCAAGAGCGGTGACAAGTGCGGCGACAAGCCAGGTAGCTGGAAGGTGCTGGTGTGGGACGACGCCAAGACGGCGAAGACCACCGAACCCAAGAAGTACCTGACGGCGTTCAACGACATTCGCTTCACCCGAAACGGCATGGCCATCGCCATGGTCTTCAACGCCGACGATCCGAATTTCGACTACAAGACGCTTGAGCCGCCGTCTGCGGCAAACCTCGACGCACTTGGTGCCGCCGACCAGGCAACTGGTGCGCCGGCAACGACCGTCAAGGGTGCCACGACTGTCGCCGGTGCCACCACCGTTGCGGGTAGCGATTCGTCAACATCGGTGGCGAGCAGCTCCTCAACCGCAGGCTGATGAAGGCGGTCGTTCTGGTCGGAGGCTTCGGCACTCGCCTGCGTCCCCTCACGCTGACCACACCCAAGCCCATGCTGCCCATCGGCCGCGTCCCGATGGTGGAACGGATCGTCGAGCGACTCGTGGCCGGCGGTGTGGATGAAGTGGTGCTGGCGCTCGGTTTCGGGTCGGACGCGTTCCAGGCTGCGTATCCCGATGGTCGCTGCGCCGGTGCACGTCTGGTCTATGCCACCGAACCCGAGCCGCTCGACACGGCCGGCGCGGTGGCGTTCGCTGCTCGTTTCGTCGGTATCGATGACACGTTTATCGTGGTGAACGGTGACATCCTTACCGACCTCGACGTGGCTGGCATGGTGGCCGCTCACCGAGCAAGTGGCGCGCGCGGCACCATTCACCTCACCGAGGTAGAAGACCCGAGCGCGTTCGGTGTGGCCGACCTCGACGGAACCCGCATCGCGCGCTTCGTTGAAAAGCCTGCCGAGGGTGAAGCACCGAGCAACCTGATCAACGCCGGAACCTATGTGCTGGAAGCGTCGGTGCTCGACCTCGTGCCGGTCGGCGCACGGGTGTCCATCGAGCGGGAAGTGTTTCCGGTCCTCGCCGCCGAAGGTTCGCTGGTCGGACATTCCACCGACGACTACTGGCTCGATACCGGACGACCCGAACAGTACCTGCAGGCCAACACCGATCTTGTCGCTGGCCGCCCGGGCATCACGGCTCCGTCTTGCGCTCCCGATGATGCACACGTCGCCGATAGTGCCGATGTCACGGCCAGCGTGATTGGCCACGGCTGTCACATCGGTGGTGAAGCCAGGGTCAGCGGTTCGGTGCTGCTCGACGATGTGATGGTCGGCCACGGTGCAAGCGTCACGGGCTCGATTCTTGGTCGCGGCGCGAAGGTTGGGGCAGGTGCGTCGTTGCAGGGTGTGGTGCTCGGGGATGAAGCCGTCGTTGCCGATGGCGAGCATCTGGTGGATACGAAACGGCCAGCATGAAAGCGATGGTCACCGGTGGGGCAGGCTTCATCGGCTCCCACCTGGTCGACCGTTTGCTGGCCGAGGGCTACACCGTCGATGTCATCGATGATCTCAGCCACGGCTCACTCGCCAACGTGGCCGAAGCCCGCAATGAGCACACCGGGGCGTTTCGGTTTCACAACCTTGACGCCCGCTCACCCGACCTGCTCGACCTGGTCGCACGCCGCACGCCCGAGGTCATCTTCCACCTCGTCGACCTTCCCGAACACAACGACCGCAACTCGGTTGATGTGCTGGTCACCACGTGCGTCAACGTGCTGGAAGCGGCCAAGGAACACCGCGTCGGCAAGGTCGTGGTCACCATCGACGCGCTCGCGCTCTACGGCAATCCGCTGGCCGCCGACCTGCCGCTGCGCGAGGGGCAGCCAGCTGCGCCCACCACGTCACGCGGCATCGCCATGCGCACCATCATCGATCTGTGCAAGCTCTACCGCACCAAGCACGCGGTCGAGTTCACCGTGATTGCGTTGGTCAACGTGTTCGGACCCCGCCAGCGACCCGAGCGCGGCGTGGCTGCCGCGTTCGTCGAGCGAGCCGCTCGCGGACAGACGGCCGTTGTGCACGGAGACGGTCGCCAGACGCGTGATTTTCTCTTCGTGGATGATGCGGTTGACGCCCTCGTGCGTTCCGCCGGTCGGGGCGGCGGGCTGGTGGTCAATGTGGGCACCGGCGTGCAGACCTCGGTGCGTCAACTCGAACGCATGGTGATGCGCCAAGCCCCCGTAGCCACCCGAGGTCCGGCTCGCACCGACGACATTGCGCGCTTCGCCGTGTCGCCCGTGCGCGCCCGCATCCATCTGGCGTGGGCGCCGTGGACATCGGTGGCCGACGGTGTGGCCCGACTGACCTCGGCCCTACCCGACGTACGGCGAACGGAACCAACCGGCGACGTCGACGAGGAATAGCGCTGACGTGTCGGTGTAAATACCGACGCCGTTGTTCGCACCCAGCCCAACCGTCACTGCGTTGGCCAGCACATCACCGCTACCGAGGTTCAGCGACGAAGACCCCGGTCGAGGTTGGCCATCGGGCCACACGGTGAAATAGCCGCTGCTCGACGCATCAAACGCCGTGAGATTCAGGGTGACGGCCGCGGCCCACAGGGGAACTCCTGCGGTACCTGCGATGCCGAGATCCCATTCGCGCGTGCGCTGGTCGAAACCGGCGTTGCCGAGGATGATGCTCTGGCGAGTGTCGAGCACCCGCTGGGCCGCAACGGGAACGAACCCGCCGGCCACCGGTGAACCGGTCGTGTAGAAGCCCATGACGTCGACAATCAGGTCGACCGGTGCCGATGCGTACAGAACGATCGCGTTGCCAACACCGACGTGCGCAGTGACCTGATTGGCAACGGCAGCGTGGCCGCCGAAGTTCAGGCTCGACACGTCGCCGAGGCTGTCGCCGTTACCCACGACCGACACGTAGCCCGACCCGTCAGGCGCAACGGCGGTGACGTTGAGGACCACTGCGCCGACCGTACTATCGGCCATGTCGACGCCAAGGTCAAGCGGCAACACACGCGCCTCACCCGCAGCCATCTTGCGTCCGGCGCGCGAGTCGAGGACACGGGTGGGCGTGATGCCGAAGAACCCGCCGCCCGGTGTCGGGACGGCCCACGTCTGGCCAGCTGCGTTGGTGGTGGTTGCCGGGGCCGCGTACCAGCCGACCACATCGATAATGAGGTGGGTGGTGGAGCTGCTGGCAACCGCGATCTGGCCGCCATCCGAGACGCGGACGGTGACGGCGTTGGCGATGGTTTGTTGGTTGTCGTAGTTCAGTACCGAGGTGGACGGGCGGCTCTGATCGGCGGGCCACACGGCCAGATAACCGGCCGATGGGTCAACGACGGTGACGTTCAATGACACCGCCGCCGCGTCGCCCGGGACGCTGCCACCGGTGACGGTGATTACCCGGGTTTCGTTCGGTTGTAGCGAGCCGCCCGAGGTGCGGGTATCGAGCACTCGTGACGGCGCAATAGGGACGAACCCTCCCGGTCCCGGCTGCAGCAAGGCACCGTCGGATTGCATGGGCGTGACGAACGCGGACGCGTTGGAAGACGAGAGCAGAGGCGCGACAAAAAGCAGGACCGCCAACGCCATCGACTTCATCGACCGCCTTGCCACCGTGAGTACCTCCGCTTATCAGTGCCCGCCCACCAAATTTCCCAAACAAAACCTTAGCGGGCTTTCCTCACGCAGAGTGCGGGAGCGAGGCACTCTTTACGAACGAATCGCCCGAAGTGCCTGGCGAGCGACGTGCTCGGCCTTCTCGGTGTCGCTCATGACGGTGTCGGTGACCAGTGGGCGTACGCCGGCGGCCGCTACCGCCGCAGCTTCGTCAGCGTCAACGCTGTCGATCATCAGCGTGCCGGCGATCTCGCGATAGAGCGTGGCCACTGATGCTTGATCGGACTTGAAACCCATCTCCACCAGCAGGCGATCAGCTGGGCCTTTGAGGGCCTTGCCGCCGACAATCGGCGAGATGGCCACCACGTCGTCGCGCCGAGCGCGCAACGCCATTTCCAGCGCGGGCAGCGCTCGTAACGGCCCGATGGATACCAGCGGGTTCGACGGAGCGATCACCACGGTGTCGGCGTTTTCGATCGCATGCAGCACGGCAGCAGGGACGGAGGCGGTGTCGGCGCCGGCGAAGCGCAACGACGTCACCGGCACGCTGTGGTGGTGACGCACGAAGTATTCCTGGAAGGAAATCTCGCCGAGCTCCTCCACTGTCACCATGGTGCGCACCGGGTCGTCCGACATGGGCAGCATGGTCAGATCGAGATGCCATGCTCGGGCGATCTCGCCCGCCACCTGCGTCAACGTGGCTCCTTCCCGCACGCGATGGGTTCGGTACAGGTGGGTGGCCAGATCTTGGTCGCCGAGCCCGAACCATGTGCCCGCCGCGGTGGAGTCGGTAGGTCGCACCGCTGTGAATCGGTCGAGAGCTTTCAGTGCCGTCCACGTTTCATGAGCCAGACCCCAGCCTCGATGAAGGTCGGTCGCCTCGGCGAGGGTGTAGGTGATGGTGTCGAGGTCGGGGCAGATGGTGAGGCCGTGCATCTCGGTGTCATCCCCGGTGTTCACGATGGCGATGATGTCTTGCGGCGGCATCACCCGTATCAACCCGCGCAGGAACCGGGCGGCACCAACCCCTCCACACAAAACGGTCACCGTCATCCGTGCTCCACCACCTCTCGATAGAGAGCCACCATTTCCTCGGTTGCCCGTGCCCATGAAAACAGTCCGCGACGTTGTTTACCGGCCGCAATAAGTCGCGGTCGTCGCACATGATTGTCGTAGGCGTCCTGAAGTGCCATTGCGAGTGCGTCGACATTGGTCGGATCGACGAGCAACGCCGCGTCGGCCGCCACTTCGGGAATCGCGCCTGCGGTCGATCCGACAATAGGCACGCCGTAGTGCATTGCTTCAAGCAGCGGAAGTCCGAACCCTTCATCGAGCGACGGGTAGGCGAACACGGTGGCGTGGGTAAACAACGCGGCCCGGGTGGCGTCGTCGACGTAACCGAGGGTCAGGATGTTCTTCGCGGTGTACGGGTCGATGGATCGAGTAGCCCGCCGAATCGACTCATCATCGGCCCCGGGTGCGCCGGCCAGCACCAGTAGGCAGTCGTCGTTCGAGCGGTGCATGAGACCGAACGCCTCGATCAGTCGCGGCAGGTTTTTGCGTGGCTCCCGTGTGCCGATCGACAGGATGTACTTCCGATTGGTCAGGTGCGATGGCAGCGGTCCGACGACCTGGTCGGGGTCGTAGGTGGGACCCGGGTACACCACGCGAACTCGATCGGTGTGCAGCAGCGTGCGTACGTCGTTGGCGACCGCATGGGAGATGGTGTGGACGAACGCACCGCGGTCGACCGCCCGCCGAATCACGTCGCCGAACGTGCGCACGACCGGCAGCACCAACTCGGGCCGTTGAAACAAGGTGAGGTCATGCACGCTCACCAGGGTGGGAAGACCAGTCGGCGGCACGACGTAGTTGGTGCCGTGCACCAGATCGGCGCCGCGGAGTGAACGGCGGGCGGTCGGCCAGTCGGTCTTCGCCCAAGCCGCGAGTGCGAGGCGGGCCGGATATTTCAGTCTTCGAGCACCGGGCGGGAGGTCGGCTCGGTAGCTCAGCACATACGGAATGACCGCTACATCCGGCCGTTCTCGCAGGTGGCGGGAGAGGTCAGCCGTAAACCGGCCGATGCCCGTTGGCGGGCCGATGAGCGACCCGACATCAAGGGCGACCGACAGAGTTCTGGTGTCGGACATCCGCTAGAGGGTACCGGCCGCTACGGTTTCAACGGAACTTTGCTCAAGGAGACCCATGCGTCGCGCCCTCATCACCGGCATCACCGGCCAGGACGGTCAACATCTTGCCGAGCTCCTGTTGGGCAAGGGTTACTACGTCGCGGGCCTGATGAAAGGCCAGAACAACCCACGCGGCGATGCAATTCGAGCCGAGTTTCCGGACGTGGAACTGGTGCCGGGCGACCTTGCCGATCTGGGTTCGCTCATCAACGCGGTCGATGTGGTGAAGCCCGACGAGGTGTACAACCTGGCGGCCATGTCGTTCGTCCACATGTCGTTCAACCAGGCGGAGTTGAGCGCCAACATTTCTGGCCTGGGTGTGTTGCGCGTGCTGGAGGCCATCCGCATCGTCGGGGGAGCACAGAACAATCCGATCCGGTTCTACCAGGCGTCGTCGTCGGAGATCTTCGGCAAGGTGCGGGAGACGCCGCAGACGGAAAACACGCCTTTCTACCCGCGCTCGCCCTATGGCTGCGCGAAGGTGTTCGGCCACGACATCACCGTGAACTATCGCGAGGCCTACGGAATGTTCGCGTGTTCTGGAATCTTGTTCAACCATGAGGGCGAGCGTCGCGGGTTCGAGTTCGTCACCCGCAAAGTGTCGAATGCCGTTGCTCGTATCAAGCTGGGCGTGCAGAACGAATTGCTGCTCGGGACCCTCGACACACGGCGCGACTGGGGCTACGCCGGAGACTACGTGAAGGCAATGTGGTTGATGTTGCAACAAGATGCACCCGAAGACTTCGTGATTGCCACCGGCGAGGCGCACTCGATTCGCGACTTCGTCACGCTTGCGTTCGCCGAAGTCGGCATCGACGATTGGACGCCCTACGTTCACCAGGATGAACGCTTCATGCGCCCCTCCGAAGTCGATTTACTGATCGGCGACGCCACCAAAGCCCGCATCAAACTCGGTTGGACCCCCGAAGTCACCTTCGAACAATTAGTCAAACGCATGGTCGCCCACGACCTAGCCATAGAAACCGAAAAACTCCGCTAGGCCTACGTCTCTCCTGCGACCCGCGCTGGTGGGGGGTCGGCGACGCTCATAATGTCGAGATGGGCCCATTGACGTTGCGCTGCGAATCGTCGTCGATCTTCGTGTTCCTGCGCACGCACAAAGGGAGCTACATACTCGCCACGAAGGTCGTTGTCGCAAGGTATCCTGGGGCAATGGCAATGAAGTCAGATGAGCTGCACAAAGAGGCACTGGCACTGTCGAGCGCCGACCGTGCCCATCTAGCCGCCGAACTGCTTATCAGTCTTGAACCCCCGGCGGACGACGACCCGACTCTCGTGATGTCGTTGTGGGGAACCGAGATCGAGCGACGAGCTCGACGGGCTATGGCCGACGGCGCCGAAGGCCAGGACTGGAAGATCGTCCGACAACGGGCTGCGGACATCCTCGACAAGTGACGGCCGCAGTCCGCTTCGTCCATGAGGCGGTCAAAGAAGTCGATGACGCAGTACTTTGGTACGAAGATCGGCGGGAAGGACTCGGGCTTGCCTTCCTCGCTGCACTTGATCGGGCCATCGAGTCGATCACGCGTCGGCCGCAAGCCGCAGCATTGATAGACGGTGTGGCCGAAGGCCTCGAAATACGGCGAATATCGATTCGTCGATTCCCGTACTTCGTCGCGTACCTCGTCCTTGACGAAGCCATCGTTGTGCTCGCAGTTGCCCACGAACGCCGACGCCCTCGGTACTGGAGCGATCGACTCGAATCGTGATCGGTGCGATGCCTCGGACAGGTGAGATATGGCAAGCTGCGTCAGAAATGAGCCTCCGGGTGTTTGCACGTCGGCAATTACTGAGACGCTCGACTCCGGTTCGACACTGTGACGGTGATCACGGCGTGAGCGGGTGGTCTAGTAGAGCTTCGGTGATGCTGCTGGCGTCGATCTTGCTGGGGTGGGAAAGCGTCTGGCGCAACATCACTGCAAAGAAGATGAGAGGTACGACCGAAGCCGCGACGAGCGCGGCCTCGACGCGTGGGAGAAGGTCGTGAGCTAGCGGCAGCATGGCGAACACGGCAACGACGCCGAGCACCCAACCCACGGCCACCGTCGGATGGCGGTGCAAAGCAATGAGCGCTTGGGCAAGAGCGACCGCAGCCATGTAGACGCCAGCGGCCAGGGCAAGAACGGCCATGTCCTTGTTGCTAACTTTCACCTTGAAGGCGATGGACAAGGCGATGGGGCCCAGTGCCGCGGCCCCGGCCACACCAAGTACGGCGACACCGGCAACGACTTTCATGAGCGTGCGAAAACCACGACGAAACTCATCGAACGCTCCGACGGCGGCCAGGCGAGCGAGCTTGGGCAGCAGGGACGCCTGAACAGCCTGGAACATGAACAGCGGGATGCGCGAGATCAGGATGGCGAAGTTGAAAGCAGCCAGTCGTGAGTACAACTTCACGTCGCTGCTGAACGCGACGTTCGGAGCCTGGTCGGCCACGCTCGACAGCGGCCCTGCAATGAGCGGACCAGCGTTCACCAGGAACGCAGCAGCGACCGAGCCGAGCAGAAGCCAGCCGATGTTGGTGGTGACCTCGACCCACGGCGCTTCCGGACCGGGCTCAAGCAGGTGGCGCTGCGGGACGTACGAAACCAGAAGCGCAACAATTGGTGGCAGCCCGACCAGCAGCGCGTACGCCGTGAGAGACTTGACGCCCGTGGCGGCCAGCACGCCGCAGCCCGCAACACGGACCAGGCCGTCGATGCCCATGATCATGCCGTAGGGGCGGAATCGGCCGCTGCCCGACAGAATGCCGCGGCCGATGTGGGCGGCACCCCATGTGACAACGCTCAGCATGAGTGCATAGACGATGGTGCCGCTGCCGTGAAAGGAGTGTTTGGTCAGTACTGCTCGCAGCGCGACCAGGGCTATGACCACCACTGCTGCGATCGAACCGCCCAGCAGAACGGCGCGCCGAACGACGGGAAGTCCGCCCTGGCCCAGCGTTTTGCGGTGCGACAGTGCCCGACCCAGTTCCTGTTCGAGCGGCAGGAAAAAGCCTGGTGCGATGGCAAACGTGGCAAACCACAGTGCCTGCAGAATAATGACATCGTCCTGCGGCAGTGCTTTGCCCGCAAGTGCCGTGAAGGCGTAGGCGCAGATGCCGGAAATCACCAGACCGGCGGCCACGGCGATCGTGCCCTCAGGAAGGGGCCCCTTGGGCGCGGTTGTTTCGGAGGAGGGGGTCTGGGACAAGACGCGAATGTTAGCGGTGATGCCCGCGCGAGAGATGGAGCGCATAGGGTTTCGTTCCCATGTTGTTCATACGGCGGAAGTGTAGAAGTCTCCTCATCACCATCTCGGCGGGCTTGTTGCTCGGGGTGCCGGCGAGCGCTCGTGGCGCGGGCCAGGCCGCGTTCTTGCCGCAGTCCTTCGGTCCGAACGTCACCATCGTGGGGCGAGGATACGGTCACGGTGACGGCCTCAGCCAGTGGGGCGCACTCGGTTATGCAGTCACCTACAATTGGGATTGGACCCAGATTCTCGACCACTACTACGGCGGCACGACGCGCACCGCCACCGACACGGCACAACTCGTGCGAGTCGACCTGCTGGCTTTGGACGACAAGCCCTCAACGACGGTCATCCAAGAAACCGCTCAGTTGGCCACCAATGCCGATGCCGGAGTCGGTCGGTATTCGGCTGTTGTTGCTTTCGAAACATCGCCGCACACCTACCGGGTCTATGGCCGCAAGGATGTGATGGATTGCGCGGCGTCGGCTACCCAGGCAATGCTCGACGCGCCCACCGGCGGCTGGACGCTGTTGAACCCCGGCTTCGCTTCGACGTCCACCGGAAACCGACTGCAGGTCAGTTCGCCCAGTGTCGATGTCGCGACCACTGCGGTTTCGACGCTCCCGGGCGTGTGCCGACCCGACGGCACCATCCGTCACTATCGCGGTTCTATCGAAATTATGAACGGTACAGCTCACGAGAACCGCACGGTCAATGCAGTGCCGCTTGACCAGTACATCCGCGGCGTGGTGCCGCGCGAATCAATCGCTTCATGGGGCGACTTCGGCGGCGGCAAGGGGATGAACGCGTTGCGGGCACAGGCAGTGGCCGCCCGCACCTACGTGATGACCGAACATCGGGCCAGCTACGCCCAAAGCTGCGACACCACCCAATGCCAGATGTACGTCGGCGCCGGCACCCGCGCCTCGCTGACGGCAGGCGTGGAACCGGTCGAAGATCCGCGCAGCGATGCCGCCGTCGCCGACACCGCCGGTGTCGTTCTGGCGCGTGCCGACGGCAGCCTCGCCTACACCCAGTTCGGCGCGGCGAGTGGCGGCTACACGTCTGGCGCGAACTTCGCGGCGGTGGAGGATCTGGGCGACAGCTACGGAGGTAACTCCGCTCACGCCTGGAGCCTCACCAAGCCGCGCGGCGAGATTGAAGCGGCATTCCCCACCGTTGGTCAGTTGCTGTCCATCGACGTGATCGAACGCAACGGATTCGGCGAGTGGGGTGGGCGGGCAAAGAAGGTGCGCATCCGCGGAACCAGCGGTTCCACCACCGTCACCGGCGACGAATTCCGTTGGGCGCTCGGCCTGAAGTCATCGTGGATCTCCATCCCGTCCGGCTGCGACGGAGGCCCCACCGCGACGGCGCCAGCGGCGCGGCAAGCAGGCTTTCATCCGCTTGCGCCAACCCGCATCGTGGACACCCGGCAGGGTCTGGGTGGATCGACCCTTGAGAAGAACTGTGTGCTTGCGGTGCACGTCACCGGTGTCGCAGGTGTGCCGACCACGGCCAGCGCAGTTGCGCTGAACATCACCGCAGCCGGCACCGCCGCGCCGGGATTTCTCACGGCGTATCCGTGTGACCAGGGCCAACCCCGAGCGTCATCGGTGAATGCGCGCACCGAGGCACCGGTTGCCAACCTGGCCATCGTCCCCGTGGATAGCCGTGGCGATGTCTGCATCTTCACCGACCCCGGTACCGATCTCATCGTCGACGTATCGGGCTGGTTCGGCAATGGCGGTGACGGGTTCGCCTCCATCGGCCCGTCGCGTATCGTCGATTCCCGGGAAGGTCTGGGGAGCCCGGCTGCGCCGATTGGTGCGGGCGGCGTCCTCACGGTCGACCTAGCCGCAACGAAACAGATCACGGGACGCGCCACCGCCGTCGTGCTAAACGTGACCGCAACCGGTTCGACCAAGAACGGTTTCCTCACCGTGTACCCATGTGGAGGAAGCGTCCCAACGGCGTCGAATGTGAACGCGGTGGTCGGTCGTGACGTGGCCAACGAGGTGTTGTCAGCGGCTTCGGTCGACAACAAGGTCTGTATCTACTCCGACCAGCCGACGCATGTCATTGTTGACCTCCTTGGTGCGTTCGGTTCGGGCAACATGTTCACGCCGGTCGCCCCTAGTCGAATACTTGATTCGCGCGGCGCGGCGCCGCTGATGCCGGGTGAAACTCGGGTGGTGCCGGTGCCGTCTGGCGCAACGTCGGTGGCCGTCAATCTCACGTCAACCAGTTCGACGGTGGCAGGCTTCGTCACGGCCTACCCGTGTGGCGCCGCGGTGCCGAACACATCAAACCTCAACGTCGCCCCCGGTCGAGATACGGCCAATCAGGTCCTGCTTCGAGTCGGCACCGAAAACTCCATCTGCCTCGTTAGCAACGTCAAGACCGACATCATCGTCGACCTTCAGGGCCGCTTCTCGTAGCAGTCGCTTTGCCCTTCGTCGGTCTCGACCGTGGCCGGGTCCTGTGTGGCGTTCTGTTGGTCGAGGCGGTCTGAACGTGCAGCGGTCCATCACGACGGGTTGCTTCGGCTAGGGGCGCATATAGCCTGCTCGACAGTTGTTTTCTTGACAAAGAAACCCGATCCTACCTATAGTATTCCTATCTC
>JANNZM010000087.1:0-33557 GCA_031410595.1 Actinomycetes bacterium | reverse complement strand
GGCGACGGCGATTTCGACTTCGTCGTGTTCCGCCACGATGCCGTACAACTTTTCTGTCCCAGGTTCCTGTCCGTAGCGAAGCGGATCGACATCGCCGCCGCCGTGTAAAATGACGCCGTCGAAACGACGCAGGATCTCTTTCACATCGCCCACAAGCGAGACCATCGGCGGCAGCATGACGGGCGTGCCGCCGGCGCGGGCGATGCCCTGGAAGTACCGCTGGCCTGCCGCGTACGCCTCGCCTCGCACACCCAAGGCTTGCGGGGAGACACGACCGACAATCAGAACAAGCGGACTCACGACAACGAGCTTACGCAGGGACTTCTTCGGGTGGGCGTACGTTGCGGAACAACCCCAACATCACGAGGTCGTAAATGGCTTTCAGACCGCCTCCGATGATGAGCGGCCAACCGAAGCGGGAGTGGTCGAGCATCCACCCGGCGGCCGAGGGTGCTAACGCCGACGCAAGGCTACGCGGCACGTTGGTCACACTCGCAGCTGCGGGGCGTTCCGCCGGCGTGACGACAGCCATCACGAAACTTGTACGGGCGGGTACGTCCATCTGTGAGAGCGCGCCGCGGATCAGCAGACACGCGACGGCCATCCAGACCTTCGGCATGAACGCAGTGAGAATCAGAAAGCCGTTGGCGGGAAGGTGGGTGAACACCATCGTGCGCACCAAGCCGATCTTGCGTGCGAGTTTCACCGCCACCAACGCAGAAAACCCTGAGAGCAGCCCGGACCAAAAGAAGATCAGGCCGGCCGTCGCGACCGACAGGTTGAAGCGGCGGAACAGCCAGAGCGCCACCAGCGACTGCACCACGAACCCGCCACCGAGGGAATCAAGGCTGAACACCGCCGCCAGCCGATACACCATGGCGCGAGACGGACCGAGCGCGCTCCGATGACGATCGCCGGGCGGTTCGATGGCCGGTGATAGTCGCCGGTACAGCAGCAGGACGCCTAGGCCAACCAGCGCGTACAGCACGAACACAAGTTGGTCGGCTCGCTTCAACGACACCCAGCTGCGATGGCTGGCGGCTTCGGGCAACCCGGCCGCCAGCGCCCCCAGCGCGGCGACACCGAAGCCGACCAGGCTGTATCGGCCGTAGAGCGCGGTGCGATGACGGTCGGACACGGTCATCGGCAAGAGCGCCTGTTCGGTCGGCAGGAATACGCTGACATCGCCTGAGGACGGGTTCATGGTGCCGACCGTTGCGATGATCACGACCCCCCAGAACGCCGTCACAACGCTGAGCAGGAGACCGGTCACGATCATCAACCCGGCCACCAACAGCAGCAGCGTGCGTCGGTCGATGCGATGGCCACGCAGTCCGACCAGCAGCGTCAGCGCTGCCGATCCCAGCATGGTGGCCGTCACGACCACGCCTACTTGGCGGCCGCCAAAGCCAAGCAACAGCAGGTACGACGACAAGATGGTGGACACCAGACCATCCATAAAGGCCCGCAGGCCTCGGGTAGCCAGCAGCACCCGAGCATCAGGTGTGGTCTCCGGCGGCATCAGGCTGGGCACCGGGCGAAGGTTACCCACCTGGCGATTCCTGGCTACTATGGGCAGCCGCGGGCGGATCGCGCTCCCTGGCGCGCTCTCCTACCCATCGTGGGGAACCGCATGACCGACATCCTGCCGACGCTTATCGACACAGCCGCCGAGGTTTCTGCGGCCGCGCCGGTACGCCGTCGTCGGACTCGGCGCACGCTGACGGCCGTCGATGTGGTGGCTGTCGGCGTGGTTGCGTACCTGGGCTCGACGCTGTTGAATGCGTCCGACCTGCAGCGCTTGGCCCAACGCCAACCGCTGGGCACCCATCGCGAAGTGGCCGTCGTGCTGACCGACGGCGCGCGCGGCATAAGTCGCGCTCTCGGCACCGACCAGCCCGGGCGGGCTATCGAACGCGTGCGAGGTATCCCCGATGCCCGTTCGAACATCACCTTGCCGCCGGCCTTCCAGACATCATCGGCCATACCATTCGTTGCACCTGCCGTTACCGTCACCACCATTCGCAGGCCTGAAGACCGCGCCGCGCCCCCGACCGTGTTGGTGAACCACAGCCCCGCGGTCACCTGGATATCCAGCCCTCCCACGGGTGCGCCGACCACCACTGTCGCGCCGACCACGACCACCACCGCTGCACCGAAGCCGCTGTTCGCAACCGACCAGCCCATTGCCTACTGGTACGGCGGAGATTCGCTGTCTCAGGGCTTCGGTCGATCACTCGAACGACTCGCGGGCGATGATGCCAAATCGACCGTCAGCGGCAAGGGTGTCATCTCCACCGGCCTGGCCCGCCCCGATGTCTTCGACTGGTCGGCCACGTTCGATCTCGCCATTACCCACACCAAGATCAACGTGGCCGTCGTGCTGCTCGGCGCCAACGATGACCAGGACATGGAGACGGCCAACGATACCGTTGGGTTCAGTACACCAGCATGGGCCACCGAGTATCGCCGCCGCGTGGCTGCGATCATGGCGCGGGCCGATCAGAGCGCGGTCCGGTTGTTGTGGATTGGACTGCCCCCCGTGCGTCAGGGGTCGCTCGACACCAAGCTCAAGGTCATCGACGGCATCATCCGTGACGAAGCAACGCGTCATCACAACACCACCTACATCGACTTGCGAGCCGAGGTCGGCTCACCAGAAGGCAGCTACGACCCGTACTGCCATGACGAGGGCAGCTCCCAGGTGCTGTGCCGCTCGAACGACGGCGTGCACTTCACCGACACCGGCTATGACCGGCTGGCCAAACTGGTAATGGCGAAGGCCAGAGCGCTTACGTCGTAGCGTCCTCCACGTTGCGCATGGCGTCAGCCGCCATCACGAAATAGGCGTCGAGTCTGGCCCGGACTTCAACTGCTGGCGCCAGTTCATCCAACGCGTTGTCCATGGCTTTGAGCCAGTGGTCCCGCTCGACCGTGCCGATACGAAACGGTGCATGTCGCATGCGTAGGCGGGGGTGTCCACGGGCGTCGCTGTAGGTCGTCGGCCCACCCCAGTATTGGGCGAGGAACAAGGTAAGTCGTTCCCGTGCCGGAGCCAGGTCGACCTGGTTAGGGTAGAGCGCGATCAACACAGGATCGGCAGCAACCCGGGCGTAGAAACCGTCGACCAGCGCCACGAAGAACGGCATGCCGCCGACAGCCTCGTAAAGGGTGGCATCGGTCATTTTAGACGTCGAGGAACCGGCTGGATGCAATGGCCGATGCCACCGACCCGGCCACGGCACCAATCACCAGCAGAAGAATGATCACACTGCGGAACTGGGAGGCGGTCGCCTGCAGCGTGTCGAAATTCAACTGCGAGCCAAACGACCCGATCACCTTTGAGCGCCACAGATTCTTACCTGTCCACACCAAGCCGCAGGCAATAGCCGCGCCAAGCAGGCCCTGCACCATGCCTTCGATGATGAACGGCCAGCGAATGAACCAGTTGGTGGCGCCGACCAGTTTCATCACTTCGATCTCTCGACGGCGGGCAAACATCGCGGTGCGAATGGTGTTCCAGATGAGGAGCACGGCAGCCGCCAAGAGGCTAACGGCCCCGACCCCAAGTCCCCAGCGAGCGAAGCTGGAAATCTTGCGAATGAAAGCTATGGCCTGATCGGCCGAACGAACGATTGACACGCCCGGCATCGTTCGAAACGTGCTGGTGATCGAGCTGATCACGGTCGACTCGGTGGACGTCGGCTTGATGCGGAACGATGTGGGCACACCCTGACCATCCTTCGAGAACAGGTCGGTCATCTCCGGTGTACTGGGGAAGAGCTTCTTGATTTCGATGAGGGCGTCGGCAGCGTTGACGTAGCGCGACGATCTGATGAGCGAGTTTTGGGCCGGCTCGAGCGCTCGCCGTACGCCTTCGATCTGATCGAGAGAGGCGTCTGGGTTCATGAAGACCGAGACCTCGACACCGTCTTTCCATGTGCCGAGCTGGTTGCCGACGGCGTCCTGGATGAGGAACACGAAGCCAACGAACGACAACGACACGATGACCGTCAGCAACGACGCGATGGTCAGCGTGAGGTTTCGAGTGAGGTTCGCCAACGTCTCGCGAATGATGTAACCAATGCGGGAGAACATTTACTCGTACACCCCTCGGGCCTGGTCACGAATAATGATGCCACGATCAAGCTCGATGACGCGGCGACGCATCATGTTGACGATGTTGCGGTCATGGGTGGCCATCACCACGGTGGTGCCGGTCTTGTTGATGCGATCAAGTAGTCGCATAATGCCCTCGCCCGTGGCCGGGTCGAGGTTACCGGTGGGCTCATCAGCCAGCAGGATGAGTGGCCGGTTCACGAAGGCGCGAGCGATAGAAACACGCTGCTGCTCGCCGCCCGACAGCTGATTCGGAAAGCGTTCCTGCTTGCCGGCCAGACCGACCAGTTCAAGAATGGCCGGCACCTGCTGACGGATGACGTGCTTCGGGCTGCCGATCACTTCGAGGGCAAAGGCGACGTTCTCAAACACCGTCTTGTTGAGCAGCAGCTTGTAGTCCTGAAAGACGTTGCCCATCTTGCGACGCAGCTTTGGCACATCACGAGACGAGAGGTTGTTGATGTTGCCACCGGCCACCCAGACCTCACCGCGATCGGCTGCCTCCTCACGGTTGATGAGCCGCAGCAGGGTGCTCTTTCCGGAGCCCGAGGTGCCAACCAGAAAGACGAACTCTCCCTTGGCGACCTCGAAAGAGGCGTCCCGGAGGGCCAGGACTTCGTTGTTGTAGACCTTGGTGACGTTATCGAGCTTGATCATAAGTGGGTGCGGCCGTCTCCCCGTCGGAGAATGTGGGCGACTTGACCCTAGCGGACCACCCTCGTTTTCCGTGGTCATGTCTCTGCTCACTGCTGCCGGTAGCCTGGCCTGCAATGATCACGGAGGCCCGCGGGTTACGGCGCAAGCGCCTTGAGCGGGCCTGGATCATCGTCGGTCTCGGCTACAGCATCCTGCGCGTCTTCGTCGCCAATGCCACGGTCAAGAAGTACGGCGTGAACATTTGGGCCTTCGCGGTCGTGGAGATCGGCAGCTCGTTCCCGTATTCGTTGGGCACTGCTCGGGTCGTGGCCCGATTGGTCGATAAGTCGTATCGGTCGGCCACCAAGTGGGGAATGCTCGCAGGTATCTGTTTCATAGCGCCCGAAACGTTCATCGTCATCACGGGCGAGCGTTGCAGCCGCCGTCACCCCGGGCGATGCCACCGTATGCCCAAACGGGTCTACGAAGTGATCGCTCTGGTAATCCTGATACTCGGATCGCTTGCGGTGTGGAGCGTCATTCGAAAGGTCAGGCAGGCACGCTCTCTGGAAACTCGGGACCCAAAATCGTCCGCCGAACACTGAGCCACACGAAATAGGCGACACCGGCCAACTCGACACCACGAGCCCACACCGGGGCGGTAGGGGAAGCGAGCGTCAGGTACAGCATGACGGCCAGCCAGATCACCAGAACCGGCAGCGTGACTTGGCGCATGTAGTGCACCCGCACTGGGTGGGGCACCTTCACGTTCAAACAGGTGATGGCACAAAGCCCGAGAATGACCACGAGGTTCACGAAGGGCTTGGAGTGCACCACGAACATCACGTTGATAGCCAGATTCCACATGGCCGGCCACCCCCGGAAGTAGTGATCATGCGTCATAAGATCGGTACGAGAAAACGCGTAAAGCGACGTGACCATGACGAGGCCAGCGGCGAAGAGCGTGAAGCCTTTCGGCACCAGGTTGAACTGGTGGATGAAGATGGCCGGAGCAACGACGCATGTGACGTAGTCGATCACAAGGTCCAGGATGTTGCCGTCAACGTTGGGAACATGCAGGCGACAGTCGACCTTGCGAGCAACAGGTCCATCGATGCCGTCGATGACGAAGGCCAAAATCAGCCAGACGAGCGCAGCCTTTGGACTGCCGTCAAGAATGAAGAGGATTCCCATCAGTCCGCACAGGACGCCGGACGCAGTGAGGGCATGAATGCCCCACGCCGCCATACCTGGTGAAACCCGATCGCGAACCCGTGTGCGAGTCTGCGTCGCCATGTGCATTCCTGCCTTCCAACGAGTTATCGCTGGCTAAGAAATCTTCCTGTGGAAACGATAGCGGCTAACGGCTGCGGTCGGTGACTCAGCTACCACTTTCGTGAGCAACTTCGCGCTTCCAGCGCAAAACTGATTCCATCAGCCCATCCACATCGCCGTCGAGCACACCGGCGACGTTGCCGACCTCGTAGTCGCTGCGCAGGTCTTTGACCATTTGGTAGGGCTGCAGCACGTAGGAGCGGATCTGGCTCCCCCACCCGACCTGGGCCTGCTTTCCACCGGCAATTTCAGCCATTTTTGCCGCTCGTTCTTCCTCCATACGGACCTGCAGGAGGGCCTTCAGGCGGCGCATGGCCTTTTCCCGGTTCTGAAGTTGGCTGCGCTCTTCCTGGCTGCTGGTCGTGAGGCCGGTGGGAATGTGAATCAACCGGACGGCCGACGAGGTCTTATTGATGTGCTGACCGCCGGCGCCGCTCGCCCGAAAGACTTCCATGCGAATATCGCTGTCGGGGATCTCGACGACGCCTTCATCTTCCAGTACTGGGTAGACATCGATGGCCGCGAAGCTGGTTTGGCGACGGGCGTTGCCATCGAACGGGCTAATTCGCACCAACCGGTGCGTGCCGCGTTCTGCCGACATGAGCCCGTACGCGTAACGACCGGTGACCGTGAATTCGGCCGACATGATGCCCGCCTCGGTGCCCTCGGAGATGTACTCGACATCGACTTCAAAGCCACGCCGCTCGCCCCAGCGGGTGTACATCCGGAGCAGCATTTCGGCCCAGTCCTGCGCGTCGACGCCGCCGTCTTTGGCGTTGATGCGCACCATGGCGTCGGCCTCATCGTGCGGGCCGACGAAGAGGGCCCGTAACTCCAGCTCATTCAGTTGCCGGTCGAGCTTGCCCGATGCCTCGGCAATGTCAGCTTCCTGCGTCTCATCGTCGACCTCACGAGCCATGTCGTGAAGGGTCTCGACATCTTCCATGTCGGCAACGAGCTTGTCGTAGATCGCCAGGTCGTCACGGACGGCGGCGTACTGCGAGTTGACATGCTTGGCCCGGTCCTGGTCGTCCCACAGGTCGGGCTTTTGCACTTCGACTTCCAGTTCCTGCAACCGCAAACGGTTGTCGTCGATCTTGAGGTAGCCGCGCGCGTCATCGACGCGACGATGCAAGCCCTTCAATTCGTCGGAGAAATCCTTCATGACGCAACCAATCAGTGCCGGGGTGCCCGAGTGGGCGGGCGAACCTTACTTGCCGTGGCAGAGTTTGAACTTCTTTCCGCTTCCGCACCAGCAGGGCGCATTTCGGGGAGTCTTGTCCCGCTCATCAACCGTAACCGGCTGCATGGCAACGGGTTCTTGCTCCATAACTGCGATTGGCTCGCCGGTATCGTCGCGGACCATGCCGACCGCCGCTGCCTGCATACCCGACGGCACGCTTTCGTCCGGGGCGGAGTACTGCACGTTCTGCACCTGCTGGGCCGGCTGCTCTTCGACAACCTGGACGTGCATGACGTAGCGCACAAAGTCCTGACTGATGATGTGCATCAGCTTGTCGAAGTGTTCGTAGCCTTCACGCTGCCACTCGACCAACGGATCTTTTTGACCCATGGCCCGCAGGTTGATGCCTTCCTGCAGGTAGTCCATCTCGGCCAGATGCTCCAGCCAGCGTTGATCGATAATGCGGAGCATGACCTGACGCTCGATCTCACGCATGAGCTCGGGGCCAAGCTCTTCTTCGCGCTTGTTGTAGTAGTTGGTGGCCTCGACCATGACGGTGTCGTAAACCTCGCCGGTATGGCCGAGCGCCCGAATGTCGGGCTCGGTCAGGGCCGTCGGGTAGTAGCCCGAAAGTTCGGCCAGCAGACCTTCGACATTCCACTCGTCTTCGGCATCACTCACGCAGTAGGTGTCGACCGTGGTGTCGACCGCGTCAGCCAGGTACTGCTGCGCTTCATCTCTTAGGTCGCGGCCTTCAAGAATTTGGTCACGGCGGCGGTAGATGACTTTGCGCTGCTCGTTCATCACTTCGTCGTACTTGAGCACGTCCTTGCGGATCTCGGCGTTGCGCTGCTCGACCGTATTCTGGGCCCGCTCGATGGCCTTGGTGACCATCTTGGCTTCGATCGGAACATCGTCGGGCAGTGCCTTGCCCATAACCCAGCTCATGGCGCCAGTAGCGAAGAGGCGCATGAGTTCGTCGTCAAGCGAGAGGTAGAATCGGCTGGCGCCCGGGTCGCCCTGGCGGCCGGACCGACCACGCAACTGATTGTCGATTCGGCGGCTCTCGTGACGCTCGGTGCCAAGTACGTAGAGGCCACCGAGTCGGCGCACCTCTTCATATGCGTCCTTACACTCGGCGTTGAACTTGGGCAGCAGTTCTTTGTAGCGGGCCTGGCCCTCTTCCGACTCGGCGTCAAGGCCTTCCTTACGAACTTCTTCGCCGGCCAGACCTTCGGGGTTGCCGCCGAGCAGGATGTCGACGCCTCGTCCGGCCATGTTCGTGGCCACCGTGACCGAGCCCTTACGGCCGGCCTGGGTGACGATCATGGCTTCCCGGGTGTGCTGCTTCGCGTTCAGCACCTCATGCACGATGCCGCGCTTCTTCAAAATGCCCGACAGCAGCTCGGACTTTTCGACCGACACCGTGCCGACCAGGATTGGCTGGCCCTTGCCGTGACGCTCGGCGATGTCATCGGCGACGGCTTCGAACTTGGCTTCTTCGGTCTTGTAAATGAGGTCGGCTTCGTCGCTGCGCTGGCTGTCTTTGTTGGTTGGGATCGGCACGACATCGAGGCCGTAGGTGTTCTTCAACTCGGCCGCTTCGGTCTGTGCGGTACCCGTCATGCCGGCGAGCTTGTCGTACATACGGAAGTAGTTCTGCAGCGTGATGGTGGCGAGGGTTTGGTTCTCCTCTTTGATCTTCACGCCCTCTTTGGCTTCGACCGCTTGGTGCAGACCTTCTGACCAACGGCGGCCTTCGAGGATACGGCCGGTGAACTCGTCGACGATCTTCACTTCGCCGCCCTGCACGATGTAGTCCTTGTCGCGCTTGTACAGCTCCTTGGCCTTGATTGCCGCAGTGAGTTGGTGCACGAAGTTCTGCTGGACGGCGTCGTACAGGTTGTCGATGCCGAGGGCCTTTTCGACCTTGTCGATTCCGTCTTCCATTGGCGCGACCTGGCGCTTTTCTTCGTCGACCTCGTAGTCGACGTCACGCTTGAGGCTGCGGACCACGGATGCGAACTGGTAGTAGAGCTTGGCGGCGTCGGCCATGCGGCCCGAGATGATGAGAGGGGTACGGGCCTCATCAATGAGGATGGAGTCAACCTCATCGACGATGGCGTAGCTGTGGCCGCGCTGCACCTTCTCTTCGGGGCTGGTGGCCATGTTGTCACGCAGATAGTCGAACCCGAACTCGTTGTTGGTGCCGTAGGTGATGTCGGCGGCATACGACTCGCGCTTCTCAGCGGCGGAGTCTTTGTAGTCGGGCAATACCAGACCGACGGTGAGGCCGAGGAACTGGTGAATGCGTCCCATCCACTCGGCGTGGAACTTGGCGAGGTAGTCGTTCACCGTGATGATGTGGATACCGTTGCCGGCCAGCCCGTTGAGGTAGCCAGGCAGCGTGGAGACGAGCGTCTTGCCCTCGCCGGTCTTCATTTCGGCGACCCAGCCGAAGTGCAGCGCCGCACCGCCCATCATCTGTACGTCGTAGTGGCGCTGACCAATGACACGGTCGGCGGCCTCACGAGTGACCGCGAAGGCCTCGAGGAGGATGTCGTTCATGTCCTCGCCGTTCGCTAACCGTTGCCGAAACTCAACAGTTTTTCCCTTGAGGGCATCGTCGGATAGGGCTTTCATAGCCGGCTCGAAGGCGTTGATGTCAGGCACAAGGCCCTGCAACGACTTCAGTTTTTTGCCTTCACCGGCGCGGAGGATGCGATCGAGGATTCCCATAGAGCGGTTACATGCTATCCGCAGAAGGCCCCTACGGCCTTGGCGGTTCGAGCATTGAGTGCGTCGACACCGGTCACACGACGTTTCATCGGGCGGAATCTGACGTGACCGGGGGACGCCTGATTCTCGACGACGCTGCGTCAGGTGTGGACGCCGCTGCCAGTGGGCGAACCTCACGGGCGCCCATCATGCGGAGCACCGACGCCGCCGAGCGCAGCGTAGAGCCGGTGGTAACGACATCATCGATGACGAGTACCCGTGGTGGAGCCTGCCGTTTGCCGGCGAAACCAGGCCCGTTGAGCCGTTCGGCGCGTGTTCGCCCCGTTTGCGGACCCTGCCCCGGCAACCGCCGCAAGAGGCTTCGACTCGGCAGCCCGAGCCGCCGGGCCACGGCCTTGGCCAGCAGTTCGGCCTGGTCATACCCGCGCTCGCGCTTGCGGACCGCGCTGGTCGGCGCCCACGTGACCACGTCGGCCCAACAGGGCTCCACCAGGAGCGACATGCCGTCGGCCAGCCGTCCGACGACGGCCCGACCGTTGCCGTACTTCAGCCCTTTCAGCAGGCGAGCCCCCTCCCCCGAGAACGCCAGTAACGCCGGAACCGGGCCGGGCGGAGCGGGATCAAGCGATATCCAGCAGGCGTCACAGGGCGCCGAACCAGGCTGGTTGCACAGCGGACACACACGAGCGAGGAACATAAACACCGTTCTACAGAAGGGGTGTTATGAGGTTCGTTGACGGATTGTTTGAGCGAAGCGAGTCCGAGCGAGGCAATGAAGGGTGTTATGAGGTTCGCGCCAACCGCCCTATCCTCTACCTGTGAGCGTTCACCCAGAGATCGTGGCTGACACTGTCGTGATCGGAGCGGGGCCGATCGGTGCTTCGGCGGCACGGCACCTCTCGATGGATGTACAGGCCGGACGCGTTGTCGTGATCGGCGCGGACGAGCCGGTAGAGGCGGCAACGCACGATGGCATCTTTGGCGCGTGGCACGATGAAGCCAGGCTGACGCGCATCATTGCGGGCGATGACGTGTGGGCGACCTTCGCCGAGGAATCCATCAGCCGCTACCCGCAGATCCGTGAGGCGGGCAGCTTGGATTTTCATCGCACCCAAGGTGTCCTCTATGTCCACGAAGGCATCGACACGTACGAAAAGCAGCAGGCCGTAACCGAGCGCCACCGGGCGGTGTGGACCGACGTGACGGATCAGCCGGAACGCTTCGGCTACCTGCGCATTCCATCGGGCGCTCGCCTGGTGTTCGAGCATGGCGCGGCCGGCACCGTGAACCCGCGTCGGCTTGTCGCCAACCAACTGGCCGGCGCTATGCACAACGGCGCCGAACTGTTGCGTGACATCGCGACGAAGGTCACGATAGTAGACGGCGGCGTGGTTATCTCGACGATGGACGGAGCGACCGTGCGGGCCGGAAAAGTGCTGCTGGCTACCGGTGCTTATGTGAACTGCTTCGACCTGCTGACGACCCCGCTACCGGTACTCACTCGCGGGATCACGGCGCTGTTCTACCGACTCGAAGGCAACGTGTTGGAGCAACTGGTTGACATGCCCGGTATCTACTGGTCGGCCGATGGCGGTGACTACGATTTCGTGTACACCGTGCCGCCGACCGACTACCCCGATGGCCACCTGTACTTCAAGATTGGCGCGTACCGTGAGATCAACGAACTCAGGACCCGGGCCGAAATCGACGGCTGGCAACGAAGCAACGGCAGCCAGCCCGAGGTGGAGAAACTGAAAGCCTGGATCGCCGACCACGTGCCGGTGCTCGTCGGCCACGATGCCCACTCGATCTCGTGCGTTTGTACCGATGTGGAGACCGAGTTCCCGATCATTCGTGAGGAAGTTCCCGGCCGAGTGTTCGTGGCCGTCGGTTGCATGGGCGCAGCCGCCAAAAGCTGCGACGAGATCGGTCGCATCGCCGCCGTACTGACAGCGCGGGGCGAGTGGTCCAGCAGCCTCGATCAATCACTTATGGCTGGCCCTGCCCGCTAGCTCAACACCAGAAGCTTCGAAGCTGACGTCGAGGGGCAGCGTCGTAGCAGGTTGCTTCCGTCACGGCTCAACACCGAGGGCCCGAAGCCTTGCCTCGAGGTCGGCGGCGCGAGCATTCGCCTCCCTCGCCTCGGCCTTCGCCTGGATCGCCTCTGAGCGTGCCGCTCTCTCGGCCAAGAGCAGCCGACCGTAAAGCTCGGAGTCTTCCGAGAAGACGTGCCCGTCTGGCGTCCGTACCATGACCTCGCCTTCGACAATCTCGATCGTCAAGCCACCAAGGGGCTCGATTGGTTTGCCGGTCCACGCAACAAACTCGGTGGTGCCGGGCACGAAACGGCGCGCGGCGCCGAGCGCAGGCTCGGTGCTTACGAGGTAGACGTCGACGCCGAGCGAAATGTATCTCGCGGCTTTAGCGCTCAAGCCGTCGTACGTGTCGGTGGGGGACGGCACTTCCACGACCACGCCCGGCGAGGGTAAGTCGGATTTCGATTGGCGATAGGAACTTGACCCAGGATCGAGGGCGCCCGCCGGCAGTGTCATCAAATCGGGGGCGACTGCGTTCCCACCATCGGGTGGGTACCAGTTCATATCTCGGTACACGACGGTACCGGCGCCCACATAGTGATTTGCGACCATACCTATGGCATCGATGATGCGCCGATGCTTCGGGTTCTCCGGCATCTTCAGCGTGTCCGGATCGATGTTGTCGTCGACATCGAGACAGTCAACGGTGGTTGGCATGAGCATAAGGCTACCTTTCGGCTTGAAATGTGCGGCACCCACCCGACGGTACTGAGACGGTGTGACAGCCATGATGACCGAACCGGCACCCGCCGTCTCTGGTCTCGCTGTGCCACGCGCGCTCGGTGACTGACTGACGACTCAAACAGTAGACACGGCTGCCGATAGTAAGTACGGTCCCAACGTTCTATTCACCCACGACCCACAACCGGCGGATGTCCGGGGAGGTGAGATGGCCGCGAAAGCGGCCCGCAACAACCCGAGGAGAAGCCGTGTCCACCACGACTGCCGTCCATGCTGTCCCCGCCAAGATCGAAGCATTCCTTCGTGAGCATCAGCCCGCCACCCCCTGCATCGTCGTTGACGTCGACAAGGTGGCCGAGCGCTACGACACGCTCCACGAGACGTTGCCGACCGGTCGTATCTACTACGCCGTGAAGGCCAACCCTGCGCAGCCGATCCTGCGGCGCCTCGTGGCGCTCGGCTCCTCCTTCGACGTCGCCTCCCCCGCCGAGATCGACGCCTGTCTGCTAGCAGGGGCGTCGAGCGCGGACATCTCCTATGGCAACACCATCAAGAAGCGGGCCGACGTTGCGTACGCCGCCTCGGTAGGCGTACGCCGTTACACCGTCGATTCACTGGAGGAGCTACGCAAGGTTGCCGACGTCGTTCCGGGCGCATCGATCTGCGTTCGCCTACGGCATGAGTGCGCAGGTGCCGATTGGCCGCTTTCGCGCAAATTCGGTTGCGACGCGGCCGATGTGGTGACGTTGCTGGTGGAAGCCACTCGTCTCGGGATGGAGTGCGGTGTCTCTTTCCATGTCGGCTCGCAGCAGCGTGACGTCATGGCGTGGGACGACAGCCTGTCGGTGACGGCTGCGGTGTTCGCCCGTGCTCGCGCCCTCGGCGGGCGACCGTCGTTCCTCAACATCGGTGGCGGCTATCCGGGTACCTATCGGGAAGATGCGCCCGCGATGTCAGCGTACGGAGAGGCGATCAACGCTTCGCTCGACCGGCACTTTCCTGAGGGACTCGAAGAGGTGATGATCGAGCCGGGCCGTTACATGGTGGCCGACGCCGGTGTGATGAGGACCGAAGTTGTACTCGTCTCACGTCGTTCGCCGATGGATACACAGCGCTGGGTGTATCTCGACTGCGGCAAGTTCCATGGTCTGGCCGAGACCATGGACGAAGCCATCCGATACCGCCTGGTCACGCCGCATGCCGGTACCCCGACCGGCCCGGTGGCCATTGCCGGTCCAACGTGCGATTCCGCCGACGTGCTCTATGAAAAGACCGACTACGAGTTGCCCTTGGCACTCGCTGAAGGCGACTTCGTCGACATCTTGTCCACCGGGGCGTACACCACCACCTACTCAAGCGTCGGCTTCAACGGCTTCCCGCCCCTCGCCGAGCACTACATCTAGTCTCCTCCTCTCTATTTCCCCGCAAATTTCACCCTTATGAAATCTGCGGGGAATTGGAGCGTCAGACTTCCGACCAAAAGCCCCGAAGGCACACTCTCGCTGCGTGCATCCGACACTGAATGCGATGAGATCGCTTGCGGCCGCCCAGCACGGCATCCTTTCCGTTGCCGAGGCTACCGAGCTAGGGGCGAGCCCGGTCCTCATCCATCGCTTAGTCAAGCGCGGTCTCGTTACTCGACTCGGCCCCAACAGCCTGACTTTTCCTGGACAACCCGAAACATGGCGAATGCTGCTCTCCGCGGCCCTCAACGAGGCGGGCGAAGATGCAGTCGTAAGCCACCGCGCCGCAGCCTGCCTTCATCGGTTCGACGGATTTGGCGAGGGACCGGTTGACGTCACCACTGTCCTTGCCCACAAGAACCGCAAGGCGATTGGACGGCTTCACACCTCCGCGTCTCTTCCACTAGCGGACCGATGCCAGGTGGACGGCTTCCCGTGTACAACGCCAGCCCGCACCATTGTCGACCTGGCTAGTTGCTGCTCGATAACCGAGCTGGAAAACGCAGTTGACTCCGCCATTCGAAACGGCGGCGCCTCGGTTGACTTCCTCACGCGAGTTCTTGCCCGTCGGCGGGGACGAGGGCACTACGGCAGCCCCAAGCTCGACACGGTGCTTGTAGACGCGGGAGGTACGAACAAGCTGGAGCGGGAGTTTCTCCGACTCTGCAGGGGAGCCCGGCTGCCCCGCCCCGCCTGTCAGATCGTGCACAAACGATGCAGCCAGACCGTCGCACGGGTGGACTTCGACTTTGCTCCGTCCCGATTGGTGGTCGAAGTTGAAGGCCAGATCGGGCACGCGACTCCACGGCAACGGCAACGAGATGCCAAGCGTCGCCGAGAATTGCTCGCACTCGGTCGAATAGTGCTTCCGTTCACCTACGAGGACGTGTTTCAGCGGCCGTCGCTCGTGTTGGAGCAGGTCTCGGCGACCTTGGCCCGAAGCTCTGTTTCCCCGGAGATTTCATACGGGTGAAACCTCCGAGGAAACAGACGAGCGGGAGCAGAGAGCGGTAGCGAGCAAACGAGGCGGTCTTAGTATCGGTAGCGCTCGGGCTTGAAGGGGCCTTCGGGGGCGATGCCAAGGTATTCGGCCTGCACGTCGTTGAGCTGGGTGAGCTTCACGCCGAGGGCGCCGAGGTGGAGGCGGGCGACTTTTTCGTCGAGGTGCTTCGGGAGCACGTAGACGCCCACTGGGTACTTGTTCAGATTGTTGAACAACTCGATCTGGGCGATCACCTGGTTGGAGAACGAGCAGCTCATCACGAAGCTCGGGTGGCCGGTAGCGCAACCGAGGTTCACGAGGCGACCCTCGGCCAGCACGATGACGGCATGGCCGTCGTCGAACGTCCACACGTCGGTACCGGGCTTCAGTTCGTCACGGGTCGCGCCGGTGCGGGCGAGGCCCGCGATGTCGATCTCGGAATCGAAGTGGCCGATGTTGCACACGATGGCGTTGTGCTTCATGCCGGTCATCTGCTCAGCGGTGATGACCGCCTCGTTGCCGGTGGCGGTGACGAAGATGTCGGCGGTGTCGAGCACGTCGTCGATGGTGGTGACCTGATAGCCCTCCATCGCAGCCTGCAGCGCGTTGATGGGATCGATCTCGGTGACGATCACACGAGCACCCTGGCCCTTGAGCGCCTGCGCGCAACCCTTGCCAACGTCGCCGTAACCAGCGACGACAGCGATCTTGCCTGCGATCATCACGTCGGTGGCGCGGCAGATGGCATCGATGAGCGAGTGACGGCAGCCGTACAAGTTGTCGAACTTCGACTTGGTGACCGAGTCGTTGACGGTGATGGCGGGGAAGATTAGCTCGCCCATTTAGTGCCTCTTGTAGAGGCGGTGCACGCCTGTTGTGGTCTCCTCGGTGACGCCCTTGATGCCGGCGGCCATGCGGGTCCACTTGGTGGGATCCTCACGAAGCGTCTTGTTGAGCAGGCCGAGCACAACGGCGAGTTCAGGGTTGGAGGCCGAACCCGGGTCGGGAACGGCACCGGCCTTTTCGTACTCGACACCCTTGTGCACCAGCAGCGTGGCGTCACCGCCATCGTCGAGGATCATGTTGGGGCCGTCACCGGTCGGCCACGTCATCATTTGCTCGGTGCACCACCAGTACTCCTCAAGCGTCTCGCCCTTCCAGGCAAACACCGGCACGCCCTGCGGATCTTCGGCCGTACCGTTCGGGCCAATGGCCACAGCGGCCGCAGCGTGGTCCTGGGTTGAGAAGATGTTGCAGCTGGCCCAACGCACCTCGGCACCAAGCTCGACCAGCGTCTCAATGAGCACGGCGGTCTGGATGGTCATGTGCAGCGAGCCCGAAATGCGGGCACCCTTGAGCGGCTTCAGCGGGCCGTACTCCTTGCGGATAGCGCGCAGGCCGGGCATCTCGTGCTCGGCCAAGTGGATCTCTTTGCGGCCAAATGGGGCCAGGGCAACATCGGCGACGCGGAAGTCACGTCGGGTTTCAGTAGTGCTCATATTGGGTCCTCCAAGGACACGAAACAACGATGAATCTGGACGCTCGCAAGCAAACGAAACAGAGTGGGATGGTTGGATCGTGGGCTGGGGCCCGCAGGCACCTGTCAGTTCAGCCCTCGACAGCAACGCAGAGCCTACCAACTAAGGGTGCGCCGAGCCGCCTTGACCGCAGATTTCGCCCCGGCTCGTTCGACACAGACCGACGAAGAGACCTTCCGGATGGGACCGAGGACCCTAGAAGATGAAGCCGCCACAGCGAACGATGAGGGAAGGACAAACGATTCCCGGTTCCGCTGGAGGAAACGCCATGACCGAACTTCAACCCGTCGAAACCACAAGTGACACGGCGCGTGCACAGGCCCGCAAGAGGGTCGAGAAGCGGCGAAATCTACAGGGCGGCTTCGTGGCCTATGTCGTCAAGACAGGCTGACCGTGCCCGCGAGCACGGTAGGCCGCTTCTCGAATCGGATGAACGAGTCGGATGCCACCTTGTGGGAAATCGAGAGCGACCCGCGACTGCGCAGCACGATTCTGGCCATCGCCCTGCTCAACGGCGCCCCCCAGTGGTCGCAACTGCATGATCGCATCGCCGAAGCAGTGAGACAGATCCCGCGGCTGCGCCAGAAGGTTGCGGCCGCTCCCCTCAATCTCGGTCCGCCCCGCTGGGTCACGGACGCTGACTTCGATCTCGACTACCACCTTCGTCGAATCGTGTGCCCAGACCCGGGGGATCTTCGGGCGGTATTCGACGTGGCCGCACCGATGTACATGGAGGCCTTCGACAAACAGCGTCCTCTGTGGGAATGCACGCTCGTTGAGGGTCTTGCCGACGGAGGTGCCGCGTTCATTCAGAAGGTCCACCATTCGTTCACCGATGGTGTGGGTGGGATGAAACTGGCCGAGTTCTTGCTGGACACAACTCGGTCGCCTCGGCATTCGCCCCTGCGCACGAGCGCTTCGATGCCTGACAATTCGTTTGCGGCCGACACCGTCGACAGCGCGCGCCGAGCGGTAGAAATGACGACCAGGCTCGCACGGCGATTGCCCGGGGCAGTCGTCAACGCATCTCTGCATCCGACTGTCTTTGCCCGCAACAGCATCCGTACGGCCGGTTCCATCGGGAAGCTCGTCATGCCGGTAAGTGCCCCGCTGTCGCCCGTGATGACCGGCCGGAGTACCGCCCGCCACCTCGACGCATTCGACCTGCCACTCAAGTCACTACATGACGCCGCGCTTACCGTGTCGGGAAGTATCAACCACGCCTTCCTCGCGGGCGTGACGGGTGGCATGCGTCGTTATCACGAGGTTCATGACGCTCCCGTTGACCGCCTGCGGGTCACCATGCCGATCAACGTGCGAGGCTCCGACGACGCACTCGGCAACAACAGATTCGTCCCGGCTCGCTTCGAGATCCCCATTGGCGAGGTCGATCCGGCTGCCCGCATGCGCCTGCTCGGTGTACTGGCCCGAGATTGGCGCGGGGAACCGTCTTTGCCCTTCGTCGGCATCATTGCCGGTGCCCTCAACCGACTACCTGGGCCGCTGACGACGCTCGCTATGGCCTCCATGCTCAAGGCAATCGATTTTGTCGCAACCAACGTACCCGGACCGAAAGGGCCCCGATATCTGGCGGGCTCCAAGGTCATGGCGGAATATGCCTTCGCTCCACCGAGTGGCGCAGCGTTCGCTATCTCGCTGTTGTCCTTCGATGAAACGGCGTGCTTCGGCCTGACCGTCGACACCGTTGCCGTTCCGGATCCGTCGGTGCTGACAGATTGCATGCGCCAGGCCTTCGCCGAGGTTCTGGCTCTGGCATGACCACCATCCATCGCCTCAGTGCGCTCGATGCTGCCTTCTTGGATATGGAAACAGAGCGCACGCCCATGCATGTCGCGGCCGTTGGTCGTATCGAAGGCGGCCGACTACTCGACGCCCGAGGCCATGTGCGGCTTTCGGTCGTCGGCCGTCATGTCGCCGGCCGTCTCCATCTTGTGCCTCGCTTACGTCAGGTCGTGCATTATGTGCCGTTCGGACTTGGTCGACCGGTGTGGGTCGATGACGAGAACTTCGATCTGGCGAACCACGTGCGAGTGGTCCGCATCAATCCCCCAGGCAACGAAACGCAGCTCTATCACTTGGCATGTGAAGTGTCGATGCTGCCGCTCGATCGCGGGCATCCGTTGTGGGAGCTGGTGTTCGTCGAGGGCCTGGCCGACGGATCGATCGGGCTGATCGAGAAGGTGCATCACGCGCTGGCAGACGGAATTGCTGCGGTCGCCGTAACTGCAGTTCTCGCCGATCTCGAACCGAGGACAGCGGTTGAGCGGCCAAGGCCGTGGACGCCTACCGCTCGGCCGACGGATGTGGAACTGGCCGTCGAAGCGGCCACCGCGATCGTGGCCGAACCGATCCAGATGGCGCACCACATCGTCCATGCGGCCGCCCATCCCATCGAGACAACCCAAAGCGCACTTGGCTTGTGGGACGGACTGCGCATGCTGATCCGTAGAGCCCCATACAGCGCGTTCAATCGGCCAGTGGGAACGAATCGCTCGTTGACCCGCGTTTCGATGCCACTGGCAGCGGTAAAGAAGATCGCCCACGCCCACGGTGCCACGGTGAATGACGTCGTTCTCGCGCTGGTGGCTGGCGGTCTTCGAGCCGCCCTGGTTGCCCGAGGCGAGCCCTGTGTCGATGTCGATGCGCTGGTTCCCCATAATGTGCGGGCCAAAGGAGCTGAGCTCGCATTGGAGAATCTGGTGACCGCGTTCATCGTGCCGTTGCCGGTGCACGAACACGACTCCGTTGAGCGAGTTGCACTCGTACGCAGCGCCATGCGGGAACGACGTCGGCATCATCAGAGCGAGGCATTGTCGACACTCGAGTCCGTCAGCAATCACCTGCCGCCGGCGTTCAATGCAGCGCTTGCTCGCATGGTGCACCATCAGCCGTTTGTGAACGTGGTGGTCACCAATGTGCCGGGCCCCGAATCGAACCTCTACGTCATCGGTGGACAACTCACCGATCTGGTGCCCATCGTTCCGCTCGCCGGAAATCTGACGATCGGCTTCGCGGTGCTGTCCTACGCCGGCCAGTTGACCGTTGGTGTGTTCGCCGATGTTGAAGCCTGCCCCGATGTCGACGTCATGTCGACGAAAATGACAGCCGACCTGCACCACCTAGCACGGCGTGCCTAGCCGACTCCGTTACGCCTGAAACGTCGGCGTGATGCCGTCGGCGGCGACCTTGGCGATGATGCGGTCGTGCTCGGCTTGATCGACGATCTTCGACTCCTCGATCAGCAACACGGCGATGCCGTCACGCACCGTGTAGGCGCGCTTCTCACGCGGGTTGTACAGCAGGTTCTCGTCGGCCAGATAGAGCAGCGGACCGCGGTCGCTCGGGCAAGCGAGCACTTCGAGCAAAGCAGGGTTGAGCGTCATGGTTTCCTCAGGCGTGGGTGATGAGCGTCAGCAATTCGGCGACATGATCGTCGCAGGCCTGACGGGTGTCGGCTTCAAGGTTGAGACGCAAGAGCGGCTCGGTGTTCGATGGGCGCAGGTTAAACCACCACGAGCCGCAGTCAACGGTGAGGCCGTCGAGATCGTCCTGGGGGTTACGGGCGAACTTCTTGGCAATCATGTCGATGACGGCCAACGGATCGTTCACCACGGTGTTGATTTCGCCCGACGCTTCGTATCGTTCGAACGGCTTGCGCAGCTCCGACAGTGGTTGGCTGGCGGCGCACAATGCCTCCAGGACGAACATGGTGGCGATGATGCCCGAGTCGGCCCGATAGTTGTCGCGGAAGTAGTAGTGCGCCGAGTGTTCACCACCGAACGCGGCTCCGCTTTCGGCCATGGTCTGCTTGATGTAGCTATGACCCACCCGGGTACGAACCGGGATGCCGCCGTGTTCCTTGATCACCTCGGGCACGGCATGCGAGCAGATGAGGTTGTGTAAAATGGTGCTGCCTGGCACCTTGGCCAACACGCCAGCCGCCAACATCGCCGTCGTCGTAGATCCGGAAAGGCCGCGACCCTTTTCGTCCACCACGAACACGCGGTCAGCGTCACCGTCAAAGGCGAGACCGACATCGAAACCGCCCGACACGACACGACGTTGCAGGTCACGCTGGTTGGCCGGCTGCAACGGATCGGCGGGATGGTTGGGGAACGTGCCGTCGAGTTCGCCATACATGACTTCGAGTTCGAATGGCAGCTTGGCGAACACAGCAGGTACTACCAGGCCGCCCATGCCGTTGGCGGTGTCAGCAACGACCTTGAGCGGCCGGAACTTAGACACGTCGACGAAGGAGAGCACGTGATCGACGAACTTGCCGAGCAGGTCCATCTGCGAAACCTTGCCGCGGTGTGCGGCCTTGGCCGGGCCATCGCCCTTCAGGACGAGATCGGCGGTGTCGCGGATTTCGGCCAGACCGGTGTCGAGCCCGATGGGCTTGGCGCCCGCGAGACAGGCCTTGATGCCGTTGTACTGGGCTGGGTTGTGCGAGGCGGTGAACATGATGCCGGGCGCATCGAGGCTGCCCGATGCGAAGTAGAGCAGGTCGGTGGATGCCAGGCCGAGTAGCACCACATCGACGCCCAGATCCCGCGCACCGTTGGCGAATGCCTCAACCAAAAGCTCACCAGAGGGGCGCATGTCGCGGGCGATCAGAATGCGAGAGACATCGGCGAATTGAGCGAAGCCAACGCCGATTGCATAGGCCTTTTCTTCATCGAGTTGTTCGGGCACGGTGCCCCGAACGTCGTACGCCTTAAAGATCTCGGAGAGTTCAGACATGGGGGCCGCCAAGATCATCGGGTGCATCGTCGAGATTTTCGACCGGGCGCACACTAGGCGGTTGAGGCGCTGGAGGCAGATGCGACCACAAATCTTTCACAGGCGATGGACGTGGCGCGGGGAGCAACCCATCGGTTTCGACAAGGGGTGGACTCGGCTCGGCAGCTGACCAATCGTGGGGGGCAAACGGAGGGGCTGAAGATTCTGTCGGAGGGTCCCAGTCGTCGGGCACCACGAAATCATCGTGGTCAGCGCCCTGCGTTTCCTCGGCTGGTGCCAGCACCGGGTCGACGTCGAGCGGCGGGAGCGCGACGGTGCCACGACGCCAGAAAAACAGTGCACCACCGATGCCGAGGAAGGTGAGCAGCCACGCCAGCAGATCCATAGGCGTGTAGCCGTAGTGCAGCCGAACGTGCTTCGCAGTCGGAACCACGACCATGAAGTTGGGAGCAGCACGGTACGGACCCGTGGCGCCGTCGACCTTCCAGTTCGGGAAGGCACTGACCCGCACCATGACGGGCACGCCGATCTGGTCAACATCGAAGTTGAGGGTGTCGTCACCCATCACGACATTGCTCACCTTGACTGGAGCCAGCTCGCGTAACTCGGGCTGCGTCTTGGGAGCGACCACAGCCAGGCTGGTGTCTTCGTTAGTGTCCTTCTCGCTGGTGACCTTGAGATCGACACGCTGCCAATCAGCCGGACCGTTCGCCACGGGAACACCAACCCAGTCCTGCTGGTGCTGGAACCAGCTCGATCCGACTTCCAACCAGCGGTCCCCATCGTTGCCGAGATCCGTGGATATTTTCCCGGTCAGCGACTCCTTCGACTGCACCACAAGTGGTTGCGTTTGCAACGGTGTGACAAGGTCGTTGCCGCTGATGATCTGGTAGATGTGCCACGGACCCGAGGTAGCGACGGGCGTGAGTTCCTGGTTGGCGTCGGCCTTGGCGATCATTGAGGGTTTGTAGGCCATGTAGTACTTCACGCCGAGCGTCTTCAGGTACTGCACGCCCTTGGTGAGATCACCGTCTTCGTACTTGAGGCGGCGTACCGGGTTGGAGCTGTGCTCGGACATGGCCGCCGCCGAAATGAAGTGGTATGGCGTGGTGCCGGACGCCTCAAAGAAGAGGCCCTCCTGCGAGGCAATGCACCCATCGGTCCAGAACGGCAGCAGCATCTGCGCCATCGGGGTGCCGTACTTGTCCTGGTCGTTGTTGTTCTCCCACAGCGCCCGACCACAGCCGTGCTCGGGACTTTTCCCAAGGTCCTCCATGGTGGACATGAGACCTTGATATTCGCCGTAGGCCTGCTTCTTTTCGTACCCCTGGTAGTTCCAGTCGGCCCAACCGGATACGAAGCCTTTGTCGCTGTCGTTGCCAACGAACCGGGGGCCCGTCCAGGCGGGCCATTCGTAGACCCATTTCTTGGCCACGCCGTCGTAGCGCTGTGCGCCCTTCACGAACTTGAAGTCGGGCACTGCCCAGAGGTGGAAGGTCTGCTGCGCACACGTGCCGAAGGCCAAAAGGGCGGCGGAAACAACAAGTAACCGGCGGGCGGTGATACCGGTGTCCATCGATTCGAGTGGCGAGATGAACCGGGCGATCAATCGCACCAGCGCCACGACGCCCATGGCGGCCAGCATGTAGCGGGTGAGATACATGAACGGCAGGAGACGGGCGTTCCACAGCAGGCTTTGCGGCTGCAGATAGGCCCACGTTCCGTAGATCGTCATCATCAGCCCGAGGAACGCCCCTGCTCGGGTACGGCGACGCAATGCATCCAGAAAACCGATGACCGCCAGGATCATGATGGTGCGATCCCAGAACGTGGATTGTGGGAAGAACATCTCCCACCACGAGTCGGTGCGATGGTCGTCGGGGGTCTTGCCCGTCGGCCGTTTCTCGTAGTGCATGTCGGTCTGGTACGCACTGCCTAGTCGGAAAGGAATGAGCCAGAACGACGCCAGCAGGCCCGCCACCGCACCGACCTGCAGCAGCACGACCAGCCGCTTGACCGACGCGTGGACTGCCCACAGCATCACGGCACCGATGGCAACAAAGAACAGCACGATGCCGTGACTCAGCGCGGCCAGCGCGGCAAGTATGGCGGAGAGCACCCGGAAGCGTCCGGTGCGCAACGTGTAGGAGAACACCGCAAAGAATGCAACGGCGAGCGACAACGCTATCGAGAACGAATACTCGCCGGCCATGGTGGACGCGATGTTGCCGCCGTAGATGCGGAACGTGTCGTCGAACAAAAACCACACCGCGGCCACGGCGAACACCTCGGGGATCGGCTTCTTCAAACCATTGAGGCGACCGAACAACCAGCACACGAACGGCAGCGTGACGATGCCCAGCACGCTCACCAGTTTGAGCGCGATGCCGTAGGGCAAGATCAGGTTGACGATGACGACCACCAGCGCGGGGATGACCATATAGAACTGGTACATCGGGAAGCCGCCGTACCAGTCCGGCGCCCAGCCGCTCAACCGGCCGTGCGGCAAGATGTGATCCCGCAGATACGCAGGCCCCCACACGTGGGCACCCATGTCGCCACCGGCGGGCGTTGTCTTGGCAAAGATCTGCGACGGATGCATCTGCACGAACGTGAACAGCATGAGGCCGCCCACCACAAGCACGCTCATGAGTCGTTCGTAGAACCGCCACGCCTCTTCGTCGATGGGCTCTTCGGGCGGTGGCGGCGGATCGTTCGGTGCGAGATCCCACTCTTCGGGCGCGGCCGGTTCCAGCGAATCAAGCAAATCGGTCATGAGTCTCAATGCTGCCATCTGGGACAACGGTCGTGGTGTCAGGAGAAGAACAGGAGTTTCACCACTGCGGTGGCGTTGAAGCCGGCATGGATCGCCATGCCGAGCCCAAGTCGGCCCGTCCGCTGGGCGGCGTAGCCGACGACAAGGCCGAACATGACGAGCGCCGGGAACTGCAGTGGTTGGAAGTGGATAAGGCCAAACATGACCGCCGAACCCGCGAGGGCCAAGCCGTCGTTGTAACGCGCTGCGAAAGATCGCAGTACCAGACCCCGGAAAAACAGTTCCTCGAACAGTGGGGCACCGACGACGACGACCAGCACCAAGAGCGTGGCGCCAAGGGCGCCGCGACCCTTCTCGGTCAATTGTTTCGCCGGATTTTCCACCTTTGAGATGTCGAACGCGCTCCAGTGATGCGCCTTGTAGATGGCCCGGTACAGCGGACCGAGCGCCTTATAAAGCGCCGGCACGAACACCAGTTGCAACACGATACCGATCGGAAAACCGACCGCGTCCGAAGCCCGCACGGCCAGTCCGTAGTCACGTCGAAGGTCGCTGGTACCCCACGTTCGGCTGGCAAACCAACAAACGCCGAACAACCCAAGCCATTGCGGTATCTGGGTGATGGCGACGAGCCAGAGTGGCCAGGTAGCCGTGTCCTGCGATGCGTAGCCTGTGATGCCCGCCAGCAACGCGCCTCCGATGATGGCGACGCTGAACGCGCAGAGGAATCCAATGACTGCCACCCCGACGTGGAATTGATGATCCTCGGGGTGAACACGCACCTAGGTCACAGTACCGGCCTACCCTCTCAGGAAGCGACCCAGTGCAACTGCGGGATGTAGACGCGGCTGCGGCGGTCTTCCATGCGCCAACCGTGGGGGACGCCAATGCGCGACGCGTGCCGTTCGCAGAGGTCGTACCCGTGGGGGTCACGCTCGGCGGACAGCTCATCGACCCACACGATCCCCTTCGCATACTGATAGGTCAGAGTGGCCGAGCCGGCCTCGGCGCAGGTAGGACGGGAGCACTGGCGGGTCACGGACCGAAACGCTACCGACGCTCATCGTCAGGGTGGTGGACCCCCATCAATCGTCAGGCGACCACACAAAGTTCGGTTTACCCCCGTAACATAGGGTCATGAGTAACCTTCCCCCTCCCCCACCACCCGGCTCGGGCAGCGGCAACGGAGGATTTTCACCTGACAAGAAGTCAGGTCGAAACCCGTTGCGGTCGGGTCCAAATATTCCCAAGTGGGCGCTGTGGTTGCTCGGCAGCCTGTTGATCACGGCCCTGTTGTTTTCGTCGCGACTCACCACCAAACCGGCATCTATCCCGTACTCCGACTTCATGACCAGGGTCGAGCAGGGTTCGGTAAAGTCGGTCAAGGTCGCCAATGAGTCCGGTGTCATCACCGGAGAGCTCAACAACGGTGAAAAGTTCACCAGCGCCGGCCCCCTCACCGTGCTGTCTCCCGACGCCGACAAGATCCGGGCGTCAAAGGCCGAGCTGACGTTCACGTCGCCGCAGCGCAACTGGTTCCTCGACCTGTTGCCGGTACTACTTCCTTTTGCGCTCGTCATCGGTGCCCTCGTCTGGATGCAAAAGCGCGCTCAGGGCCAAATGGGCAACGTCATGTCCATCGGCCGCAGCCGCGCCAAGACTTATAACGCCGACAAGCCTTCCACCACGTTTGCCGATGTTGCTGGCTACGACGGCGTGAAGCAGGAGATCAAAGAGGTCGTCGACTTCCTGCGTACGCCCGAACGTTTCAAGGAAATCGGTGCTCGTATTCCGAAGGGCATCCTGCTGGTCGGCCCTCCCGGTACCGGCAAGACCCTGTTCGCCCGTGCGGTCGCCGGTGAAGCCGGTGTCGGGTTTCTTTCGGTCACCGGCTCGGACTTTATGGAAATGTTCGTCGGCGTTGGCGCGTCGCGTGTGCGTGACCTCTTCCAGCAGGCCCGCAAGATGGGTAAAGCCATCATCTTCATCGATGAAATCGACTCCATCGGCCGCAAGCGTGGCGCTGGTCTTGGCGGCGGGCATGACGAGCGTGAGCAGACCCTCAACCAGATGCTGGCCGAGATGGACGGCTTCGAAACCTCCGAAGGCATCGTCATCATGGCGGCCACCAACCGCCCTGACGTGCTCGACCCGGCGTTGCTTCGCCCCGGCCGATTCGATCGTACGGTTGTGGTGCCGCTGCCCGAATACGACGAGCGCCTCGCCATTCTTCGGGTGCATTCCCGTGACAAGCGCATGGGCCCCGATATCGATCTCGAAGTGATGGCCAAGGGTTCGCCCGGCATGTCCGGTGCCGACCTCGCCAACCTGGTGAACGAAGCGGCCTTGTTCGCCGTGCGCCGGGGCTCCAAGCAGATCGAACGCATCGACTTCGAATCGGCCCGTGACCGTGTTCTCATGGGCGCCCGTCGCGAGAGTCTCATCCTGTCGGCCGAAGAGAAGCGGGTCACCGCCTATCACGAAGGCGGCCACGCCGTGCTCGCCACCGTGCTGCCCAACGCCGACCCCGTTCACAAGGTCACCATCCTGCCCACCGGCATGGCACTCGGAGTCACCCAGCAGCTCCCCGAGGAGCGCCACAGCTACTCGAAGGCGTTTATCGAGGACATGATCTGCGTGATGATGGGCGGTCGCATGGCTGAGGAAATCATCTTCAACGCCCGCACCACCGGCGCATCGAACGACCTTGAGCGGGCCACCAGCTTCGCCAAGCGCATGGTGCGTGAGTGGGGCATGAGCGACAAGATCGGCCCCATGGCGTGGGCCAGTGGCGGTCCTGTCTTCCTGGGCGAAGACCTCATGACGGCCGGTCGCGACTTCTCCGACGACACCGCCCGAGTGATCGATGTCGAGATCGAAAAGATTCTGCGTGAGCAGGAGAACCGAGCTCGCACGCTGCTCAACCAGCACCGCCCCGGCCTCGACCTGGTCGCCCAAGCCCTGCTTGATCGTGAGACCGTCGATGGTGCCGAAGTAGCCAAGCTGATTCAGGAAGGCCTCTCCAGCCCGGTCGCGGTTTAGGACGTCGACACTTCTGGCAGTACGCCGTGTCGCTCAGCGACATGGGGTACTGCCAGAACCGCCGGGGGTGCGGACTTCGGCAACGGCGGCCCACAGGTCCGTGGCGCTGACGGGGCCGACGAAGCTGGCTCGCACCACGCCCTCGTGGTCGGCCACGACCGTGAGCGGCACGGCGTCGATGCTGTAACGCTTGTGCAGGTCCGCCTGCGCGCCATGTTCGATGTTGTCGATGGCGACCTCGGTCGACTCGAGCACCTGGACCTTGCCGGCCATTGATTGGCACGTGGCGCAGGTAGCCGAGCTGAACAGCGCGACCAGCCACGGTCGATCCGCTCCCGCGAAGTCGGCGCGGTCGATCTGCACTGGAACCTTCCAGGTCACCTGCGTGGGAGCGTCGGTCTGAGTTCGTCGACGCAGTACCCACGCCACCCCAACGGCGACCGCCATCAGCGCTAGGGCCAGAAGCACTCGGCTCATGGGCCGGCCACCGGAAGGCCGAGGGCGGAGGACCATCCGTTGGCGCCGCGTATGACTCGCTCGACAACCACGTCGACGGTGGATGTCACCACGATCGAGTCGGCCGAGACGTTCTTCTCACCCAGATCGAAACGGATGAGCGCACCCTCGGTCAACGCGACCGACTCCCAACCCGGCAAGGCGACCAGACCAGCGGGTCCGAGCGCTTTGATCGTGACCTTGCCCGGAAGTCCGGTGGCGTTCATCACCTGCAGCGTGGCCTGCATACCCTCGGGGGCGCCTGCCGCAAGGTGCCACTCGCCAGCAGCGAGGGGCGAACCCATCTGCAGCGTGGCGACGTTGACGTTGTTCTGCAGTCGGTCGAGCGCCCGCTCGACCACGATCGGCTCGTCGGATGTGACGACCACGCTGAACAGCCCGATGGGCACCTGGTCGGCGTTGAGGTCGACCGTGGCCGACTGTCGGGCTGCGACCACGACACGTATCGGATCGGGCGCAGCCGGACTGGACGCGGGCGGCGTGCCCTCCGCGCTCGGCGCCGTGATCGGGTCGGGCGTGGCCGGGAACGAGGTGACAAACACGGTGGCGTCACTGGTGCCCGGATTATGCGCAATCACGCGGGTGGAGGCAGGCAGCGTGCCCGGACCTCCGTCGCCCTTTTGACCGGCCGCGAACCGCCACTCGGTGGACAGCGCCGGTGCCGCCGCACCCACCATCAGGCCGCGACGGCTGCCGTTGTCACCACGAAACACCTGGAAGCGACCCATGACCAACGAACCACTTCGCACCGTCGCCGCAACCGACAATCGCTCCTTGCGCAGAATGACCTGGCTGATATCGAGCACCACCAGTGAGCGGCCCGGCACGACGCGGCCTTCGAACTTCTTGGTGACCCGAGCGTTTTCCTCATCGGCAAAGGCGAGGTCGACAACTGCATCGGTGGGTGACGGGTTGAACAGCGTGAGACTCATGCTGGAGTCGGACCGGGTCGCGCCGTCGGCCAGATACCAGTTGGGCGAGGGCTCAAGCACACACGCCGACACCGACACCCCTTCCTGCGAGATAGCCGTCTGCTCGACGGCCCCGACCGCGCCCGACATTTCGATCAATGCGGCGGCCATGGTGGATGGCGCAGTTTCGGCCGGGTTGATGACCTTGCGACCGCGGGCCGGCACGATGATGGTGGAGGCCACCGGATCCTTGCCGACAGGAAACAGCGTCACTCGTGTGGAGAACTCGCTCTCGGAGCTGTTGGCGATAGTGAAACTGCCCGACGCCCCGACCATCGTTCCGGCCGGAACGCCTGGGCAGTACCACGACGTGGACAGGTGGGCGGTAGTGGGGATGGCCGCCATCGGCAGCACGCCCGCACCGGCTAACACGGGCGCGGTAGATGTCGCAGGATGACGGTCGGCCCACACGAGACCGCCGACGGACGCCGCGAGAACGGTGACCATGATCGGGCGAGCGAACTTCACTGGTCATCCCCCGGCGACGCGCGGTCGCTCGCCCACAACACTTCGATGGCGTCCGGCTCGACCGGAACCGACGGCGGCGTTTCGCTACGTTCGGTGTTGTCATCCACATCATCGACGAGCGGGGCGACCGGTTCCTCAACGAAGGACGGCGAGGCCGCGACGGCTGAGTCCGCAGCGTCTTCATACCAGGCGGGCTCGGGCAGCGTTGCCGATTCCGTGGTGGAAACCAACGGGGGCAGCACAACATCATCGAGTTGAATGGCGACCGCAGCCGGAATCGCCGGCGTGGCCGGTGCCAGCACGCGGCGTCGAGGCAACCGCAGCTTGCGGCCCGTAGCCAGCACAAGCGCAGCGAGCCACAGCAACGTTTGGGCGGCGACCCACAGGATGCGACTGACACCGGTTTGGTAGGAGAGGACGGCATCCCCACCGGTCTTCACCGTGAACGAATTTGCCCAGCCGAAGGCAGGATGGTTGGCTGCCGTGACCCCATCAACCTTGAGTTGCCAGGCCGACGACGACGAGGACGCCAGATAGACCTCGCCCGCGGTAACCGGTCCGGTGGCCTTGGCCGCCGACACCACATCGAGTACCGGGGTGGACCCGAAGAGATCGGAACGGATCAGCGACGCCGTACCCTCCTGGCGACTCGCTTCTGTCGCGGGGCCGGACAGTTGGGCCCGACTGGGAAGCCATGCTCCGTTTTCGTAGACCTCCACCTGGTCGTCGCCAAGCTTGAGTTCGCGAAGATCGAGTTGACGCTTCAGCACGTCGCTCAAGCCCTCGGCGGTGCTCGCGGCTGTGCCGTCGATGCGACGATGGCGCACGATGATGTAGCGCACGGCCGACGGCCCGAGCAGTTGACCAAGGCGATGGGTGGTGGCGTTGGCCGCGGCGTCGAGTGCGTCAGCCACGACCTGCTCGGCATGACCGGGGCGACTCAGCCACAGGTCGTCGATCTGCGGATCGAGACCGGCCGTGATGCTGTAGCCAAAACCGGGTGCGATGGCCCAGCCGGGCGCAGGCAGCGACCCCGGGTCACCGAGCCACAACACGCGGGAGTTCTCACTGTTCTCGAGGCTCCGGCCGAGGCGCAGTGTGGCCGATGCGTCTTGCGCCGGTGCCCGCCAGCGACCGCTGGCCAGCGAACCGAGACCTGGCAACAGCCCAAGTGCGACCAGGCAGGCAGCCAGGAACGCGGTGGGTTGACGCCAACTGAGTTGATGTCCGTGCAGGTCGAGCTCAACCGACGACACGGCCAGACCCGTTCCGGCCGCGACGCCAACGAGAGCCGGAACCAGCATCACCTCCACATCGGTCGAATGAACCGGCGTGCCGCGTGCCGTGAGGAGCCAGGCCAAGGCAAAGATGGCGACCGACATGATGGCGAGGCGGGCCGCCCACACAAAACGCCAGCCGTAGCCCACCAGTACCGCGACCGCGGGGCCAGCCAGCACGAGCCATCCGAGCCAGCCCTGCGATGTCGCTCCCGTCTGAAAACGCAACAGGTTGGTGAAACGCGCCGCGACGCGCGCCGGCTCGGGAAGGCTGCGAATGGAGGCCCACATACCATTGCGACTGGCGGCCCAAGGCAACTGCAGCACGATGGCGCCAAGCAGCCCAACGACACCGGCGGCGAACACACGACGAGCCCGCATCATGTCGCGGCCGTACGACAGGGTGCAGACGATGACGACGACGCCGAGCGGCAGCAGCGCTATGGGGGCAAACGCCACTACCGTCGCCGCGACCAACGCGATGCGCAGTCCTAACGCAAGAGGGCTGACGACGTCGGATTCGGGACCGAGGAACGGTTCCTCCCGGGCCGCCCGGAAGAGCCAGTGCACCAGGTATGGGAAGGCACCAAAGGCCAGCACACCCGCCGAGCGACCGGTGGCGATGGCGTTCGTTGCGAGCGGTACAAGGCTGTAGACGAGCACCGCCACGACCCTGCCCCGAAGGCTGGTCGCTCTACGCAACAAGCGCCACATGCCGATGGGGCCAAGGGCCAGTGGCATCAGAATCGAAAGTGTTCGAGCCAGGCCCATATGACCGAACGACGCCACGCCAAGTAGCCCGGTGAGGCCGATACCGGTTGGCGCGGCGCCGACGCGGCCGAGGCCCTGCGGCCTCCAATCTGAGAGGTAGCTGCGCACCAGTATTCGTGCACTGGCCGGGAAATCGACGAACCGACCGAAGGTGGACATGCGACCGAACACGATGGAGCGCGAACCGAGAATGAATACGGCCAGCAACCCCAACCCCGTGAGCAGCGTCGGCCACCGTCGCGCCGCACGCACGTCGGCGAGCAACGACCGCCCCGAGTCGGCAAGAGCGTCGGTCACACGGTGGTCGCCGCCGGCAGTTCCGCGTAGGAGCGCACCCAAACGTGCGCTCCCCCGCTGCTGCAGACGGCGCAGGTCGGTGTCGGGCACGTTGCGCAACGCGCCAATCCGCTTGCGTTTGGCTCGGATCTGACCGAGGTGGGCGAGCGTGGTGGGCCAGGCAGCCAGCACCGCTACTGACCGTCGCCAGTGGCCAACCACGAGGTTGGCGGCAGCCATGATCAGCGTGACCAGCAACGCCTGGGGAAGCACTCGCACCAGGTGACCGAAACTGTAGGCAGCAAAGATCGTGCGCAGTCGGTCAGCCGCATTGACACGATCGGCCTCCGCCTGTTGGAGCACGGTTTGCGGACGGGTAAGCCGGCGAGCACGAGCGGCCGGCGCCACCAGCACCCGGGCACCGGATAGGTGAGCCCGCCAGCACAGGTCGAGATCCATGGCCTCGGCACCGAGCGTTTCGTCGAATCCACCAAGGCTGTCGAACAGGTCGGAGCGGACCAGCAGGCAGTCCGATGAAAGGTAAAAGCGATCCTGCACCGCGTCGTGCTGCTCCTGGTCCAGTTCGCCGCGCTGGATGGGTTGCCAGGTCTCACCGAACTTGTCGATGCCGTAACCGACGCTGATCAACTGGCGCGGTTCGTCGGCATCCACCAACTTCGCCCCGGCGATACCGACGTTGGAGCGATACGCCTCTTCCAGGAGCAGCCGGGCCGTGTCCCGATCGGGAATGACGTCGTCGTGGAGGAACCACAGGAAGCCCGATCCGGCCACGAGGGTACGCACTTCGTTGGCCGCCGCTCCGAGACCTGCGGCCGGATTGCTGGCGCGGCGAACGATGGCCTCGGGGAGGATTTCACGGACGCGTTCGGCTAGCGCGGGGTCACCCGCGATGTCCATGACGAGGCAACGGACGTTCGGATAATCCTGAGCGGCAAGTGCCGCCAATACCTCCGAAAAGCGATCCCCCGGTTGGACGGACAGCACTACCGCAACAACGGCGGGCGCTCCTGGCGCGGGATCACTCACAACCTACGAATCTAGCCCGCGGGCCTGTCCGATCCGAGGCAGCTTGCAAACCGTCTAGCGGAGCGGCATCGTAAGAGTGCAAATAGGCACGAAAGGACACCAGCATGGCTGAACAGCCCGAAGACCCGTTGGCGCAGGCGGCAAAGGTGCTCTTGGATGTCGTGCACGTCACGGTCGGCTTTGGCCTGCTGACCTTCCAAAAACTCCAAGTCGCCCGCCGCGAGTTCGAAGCCGAGCTGAAGAAACGGATCTAGAGCGCGGTAGGCAGGCCCGGTTGGGCTTGCTTGGGTCGTTCTTCGTTGTCCGGCGCCGCTATTGGAGGGTGCGGGGTGGGTCGCGTAAGACGTGGCCGTCGGGTTTGGTGATGATGAGGTGTTGGCCGGGTTCCATTTTCGCGGTCCAGCCCGGTTTGTGCACGGTCTTGTGATGGATGCCGCACAGGAGGGCCATGTTGTCGATATCGGTGGGTCCGTTATCGCGGTCGTACTCGAGGACGTGGTGGGCGGTGCACCAGATTGGTTTCATGGTGCACCCGGGAAACGCACAGTGCCGATCACGAGCGACCAGGGCACGCCATTGTGCGGGGGTGGCCGACCGGACTGTTCGGGACATCCACAGCGGTTCGCCCTGCTCACCCAGAACGACGAAGGTGAGTTTCGCGTCACACAAGAGTCGCTTCACCCGGTCGGGCGCGAGCATCGTGCCATCGGCATACTTGGCGACGCCACCGTTCACATAGTCCTGAAAATCGATCAACACCGTCATCTCAACCGACCTGCGCGCGGGGCTGGGAACGTTCTGTAACGCTCGACGGGCCATTTCGATCAACGCGGCAGCTTGCCGCTGCGAGAACGGCAGGATCGGTTCGCCTTCGACC
>JANNZM010000086.1:0-6500 GCA_031410595.1 Actinomycetes bacterium | reverse complement strand
ACCGGGACCTGTTGGTGGCATGGCTGAACATCGCCAATGGTGCCCTGCCGTTGACCACCCCGCTCGACTTCGACGGCGACGGCAAACCCGACCGCACGGTCGCCGCCGTCATCGCCGACGCCGAGCGAGTGCGCCTCAACGCGGCATCAACCAACGCCCAGATCGACGCCGCCCGCAAGACCATCAACGACCTGCAGAAGGTGGCCCGCTAACGGAATCGGGATGAGCCGGCCTACCGCTGAGCAGATTCCATTGGTAGGCCGGCGAGAGTCGCATCCACAACGAACCATGTGCGCAGCGGGTCGTCAGGGCGACGAGTGGAGAAGCTCGAGCAGCTCGGGCAGCGGCACCGGACGTGTGAAGTGGTAGCCCTGGGCCACCCGGAAGCCAACCGCCTGGGCCTGCTCCAAGTGTTCCTTGGTCTCGATGCCTTCGGCCACCACGATCTGGGTGAGCGTTTGTGCGAGCTTCACGACGGCTTCGGCCACGACCTGTTCGGCACTGTCCTCACCGAGTTGGGTAAGGAACGAGCGATCGAGTTTCACGGCGATCAGCGGGAGCTCACGAAGGTGTACGAGCGAGCCATAGCCGGTACCGAAGCCATCAAGGATCAGGCACACACCATGATCGGTCAGCCGACGCAGCGCGCTGTTGGCGGTCGCCGACAGCTCAAACGCGGTGCTCTCGGCAATCTCCACGCATACGCGGTCTGTAGTCAGTCCGAAGCGCTGAATGGCGTCGAGCAGTTCCTCGGCGAAGCCCGGTTGCGCCACGCTGAGACTGGCGAAGTTGCAGGCGATGGGCACGATGCGGGCCGGGTACTGGTCGCGAAGCAGAACAGCCGCCTTGCAAGCCAACACGAATGCCTGTCGATCGAGTTCGCAGACGAGACCGGACGAGATGGCCGCCTTCACATAGGACGACGGACCGATGAGCTTGCCGTCGCCGCCACGGCAGCGAGCGAGCGCCTCGATTCCCAGAATCCGTCCGCTTGTGATCTCGAATGCAGGTTGAAAATGCAAGGACAGCCCGCCGTTGTCGAGCATGCCTTTGAGGAATTCCCACTGGCGCTGCTGATCCTGCGCCGCACTGGCGAGATGATCATCGAACAGTTCAACCCGGTTCTTTCCGGCGGCCTTGGCGGTGTAGAGCGCCACGTCAGCCGAGCGCAGGAGACCATCTTCGTCTATACCTCTCGAAGGAGCCATCGCCAGTCCCATCGAAGCCGAGAGGGTCACAATGTTGCCATCTACGACGAATGGTCGAGCGATGGTGCGGCGGAGCCGCTCGGCGATGGCGAGGGCGGTGAACGTGTCGGGGGCGCCGGTCAGCAGGGCCACGAACTCGTCGCCGCCAAAGCGGGCGAGCAGGTCCGACGGCCGCAGCTCGGCGGCAAGACGACGAGCCGCCGTTCGTAACACTTCGTCACCGACGGCGTGACCGTAGGTGTCGTTCACCAGCTTGAACCCGTCCAGGTCAATAAAACACACCCCGAGCTGCGTCTCGTTCGGACCGGTTGCCAGTTTCACCATTCGTTCGCGAAGCTGTTGGCGATTGGCGAGGCCGGTGAGCGGGTCCTGCATCGCCCGGTCGCGAAGGTTGCCCTCGGTGAGTTGGGCCTCGGTTGCATCGTGATAAGCCAGCGCCGAGGCAACCTGTTCGCCCTGGGCATTGATCACCGGTCGACCGCTCACGAGCACATGTCGAAGGGATCCGTCGGCGGCATGCAATGTGAAGTGTTGGGCAGCGATGTGCTCGCCCGCTCGCACTCGCGTGATGGGATGGTCGTTCGGATGAACGGGTCGGTGATCGGCATCGAACAACGCCAGATCTTGCGTGCTCAGCCCAGTTGCGTTGGTGGATCGGGCCAGGCCGTGCAGGTACTTTGCCGCCTGGTTCACCACCGTGGGTTTCCCGAGCGGGTCGGTGGCGATCACACCTTCGTGGAGCTGATCGAGAATGGCGGCCAACAGGCTTCGCTCTCGCTCAAGGGAGTCTTCGAGCTCGAGGTCGTGGTCGCCGCTTCGCAGGGAGAGCACAATGCCTTGGATACGCTGGTCGGCCAGTCGGTCGCTGCCCGTAATTTCGATTCGTACGTACTCACCGGACCCGTGCCGCAAGCGCAGTACGGAACGGTAGGCCTCTCGTCCACCCGCTAATCGGTCAAAGGTATCAATGGCTTGTTGCAGATCATCCTCATGCACAAAGTCGCCCGCACTTCGATCTCGGAGCTCTTTAGGCGTGCGACCGAGCAGCGCCGCAACGCCGGAGCTTGCGTAACGAATGACGAATGAACCATCAACGACCAGGACCGGATCTCGTAGGGCTTCCAACAGCGCTGTGTCGTGCTCAACGGTCGGCGCCTCGCCGTCTCGATCGAAGAAGTCGGCTATCAGCCGGACCACCGACCGAAGCCCCTCGACTGTGTCGGGAGCTGGCTCGGGGACAAGTGTAAGAATCGCGACCAGCTCGCCGCTGTCGGAGCACGCAGCAAAACTCGACGACTGCTCGGCGGGAATGTACGCGCTGTCGGCCCGAAGGAGGCGCCGCTCACTCTCATAGAACGTTCGCGGTTGCAGAACATTTCGCCCGAGGGATGCCACAACCACGGCGTGGTCACCGGCAACCGTGACGATTTCGGCTTGCCCGCGCGTAATGGCCTGGGCGATACGCACCAACTCGATCAGGCGCGGATGTCCGGCCTGACGATGTCGGGTGGTGCTAGGCATCACGATGACTGTCTACCGCGCCTCAGGTCACGAGGTCACGCGCTGCCTGAGCAACGTGTGTCTCCAGCCGGGTGTCCTCAAGGCGCGCGTCGTCGACAGCCAGCCAGGCGAGAAGACCAACGAACGCGCCGACAATGGGGAAGACGAGGAAGACCCAGAGCTGCTTTAACGCGTCGGCGCCCGAAAAAATCGCAGCACCCAAGCTGCGTGCGGGGTTGACCGACGTATTGTCCACCGGAATCGTAACGAGGTGGATGAGCGCATACGTGATGCCGACGGCCAGCCCGCTGGCGGCGCGAGGAAACGTTTTCTTGGCGGTGGACAGCACGACGAAGACCATGAGGGCGGTGAACACGATTTCAACGAGAACTGCAGCGGAGAGATCGAATCGCCCGGGTGAGAAGCGGGCGTAGCCGTTCGCGGCGAAGTTGTGGCTGGACGAGAAGCCCTTCTGACCCTTGGCGATGCCGTAGATCAACACACCGCCGAATGCTGCGCCGAGGAACTGCGCAAGCAGGTACGGGAGGAGCAGTGCAGACTCGATCTTCTTGGCGGCCCACATGGCGATGGTGACGGCCGGATTGACGTGACAGCCCGAGACCGGACCGATGGCGTACGTCAGGATCAGGAGCGTGAAACCGAAGGCAAGGGACACGCCGAGCGCTCCTCCGATGCCACTTGCGGCCAGAACGGCGCTACCGGGTCCGCCCAGCATAAGAACTGCGGTGCCGATGAATTCGGCCGCAAAAATGCGCCGTGCTGACATCAAATGGACTCCAAGTTCGGGAGGCTGGGGTAGGTGTCCTTAGCTTTACATGGACTTTAGTCAGAAAGATCCGCGAGCGGGGTTTTCGAAGAGGATCATGCGTACGCCAAAAAACGGGTGGCGGCACTCGCTTTCCTTCCCCCTCGCCGGACCGATACCTTGGTGACGTTCTGAGCCAAGGGGAAAAGCATGGCCGATCAGGCTGATCACGCTATCGACGCGCTGCAATGGGAGAAACGAACGTTTCCACCGTCGGCCGCGTTCAAAAAGCACGCGCTCGTCGTCGATACGGTTATGTACGACGAAGGCGCGCAGGACTACGAAGCGTTCTGGGCCGCCCAGGCCGACGATCTGCTCGACTGGTCGAAACCGTGGGACACCATCTGCGAATGGGAGCTGCCCTACGCGAAGTGGTTCACCGGCGGCCAACTGAACGTGAGTCACAACTGCGTTGACCGTCACGTGCTGGCGGGCAAGGGCGACAAGGTGGCCATCTACTGGGAAGGTGAACCCGGCGACAGCCGCGTCATCACCTACGCCGAGCTGTTGGCCGAAGTGCAGAAGTTCGCGAATGTGCTCAAGGACCTCGGCGTCCAGCGGGGCGATCGCGTCAACATCTACTTACCGATGATTCCCGAGGCGGCAGTCGCCATGCTGGCCTGTGCCAGAATCGGCGCGGCCCACAGTGTTGTGTTCGGTGGTTTCAGTGCGCAGTCGCTGTCCGACCGGATCAACGACGCTGACGCGAAAGTGTTGATCACGGCCGATGGCGGCTATCGCCGGGGCGAAGTCTTTCCGCTGAAGGCCGCGGCCGACGAGGCGCTGGCAACCACGCCGACGATCACCGCAGTCGTTGTCGTGAAGCGCGGCGGCAATGAGGTCGAGATGCAGGCCGGCCGTGACCACTGGTATCACGATCTCATGGCGGCAGCCGATGCCGAGTGCGTGGCTGAGCCGATGGACGCTGAGCAGTTGTTGTTCCTCCTCTACACCTCGGGCACCACCGGCAAGCCCAAGGGCATCATGCACACCACCGGCGGCTACCTGACGCAGGTGGCCTTCACCCACAAGTACGTGTTCGACCTGCACGCTGACACCGACGTGTACTGGTGCACCGCCGATGTCGGCTGGATCACCGGCCACAGCTACATCGTGTACGGCCCGCTGGCCAACGGAGCCACTCAGGTGATGTACGAAGGCGTGCCGAACTATCCGGCCAATGACCGTCTGTGGTCGATCGTGGAGAAGTACAAGGTTTCGCTCTTCTACACCGCGCCCACTGCCATTCGTACCTTCATGAAATGGGGGAATGACGAGCCGGCCAAGCACGATCTGTCGTCGCTTCGTCTGCTCGGCTCGGTCGGCGAGCCCATCAACCCAGAGGCGTGGATGTGGTACCAGGAGCACATCGGTGGTGGCCACTGCCCGATCGTTGACACGTGGTGGCAGACCGAGACCGGCGGCATCATGATCAGCCCGCTGCCCGGCGCCACCACCACCAAACCCGGTTCAGCGACATTCCCGTTGCCGGGCATCGGTGCAGAGTTGGTTGACGATGCTGGCGTGCCCGTCGCTCGTGGCGGCGGCTATCTCACGCTGACCCAACCGTGGCCCGGCATGCTGCGCGGCATATGGCAAGACCCCGAGCGTTTCTACGACGCGTACTGGAGCCGGTTCCCCGGACGGTACTTCGCCGGCGACGGGGCCAAACTCGATGACGACGGCTACCTCTGGCTGCTCGGCCGTGTCGATGACGTGATGAACGTGTCAGGCCACCGGATCTCCACGACGGAAGTCGAGTCCGCGCTGGTATCGCATCCGTCAGTGGCCGAGGCCGCGGTGGTGGGTGCGAATGACGCAACCACCGGCCAGGCGATCATTGCGTACGTAACATTGCGCGGTGGCATGGAAGTACCCGAGTCGGTGCTGCGTGATCACGTCGCTAAAGAGATCGGGGCCATCGCAAAACCCAAGGCCATCTACTACACCCAAGAGCTTCCCAAGACTCGCTCTGGCAAGATCATGCGCCGCCTGCTGCGTGACGTCGCTGAAGGCCGCAACCTCGGCGACACCACCACCCTCGCCGACGCCTCCGTCGTCAACGAGCTCCAACGCCGCGCCGCCGAAGCTCACAGCGAGGACTAGTCAGCGACCCCCCACCGTGACTTTCCTGCCTGCCCAGGTGTTTGTCGGCGTCCGCCTCGTTGTGACTTTTGCGGGCCGGGGCCAAATGCCCTTTGCTCGCCCCGTTCGGCTGGGCTCACTTCTGCACGTTGGATGGTCGAATATGTGCTCTGAGCAGGTATTTCTTGACTGATTTGACGAACATCGAGTCTACGAACTGGTGTACGATCAAGGGTATGGTGGAAGACTTGGAAACGCGACTAGCGGCAGTGTGTGGCGTGCTGAACGCCGCGCACGCGCAGCTCGTACAACTCATCGCGGAAGCAGTCGACACCGGCGTGTGGGACGTCCCTGGTATCCGCACTATCGAGCAGTGGGTCGCCTGGAAAACGGGGCTCGCTCCGGCCCGGGCGAAACAGACCGTGCAGATCGCCTCACGCTCCAACGAGTTACCCGTCACGCTGCAAACCTTCGCGAACGGTGAAGTGTCCATCGATCAAGTCGCGGTCGTCGCGAAATATACGCCGGCACGAAACGACACTGAGGTCGCTGGTATCGCGAAGCACGCGACCGTGTCTCAGCTTCGAGCCAAGCTCGGGTCCTACTGGAAAGTCGTTGTCCCCACCGAAGTACCGGGAGAACCAATCATGCCCGAACCCGAACGTGTTGATGTAGCCATGTCGTTCTTTGATGATGATGGCCGCTGGCGTATGCACGCCGACTACTCCGGCGAACGCGGCGCCGTTCCGCAAAAAGCGATGGACGAAGCCCGCGACGCCCTGTTCAAGGCGGGGAACACCAACGTGACATGGGCCGACGCGTTCGAAGAGGTTTGCCTGCGGTCACTCGCCACGGTCACGTCGATGTCACGCTCCGATCGT
>JANNZM010000085.1:0-39910 GCA_031410595.1 Actinomycetes bacterium | reverse complement strand
GCCGCCGCCGCCGCCGCCGCCGCCGCCGCCGCCGCCGCCGCCGAAGCGACCTTCGCCACGTCTTCGGGCGTGGCCTTCATTGAGGCGCCACTATCTGCGTAAGCGTGGGCCTGTGGGCGGGAGTCGACTCTTTCCCCGTCCATGCGACGCTCGCCCACGAGGGTCGCTATCGGCGGACTCAGCGCGGGTCGGTTCCGAACAATGCGAAAACGATAGCGTCGTCCACCGCCAACATCTGCGCCTGGGTGAGCGTTACCGCCTTATCGCGGAGTTCACTCTTGAGCACCGTGTTCAGGGTGGATGCATTCACCGATCCCTGTATGACGCCGTCAACGGACTCATCGTCAATCAGCACCCACCCTGGACGGTCCGCTCGCTGGGGCGTTGACGTGATCGACGCTACGATGCACGATTCAATTCTCGACTCGTTCATCTCGTCGCACGACACGACCACAACCGGGCGGGATTTGATCGGGAAGTCGTACCAGTAGACCTCGCCGCGGAGGATCATGAGCTTACCGAGATGCTGCGACGACTGATCGCTACGACGTCAGCAGTCAGGTCACGGTCTTCGTCAGTCTGGTCATCGACGTACGAATTGATCAGGTCGACCATGTCCTTGCGGATGGTGCCTTGGAGTCGCGATGCCACAAGCGCCGACCGCGACATACCTAGATGCCTGGCAATTCTGTCGAGGTTGTCGACCAACCTGTCGGGCAGTGAGATTGTGATTGTTGCCATCTTTCTAGCGTATCAGTTACTAATCACAAATGTTAAGGATGAAATGTAATGTAAATTGGCGGCTACTGAGACGTTGCCGACGTGCACAACCTGTGGACTCCTTTGCTGTCAGGCTGTGGGGATGACATGGCGGAACGCAGTGCAGACAGTGGGGTGGCTGATCGTTGCCGCGTGTGGGTGGATTTTGTTGTCGTCCCAGATCGGCATCACTCGGCCGTTTGCGACGGTGGCGGGTCAGGCCTTCGCCCCTATCGCACTTCTTGTGGCGTGGCCGGTGCTGATTACCGCGGCAGTGCGCCGAGCATGGGCGCTGACGGCGGCAGCCGCTCTCGTCTGCATCGCTCACGTAGCTCTTGTGGCTCCGCTAGTGCGCCAAGATCCGCGGCCGTCGTGGGCCGCAACGGCTCCTACGCTCACCATCGCGTCGGCCAATGTGCTGTTCGAAAACACTCGACCGACCGCCGGAGCCGCCGCCCTTGCCAGGGTTGACGCCGACGTGATCGTGCTGGTCGAACTCACGCCCGAATGGGTCGAAGCGATGCGGCTGGCGGGTCTGCTCGACCGCTATCCCTTCCACGACATGGTGCCGGTGAAGGGCGCTGCTGGCGGCTCCGGAATCTTCTCCAAATTGCCGTTTGCCGCCGAGCACATCGACCAGGCGCAAGCTCGTGTGGTGCATTCCGTCGACGTTGCTGTCGGCAACCAGACCGTGCAGATCGTCGAGCTTCATCCGCAGGCACCAAATTCGGGACCGATGCTCGATTCGTGGGAAAAGCAGGTTGAAGGTCACGCTCCGATCGTCGACAAGCGTGCGGGGCCGATGGTCCTCGTTGGCGATCTCAACGCCAGCTATCTCCATCCGCCGTTTCGACAGCTGTTGTCCCATGGCTTGCGTGATGCCCACGAACTGGCCGGCGAGGGCCTGACGTTCTCCTACCCCCTCGGCTCCTCGGTGCCTCCGGTCACCCGGATCGACCACGCGCTCATCACGAAGGAGATTGCCGTGCTGTTCGTGAAGGAGATGACGATTCCGGGCAGCGATCACCGTGGTTTCGTAACTCGCCTCGCGGTGCAGCAGCGTCCGTAGACAGCCTGTCGGGGCGAGCCGGTTAGCACTCTCGGGCCGAGGTTGCTAACGGGTCTTTCGGCCCGCTAGCGTTAGCAGTCACCTAGTGAGAGTGCTAATTCGCGCTCACGTGAGTTCCCCAGTGACACGCCAATGGAGGCCGAATCATGAATCTCAAGCCCCTCGATGACCGGATCGTCGTCAAGGCCAACGAAGCCGAAGAGCGCACCGCTTCCGGCCTTGTTATCCCCGACACCGCCAAAGAAAAGCCCCAGCAGGGCACCGTTCTCGCCGTCGGCCCCGGTCGCCGTTCGGACCAGACCGGCAACGTCATCCCCATGGACGTCAAGGTCGGCGACACCGTCGTTTATTCGAAGTACGGCGGCACCGAGATCACGGTTGGCGGCGAGGATGTTCTCATCCTCACTAGCCGTGACGTCCTCGGCGTCATCGAGAAGTAGGCCGCATGTCGAAGATCCTGAAGTTTGACGAAGACGCGCGCCGCGCCCTCGAAGCCGGCGTCAACAAGCTCGCCAATGCCGTCAAGGTCACGCTGGGGCCAAAGGGCCGCAACGTGGTGCTCGACAAGAAGTTCGGCGCCCCCACCATCACCAACGATGGCGTGTCCATCGCCCGTGAAGTTGAGCTTGAGGACCCATTTGAAAACATGGGTGCCCAGCTGGTGAAAGAAGTCGCCACCAAGACCAACGACGTGGCAGGTGACGGCACCACCACCGCTACCGTGCTGGCTCAGGCCATGGTCCGCGAAGGCATGAAGAACGTCGCCGCCGGCGCCAACCCCATGTCGCTCAAGAAGGGCATCGAGAAGGCTGTCGCCGCTGTCGTTGCCTCCATCAAGGATCAGTCGAAAGAGATCGACGACAAGAGCGAAATCGCTCAGGTCGCCACCATCTCGGCCGCCGACCCGGCCATTGGTGCCGTCATCGCTGACGCCATCGACAAGGTCGGCAAGGACGGCGTCGTTACCGTCGAAGAGTCCAACACCTTCGGTACCGAGCTCGACTTCGTTGAGGGTATGCAGTTCGACAAGGGCTACATCTCGCCTTACTTCGTGACCGATCCCGAGCGTCAGGAAGCGGTTCTCGAGAACCCGTACATCCTGTTCCACGCCGGTAAGATCTCGTCGGTGCAGTCGGTGCTTCCGCTGCTCGAAAAGGTCATGCAGGGCGGCCAGTCACTCGTCATCATCGCCGAAGATGTCGACGGTGAGGCCCTCGCCACCCTCGTCGTCAACAAGATCCGTGGCACCTTCAAGTCGGTGTGTCAAGGCCCCCGGCTTTGGTGATCGTCGCAAGGCAATGCTGCAGGACATGGCCATCCTCACCGGTGGTCAGGTCATCTCCGAAGAGGTTGGCCTCAAGCTTGAGAACGCCACGCTTGACCTGCTCGGTCGGGCCCGCAAGGTCGTTATCGAGAAGGACAACACCACCATCATCGAAGGTTCAGGCGACGCCGACGAGGTCAAGGGCCGCATCAACCAGATCAAGGCCGAGATCGAAAACACCGACTCCGACTGGGACAAAGAGAAGCTGCAGGAGCGACTCGCCAAGCTAGCCGGCGGCGTTGCTGTCATCAAGGTCGGCGCGGCCACCGAAGTTGAGCTCAAGGAAAAGAAGCACCGCATCGAAGACGCCATCTCGGCCACCCGTGCAGCCATCGAGGAAGGCATCGTCGCCGGTGGCGGCACCGCTCTTCTTCGTGCGAAGTCAGCGGTGCAGGCAGTTGTCGACTCGCTTTCGGGCGATGAGGCCACCGGTGCCCGTACCGTGCTTGCCTCACTCGATACTCCGGCTCGTCTCATCGCTGAGAACGCTGGCATGGAAGGCGGCGTGGTCGTCGAATCCATCGAGCGTCAGACCGGCAACATGGGCATGGACGCCGCAACCGGAGAGATTGTCGACATGGTTAAGGCCGGCATCATCGATCCGGCCAAGGTCACCCGGGCGGCACTGCAGAACGCAGCGTCCATCGCAGCCATGGTGCTCACCACCGAATGCCTCGTTTCCGACAAGCCGGAGAAGGCCTCGGCTGGCGGCGGCGGCATGCCCGGCGGTATGGGTGGCATGGGCGGCATGGGCGGAATGATGTAGTGACCTGAGGGTCGGTCTCCCAAGACTCGCCCTCACGTACTCCTTCGGGAGTGCTGCATGCACGCTTTCGGTCGCTACATCCGACATACTGGATGGGCCAAGCGGCGACTTAGCAACAAGATGCGACCCGGAACTCGTTCCGGGTCGTTCTTGTTTTTCCCGGGTAACCTCGCGTGAGATGAGCAAGCCGCAACGCCAGGGACCCCTCGCCTTTTGGATCCACCAGGTCTCCGAATACGCCCTCGGCGTGCTGGTTGCTTCCAGCGCAGCCCGGCTTCCGCACCCTGAGCTGCCCATTGCAGTTGCCCTGGTGATCCTGTTACTTGCGGCAACCGCGGATGGTGCGGCCGCCGCTGTCCACCTGGTCAAACGACCGCTGCATCGTCGCCTCGACATCGGCATCGGGATTGCCATCGTGGCGGTGTCGGCGGTGCTGTTCACGCGGGTGGGCGCGAGCGCCGCCATCCTCACCGGTCTGGCCGGCGTGGCCCTGCTGGCGCTAACTTGGCAGACCAATTACGCGCCCAAACCCATCAGAGTTCGCCGTCCACCGCGCCAGATTCGAATCCCTCAAAGACCATTACGACCAAAGGTTGATGGCCCGCAGGTGAGTCGCGGCGCCAAAGCAGAAAAGGTCGGCCGCAAGGCGGGTCGATACGCAGCGGTCGGGGTGAAGGTGTGGAAGAACCGCAACAAGTAGCTCGGAGGGAAGGCGGAAAGCAGCTCATACCCCGCCCGGTGCAGTGGGTGCCGGGTCACCCGGCACCGTGGGCTGGCCATCCGACACCTCCATCGATCGCGCTTGATCCACTGCTTGCTCGCATTCGACAGCGAGGCGAGGGGCAACCTCCTGCGGGGCTGTTTGAAGGTGCTCGCGCCTCGGCCGTTCTCATCGCTCTGTTCGATGGTGACCGCGGTGCCGAAGTGCTGCTCACCCGGCGCGCCTGGCACCTGCGCAGTCACAAGGGTGAGGTGTGTTTCCCGGGTGGCAGGCAGGACGAACGCGAGACTCCGGTTCAGGCAGCGCTTCGTGAGGCCTACGAGGAAGTGCTTTTGGACCCCTCCCAGGTCACGGTGGTGGGAGAGCTTGATCACCTCGCCACTCTCGCCAGCTACAGCCTCATCGTGCCGATCGTCGCCCGTCTCGACCAACGCCCGGTGCTATCCGCAGGAACATCCGAGGTTGACCGAATTTTCACGACTCCGTTGGTCGACTTCCTTCGCGAAGACACGTACCGCGAGGAGCATTGGACCCGCGACAACATCACGTTTCCGGTGACGTTCTTCGAACTCGACGACGAGACGGTCTGGGGTGCGACGGCCCGACTACTTCGGGATCTGCTGGTTCTTGCAACCGTGCATGAGTAATGCATTGATCGCGCCGGAAATAGCCAAAGTCAAGAGTTGACTTTGACTTTTTTGAGGCGCACCATGGCTCTTGTCACATCATCTTCCGGCGCACTGAGGAGGCATTTGAACATGACAAAGAGCTATCCGTCAGGACTGCAGGCTCCACCGGGTTGACGGGGGAGCGGCGCACCGTCAGTCTGCAGGCCAACGGGCCGCAGATGTGCCGGTAGCTTGACCCGATCACTGTCCCCCGCGAGCTCCCACAAACGACCGGACTGCAACATCAGCCGGCATTGAGCATCGACGCGTGAACAGCTTGCACCGAGTCCTGCGAGCCCCGCTCCTTCTCATCGGACAGCTGCCCTCGGAACCTACGGGTTTCGGGGGCCGCTGCCTTTTTGGAGCCCGGCGTCTCGGAGGCGTGAGTTGCGCATGGTGGAGCGGATGATGACCGCACCTATGAAGGCCAGTGCCAACACCAGCACAGCGAACAGTCCGAGCTGCAAGGCGCCACCTCGGTCACCAGCCTGCTTCGGAGCGGAGCCCGAGTTGGGCTTGGGGATGACCGATTTGGTCTGGCCGACTTGGCCGTCGTCGGTCATGGCAACGGTCGTCGTGGTGGTCGCCGTTTGCGCATGAACGCGAAACGACGGCGCCAGCAACATGGCGACGATCAGCATCAGCGCAACGCTCAGGCGCCGCATCTAGCTCGGCTTCCGCATGAGCCGCACCCACAGCTGGCCAAGTTGGCGGGCCGAGCGGGCAATAGCGGGAAGCCTGAAGAACTGGCTCTTGCCGTGAGGACGGAAATAGTGATGCACCGGCACTTCCACGAAGCGGGCACCAACCTTTTCGAACGAGTGCATCATCTCCACGCAGATCACGCCCGACGTGGAGGTGAGCGTTACCTTGTCGAGGATTGATCGATCGATCAGACGGAAATCACAATCGGTGTCGCGTACATGCAGTCTGAACAGACGCTTCACCGTGTGGTGATACGAGCGGCCGATCACCTTGCGGTACCAGCTGTCGCCGCGACCAATTTTCCACCCTTGCACCACGTCGGTGTTCGGCGTGACCGCATCAATGCACACGGCCACCTCGCTAGCGTCGTATTGGGCGTCGCCGTCGGTATAGAACACCCACTGCTTGGTTGAGGAGGCGAAGCCAGATTGAAGCGCGCCGCCGTAGCCCTTGTTGGTTTCGTGGTGCACGATACGCAGCTCGGGAATCTCAAGCGAGAGTCGCTTGAGAACTTCGAGTGAGTCGTCGGCAGAACCGTCGTTGACGACGATGACTTCGAAGTCGTCGACCCGGGTCTTGAGCGCGGCCTGCACATCACGCACCATCTTTCCGATGGACATGGCGTCGTTGTAACAGGGAAAGAAGGCCGAGACGCTGGTGACATTTGGGTTGCGGGGGGAATCCATGACGGACCGATGCTAGGGCGTGGCAGCCAGCGCGGCAGCTACCTGAGCGATCTCGTCGTCGGTAATCTCCGGAAAGCAGGGCAGGCTGACGCACTCGGCCGCCCACGCTTCAGCTTCGGGGCAGGCCTGCCGCCTAAGGTGCTGGTAGGCGGGCTGTTGCGTGACGGCGAGGGGATAGTGGATGCCCGTAGCAACACCGTGTTCGCTCAACCCGGCCCGATAGGCCTCCCGATCGGGAGCTCGCACGACGGCGAGGTGGTAGACGTGATCGGGGTGTTCGGGGTGGAATCGCAGATGCGGCGCGGCGGCGCGGTACGCAGCCATCGCTTCCTGCCGCCTCGCATTCCCCTTGCGTAAATCGGGCAACAGCAACCGCAGCCATGCGGCCTCGATTTCGCTCATGCGAAAGTTCTGGCTGATGTCGACGTGCACGTACTGCGCGGCCATACCGTGCGCACGCAGGCGTCGTAGCCGGGCGGCCAGATCGGGGTCGTTCGTGACCACCGCACCGCCATCACCGATGCCGCCCAAGTTCTTGGTGGGATAAAAGCTGTAGGCGGTCGCGAAGCTGTGATCGTTGGCGTGTAGCGCCCCGTGGGCTTGCGCAGCGTCCTCCAGAATGGGCAAGCCAAGCTCGACCGGAAGCAGCGCCGGTCGACCGTAGAGGTGGACCGGAATCACGATCTTGGTCTTATCGGTTACAGCGGCGCGTGCGGCCGCAATATCGAGGGCGCCAGTGTTTCGATCGACATCGACCATCACCGGAATGGCGCCCGTGGCGAGTACCGCCGAAGCAGTGGGCACCGCGGTGTGCGCCGGCACGATGACTTCATCGCCCGGTCCGACACCCTTGGCGACCAGCGAGAGCTGCAGTGCCGTCGCACCGGAGGACACGCCGACACAGTGCGCATACCCGGTGAAGGCTGCGAACTCCTCCTCGAACGCAGTGATCTCCGGCCCTAGTAACACTGCTCCGCTGGACAACACCCGATCGACCGCAGCGACAAACGCATCGCGATATCGAGCACCACGCCGACTGAGATCAAGAACCGGAACCACGACCGCCCACGTTAGGCCGTCACACAGGCCAAACCCTTGCCTGGCGGGGCGACAGGCTGATTGATTGTCAAGATTGATCGGACTGCTTGCGCTCGTCAGAGGAGGGAACTACAGTTCGTAGTGCCGTCTTCCCCGGCGAAAATAGTGCAGCTTCGTTAAGAGCTCTTTTCGCGTGTTTGGAAGGTGGTGTGATGTCGGTACCGATGGTCGAACTTGTGCAGGCGTTCTCCCGCCTCATCTCCGCTGGCATCATGATTGATGAGGCCGACCAGCCCCTCGTCGAGCAGGTATTCCGCGACTGTGTTCGTGTCTCCTCGTTCGTCGAGAGCGTTCGGCTGCGAGCCATCTCCCGGCTCGATGTGTTCGCAACGGCCACGTCGTCTCCCGATGCGGCTCAATCCATTGTTGAGATCACCCGCGGCTCCCGTCGCCAGGCGCAGGCGGCGCAGAAGCGGGCGGCCACAACTTCCCAAATGCCATCGCTCGCTGACGCGCTCGCTCAGGGTGCGATTGGTAGCGATCATGTCGACGCCGTAGCGCAAACGCTTTCTCGCATGGATCCGGTCGATCGATCAAAGCTTGCGAATGACGAGCGTTGGATCACCGATACGGCGGCTCGCTCCACTCCGGAGCAACTGGCCAAGAAGCTCCAATCTCGGGCGCGCGAGCTGGCTCACGATGACGGTGTGAAGGTGCTTGAGCGTCAACGCCGCGCCGCATTCCTTCGATTCTGGACCGATAAGGACACCGGCATGGTGTGTTTCTACGGACAGTTCGACCCGGAAAGCGGAGCGCTCCTGATCGGTCGGCTCCATAACGCCACCGAGGCCTTCTTCCACGATCGCATTCCCGACACCTGTCCACTCGACGAGCGCAAGCAGGATCACCTTCGTGCGCTCGCTCTGCTTCATCTGACTGAGGGCAAGGGCACATCATCAGGTCGACCAGACATCACGGTTGTGATCGACCTGCAGACGCTGCTTGATGGCGTACACAAGCACAGTCGGGTGGAGGTTGAAGGCGGCGTAACTCTGCCCGTCGAAACCATTCGGCGCATGGCCTGTTTCGCCAACATCATTCCCGCCGTCTTGGGCGCCGACGGTGTGCTGCTCGACCTTGGTCGTTCACAACGATTGGCTACCGTGCAGCAACGCACAGCGATGCGAGCTATGTATTCCACCTGCGGTGCGCCTGGCTGTGCAGTCGCGTTTGAGCACTGCACGATGCACCACATCACGTACTGGCGTCGCAATGGCCAAACCGACATGGGCAACATGCTGCCGTTGTGCAGCAAACACCACCACCTCGCCCACGAGGGTGGTTGGAAACTTGAACTCGACGCCGAGAGACGCCTCACCATCACCAAAACCGACGGCTCTCGCCAAACCCATCCACCCCCGCTCGCCCGCGCCGGCTGAGGTCACCCTTGCGGGCGGGTCGCCGTGGGCGTAGGTTGCGATTGGGTTCGGGGTAGGACTTACCGAAGAGCCGATCTCAGGGTGCAATTCGGCCGCGCTGGTTGGGCTTTGCCCCATAGGTGTCGTTCCCTCCTGTCCACCCCGAACCCACCCGCATAGACACCAGCCGACACGTTTAGCGCGTATGGGCGCGGCGGTCGGGGAGATACCAGTGGTGGTCGCGGTAGAAGTCCATGGTGGTAGCGATGCCGTCGGCGAAGCTGACTTCGGGTTCCCAGCCGAGCACGCGCTTGGCCTTGCTGAAGTCACCCTGGAAACTGCCGATGTCGATCTGGGCGTGCTCGGGTGGCCAGGGGATGAGCGACACGTCGCTGCCCCCACCCGTTGCGGCGACGGTGAGGTGGGCGATGTCGAGCAGGCCGAGCGCTTGGGGGTGACCGAGGTTGAAAATCTGACCCACTGCGTCGGGGCTGAGCATGGCCAAACACATGGCTGAGACCACATCGTCAACATGCAGACAATCGCGCAGTTGCTTGCCGTCGCCATACACCGTGATCGGTTCGTGCCGCAGCGCTCGACGGACGAACACCGGCAGGAAACCGAGTCCATCGCGGGTCAGACACTGGCGGGGGCCATACACATTGGTGAGCCGCAACGCACACGTCCGGAGCCCGTGGACTGCGTGGTAAAGCAGATGAAACTGCTCACCGGCCAGTTTGTCGACACCGTTGATATCCACTGGATTGGTCGGGTGATCTTCATCCACCGGCAGATACTTGGGGCGCCCGTACACCTGGCGCGTACTGGTCTGCACCACCATTGCGGACGGGTTGTTGTAGCGGAGGATTTCGAGGAAGGCGAGGTGGCTGCGAGCGTTCAAGTCGAGGTCACGAAGGGGCTCGTGCATCGACTCGAGGTGGCTCACCTGTCCGGCCACGTTGAAGACGAACTCGGCGTCGGCAATGGCCGGGGTGACGAGTTCGGCGTCGCCGATGTCGGCCCGCACCAGGGTCACGCCGTCAAGACCGTCGAGGTTACGAAGGTCGCCACCATGCTGCGGGATGAGCGCATCGATGACGGTGACATCGGCACCCACGCCGACGAGGTAGTGCGCGAGCGCCGCCCCGATAAAGCCCAGTCCACCGGTCACCACGCACTTTCGACCAGCAAACGGGGAAGTCATCGATCAAAACCTAGCGGGCAATGATCCCGCAACGAGGCGTCCGGCTTGGGGGAAGGAGCGGCGACTAACCTGCGGGGGTGTCTGTGACCCTGCTTCCGGCTGAAGCGCCGCGTGCCCGGGTCCTTTTGGCGGAATCGGCCGTTGCCGCACTGGCTGCGTTGATTGCCGTCACGCTCCACCTGCGGCTCTGGCGAGCGCGTTGGAGTGAGCCGTTTGCGCTCGGTGGCGATGCGTCTTTCTACTTGATGGAGGTTCGGTCGCTCGGGAGATTCGGCAGCTACCTGTCGTCGCCAAACCTCGGATGGCCGTTCGGCCAGTCGGTGCATGACTTGCCGCAGGGCGTCGACAACTTCCACTGGCTGATCCTGAAGGTGCTGTACGTCGTCAGCGGCACAACCGGAGGAGCTGTCAACCTGTTCTATGTGGTGTCGTCGTGCGCAGTCGCGTCCATGACGATGATCGCGATGCGCCTGTTCGGGGTGCGCCGCTGGTTGGCGTTGGTGATGGCCCTGCTGTTCGTTTTCCTGCCGTATCACTTCGCCCGCGGTGAGGGGCATATTCTGCTCTCGGGCTACCAGCTGGTGCCGCTCGGAGTGTTGCTGGCCGCGTCACTCTTTGGTGATCGCCCGCCGCTTATACAACGCAACCACGCCGGACGGGTGCGCATTGCGTGGCACGACCGACGAACGTGGCTGGTGCTGGTCGCATGTATAGGGCTGGCATCCACCGGCGCGTATTACATGATGTTCTCGCTCGGTCTCGTCGTGATCGCGGCGCTGCTCTCGGCTACCACCAACCAGCGGGGCAACCGTGCCGCCCCGCTGATGGCCGCCGCGGTGATCGTGGTAGTTACAGGTTTCGTGTTTGCGCTCAACGTCTCGCCGACAATCCTGTATCTCGCCAGGAACGGTGCCAACGCCGGCGTTGCCACCCGCAGCCCGAGTGAGACCGAACTGTACGGATTGCGCATCAGTCAACTCTTCATGCCGAGAGAGCAGCACCGCATCGGGCCGCTATCGAAGATCGCAACTCGATCACAGGGCAAGGTCGTGCCATCGGAAGGCGGACAGCAGCTCGGCATCATCGGCGCAGCCGGCCTTGCCACACTCCTCGGAAGTGTCGCGCTTGCGGCGATGGGAAAGCGGCTGCGGCAACCGTTCGATGTGCTGAACCGGCTCGGGCTGCTCACTCTGGCGTGTATTCTGGCGGGAACTGTCAGTGGCTTCGCGGTGTTCATTTCGGCAGCTGGTATGAGTTACATCCGGGCTTGGAATCGCATCAGTGTCGTCATCGGATTCATGGCCTTGCTGGCCGTGGGTTTGCTGCTCGAACACCTGCTGCAGCGTCGGCCGGTCGTCTCGTGGCTGGCGCCGGTGCTGGCCGTCGGTCTGCTCGGCATCGGCTACATCGACCAGACCAGCCCCTTCGATGTGCCGCCCTACGGCACCATACACACGCAGGCGCAGAGCGAAACGGCGTTCTTCCAATCGGTGGCAACCACGGCTGGTGTCGAGGGCACGGTGTTCACCTGGCCGCACGTTCCGTTCCCCGAGGTACCCGATCGCGGCGGCACCGGTGCCTACGACCAGGCGCTGGGCTATGTGTATCAACCCGACCTGAAATGGAGCTTTGGCTTCACCCGCGGTCGTCATCCGGACTACCCGCTGGCCTTCGAAAAGCAGCCAGCCAGCCAGTGGCTTACGTCGGTCGTAGCCATTGGTTTTCGAACGCTCGTGCTGGATCGCGCTGCGCTCAAGGGCACCAACTCGGTGCCCGACGTGGAACCCGACGTGCGCTCGCAACTGGGCGAGCCGATAACGGTCAGCGCAGACGGTCGCTATGCCCTGTACGACCTGCATGCGTTCGCGGCCAAGGCCGAATCGAGCCAGGGCGCCGACACGTTGAAGGCGCTGGCCACCCGCGTGCTGGCCGGATCGTAGGGCGGGTGGAGCGTGAAGAGTTTCGACGTATGGCCGAGGTCGAGGAGGCTCACTGGTGGTATCGCGCCACCCGCGCCCTACTCGTTGATCACCTCGGCCCGAGGCTGCCGTCAGACGGGCTCTTTCTCGATGCTGGCGCCGGCACGGGGGCCACTGGCGGGTGGATGTCGACGCGCGGCAGGGTTGTGGCCGGCGACGTCGAACCGATGGCTCTCGACCTCTACGGCGACCGTGCCACCGGGCGCGTGGCGGCCGACCTGAATCATCTCCCCTTCGCCGACCAATCGTTCGACGCTGCGCTGTGCGTGACGGTTCTCTATCACTCGGCCATTGCGTCGCCGGGAGCGGCCGTTGCCGAGTTGGCGCGCGTTGTTAAACCGGGCGGCGTGGTGTGCCTGATGGAACCGGGTGTGCGTCGCCTTTTCCGTGCCCACGACCGCGAGGTACACGGCGCCCGCCGCTTCTCGCTGAAAGATCTTGAGAAGCTCGCCATTCATGCAGGTTTGGTGCCTGAGGTTGCGACGGGTGCGTACAGCTTTCTGGTTCCGCTCGCCGCGGCCAAAGCAGTGCTCGAACGGGGCAAACAGTCGAGCGATCTCGACAACAACAAGAGCGGACTGGGCGGGCTTCTCGGCACGGTAGCTGGCGCAGAACGAAAGCTGTTGCAACGAACTCGCCTGCCCTTCGGCCTCTCGGTCCTTGTCATTGCCCGCAAAGGGAAGTGATGAGATCGTTCTTGTTCGCAGTCCTGGTGGCGCTCACCGCCTGCGCTCCGAACGCTGCGAAACAGGTCGTTGCATCAACAACTACTTTCCCGGCGGTTACATCGACGACCCCGACGGCAACAACGACGACCACTGTCGCAGCTACCACGACCACGGTTGCGCTGCTCGATCGCATCCTTGCGGCACCAGCGGACGAGGTGGAGCATGCTTTTCCTGTTGGGCTCGGCGTAAACGCCAGCTATGCCCGCACCCACGGTGAATATCCGGCGACCGATGTGTTTGCCGATTGCGGCACAGAGGTGCACGCGATGGCCACGGGTGTCGTCCAGCAGTTGCGTCGGGTGGATGATTACGACAAGAAGACCGACAACCCGGCGCTGCGAGGTGGCAAGTCGGTGTCGGTCGTCGGTCTCGACGGGGTGCGCTACTACACGTCGCATCTCGACCGGATCGACGTAAACGTTGGCCAGGCGGTCACCGCTGGTGATGTGCTCGGAACCATTGGGCTCACCGGTGATTCAGAGGCATGCCATACCCACGTCGGAATTTCGCCGCTGTGTCCATCTCTTGAGTGGTCGATGCGTCGTGGCGTGATCTGGCCCTGGCCCTATCTCGACGCGTGGCGAAAAGGACTGCAGAAGTCGCCCGTGGCCGAGACTCGCGCCTGGTCCGAGGGTCATGCCGATGCCTGTGCCAAAGCGGCCGCCGACCCCAACGCGGCCGACTGACACCGACAGAATGCACGGCGGAATGCAGGCGGAATCTCGGCCAGGTGGGCTCGCTCGGTAACCTGGGGGGAACATGCCTACGCCATTCCGTGACACCGTTCTCGTCGTTGATTTCGGCGCCCAGTACGCCCAGTTGATCGCCCGACGGGTCAGGGAACTGCACGTCTACTCCGAGATCGTCCCGCATTCGATAACTGCCGCTTCCGTCAAAGACAAGCAGCCAACCGCAATCATCCTGTCGGGCGGTCCAAAGAGCGTGCACGTCGATGGCGCGCCGCTGCTTGACCCCGCCATCTACGAACTGGGCGTGCCGATCCTTGGCATCTGCTACGGCGCTCAGCTCATCGCACACCAACTCGGGGGAGAAGTCGGCCGCAGCGATGCCGGCGAATACGGGCGCGCCACCATGACCCGCAATGACGTTGCCTCCACGCTCGTTCCCGACGGGCTTCCGAGCCAGTACGACGTGTGGATGTCGCACTTCGACGCGGTAACCAAGACGCCGGCCGGATTTGTTGCAACTGCAAGTACACCGGGCGCGCCGATGGCAATCATCGAAAACGACGACCGGCGCATCTGGGGTATCCAGTTTCACGCCGAGGTCGGCCACACCGAGAACGGCATGGAGTTCCTCGAACGGTTTCTGCAGCTCGCCGAATGCCGGGCCGACTGGACCGATGAGTCGATTATCGAAACCGGCATGGCTGCGGTGAAGGCCCAGGTTGGCAACGGACGGGTGATCTGTGGCCTTTCCGGCGGCGTCGACTCATCCGTTGCGGCGGCCCTGGTGCATAAGGCCGTGGGCAGCCAGCTCACCTGTATCTACGTGGATATCGGGCTCATGCGCAAGGGCGAGACCGAGCAGGTGCTTGAGACCTTCCGTCGACACCAGGGCATCGAACTCATTCACGTCGACGCGGGTGATCGGTTCTTCGAAGCACTGGCTGGTATCACCGAACCGGAAGCGAAGCGCAAGACCATCGGCGAGTTGTTCATCCGCATCTTTGAGGAGAACACGGGCGGCCTCACCGATGCCGAGTACCTCGTGCAGGGCACGCTCTACCCCGACGTGATCGAAAGTGGGGGCACCGATGGCAAGGCGAGTGTCATCAAGAGTCACCACAACGTCGGCGGTCTGCCCGAAGACATGACGCTGAAACTGGTGGAGCCACTGCGCAGCTTGTTCAAGGACGAGGTACGACGCATTGGTTCTGAGCTCGGTCTGCCCGACGAGATCGTGTGGCGCCAACCGTTTCCCGGCCCGGGTCTTGGGGTGCGCATCATTGGTGAAGTCACGCCCGACAAGGTGGCCGTCCTGCAGGAAGCCGACGCTATCGTTCGGGCCGAAATTAAAGCGGCCGGCCTCGAACGGGAGATCTGGCAGGCCTTCGCGGTCCTACCCGATATCAAAGCGGTCGGCGTCATGGGCGATGAGCGCACCTATGGCTACCCAATCATCATTCGTGCCGTTACCTCCGATGACGCCATGACCGCCGACTGGGCCCGACTGCCCTACGAGGTGCTCGAAAAGATGTCCACTCGCATTATTAACGAGGTTGCGGGCGTGAATCGGGTGGCATATGACATCACCTCGAAGCCACCCGGCACCATCGAGTGGGAATAGTCCCGGAAACGGTGCTCAATCAGTTGTAAAGATATGTGTCGCGGAATGCAACACGTTCGTAATGTTGCTAACGTGAGGGGCGTTATGTCCCGTCGTACCCCCGTAGCGGCCGTGGTCGCGGTCCTGCTGATTCTTGGTGCGGCGCTTCCTGCCAGCGCGGACGCCGTTTCCGACCTGAAGGCGAAGGCCGAACGCATTCGGGTCAAGAAGGACAAGCTGCGTGAGCAGAGTGAAGTTCTCGCCGAAAAAATCAACGCATCCGTCGAAGAACTGGCAACCATCGACAAAGACGTCGGCGTTGCCGAAGTGCAGCTTGGCGCGCAGGAAGCGACTATCGCCAAGCTTGGTAGCCAGGCCTTCCAGTTCGCAGTGAACTCTTACGTGCTGGGCTCCGAGTCCAACGGACTCGGTACCATCTTGGCCCCCGGTGGTATCGGCAACGACAGCGCGCAGCGCGACGGCTATTCGTCGGTCCTGCTTGGCGGCACCGCCGACGTTACCGATCAGGTGAAGGCCGTCCGACAGGATACCGATCGCATCAAGGTCAGTCTGCTGGCCAAGCAGAGGCGTCAGGCCGAGCTGAAAACGTCGCTGGTAAGTGACCAGGCACAGGTCGAAAAGGCCCGCACGGACCTCGAATCGCTGGAGCAGCAGAATGATGCGGCGCTCACCCAGGCCGTAAAGGACGCGGAGGAAGCCGAACGCAAGCGCCTTGAAGCTCAGGCGGCCGAGGCAATTCGCAAACAGAGCGAAGCGTTCCGTCAGAGCACAGCCGAACCCGCAACCTCTCCTGCTACCGGTGCCCGCACTCCGGCTGCGCAGCCGACGGCCAAGCCCACAGGTGGCGGTGCAGCCAAGCCGGCAGCCGTGCCCGTAACGGCTAAGCCGAGCAAGCCGACGAACCCCGCGCCGAACCCAGCACCGAATCCCGCGACGAACCCCTCGCCGAACCCGGCACCGGGCCCAGCCGAAACAACGGTGGCCAAGCCTGCTACCACCAAGCCAGCCCCCAAGCCGCGTCCTGCTCCACCCGCACCCCCGGCCGTTTCCGGCGCAGCTGGTCGTGCCGTTGCGGCGGCATACAGCCAGATCGGCGTGGCCTACGCCTATGCCACCGCCAAGCCGGGCGTGTCGTTTGATTGCTCGGGTCTCACGAGTTGGGCGTGGTCACAAGCTGGCGTCAGTATCCCTCGCACTTCGCAGGATCAGTGGGCTGGGTTGCCGCATGTGTCGCTCGATCAGATTCAGCCGGGCGACCTCATCTTCTTCTACAAAGACGTCCACCACGTCGGTATCTACGTCGGCAACGGAACCATCATTCACGCACCGTTCACCGGTTCCACCGTGAGCTTCTCCGGTCTCAACGGCAACGTCATTGGTGCCGCTCGCCCAGGCTGACCTCAGCCCGATCTGCGCTACCGTCGTCGCATGCGAGGGATTGATGAACAGCGCGTCACGCAGTGGTTTGTCGATCACGTTGATGGATGTGTTCCGCCCCTCACGTTTTCGGTGATTGCCGGGGGGCACTCCAACCTCACATTCCGGGTGGCCGACGCCGCCGGTCGACTCTTCGTGTTGCGCCGGCCGCCGCTCGGACACGTGCTCGCAACGGCCCACGACATGTCTCGCGAGCATCGACTCATCAGTGCCGTCGGTAAAACGTCGGTGCCCGTGCCGCACGCGCTCGGGCTGTGCACCGATGTTTCGGTGAACGACGCCCCGTTCTACGTGATGGACTTCGTAGACGGCATTGTTCTCGACACCATTGAGAAGGCCGACGACGTTGCCCCTGAGGCTCGGTACCGGCTCGGTCTCGATCTCATCGACGTGCTCGCCGACCTGCACGCCATCGATGTCGATGCGGTTGGTCTTGGCGATCTGGCCAAGCGCACGGGATACGTCGAGCGTCAGATCAAGCGGTGGAGCGGCCAATGGGACATGTCGAAAACCAGAGAACTCCCAGCAGTGGAAGAGGTCCGTGATCGGCTCAGCGCGAACGTGCCGGTACAGCAGTCGGTCAGCATCGCGCACGGCGACTACCGGCTCGGGAACTGTCTTATCGATCCCGGTGTCGGCCGCCTGAACGCCGTACTCGACTGGGAGCTCGCCACGCTCGGCGACCCGCTGGCCGACGTCGGCTACCTCGGCGTCTACTGGTCAGATGATGGCGCTCCCAGTATGCGAATCGGCGACGCGACCGGTGCCGGCGGCTTCCCCACCTATGACGAAATGGTGCATCGCTACTCACTTCGAACCGGTCGCGATTGTTCCAACATCAACTACTACAAAGCCTTCAGCGCGTGGCGTCTGTCCGTCATCAGCGAAGGCGTACTTGCCCGCTATCTGCACGGACAGATGGCCAACGAAGACCCTGAGGTCATTGCCTCCTTCCGCGCTGGTGCCGAGCAGTTGGCCGAAGAGGCCCTCACCCTTCTACGGAGGTCCTGACATGCTCGACCGGTGGACGAGAGGTTCATTCACGGCCGATGGCCGTACCTACCCCACGTATCGCCGCGGTACCGGTCCGGGTGTCATCGTGATGGCCGAGATCCCTGGCGTCACGCCTTCGGTCATCGCCTTCGCTGATCGAGTGGTCGCGGCGGGTATGACCGTGGTGATGCCGTCGTTGTTCGGTAAACCGGGCGCTGAACCCTCGGTCGTCGCCACTGCCGGAGTTGTTGCGAAGGTCTGCGTGTCGAAGGAGTTTTCGGCATTGGCGCTGAACAAGACGCCGCCCATCGCCGTATGGCTGCGTGCCCTGGCCGCCAGCCTTCACGAAGAGTTGGGCGGACCCGGCGTCGGTGCGGTTGGCATGTGTTTCACGGGCGGCTTCGCACTGGCCATGATGGTCGAGCCGCACGTCGTTGCACCCGTGCTCAGTCAGCCATCGAGTCCGCTTGCCATACGGGGAAAGGCGGCAGGAGCCGATCTCAACCTGTCGCCGGCCGATCTCGCCGTGGTCAAGGCGCGGGCGGCCGCTGGCTGCGAGGTTCTCGGGCTGCGCTACACCGGCGACAAGCTTGTTGGTACCCGCTTCCACACGTTGCGCCGCGAACTGGGGGACGCGTTCTTGGCGGTCGAGCTGGAAAGCCGTGAGCCGCGGGACCACAGCGTGCTCACCGAGCAGGCCGATCAGGGTTCGATCACGCGCGTTGTCGAGTTCCTGCGCTCCAAGCTCCTCGTTTAGCGCGAGGTCTTCTTCGCCGCGGCTCTCTTGGCAGGAGTCTTCTTGGCCGGAGTCTTCTTTGGCGCGACCGTCGTAGCGGCGGGGACGGCCCGGGCCGGAGCGGGCGGAGGTGGCTCGGGTGTACTTGGGCGGCCGAGGCCGAACATCGACGCGGCACCGCCGAGCAGATCGCTCAACGGGCCCAGACGACGAGGGAGATCTCCCATACCGCCCACTATTCTCTGGAGCTGCTCGTTGAACTGGGTGAGCGTCTCAGGTAGTTGCTCGAGCGGCGCTCGTTCGAACATGGTGGCCACGCGCTGCACGCCGGGCAGAATTGTTTCGAGCGGTCCGTCGAGCGCTTCTCCGATGTCGTGCAGGCGTGTCGCGAACTTCTCCATCTCGGGGGCCAGCGCGCGGGCGGGGGCTTCGACGACGTTCACGATTGCGTTCAATCGCTCGATCAGTTCTTCCAAGCCCGCAGCTGACCGCTGCAGGCTGCCCACCGTTTCTACGGCCGCCGTCAGGGTTTGTTTGGTCGCCTCCATGCCGCTCATCATCAGCCCGATGAGCTGCACGGGCGCGGCGAGCAGTTGAGTCATGTCGAAATCGTCGGAAGCAGCCATGACCAAACGCTACGCCATGCTGCTTCCACGCAACGTGAGGTGAAGGCGTTGATCTTTTCGGGCGAGCCGTATGGAGGCGAGCGAAGGCACCAAGCCATGGGTGTGGTTGCCCGTCAACTGGTCTGCTCGGTGGGTGGTGGTGAGGCCTACGACCGTGCAGCCGGCCCGGCTTGCCGCCTTCAGGCCTGCCGGTGCGTCCTCAAAGGCAATGCAGTCGGACGGTTCGATGGACAGACGCAGGGCCGCGGCAATGTAGCCCTCGGGGTCCGGCTTGCCTCGTCCGACATCTTCGGCGCCGATAAGCACACTTGGCCGAGGGAGATGGCATGCCTCAAGCCGCCCGAATGCCAGCCGGCGGGAGCCAGATGTGACCACGGCCCACTGGAGGTCGGTCAGCATGGCAAGGGTGTCTCGTGCTCCCGGAAGCGCGACGACGGCATCAAGTTCGGACAGCTCGATGGCTTCCAGTCGGGCCACCTCGCTTAATAGGTCGCCGGCCGGCACGAAGTCGCGAACGGTATCGAGCACCCGGCGGCCGTGCGCCGCAGCGAGCACCTTGGCCGCATCGAAACCGTGCATGCTCGACCACGCCGTCCAAGTCCGTTCGACGACGGAAGTCGAATCGACAAGGGTGCCATCCAGGTCAAACAGCAGGGCGCCACAGTCGATCACGGACCAAAGGCTACGACGACGCCCGTTCCTTCTGGCGGACCGCCCCCGCCACCCCGAACTTCGTGACACCCCCGCCGTAGGATGGGTGGGCGATGTCCTTCTCTGCCGACGATGGTTTGAACCCCGATCAACTCGATGCTGTCGTCCATATGGACGGGCCGCTTCTGATCGTGGCCGGGGCCGGGTCGGGCAAGACTCGGGTGCTCACCCACCGCATCGCAAACCTCATTCGTGAGCACGACGTGAACCCCATGCAGATCCTGGCCATCACGTTCACCAACAAGGCCGCCCAAGAGATGCGCGAGCGAGTCGGGCACCTGGTGGGGCCGGTGGCGCAAAAGATGTGGGTGTCGACGTTCCACTCGGCGTGCGTGCGTATCCTGCGGCGTGATGCCGGGCGGCTCGGGTACCCGTCCAACTTCACCATCTATGACCAGGCCGACGCCGAACGACTCACCAGCTACGTCATTCGTGACCTCAGTCTCGATGCGAAGAAGTTCACCGCCCGAGGGGTGCACGCGGCGATCTCGAAGGCGAAGAACGATCTCATCTTCCCTGCCGAATACGCGGAGCGGGTCACCTCGATTTTCGAGCGCAAGATCGCCGACATCTACATCGAGTACCAGGCCCGCCTGCAGAAGGCCAGCGCCATGGACTTCGATGATCTGCTTACCAATACCGTTCGTCTCTTCCACGAATATCCCGAAGCGCTGCAGAGCTACCAGGAACGCTTCCAACACATCCTGGTCGACGAATACCAAGACACCAACAAAGCCCAGAACGAGATTGTGCTTCTCCTGGGTGCTCATAGTCACGCCGTGACCGCTGTTGGTGACAGTGACCAGTCGATCTACCGCTTCCGGGGAGCAGACTTTACGAACATTCTCGACTTCGAAAATGCGTTTCCCGACGTCACCACCATCTTGCTGGAACAGAACTACCGGTCCTCGCAGACCATCCTCGACGCCGCCAACGCGGTCATCGAGCAGAACATCTCCCGTAAGCCGAAGTCGTTGTGGACCGACGCCGGCCATGGCGAGAAGATCGTCCGTTACCATGCCGACGACGAGGGTGACGAGAGTCGATGGATCTCCCACACCATCAATCAGATGCACGATACGGGTGACTTTCGATGGGGTGACATCGCGGTCTTCTACCGCACCAATGCGCAGAGCCGAGTGCTGGAAGAAGGGCTCATGCGGTCGGGTATTCCGTACAAGGTCGTGGGCGGCACCCGGTTCTACGACCGGCGCGAAATCAAAGATGCGCTGGCCTATCTGAAGGTGGCCGTCAACCCGGCCGACGAGGTGTCGATCAAGCGGGTGCTCAACTCACCCAAGCGTGGCATTGGTGACACCACCGTTGAACGCGTCGATGCATGGGCGAACGCTCACGGGGTCACCTTTCTCGACGCGCTGCGTCACGCGGAAGAGGCTGGTGTGCGGGGTCCGGCGCAACGCGGTATTCGTGGGTTCGTGAACCTTGTCGATGTGCTGAGCGCCACAGCCGTTGGCGGGCCGGGTGACGTGCTGCAAACTGCACTCGAGAATTCGGGTTACCTCGCCGAACTGGAAGCCGAGAACACCGTTGAGTCGGCTGGCCGGTTGGAGAACTTGTCGGAACTGGTTGGCAACGCGGGTGAGTTCGAAACGATCGCCGAGTTCCTTGAACAGGTGGCTCTGGTGGCCGATACCGATCAGATTGACGGCGCCGACGACAGCCGCGTGCTCATGATGACACTGCACTCGGCCAAGGGCCTCGAGTTCCCGGTCGTCTTCCTGGCCGGTTGCGAGGAAGGGATCTTTCCGCACATTCGCTCACTCACCGAACCCGACGAAATGGAGGAGGAACGTCGCCTCGCGTACGTCGGCATCACCCGCGCCATGAAGCGGCTGTTCGTCAGCCATGCCTGGAGTCGCATGCTGTTCGGTTCCACGCAGTACAACCCGCCGTCCCGATTCCTCGATGAGATTCCTGTCGAACTCATCGAGAATGTGGGCACTCGCGGGCGGCGTTCCGGTCGGGCCGGTCAGCGACGTTCGTTTGGGAGCGAGAGCGGTAGTCGACGTGACGGTTGGGACGAACCGAAGTCTGCGCCTCGCAAATCGTTCGGCAGCTTCGACCCCGATGAAGAAGACCAAGCCGCTAACGCTCATCGCGAGCGGGTGGTCGAGGCAGCCATCCGTGGCTCACTGAACGCCGTCGATACCACGACCGGCGCGGAGAAGATGGGCCTGCGGGTCGGTGATGACGTGAAGCACGTCAAGTTCGGTGAAGGGGTCATCCTCTTGCTTCGTGGCGAAGGCGACAAAGCCGAAGCCACGGTCCGCTTCCGCGACGTTGGCAACAAAACGCTCCTGCTGGCTTGGAGCCCCCTCGAAAAGCTATAACCGTTAGGCCGGGGCGAGTGTTCCGATAGGCGGTGTCGGCGGTGTGGTTCTGCGGTGGCGCGTGACGAGCCAACCCCCGATGCCGAACGCAGCGAGGACGAAGACGGTGTTCAAGATGAACAGGACGCGGGCCTGGCTGTGCACGCTTGTGCACGGGGTGCGCTGATAGCCGAGTTTGTTGACGCCCTCAGGCTGCACGGGGAGAACGGGCAGCACACGTGGTCCGGCCGCAGATGCGAAGAGGTTGTTGCACGACACTTTCGCGGAGTACAAGACCTCCGGACCGATCTTCTGATCCGCAGGCGCGTTTGCCGCCGGGCGACGGTCCTTGCCTGCCGGCACCGAGTCTGACAGCGGTCGCAGGGCCCAGAAGCCGAGCGTGATGGCGTACCAGGCCAGCAGGCCACATGCGGCGATGAGGACGGACCGACGACCAGACGACATGGCGCCAGCCTACGTGGAGCGCGCCTCTTTAGCGTGCTGGCCCGTCGTAGGCGTCCTGCAGACCCTGGATGTCGATCTTGGTCATCTGCAGCATGGCTTGCATGACGCGTTGGGACTTGACCGGGTCGGGGTCGCCCATCAGCCGCCCGAGCGCGGTGGGCACGATCTGCCAGGAAATACCGAACTTGTCACGCAACCAGGCGCACTGTTCATACGCGCCGCCCTCGCCGAGCTGCTCCCACAGATCATCGACCTGGGCTTGCGTCTCGCAGCTCACGAACATGGAGATGGCGGGGGAGAAGGTGAACATTGGGCCACCATCGAGGGCCATGAACTGCTGCCCGTCGAGCGTGAACGTGCCCATCGCCATGCTGCCATCGGGACCAATGTGATTGATGTTGTCGATCTTCGAGTTGGGGAAGATCGACGTGTAGAAAGTCATGGCCTCTTCGGCTCGGCCATCAAACCAGAGGAAGGGGGTGATCCGTTGCGTCATGCCGCCACTCTACGCACGCGGTGCCCAACCGAAACGATGGGTGTGAATGCCGAAGTACACGTGGCTCTCCACACTTCGCACACCCGAGATGGCCTTGATGCGATCGTTGATCATGGTGAGCAGTCCGGGAGCGTCCTCGCTGAGCACTTCCACCATGATGTCGAAGCGGCCCGAGGTCAGCACCACGTAGATCACCCCTTCGATTTCGGCGATGCGATCAGCAATCGCTATCACGTCACCATCGACCGAAACGCCGAGCATCGCCATGGACGGATAGCCGAGCGCCATGGGGTCGGTGACGCCCACCACCTGAAGGGCGCGGGATTCGATCAGACGCTGTACCCGTTGACGAGCTGCTGCGGCGGAGAGTCCGACAAGGGGTCCGAGGTCCGCGTAGCTGGTGCGGCCGTCCGTCTGCAGTGCGGTAATGATCTTTCGATCGATCTCGTCGAGGACGACTGCGGGCTCGGGGACATGATTGCCCCTTTTCACGGCCGCCACCCGCGATCTTCCGGAAGCGAGTTTCCGCCGTCGATCACGATCAACTGTCCGGTGATGAACGAGGCATCGGGGGACGCAAGGAAGACGATGGCGGCCGCAACCTCGTCGGGTGTGCCGGGCCGTCCGACGGGCGTGAGTTTACCGGCTGCACTTTCTTGGTCGGCGCTGCTGCCCGTTGCGATCCAGCCGGGAGCCACGGCATTGCAGGTGATCCCTGCGCCCGCCGCTTCCAGCGCAACGGCCTTGGTGAGTCCGATCATGCCTGCTTTTCCTGCGTGATAGGCGGCGTCGTCGGTGTACGCCTGGACCGTGCCGCTGGTGGAGCTGACATTGACAATGCGCCCGTAGCCGTTGTTGCGCATGGGACCAAGCGCGGCGCGGGTGACGTTGAACGCGGTCGTCAGGTTCACCGTCAGACCGTCGTGCCACTCCTGGGACGTGATGGCCTCGGTAGCCGAGGCGACAGCCGGTTTGCTCACGCTGGTCATTCCGGCGTTGTTGACCACGATGTCGAGTCGCTGGTGGCGGCCGAGGATTTCGGCGACGAGCTGATCAACATGATTGGCCAGGGTCAGGTCGATGACGGCGCCCGTGGCTCGCACGCCGACGGTCAACAGTTCTGCAGCACGTTCACGGATTCGGTTTGTGGTGGACACCATGACGATCGAGGCGCCCAGCTGGCCCAGTCGCTTCGCGGTGGCAAAGCCGATACCGCTGGCGCTGCCTGCGCCGGTCACCAAAGCGACCTGGCCGGTCAACAGGAGTTCTTCAGACATTCAGTAACTCTTGCACGGCCCTGCGGAACACCTCGGTATGGACCGCAACGTCTGCCTCGGTGTGCATAGGCGACATCAGCGCCATGTTGTGGAACGGCGTGAGGAGAACCCCGCGATTGAGGGCGTAAAGGTGCAGAAGGGCGTCCAACTCGTCGTCGACCGCCAACGCGGCGGCCCTCCCGGATCGCGGCGGTGGACAGAACCAGTATTCGGCTCGGGCACCCAACTGCTGCACACACCATGGCAGTTCGTACTTGTCGACCGTCTCTTGCACACCCTCGGTCCAGGTAGTTGCAAGTGGAATCATTCGCTCGAAGTCGTCCGCTCGCAGGGTGGATGACAGGGTGGCCCGAACCGCCGCCGTCGCCAGGGCGTTGCCCGTTAAAGTGCCGCCGATGCCAGACACGTCGATAGAAGAATCACGAATGAGAGGGGCCAACATCGAGGCGATCTGGGCGGTCATGCCATACGCGGCTGCAGGCATACCGCCACCAATGGTCTTGCCGATCACGATGAAGTCGGGCTGCAGACCCCACGCCGAGGTTGCGCCGCCCTCGCCCGCGCAAATGGTGTGTGTTTCGTCGATCACGAGCAGCGCGCCGTACTTCGTGCAGAGCGCGCGCATGGCCTGGTGGAAGCCGGAGTCGGGGAGCACGATACCGATGTTGGTGAGTGCTGGTTCGGCTAGCACACACGCCACATCGCCATGGGCAAGCGCGGCTTCCAGCGCCTCGAGATCATTGAACGGAACCACCCGGGTCGTCGCTGACGGATCGCACATGGGCGAGATGTTGCCCGGTCGCGCCACGACATCACCGTCATCGTTCAGTGTGGCCAGCGCTTCGTCGACGGCGCCGTGATAGCACCAGTCGAAGATGAGCACCTTGGGCCGTGCGGTAAGACGGCGAGCGAAGCGCAGCACGAAGCGGTTGGCGTCGGTGGCAGTCATCGCCATCTGCCAGACAGGCAGCCCGAAGCGACGAGCGAGTTCGCTGGCGACCCACGGAGCATCATCGGAGGGCATCATGGTGGTGATGCCGCGTTGGGCCTGACGGTAGAGGGCCTCGGCTACAACCGGAAGGGCGTGACCGGCCATCGCTCCGGTGTCGCCAAGGCAGAAGTCGACGTACTCGATGCCGTCCACATCGGTGACGCGGGCGCCATCGGCTTCGGCGAAAAACAGTGGGAACGAGCCCGGCCACCGAGTCATCCACGCCATCGGCACACCGCCGAGCAAGTTGCGGCTGGCACCCTCGGCGCGGCCGGCCGACTGCGGATGCAGCGCCACGAACGCCCGGTTTTCCCGTTCGCGCAGCAGAGCCAATCGGGCGCGATTGATGGTGGTCACCATGCCAGAATCCCTCTCCGACGGCAGCGTTGTCAATCGATTCGATTGTCGAATGAACTATGGGCACAAGTTTCGATTGTCGGGAATGTGCCACCCACGTGGTCGGTTGGCCCTCCCGGTATCGTCAGTTCGATACGGAAGGACAGTTCCCGATGAATCCACTTTCCCAGGCCTCGGCGCAGGTCGGCAGGGTCGCTCTGCAAGCCGTTGACTACGTCGTCGAGAACCGTCTCTCCGACGCCGAGGCGCTCGTTAACCGGGCCCGAGCGGCAAACCCGGGTGCCCCCCACGCCAAGATCGCCGACGTCGTCGTCAAGCGAGTAGCAAAGGAGATGGCCGGTCTGGGAGCGATGAGCGGGGCCGTCGCCGCGGCACCAGCAGTGGGCACCATGGCCTCGATGGCTACCAGTGTGGCTGATGTCGGCATTGCGTTCGCCCGCATCTCCACCATGGTGATGGCCGTCGGCATTGCGTTCGGGCATGACTTGTCCGACCTCGAAACACGAAAGCAGTGGGTCTACAACGTGCTGAGCGGAGCAGGCGGTCAGATGACCAAGAAGGAACGCAGGGCTGGCGACATGAAGAAGAACCTTGGCCAGCAAGCTCTCGGTCAAAAGACGGCGGGCACCGCAGCGATCGGACGGGTGAACGAAATGGTTGGCACGCGCGTGGCCGCTCGTCTGATCGAGAAGGAAACCCTCGTTCGCGTCGCCACCTTGATTCCGCTGGGCATCGGCGCCGGCGTGGGTGCGGTGGGGAACCGGGCAACGGTGAACTCCGTCGGTCGCCATGCCAAAAAGTACTTCGACACCTGGCCCAAGGCCGACCACGTCACGGTCCTGCCGGCCCTCAATCGCTAGGCGGCCGGTGGCAGGTGCTGGCAGCCTTCGATGTGGTCGTTGACCATGCCGCTCGACTGCATGAACGCGTACATCGTGGTGGGGCCGACGAAACGGAAGCCGCGCTTCAGTAATGCCTTCGACATCGCTTTCGACTCGGGCGTTGCGGCCTGAATCTCGTCCGTAAGACTCAGCAGTAGCTTGCGGTCGGCGGGCGCGAATGACCAGACGAACTCATCGAGGGACTCGCCCGCGTTCAGCATGTTCTCGGCCGTCTGAGCGTTGGTGATAGCCGCTTCGATCTTGGCGCGATTGCGCACGATGCCGGCGTCGCCCATTAACCGTTCGATGTCCTTCGGCGCGAAGCGGGCCACCGTCGGAATGTCGAAGTTAGCGAACGCGGCGCGAAAGTTTTCTCGCTTCCGCAGAATGGTGATCCACGAGAGTCCGGCTTGCATGCCTTCAAGCGAGATCTTTTCGAAGATCTTGTTTTCCCCATGGAGCGCGTGGCCCCATTCGGTGTCGTGATAGCGCTGATACAACTCGTCGTCGCCGCACCACCAGCAGCGGGAGCGACCATCGGTTCCGACATGAAGGCTTCCGAACATCGGCCTATCCTGCCAGGCCCGACTCGCGTAGCGTTACGTTCCATCGTCCGCCATACGGGCCGGGCAACAGTTTCGTGACGCCGTGGAAGGCCATGCGACTTTCTCCTCCGAACACGAACAAGTCGCCCGAACGCAGTTCGATATCCGTCCAGGGCTGGCCCCGGTTGTCGTTGTTACCGAAGCGAAAGACGCATGGATCACCGATGCTGAAGGACACGACCGGCGCTACGGAGCGCTCGTCTTTGTCCTGGTGAAGACCCATTTTCGCGCTCGGCGAGTACCGGTTGATCAAGGCCACATCAGGGTCGTACGCGGCAAGTCCGTATGCCTCGGCAACGGCTCGCCGGCCGAGATCACCAAGCCATGCGGGGAAAGGCTTGACCCTTGACTGGTCGGTGTCTTCGCAGATGCGCGTATAGCGGTACGGCTGCCAGTGCCAACCAAGACACATCGTCTGCACCGACATCTCACCGTTGCGAACCTTCACATGGCGCAGCCCGCCCGGCGGCTTCCCCCACTCGACACACGCCTCCGCAAGGCTCGTCTGCGACTCGGCATCGAGCCAGTCGGGCAGGTGATGAGCCCCTGGCGCGAGCTCGGTTCGAGGGCGGGAGAAGAGCTGCTCCATGACCACCCCATGCTGCCACGAGCCGTGCTCTATGGTCGGAGTCGTGACAGCCGAGCGGGACACGAAAGCGATTGCCGAACTCACTGCCGGCCTCGCCAAGAAGCGTGTGTTCCAACCGTTTCGTACCGCCCTGTACACCCCCGAAGAATTGTACGACCGGTTCGATCCGGCCCGGCCCGAGTCATATTGGGAGTGCACCGATTGGCGCACCTTTGCCAGCTACGTGGCCGTCGACCATGACCATCGCCCCGTTCGGCCAAGGCAGTACATGCCTGTTGATCTCGACGAACATCTGGCGCGGCGGCTGCATGACCATTTCATCGTCAACGAACTGAACGATTTCCTCGCCACCTGTACCCCGCCGATCAAGCAAGGCGTGGTTGCGATGATGGGCGGTCACGACGTGCCACGTGGTCGTGGTTTGTATCTGACCGTGGCTCGGTTGGCTCGTGACCTCACCCGTGATGGATTCCTGTTGGCCACGGGTGGCGGTCCGGGTCTGATGGAAGCAACGAACCTCGGTGCCTGGCTCGCTACTTCCTCCGACGAGCGATTTGAAGCCGCCATCGATCAACTCGCGGCGGCGCCACTTTCGACTGATGCCAAATGGCTGAGCGTTGCCTGGCGGGTGCGGGCAGAAACAATGCCGACCGACCAAAGGGCCTGCGCCAGTCTCGGCGTTCCCACGTGGTTCTATGGACATGAGCCACCGAATGTGTTCGCCACGCATATCGCCAAGTACTTCGAGAACAGCCTGCGCGAGGAAGGTTTGCTCGCCATTGCAAGCCACGGTGTGATCTTCGCTCCCGGCAACGCCGGAACGGTGCAGGAGATCTTTCAGGACGGTTGTCAGAACTACTACGCCACATACGGCTACGCGAGCCCCATGGTGCTGTTCGATACCGACTACTGGAACCCCGGCGATTCGGCAGTGGAGGGAGCCAAACCGGTGTGGCCGCTGTTGTTGGCTCTCGCCAGGGAAAAGGGCATCGAGCACCTGCTGACGCTCACGTCCTCAGCCGTTGAAGCACGGCGCTGCATTCTGGACTTTCAACCGCCGTCCAATTGAGGTCGGGCTTACCCGACGAAGCAGTCACAGTCTGCTCACAGAATGCTCTCAGCAAACGGGCAGCTCAATGAGGCAGACTGCCAAGGATGACCGACAAGGCACACATTCTGGTAGTGGATGACGAGGCCAACATCCGGGACCTCCTGAGCATTGCCCTTCGCCACGTCGGGTTCGAGGTGACCACGGCCGACACCTGCCTGGCTGCGCAGAACATCGTCGTGAAGCAGGCGCCCGATCTGCTCGTGCTCGACGTCATGCTGCCCGACGGGGACGGCATCGAGTTGTGTCAGCGGTTGCGCCGCGACGGCATGCGTGCTCCGGTGCTGTTCCTCACCGCTCGTGACGCCACCGAAGACAAGGTCCGCGGCCTGACCGTGGGCGGCGACGACTACGTCACCAAACCCTTCAGTCTCGAAGAATTGGTGGCCCGAGTGCGGGCGGTGCTGCGGCGGGTGCAGGGTGACGAGAACGTGGCCAAAGCGCTGTCGTTCGCTGATGTCGTGCTGGACGATGACAGCCATGAAGTGCGACGCGACGGCCACGTCGTCAATCTGTCGCCTACCGAGTTCAAGCTGTTGCGGTTCCTCATCGCGAACGCCGGTCGCGTCCTGTCGAAGGCGCAGATCCTTGATCACGTATGGCAGTACGACTTCGACGGTGACGCCAACGTGGTGGAGACGTACGTGTCGTACCTGCGCAAGAAACTCGACCCGCTCGGCCCGCCGATCCTGCACACCGTCCGCGGTGTCGGTTACGTGCTGCGACAGGCGTAGCCGGTGTCCATTCGTCGACGTCTGGTGCTCGGCATCTTGTTGATGTCGGCAGCTGGCCTGATCGGGCTGTCGCTCGTCACGATCCAACTGCTGCGCCAGTCACTGCTGCGACAAAAGGATGCTCAGGTCGCTGCTATTTCGGCTCGAGTGTTGCAGAGCCGTGGCCCGGGCGGTCCGGCCGGTCCGACTCGAAACGATCGTCGGAACGATCCCCTCTCAAATGAGGGACCCACCGGATTCTTCCAGTCGTTCTATGACATCGGGGGCGGTTCATCGGTCCTACTCAACTTGTCCCAGGCCGACACCGGTGGAGGCCTGCCAACCGACTTTGACGTCATAAAGGCCCCGAAGAACCGACCGTTCACGACCGACTCGGCGAAGGCTTCGCGGTACAGGGTGCTCGTTGTGCCGAGCACCATCGAGTTCCGAGGAATCAAATTGGGTGAGGGATTCCTGGTGTCGGGGGTTGAGATCAGCGATGTCGACGTCACCACTTCGCGTCTCGTACACAACGAGGTTCTGGCCATCGGCATCGGGCTGGCACTCATGGGGTTCATGACCTGGTTCATCGTGAGGACCGGACTCAAGCCGCTCAACCACATGGCCGACACTGCGGGAGCTATTGCCGCCGGTGACCTCAGCGCTCGCGTCGACACCGCTGATGACGGCACCGAAGTGGGCCGGCTCGGCGGGGCCCTCAACACCATGCTCGGTCGCATCGAGGCCGCCTTCGCCGAACGCACAAAGTCCGAGGAGAAGCTGCGACGTTTCGTGGCTGACGCGTCGCACGAACTCCGTACGCCGCTGACGTCGATCCGCGGCTACAGCGAATTGCTCCGCAACGGTGCGATTCCCGGTGGTGATGAGACTCACTCCGCGCTTGGTCGTATCGAGAGTGAAGCTATGCGCATGGGCGTGCTTGTTGATGATCTGTTGCTTTTGGCCAGGCTCGATCAGGGACGTCCGCTCGAACATCATTTGGTCGAACTCATGACCATCGTGCGTGACGCGGTCAACGACGCCCGCATCACCGACCCCAACCGCGTCTGGACGCTCGACACGATTCCGCACGCATTGGTGTCGGGCGACGAATCGCGGTTGCGGCAAGTGGTGGGCAATTTGCTCACCAACGCTCGTACCCACACGGCGGCCGGTACGCCGGTCGATGTGTCAGTGGCGTTAGCCGACGGGCAGGTCGAACTGGTGGTCGCCGATCATGGGGCTGGCGTGCCGCCGGGTGAGGAGAAACGCATCTTCGAGCGGTTCGCCCGTCTGGACGGCAGCCGCCAACGCGCGAGTGGAGGAACCGGACTCGGGCTCGCCATCGTGAACGCCATCGCGTGGTCCCACGGCGGAACCGTCGGCGTACGTCAGACCCAAGGAGGCGGCGCATCCTTTTGGCTGCGTCTGCCTCCTCTCGGTGCGCCAACGTGGCCCGCCCCCGGTGTTCACGTCGACGAACCAGCAACCCCGGACGCTTCTGTTTCGTAGGTGGGGCGAAAGAACGGCCGGGCGATCCGTGAAGGGTGGCAGGTAGGCTGGTGAGGTCATGCCCGTTGCCGATGAGTTGATCTATCTCGATCACGCTGCCACCACGCCCATGCGGCCTGAGGCGGTCGCGGCCATGATGCCCTTTCTCACCACTCGTTTTGCCAATCCGTCCGGCTCACACCGGGCGTCGCGTGACGTGCGCAAGGCTATCGATGAGGCTCGAGACGTGGTGGCCGAATGCCTCGGCTGCGAGCCGGGCGAGGTCGTGTTCACCGGTTGTGGCACCGAGGCCGACAGCCTGGCCATCAACGGCATCATCACCCGCCACGGCGGCACCGCGGTCACGGTGTCCACCGAGCATCACGCGGTGCTGCACGCGGTGGAGCATCTGAAGGGCACCATCGTTGGCGTCGACCAGTTTGGTGTGGTTGACCTGGCAGCGTTGGAGGCCGCGCTCACGCCCGAGACGCGCATCGTGTCGGTGATGCTGGTGAACAATGAGGTCGGCACCATCCAGCCCATGCGACGCATTACCCGCATGGTGTCGAAGCGGGCGCCGCAGGCTGTCGTGCACACCGACGCCATCCAAGCGCTGACGTGGGTCGATGTGGCCGAAGCCGCCAAGCACGCCCATCTCATCGCCATCAGCGCTCACAAGTTCGGCGGCCCCAAGGGTGTTGGCGCGCTGGTCATCCGCAAGGGCACCACGGTGGCTCCCATGCTGCTCGGCGGCGGTCAAGAGCGCGACCTTCGCAGCGGTACCCACAACGTCGCCGGCATCGTGGCCATGGCTGAGGCCATGCGGTTGACGGTGGCCGAGCGAGCATCCACCGTTGCCCGCGTTGGCGCCCTTCGTGACCGCCTGGTCGACGGACTACTGGGTGCGGTCCCCGACACCATCGAGACCGTGCCGCGTGAGATGAAGATCGCCGGCTCAGCCCACGTCTGTTTCGACGGCATCGAAAACGAGGCGCTGCTCTATCTGATCGACCGCGCCGGGCTGTGTGCCTCCGCGGCGTCGGCCTGCGCGTCCGGCGCCATGGACCCAAGCCATGTGCTGTCGGCCATGGGTGTCCCGCGTGGGCGAGCCAACGGCGCGCTGCGGCTCAGCCTCGGCACCGCCAGCACCGATCACGACATCGATCGAGCGTTGACCATCATCCCACCCGCGGTCGCGCAGCTCCGCCGGGGCGTGGCGTGATGCAGGTACTCATAGGCATGTCCGGAGGCGTTGATTCCTCGGTCGCAGCCGCGCTGCTGGTGGAGCAGGGCCACGAAGTTGTCGGCGTCACATTGAAGTTGTGGGGCGGCGAGAGCGACACGGGGTGCTGTTCGGTCAGCGATGTCGATGATGCCCGGCGCGTGGCGCAGCAGATCGGCATCGACCATCTTGTGTTCAACTTCACCGAAGACTTCAACGCGCACGTCGTGCAGCCGTACGTTGACGCGCACACCAACGGTCTTACGCCCAACCCGTGCATCGAGTGCAATCGCCACCTTAAGTTCGACCGCCTCCTGGAGCGGGCCGAGGTGCTCGGGTTCGATGCTGTAGCCACCGGCCACCATGCTCGTGTCGAGACCGACTCGAACGGTGCACTGCGTATCGCTCGCGGGCATGATGTTGCCAAGGATCAGAGCTACGTGGTGCACATGCTCAACCAGCGTCAGCTTTCTCGCACCCTGTTCCCGGTGGGTGATCGCACCAAGGATGCCGTACGCGCTGATGCGGCCCGCCTCGGTTTGCGAACGGCGTCAAAGCCCGACAGTCAAGACGTGTGTTTCATCACCAGCGTTGGTGGGCGGTCAACGTTTCTTGGCGATCGCATTCCGCTCCGTGCGGCGCAAGTGGTCGATACGTCGGGCGCGCCGGTTGGGCGGGTGGATGCCATCGAAATGGTCACCATCGGCCAACGAAAGGGCCTCGGCATGGTTGGCGGGGGAGACCCCCTTTACGCCGTCGATATCGACGCCGCCCGCGGCGTGGTCACGGTCGGATCGGCAGTTGATCTGCGGCGTCCATCGGTCGCGCTCACCCAACTCGTGTGGTCCGACCAGCCGGTCAGGGGCCCGGTGCGAGTGCAGTGGAGCGCGCACGGGGCGACCCGGTCCGGTCACCTTGATCAGGCCGGAACCATCACGTGGGACGAACCCCAACGTCGCATCGCGCCCGGCCAAAGCGTGGTCATCTACGACGCTACCGACCGCCACGTCCTCGGCGGCGGCATCGCCCTCTGAGCCCCCGACCCCCGACCCCCGACCCCCGACCCCCGACCCCCGACCCAACTTGCGGCAGTTACTGCTTGCGGACGACAGCAAATGCCGCAAGTTCGCAGGGCCGACCGGGCTTGATACGCTGAGCGGACTTCCCCTCAACTTCAGTGATGTCTTTGGAGGGATGATGGCGGCTTGGCACGATTTGGCTGCGTGGATGTCGTTGCGCCACGGGGTGGTGACACGACAGTGGCTCGAGCATTTAGGGTTTCTCGCCGAACGAGATCAGGGGACTTCTGGATAGGGGTCAACTCTTGGTCGCACGCAAAGGGGTCTATGTCGACGCGGCGTCCGGGCCGACCCGAGAACAGCGTCTCGTCACGCTGGTGAGCGGGTCGCCGTGCGTGATTTCGCATGCGACTGCGGGCCAGCTGTGGGGGTTTCGCAAACTGACACGATTCCAAGCGACCCACGTCATGGTGCCGCATGGTCACCCTGGTCGACGCGCTGGGGTCGTGTTCCACTCGAGCGTCGACCTGCTGGACAGCGACATCCTCCTTCGAGATGACGGAATTTCGCTCACGACACCCCTTCGAACTGTCTTCGACCTTGCATCGCTGGTGCGACCAGACGAACTGGAATCGGTCATCGAGCAGTGTCTTGATCAGCGGATGTTCACCGTTGCCGATCTTCATCGCATCGCTCGGCGACTGGCCAAGCGAGGGCGAAAGGGTTCAGGAACATTCGTGGACCTGCTCGACCGGCGGCCAGCCGATCAGCGTCCCGTCCACTCTGACTATGAGCTCCGGCTCGCTCGAGCGCTGGAAGAAGGCGGGTTCCCGCCGCTCGTCCGCCAGATGCCCCTTCGGCTGCCGGACGGTTCGTTAGTGCACCCTGATCTTGCCGAACCATCGCGGCGGTTACTCATCGAAGTCGATCATTCGGCGTGGCACAGCGGCCGACGCCAGAACAACTACGACCGCTGGAGAGACCGGCAGTACCACCTTGTTGGCTGGCACTCCGAGCGCGTTGGCGAGGTCGATATCGATTTTCACCTTCAAGACGTCGTCGCCGACCTCTTGCAGATTTACCGCGCCCTGCCCGAACATGCGGCAGTTACTGCTGTCGCATGACAGCTACCGCCGCAAGTTGAAAGGGCGGCGGGCAGCCCGGGCGAACTTGCGGCAGTTAGTGCTCGCTGAGGACAGTAACTGCCGCAAGTTCGGGCGAGGCATTGCGATTTAGAAGAGGGGGGCTTCGCCGGGTTGGCGGGGGGCGAACATGGTGCGGTCGGTCTCGGTGATGGCGACGTCGTTGATGCTGGCTTCGCGGCGGCTCATGTAGCCGAGTTCGTCAAACTCCCAGTTCTCGTTGCCGTACGAGCGCCACCACTGGCCAGAGTCGTCGTGCCATTCGTAGCGGAACCTTACGGCGATGCGATCGCCGGTGTAGGCCCAGAGTTCCTTGCGCAGCACGTACTCCTGCTCGCGCTCCCACTTGGCGGTAAGAAACGACACGATTTCGTCGCGGCCTTGGAGGAATTGGCTGCGGTTCCGCCAAACCGAATCAAGTGAGTACGCGAGCGAAACACGTACCGGGTCTTTCGAGTTCCACGCATCCTCAGCCGCTTGGACTTTCTTGCGCGCGGTCTCCTCGGTAAAGGGCGGTAGGGGCGGTCGAGGGTCCACGGCGGGTTCCTTTCGGGCGTTGTGCCCCAGCATACGACGAGGCTGGCGTCAACGAACGGCGTGACACAACGCTGGTGCCCTCATCGGGGGCGGCTCGTAAAGACGGCGTGGCGCTTCTCGAGGAACGACGTGATTCCCTCCTGTGCGTCGCGCGTTGTTGCCGACGCTGACATCACCTCGATCGCATGACCGTAGGCCTGGCTCTGCGGAAGATCGATCTGCGCGTAGTACGTCTGCTTGCCCATTCCCTTCGACTGGGCCGAGCCGCGTGTAACCCGGCGCAAAAGATCGGCGACAGCCGCATCGAGTTCGTCGCCAGGCACCACGCGGTTCACGAGGCCCCAATCGGCTGCGGTTTTGGCATCGATCGTATCGCCGGTCATGGCGAGTTCGAGGGCACGCTTTCGGCCGACGTTTCGGGCGACGGCAACGAGCGGCGTGTGGCAGAACAGGCCGCCCTTGCCCCCAGGGATGGCAAAGCCCGCGTCATCACTGGCGACGGCCAGATCGCACGTTGCGACGAGTTGGCACCCGGCGGCGGTGGCCAGACCGTGCACCCGAGCGATCACCGGTTGAGGGACGGCCTGGATGGTGTCCATCATCTCGGTACACACCCTGAACAAGTTGCGGATGGTGAGAAAGTCGCCGCCGGCCATGTCTCGAAAGTCGTGACCCGCCGAGAAGACGGGTCCGCTCGCGGCCAAGACGATGCCCAACGCGTCGCTGTCAGCTGCGGCTCGAAACGCGTCGGTGAGTTCGAGCATGACGTCGAGCGCCAGCGCGTTACGGCGCTCGGGCCGATTCAACGTGATCGTCGCCGCGTTTGCATCAATCGACAGGGTGATGTTCCGGTAGCTCATGGTTCGAGACTGGCAGTTTCCGATGGCGACGTCAACGTACGTGCTCCGGGTCAGTCGGCTTCCCCCGCAATCCGACGGGTGATGTCGTTAGCGAACGACGTGGCCGCGGCGGGCGGCTTCGGTGAGCACCCGACCGGGTCGACTCGGGCTCACCAACACCGACAGCACGTGTAGCGCGGTGCCGCCGGGCTTCTTGGGCGTGCCCGCCAGCACCACCGTGTCAAAATCCTTCAGCACGATTTCCACAGCGTTGCCGAGCGCTTTGCCGGTGAGATCAGCGGCCTCGGTCTTGTCGAGGGCCAGACCGACGCTGGCGAGATCGCTTTTGCGGAACATCGAAGTGTCCGACAGCACCAGGTGATCGTGTACCACGACGCCGGCGGGAACCAGCACCAGAAACCGACGAGCCAATCGGTGGCAGCGGCGACCGAAGAGCCACGCCAATGTCACGCCGAGGGCCGAGATAACTGCGCCGAGAACATAGGAACGGGCGGCCATAAGCAACGGCCCGCTGACCATGGCCGTGGCCACGAGTGCCCATGCGAGGGGCAACGGACCGACAACGAGCGGGCCGGGCGGACGCAGCGGAAACCGGGTTTCGTCACCGTACGCCGATCCCTGCACGAACAGGCCACCGAACTCGGCCGAGTAGGCCAGGCTGCCCGCCACGATGGTGGCCGCAACTGCGCCAATGATGGCCACCGTGCTGGCGTGCCGAGTGGCTGACACGAAGGCGGCTACCACCGCCGCCGGTGACACGAGGCGCACAACGGTGAGCGAGACCGTGGTGGGAACCAGCGACGCGGTGAGCACCACGATCCATCCCAACCACAGGCCCGTGGAACCAACGAGCTGCACCGGACGACTGGTACTGCTGAACAGGCGGGCGAGCGCGGGTGCGGCGGCGAAGGGCAGGCTGGTCCACACCACCCGGAAGGCCCACGTCACCAATGACGCGGTCGACCGGGGTCGATGATCGAGAGCGGCAGCGCGGGACACGGCGCAAGGTTTATCGCTGCCGGGGTGCACTCGCCAAGACCGCCGGTTTACTTTCGGTTGGGTCGATGACCAACCAAGCGTTTAAGGTAAACGAGCGAGGGACCAAGTCGGGTGGCGAATCAGAGGAGGTCGGCTGAGATGCAGAAGTTGTTGTCCAGCGCGCTTCTTCCTGGCGCCGTCACGGGTATCGGCAGCGTGTCGCATCTGTCCGCCGACATCGCGTCCGAGTTCAGCCTGTCATCGTGCCCGACCATGCCGTTCGTGCCGCAGTTGGTACACCGCCATCCGGCCGAGGGCATGATCGCCCAGGTACTCCTTGGGTTGCCCGGCGTGGAACTCGTCGGCGATCTTCTGCAGATCGACGTCGCCAGGTTCGATGCGTTGGGCGAGCTTCGGATTGACCTCAGCGACCAGGCATTCGTCAGCCTGCGAACGTTCCTTCGTGTCGCCCGCGGTCATCGCGGTACAGTGAAGTGGCAGCTTACCGGTCCGCTCACCATTGGCATGGCGCTCCTCCACTTTGGTGTCCCGGTCTCTGACGCCTTCCACGTGGCATTGCGCGTCGTGCGGGCAACAGCGAGAGCCATCCACGCCCAGGTCGCCCGGGATCTCCCCGGTTGTACCCAGGTGGTGTTTATCGATGAGCCGAGCGCCGGCGCGGTACTCACCCCCGGCTTTCCGATCTCTCCCGACGAAGCCATCGACCTGGTGTCGGGCGCAATGGCCGTGCTCGAAGACGACGCATTGATGGGGCTGCACTGTTGCGCCGACGCCGACCTGGCTGCCCTCCTGGCCTCAGGCCCGGCCATCGTTTCGGTGCCAGCCGCGGCCACTGTGGCGCGGCTCAGCGGTTACCTCGCTCCGTTCCTTGACGGGGGTGGCATCGTGGCTTGGGGAGTCGTGCCCACGGATCGGCCGCTTGCGCTGCACGCCGACCGCTACTGGCACGAGTTGTCCTCACTGTGGTCCGGGCTCATCGTCGGCGGTTGCGACCCGGGTCAATTGCGTCGGCAATCCATCATCACCCCGGCCTGCGGACTGGCGACCCACACACCCGACCAGGCCGCTCACGTGTTCGCGCTCACCAACGCCGTGGCCGCTCACGTAGCCGAACAGGCAGCGGCCACCCGCCTGATCGTCAGGGCGTAACCTCGGAGCCATCATGGCTATTCGGAAAAGTGCTGCTGCTCGCGTGACGTTCCTGCGGGGCGAGATCCTGCGCCACAACGAGCGTTACTACCTGCAGGACGACCCGGAGGTTTCGGACGCCGAGTACGACGCGCTGGTACGCGAGTTAGCCGCGCTTGAGGACGTCAACCCCGACCTGGCCACGCCCGACTCTCCCACGAAGGCGGTAGCGGGCTTCGCCGGTGCGACCTTCGCACCGGTGGTGCACGCGATGCCGATGATGAGCCTCGACAACGCCATGGATCTCGCCGAGCTACGTGGTTGGGGCGAGCGCGTTAACCGAGGCCTTGCTGGTGCCCCTGCCACCTACGTTTGCGAGCTAAAAATCGACGGCCTGGCCATGAGCCTTCGCTACGAAGAGGGCAAACTCATCCAGGCCGCGACACGTGGCGACGGGCGCGTCGGCGAAGACGTCACCGCCAACATCATGACCATCGCCGCTGTCCCCAAAAAGCTTCCCCCCGGTTCGCCCGCTGTGGTCGAAGTTCGCGGCGAGGTGTACATGCCCATCGCCGCGTTCGAGGCGTTGAACGAGCGTCAGGCCGCGCTCGGCGTGAAGCGATTCGTGAACCCCCGTAACTCGGCTGCAGGCAGTCTGCGCCAAAAAGACCCACGCATCACGGCCAGCCGTGAGCTGTCGATGTGGTGCTACCAACTGGGCGAAGTGATCGGCGGGCCTGAGTTCACCAGCCACACGGCGTCACTCGCTTGGCTGGCGTCACTCGGCTTTCCGGTCAATCCCGAAATTCGAGCGTTGCATTCGCTCGATGAGGTGTACGCGTTCACCGATCAGTGGCTTCAACATCGCCACGACCTGCGCTACGAGATTGACGGCGCTGTGGTGAAGCTTGATGACCTCACGCAACGAGAGTTGCTCGGGGTTACGTCGAAGGCGCCGCGATGGGCGATAGCGTTCAAGTTCCCACCTGAGGAACGCACCACACTTTTGAAGGACATTCAGGTGTCGATCGGCCGCACCGGTCGGGCCACGCCGTTCGCAGTGCTTGAACCGGTTTTCGTCGGTGGGTCCACCGTCGGCATGGCCACCCTGCACAATCAAGATCAGGTGGCCCTGAAAGATGTGCGTCCGGGCGACACCGTGGTGGTGCGCAAGGCGGGCGACGTGATCCCCGAGGTGGTCGGACCCGTGTTGTCGTTACGGCCCGAAGGTCTGGCGGCGTGGGAGTTCCCGACGGTCTGCTCCTGTCCGCTGAAGAGCACACTGGTGCGACCAGAGGGCGAGGCGAACATCATGTGCATCGAGGTCGACTGTCCCTTCCAACGCGACGCCCGCATCATCCACTTCGGATCGCGCGGCGCCATGGACATCGAAGGGCTCGGCGAAAAGACGGTGTACGCACTTTCCGACGCGGACCTCGTTCGAAATGCTGCCGACATCTATGCACTCACGACCGAGAAGCTGCTAACGCTCGAAGGCTTCGGCACGATCAGCGCTACCAATCTTCTCGCGGCGATCGAAGGGTCGAAGGACCGGCCGCTGCCGCGGTTGCTTGTCGGATTTGGCTGCAAGCACCTCGGTCCGGCGGCAGCCGAAGCGTTGGCCCGAGCCTTCGGCAACCTCGACGCCATCATGGCTGCGAGCGAAGCCGATCTCGCGACCGTGGAAGGGGTGGGTGGCACCATCGCCGCGTCGGTGGTGCGCTGGTTCGCACAGCCGCAACATCGGGCGATGATCGAAAAGTTCCGCGCCGCTGGCCTTGCGTTCGGCAATGTGCAGACCAGCTTCCTGCCCCAGAACCTG
>JANNZM010000084.1:0-27692 GCA_031410595.1 Actinomycetes bacterium | reverse complement strand
GCCGGTGCCGCAGCCGAGATCGGCAATGCGGTTGGCGTCGGGCATCTTGTCGAAACGCTCGGCCAGCAGGCGGGTACCGGAGTCGATGCGGCTGTTGCCGAAGACGTTCGGGCTGGAGACGAACTCCAGCGCGAAGTCATTGGCGGTGAAACCGGGCGCCGGCGTCACCGCAGGCGCCGGGCCGGCAACGGTGATCCCGGCGAACACGTGGGCCTTCTTCTTGCCGGGCAGCACCTGCGTTTCGCCCATCTGGCGCAGCACATCAAGCGTGCGGTCGGGTAGGTGCTTATCCATGCCGCCGGCCCAGATCTTGGTGCCGGGCGTCAGCACCGCATGGAGAGCGTGGGCCTGCCAGCGCAGCAGATCCATCGAGCGGGGAATCCGCCAAAGCACGGCGTCGTAATGGGCATCGGGCTGCTCGGTGCTGCGCAGCATCCGCACGGTGCGTCCGCCGTTGGCCGCAAGGTTGGTTTCGGTCGCGAGGTGCGCGGTGCGACTGTCGGACCATGACGTGACGTCGGTATTGCTCAGGGCAACAGCCAGCGCGCCGAAACTGTCATTGACCACCAGAACCTTGGCGACGTTGGGCGCCTGCTCGGCGAGGCATTCCAGCAAAAGCTGATCGGCTGCGTCCCACGCCAGCAAGAGATCGGCGTTGGAGAGGGGACGTCGGACAAGCTCGCTGGTGCCGAGCGCGTGGGTGAAGGTGGCCATTAGGTGGAGAACCGTACCGGCCGCCCGCTACGGTCGGCATATCCGTATCGGCCTCGTCTGCCCCTACAGCCTCACCATCCCCGGTGGCGTGCAAGCGCAAGTGCTCGGTTTGGCGCGCGAACTTCGCCGCCGAGGCCATGAAGCGCGGGTGCTTGCGCCGTGCGATGGCCCGCCCCCGGAACTCTTCGTGACGCCCATGGGGAACTCGATCCCGACGGCCGCAAACGGCTCGGTGGCACCCCTCGCGCCCGATCCGGCTGCGGCGCTGCGAACGTTGCGTGCACTGCGCGATGAGGATTTTGACATCCTGCATCTCCACGAGCCGCTCGCCCCCGGCCCGACGCTCACCAGCCTATTTGTGCACCCGGCGCCCATCGTCGGCACCTTCCACGCGGCCGGAGACAGCTCCACGTACCGGCTTCTGAACCGCCAGGTGCGATGGACGGCCGAACGCATCGACTACCGCTGCGCGGTGTCCGAGGACGCCAAGGAACTGGCGACTCGCTATCTCGGTGGCGAGTACGAATTGTTGTGGAACGGCGTCGAGTTGGAACGTATCCGCGCCGTCAAACCGCACCGGGCCGAGGGCCCCACCATCCTGTTTGTCGGCCGCCATGAGGAGCGAAAAGGCCTTGGCGTGCTGCTCGAAGCCATGACGTTTCTCGGCCCGAACGTGCGCTGTTGGATAGCGGGGGAAGGGCCCGACACGGCCGCTCTCAAGGTGAGGTACGCCGGTGACCCGCGCCTGCAATGGCTGGGTTTCCTGTCCGAGACCGAGAAGTTCGCCCGCATGAAAGCAGCCACCGTGTACTGCGCGCCGTCGTTACGGGGCGAATCATTCGGCATCGTGCTCATTGAAGGAATGGCTGCTGGTGTGCCGGTCGTTGCGAGCGACATCGATGGCTACCGCACCGTCGCCCGACTCGGCAAGGACGTAGTGCTGGCTAAGCCCGATGACCCTGCCGCGCTGGCTGATGCGTTGCGGTCGATCTTGGATGACCCAGGGCAGGCCGCTCACTTCATGGCGGCCGGGCTGAAGCGGGCCGAGGACTTTTCGATGTCCGCTCTGGCCCAGCGTTACGAGCAGATCTATGAGCAGGTGCGCACCACTCGCCGACCAGAAGCATTCCGGGGGGCTACCCCTACGGGGCTACTTCGCCGTATCATCTCAGCTTCTCTCTTCTGAAAGGGCCGCACCATGATCGCCATCGTCATTCTCGTGTTGGTCGTACTGCTCGTCATCATCGCCGTCGTCATGTTCAACAACCTGGTGCAACTGCGCAACCGGGTGGAAAACGCGTGGGCCCAGATTGACGTGCAACTCAAGCGTCGGTTTGACCTGATTCCGAACCTGATCGAAACCGTCAAGGCCTACGCCGCCCACGAGAAGAGCACGCTCGACGCCGTTATCCAGGCCCGGAATTCGGCCATTTCGGCCTCGGCCGGCGGTTCCGCATCGGCCGCGGCCGCTGCTCAGGCCGACACCAACCTGACGGCCTCACTTCGCCAGGTTTTTGCACTGTCCGAGGCCTATCCCGACCTGAAGGCGAATCAAAACTTCTTGGCGCTGCAGGAGGAATTGTCGGCAACGGAAGGCAAAATCTCCTATGCCCGGCAGTTCTATAACGACACGGTCATGAAGTACAACACCAAGATCGAGCAGTTCCCCACCTCGATCCTGGCCGGCATCAAGAAGATGGTGCACCGTGAGTACTTCCAGACCGACGAAGGGTCCCGCGAAGTGCCGAAGGTGCAGTTCTAACCAACGCAGGTCAACGGCGGGAGCCACGTGTACGAACAAATCGCAGCAAACAAACGGCGGTCGGTCCTGCTGGTCATTGGTTTCGTCGCGCTCGTTGCGCTGCTCGGTTTCTTCGTCGGTCGGCTCATTGGTTACGGCACCATCGGCACCGTTGCTGCCTTGATCCTTTCGGGCGTTATGGCGTTCGGATCGTACTGGTATAGCGACAAGGTCGCCCTGGCCGTCAGTCGGGCCGAGTTGGCCGACCCCCAGCAATATCAGCGGCTCTACAACGTGATCGAAGGTCTCTGCATCGCCGGTGGCCTGCCGATGCCGAAGGTATACATCGTCACCGACCCTGCCCCCAACGCATTCGCTACCGGGCGGGATCCGAAGCACGCATCGGTGGCCGTCACCACCGGTCTGCTCGAGATGATGAACCGGGTGGAACTCGAAGGGGTGCTGGCCCACGAGCTGTCGCACATCCGCAACTACGACGTGCTGGTGGCCACCCTGGCGGTCACGCTGCTTGGAACCATTGCCATCATTTCAGACACGGTCATCCGCTTGACATGGTGGAACGGCGGCCGCACTCGACGTGACGGCGATCACAACGACAGTGGCAACCCGCTCGCCATCATCGGTTTCGCCATGCTCATTTTGGCCCCCGTTATCGGAAAACTCTTTCAGTTGGCGCTCAGCCGCCGACGAGAAACGCTTGCCGATGTTTCCGCAGTACAAATGACCCGCTATCCGCCTGGCCTGATCTCCGCGCTGGAGAAATTGCAGGCAGACTGTACCGTGACCCATTCGGCGACCCGTGCAACGGCACACCTTTGGATCGAAAACCCGGTGCCCCGAGCCGAGGATGAGGGAAAGCTTTCTCGCCTCAATCGACTCTTCGACACGCATCCGCCACTCGAAGAGCGCATCGCCCTACTCCAGGAGTTGTAAATCATCATGATCACCCGTTCGACGTTCCTTCGCGCCATCGCTGCCGGTGCGGTTGTCACGCCCATTGCAGCTGCATGTGGCGGAAAGAAGAAAGTGGCGGTGGCGCCCACCACCCTCGCGCCCGCCACGACGAGCACATCGTCCACCACGCTGCCGCCCGTGACCACAACTGTTGCACCGACCACCACTGTGGTCCCCACGACCACCACGACGATCCCGGCCAAGGTCTATCCGTTCACTGGCCTTCCGGTCACCAACGAGGCCAACTACGCCCGTCCGGCATTGGCCGTCAAGGTCAACAACGCGGCGGCGGCCCGCCCGCAGGCCGGTCTCAATCAGGCCGACATCGTCATCGAAGAAATCGTTGAGGGCATCACGCGATTTATGGCCGTGTTCCAGTCGACCGACTGCGAAAAGATCGGCTCCGTCCGTTCTGCCCGTAACACCGATGCCGACCTGCTGCGCGGCCTTGGCACGCCGTTGTTTGCGTGGTCGGGTGCCAATGACGGCGTTATCAACGTGGTCCACAGCCTCGACAACGTCACCGACGTTGGCTACGACAAGTACGGCACTGAGCTGTACACGGTGGGTCGCCGCCTGCAGGACTACACCGAGTTCTTCATCAGTACCTCCAAGGCCTACGAGAAGACACCGCCGGGCAAGACCACGCCAGCTCCCATGTTCACGTATCGCAAAGCCGGGGAGGCACCGACCGGTGGCAAGGACTTGGAGAAGCTCGAACTGCAACTGTCAGGCACGCATGCAACATGGCATTGGAGCAAAGAGAAGTCGGCCTGGCTTCGTGACACCGACGGCTATCAGCACGACGACCTCGACGGCGTGCAACTGTCGCCCGCCAACGTTGTGGTGGCGTTCACCCGCTACGAGTTCAGCAATGGCTCGCCCGTTGCCTACACGGTCGGTGATGGGGAAGCGTGGGTGCTGACGGCTGGCAAGATCGTGAAGGGCACCTGGTCTCGCTTGAAGGCGACCGACCCCTACACATTGCTGGACGCCGGCAAAAAGCCGATCGGCCTCACGCCCGGCCGGACGTTCCTCGAGCTTCCGTTCACCACCGAAGCCGCCAACGATCCGCAGCTCTGACCACATCCGCCGACCCACCGTCGACATTGCGACAAAACCGGTCGTCAGACAACCGGTTTTGTCGCAAAGTCGGCTGCGGCCGAGAAACTCGTGTGGGGTTCGTGACCTCCGTCGGCATACACTTTGTACATGGCTGATTCCTCCACTCCCCGCGCCACCGGAACCGTCGCAGTCAAGCGCGGTCTGGCCGAAATGTTGAAGGGCGGCGTCATCATGGACGTCGTCAATGCTGAGCAGGCAAAGATCGCCGAGGATGCCGGTGCGTGCGCCGTCATGGCGTTGGAGCGCGTTCCCGCCGACATCCGCCGTGATGGTGGTGTGGCTCGCATGAGTGACCCCGAAATGATTGAGGGCATCCAGGCCGTTGTCTCCATTCCCGTGATGGCGAAAGCTCGTATCGGTCACTTCGTAGAAGCCCAGATCCTCGAGGCACTCGGCGTCGACTACGTGGATGAGTCAGAAGTACTCACCCCGGCCGACGAAGCCCACCACATCGACAAGTGGGCCTTCACCGTGCCGTTCGTCTGCGGCGCCACCAACCTGGGCGAGGCTCTTCGCCGCATCTCCGAAGGCGCCTGCATGATCCGCTCGAAGGGTGAGGCCGGCACCGGCAACATCGTTGAGGCCGTGCGTCACCTGCGTTCCATCCTGGGCGATATTCGTAAGATCACCCAGGCCGATTCGGCAGAGCTGTACCAGTGGGCGAAGAACCTGCAGGCCCCCGTCGGGCTGGTGCAAGAACTGGCCGAGACCGGCAAGCTTCCCGTGCCGCTTTTCTGCGCCGGTGGCCTTGCCACCCCCGCCGATGCTGCGCTTGCGATGCAGCTGGGCGCCGAGGCTGTTTTCGTCGGCTCCGGCATCTTCAAGAGCGACGACCCGGCACCGCGCGCCAAAGCGATTGTCGAAGCCACTACCAATTTCCGTGACGCTCACATTTTGGCCAAGGTCAGCCGCAACCTCGGTGCGCCCATGACCGGCATCAACATGGACGAACCGCACGCCAAGTTCGCCGACCGCGGCTGGTAGCACCATCATCCCTCAGGAGCCCCCAGGTGAACCGGCCACCAACGATCGGCGTGTTGGCCCTACAGGGCGCGTTTGCCGCGCACGTGCAGGCTCTTGCTGACATTGGGCTAACCGCCGTCCAGGTCCGTACCGCCGAACAGCTGGCGGTGGTCGATGCGCTCGTGCTGCCGGGCGGAGAGTCCACCACGATGTCGAAGTTGTTGGTCACCTTCGAGTTGTTCGACCCGCTCGCCGCCCGTCTTGCCGACGGTATGCCGGTGTTCGGCACCTGCGCGGGCATGATTCTGCTGGCAGAAAAAGTGCTGGACGGACGACCCGATCAGCGCAGCTGCGGCGCGCTCCCAATCGACGTGCGCCGCAACGGTTATGGACGCCAGATCGACAGCTTTGAGGCCGACCTCACCATCGACGAAATCCCCGGCGGCGACTTCCACGCCATGTTCATCCGCGCCCCCATCGTCGAGCACGTCGCGCCCGAAGTAACGGTGCTGGCGACGGCCGCGGAACGCCCGGTGCTCTGCCGGTACAAGAATGTGCTCGTTTCCTCGTTTCACCCCGAGCTGACTAACGACCGTCGTCTCCACCAGTACTTTGTTTCTTCCCTCGTTCAAGGATCGTGAGTAACCATGTCCGGCCACTCCAAATGGGCAACTATCAAACACAAGAAGGGTGCGGCCGACCAGGCTCGCGCCAAGCTGTTTGCCAAGCTGATCCGTCAGGTTGAGGTGGCGGCCCGCCAGGGTGGGGGAGACATCAATACCAACGCCACGCTGCGCACGCACTTCACCAAGGCCCGCAGCTCGTCGGTGCCGATCGACACTATCGAGCGGGCCATCAAGCGCGGCACCGGTGAGCTCGAAGGGGTGCACTACGAGAGCATCACCTACGAGGGCTACGCCCCGGGTGGCGCGGCGATCCTGGTTGACGTCCTCACCGACAACCGCAACCGCAGTGGCTCCGACATCCGCTCGATTTTCTCCAAGACCGGCGGCGCCTTGGCCGAGCCAGGTGCGGTGTCGTGGCAGTTCAGCCGCAAGGGTGTGGTCATGGTCGCCGGAAAGCACACGGAAGACGATGTGATGATGGCCGGCCTCGACGCCGGTGCCGATGACATCAGCCGCTACGAGGAATCATGGCGTGTGGTCTGCGAACCTCAGGCGACCGAGCCTCTTCGAGAAGCATTGGAGGCAGCCGGGCTCACGGTGGAGTCAGCCGAGACCACCATGCTGCCGTCTTCCACCATCGAGCTTGAGACACTCGAAAACGCGAAGGCCGTGTTGCGCACCATTGACGCGTTGGAAGAGAACGACGACGTGCAAGAGGTGTACGGCAACTTCGATATTCCTGACGCCATCATTCAGCAGCTGGAGGCCTGACCATGGCCGTGGCTGTTGGTGATCGAGCCCCGGAATTTTCCCTGCCGGGTACCGGTGGCCACGCGTATTCACTCGCTCAGTTTCGAGGCAAGCCGGTGGTGGTGGTGTTCTACCCGGCCGACGACTCGCCGGTGTGTACCAAGCAGCTCAACAGCTACAACACCGGCATGAGCGAGTTTCAGGACGTCGGCGCTCAGGTAGTGGCCATCAGCAGCCAGGGCCTCGACAGCCACGAAAAGTTCGCCGAGAAGCTCGGTCTCACGTTCCCGCTTCTGGCGGACGCCGACAAAGCCGTCGCCGACGCCTACGGCACCCTCGGCCCGTTGGGCTTCCCCCGCCGCAGCGTGTTCGTCATCGACAAGGAAGGCATCATCCGCTACGTCCATCGCGCCATCGCCGGCCTCACCTTCCGATCCACCGACGAACTCATCGCCGCCGTCAAAGCCGCCAGCTGAGATCCGATTGCTGCCAGTTGGAACTATGAGAATGCTTCGTCGGAAACGCCAGGTCAGGAAGTCAAACGCAGACTCGCCAGACTTCATTGAACTTGTGACTGTGCCCGCATGGCAGGGTGCATTGCTACAGAATCTCCTTGAGAAAAACGGCATCGAGGTTTTGGGAGAGCCGTGCGTAAGTCTGGTTACGAGGTCGCTCACAGACTATCGACTGAGCGTCAAGCGGCAGGATTTTGTTCGCGCTGATGGTTTGCTTCGAGAGTTCGGTTGACCGGAGACGAAGCCTGGATTGTGTTCCTTGTGAGAGCCCTTCGCAACCAGTTCGGGCGCGACGAGCAGGCCCGGTTGGGCCTGCTCGGGATGGTGTTGATTGGCTCGGCTGGGGCTAGCCGGTGGGTCTGAGGTGCAGGATTGGTGGTGGGCCCCGAAGGACGCGGCCGTCGGGGGTGACGACTCGGAGTTGTTGGTCCGCCTGCATGGTCATGGTCCAAGCCCGGTTTGTGGACGAGGGTGTGGTGGCGGTACAGAGAAGCCCCATATTGTCGATGTCGGTGGGGCCCTGGTCTCGGTCGTACTCGCGAATGTGATGGGCCTCGCAGCGCGACGGCTTGGTGGTGCAGCCGGGGAACGCACAGTGACGATCGCGAGCGATAAGTGCGCGCCATTGCTGCGGGGTAGCGGTGCGAACGGCTCGTTACATCCAGAGTGGCTCGCCGTGCTCACCGAGTTGGATGAACGTGAGCTTCGCGTCGCAGAGCAGGCGTCGCACTCGGTCAGGAGCGAGGGTGGTGCCGTCGGTGTAACGGGCGACGCCACCGTTCACGTAGTCCTGCCAGTCGATGAGTACGGTCATGTCGATCGAGCGGCGAGCACTGGGAGAAACGTGTTGCATCGAGCGGCGGGCCATTTCGACCAGGGCTGCGGCGTAGCGTTGTGACGCCGGGAGCACCGGCTCGCCGGGAATGAGCTCGGGCAGGCATGCGTCGAGCGCGGTGTCAACAGTTTTGGCGTTCTCACCTGCGAGAATTCCGTCGAGTTTCCAGGTGTTGTCGAGCATGGGCGAGAAATGGACACGGTCGTGCCCCGGCTCGGGTTCGGCGCCGTCCTCGCCCAGCGAAGCTTTGGCTCGCTGCGACCATTCCTTCACCACCCGGCTCGTTTGATCGACCGACAGTTCACCGAGCAGTGGCACAAGTTCGGCTTCGGCGTCAGCGAAGAGGTCAATAGTTGTGTCGGTGACGTTCGCAGCGATGACCGCGTGACGCCTCGCCGCGGGTGCGGCGCCCGTCCGAACAGAGCCAGCTGACCAGCGATGGGGCACCGTCGATTCCCCACCCAAGGCCCTGATCGAACCGATCAAGGTCGGCAACGATCGAGGCCAAACCACGATCAAGCAGCGTGAGATTGGCGCGAATTCCTGCTGCCGTCGGGTCGGAGCAATGGCTGCAAGTTCGATGGTGGAGGTGTCCGCCGACATGAGAACAGTATACCTCAATCTCCATAGGAATACTATGTGAAGGCCGGAGAGTTTTGTCAAGAAAACAGCCTTCAGCCAGTCCATATGGGTCTGGGGCGCGCGGTGGCATGGTCCTTGGCCAGCGCTACCAAACCAGCCCAACCCGCCACAGCGGCGATCACCAACCTTCGGCTCTCTTGGCCATGACGCGGATCACCCCGACGCCAGCCGATTCGGGTTAGGATCGAACCTGTGTTCGTGGCTTCAGGAAATGGTCCCCGTCGGATCTTGGGCATTGACCCGGGGCTGACTCGATGTGGGTTCGCGTGCATCGAGGTTGATCGTCGCAAGCCCATGAAGCTGATCAGCATTGGCGTCTTGACCACGCCCGCCAAGACGCCACTGCCGATGCGGCTGGCCGAACTCAAAAACGACCTCGCCAAACTCATGGACGACGTAAACCCCGACGTTGTCGCGGTCGAGCATGTTTTTTTTCAGGTCAATGTGCGAACGGCCATGTCGGTCGGACAGGCCAGCGGCTTGGCCTTGGCTGAGGCGGCGAGTAGGGGGTGCGAGGTCGTGCAGTACACGCCGAACGAAGTGAAGTCAGCGGTCGCCGGTTGGGGCGCGGCTGATAAGACGCAGGTGGCCCGCATGGTGCAGGCCCGTCTCGGTCTGGCCGCCCCACCGAAACCGGCCGACGCGGCCGATGCCGCCGCACTGGCGCTTTGCTATCTCGCGCAAGCACCAATGTCACGACTGACCCGGGCAGCGCTCGCAGGACAGACACGATGATCGGGTCATTGCGTGGACAGATGCTCGAGCGCGGTAGTAGTGGCGAGGTGCTGGTAGAGGTGCAGGGCGTTGGCTATCGGGTGATCGTGTCACCCCGCACGCTGTCGCAATTACCGAGCAGCGGCGACGTCTTCCTCTTCATCCACCATCACATCCGAGAAGATGCGCAAGCGCTCTACGGCTTTGTTGGTCGTGACGATCGCATCACGTTTGAGGCGCTCATCTCCGCCCACGGTGTCGGCCCCGCGCTGGCACTGGCGATCCTAGGTGTGCACACTCCCGACAACCTGCGCGTCGCCGTCGCCACCAGCGATGACGCGGCGCTGTGCCTCGTACCTGGCGTGGGCAAGAAGACTGCGGCCCGGCTGCTGATCGAGTTGAAGAGCAAGCTCGATGTGCCCGACTTCGAGATCCCGGCTGCGAGCAAGAATGGCGGCGCAACCTCGGTGACTGCTGAGGTGCGAGAAGCACTGGTCGGGCTTGGCTACGGCACCGAGGAGATCCGCGACGTCTTGCGCGAACTGCCCGCAGAAGGAACCGCGGCGTCGTTGTTGCGGGAGGCGCTCGGGCTTCTAGGGTCAAAGCGTGCGTGACGAACTCGACCCCGTTGCCGATGAGATCGAGGCGTCGGATGAAACCAACCTGCGGCCTCGGCACCTCGCCGACTTCGTGGGGCAACGCGAGCTGAAGGACCACCTGGGCATCATGCTCGAGGCCGCCCGCCGACGCAGCCAGGCCGCCGATCACGTGCTGCTGGCCGGGCCACCAGGTCTCGGCAAGACGTCGATGGCCGCCATCATCGCCGTCGAAATGAACGCTCATTTCCTTGTGACCTCGGGCCCAACGCTTGAGCGAGCGGGTGATCTGGCCGCCATCCTCACCAAGCTCGACGAGGGCGACGTACTGTTCATCGACGAAATCCATCGCTTGTCGCGAGCGGTTGAAGAGATCCTGTATCCGGCCATGGAGGATTTCCAGATCGACATCGTGGTCGGCAAGGGGCCTGCCGCCAGCTCCATCCGGCTCACGTTGCCGCGCTTCACCCTGGTGGGCGCCACCACGCGGACCGGCCTGATTACCGGGCCGTTGCGCGACCGTTTCGGCCTTACGGCGCGGCTGGACTTTTACGATCCTGACGAGCTCCAAGCCATCGTCAACCGTGCCGCCGGCATTCTGCATGTTGACGTCGCTCACGACGCGGCGTGGGAGATCGCCAAGCGCAGCCGGGGCACGCCTCGTATCGCCAACCGCCTGCTGCGGCGCGTGCGGGACTTCGCTGAAGTACGGGGCGACGGCACCATCAACGTCACGACCGCCAAGGATGGCCTGTCGCTGTTCGGAGTTGACGAGCGCGGCCTCGACAAGGTCGACCGTGCCATCCTGTCGGCCATCTGCCGCCAGTTCGGCGGTGGCCCGGTGGGACTAAGCACGTTGGCGATCAGCGTCGGCGAGCAAACCGAAACGGTGGAAGATGTCTACGAACCGTTCCTCATCCAGCAAGGCTTCCTGGCGCGCACACCACGCGGGCGGGTAGCCATGCCCGCCGCGTTCGAGCACCTCGGCATGACACCGCCCGACCGAGGGAACCAGAGCCCGTCACTGTTCGAGTGAGGGACCAACTTCGTTGGTGCCCAGCGCATAGCCGCATTCGCCGCAGTACGTGACGCGCACCATGGCGTCACCGTCATCGATCATCGTGGTCGTCAACGCAGTCGCCAACTTGGCCCGACACTGGGGGCACGACGCACGAATAGCCGGCTTGACGGGAGTCCGGTGCCAGGCGTCGTGTACGCCGATGACCCGCTCGGTGAAGCTCCGCATCTGGGCCTGATTGACGCCCAGGGACGCTATGACCTTCGACGCGATCGAGGTCGGCTCATCGATTATGCCAATGAGGACATCGGTGGCCGACACCATTTCGGGCGGTGCGCGGCGGGAGCGGTACCGCAGGGCTGACTCCAACACATTGCGGGCGCGGGGCGTGAGTAGCACGAAGCCGACAGGTGCCCGCCGACCCTTGCCGACAAGGTCGATCGTGGCCTGCCACACTTTCTGTCGGGTAACTCCAGCCGCGGAGAGAATGCTCGACGTCGGCTCATCGCATGAATCGAGCAGACCGAGCAGGAGATGCTCAGTGCCGACGTAGCTGTGTCCGAGAAGACGAGCTTCTTCTTGTGCGAACGCGACCGTGCGTCGACCTTGTTCATCGAACTGGTCGAGGGCGTTCATGGCTTCACGAAGGTGTTGCACGGCACTGTTGTTCATGTTGTCGCGTGGGAGACCTCGGGGGAAGGGGCAAAGTCGCGAATAGAATCGGCGCCCTGTGCAGATGAGCGATGTGGTCTATAACCTGCCCGACCACGCCATCGCGCAACGCCCGGTGGAGCCGAGGGACGCGGCACGTCTGCTGGTGGATCGGGGGCCGAGCACGGGAGTGGAGCATCGCCATGTTCGTGACCTCCCCCAGCTGTTACAACGCGGTGACCTCTTAGTTGTAAACGATACCCGCGTGCTTCCCGCCAGACTGGGATTGCATCGGAGTACTGGTGGTCAGGTCGAGGTGCTGTTGCTCGAACGTCGTAACGACGAGGCCACGAGGTGGGCTGCACTGGTGCGGCCTAGTCGCAAGATCGCCGTTGGCGAGGTCGTCTCGGCGGGCCCGCTGCAGGTGCGGGTGGGGGAGAAGCTGGACGACACCGGGCAGCGCGAGGTGGAGATTCTCGGCGAAGATCCGCTCGGTGCCATTCAACAGCACGGCCAACTGCCGTTGCCGCCCTACATCACCGAACGGCCCGATGACCCTGATCGCTACCAGACCGTCTACTCCCGCCGGGCCGCCAGCGCGGCGGCGCCCACCGCCGGCCTGCATTTCACCGACGACCTTTTGGACCGTCTGGCCGACGCGGGCGTCGGACTGGCGCGGGTGGAATTGGTGGTCGGGCTCGATACCTTCCGCCCCGTTGCGGTGGAGGACCCCGCCGATCACCCAATGCACACCGAGGCCTACCGGGTTCCGCCCGAAACCATCGACGCACTGGCGAACGCCACCCGCGTGGTTGCCATTGGCACCACATCGGCCCGTGCCTTGGAGAGCTACGGCGCAACGGGTGAAGCCTTCGGTCGTACCAATCTCTTCATCCGCAGGCCATATCCGTGGAAGTACGTCGACGTGCTCATGACGAACTTTCATCTGCCACGCACCACACTGTTGCTCATGATCGATGCATTCATCGGCCCTCGCTGGCGCGACCTGTACGAGACCGCGCTGGCCAACGACTACCGATTCCTGTCATTCGGTGATGCCATGCTTTTGGAGCGTAACAGTGACCTTCAAGGTTGAGCTGAAGGTAGAAGCCACCGACGGCGCGGCCCGCGCCGGGCTGGCCACGACGGCCAGGGGCAGCTACCAGACGCCGTGCTTCATGCCGGTTGGAACCCGTGGTGCCATCAAGCACATGTCGGCCGCCGACTATGAACGGCTCGGGGCCGAGGTCGTGCTCGGTAACACCTACCACCTCATGCTTCGCCCCGGCGCCGACACCATAGAGCGGTTCGGCGGCCTGGGTTCGTTCGCCGGTTGGAAAGGGTTGACGCTCACCGATTCGGGCGGCTTTCAGGTGTTCTCGCTCGACCCGAAGGTTGACGACGACGGCGTGACGTTCAAGTCGGTCTACGACGGATCGATGCACCGCTTCACGCCCAAGATCGCGGTGCGGGTGCAAGAGCAGTTGGGTGCCGACATCGCCATGGTGCTCGACGTGTGTCCGCCGCTGCCGAGCGCGCCCGCGGTCATCCGTACCGCGGTGGAACGCACCACTGAATGGGCGGCACTGGCCCGCAAGGCCCATCGCCGGGAAACCCAATCGCAATTCGGCATCGTGCAGGGTGGACTGGACGAAGCACTCCGTCGTGAGTCGGCCGAGCGAACGGTCGCCATCGATTTCGACGGGTACGCCATCGGAGGCCTCAGCGTGGGGGAGACCCGCGCCGAAATGCTGCCCGCCCTCGCCGCTGCGCTCGAGAACCTTCCGAAGGACCAGCCCCGCTACCTGATGGGAGTGGGAGACCCCGCCAGCTTGGTGGAGGCCGTCGGCCTCGGCATCGACCAGTTCGACTGCGTCATGCAGACCCGCCTCGGCCGCCACGGCACCGCGTTGACGTCGGTCGGCAAGGTAAATCTGAAGAATGCCGCGGCGGCCGTCAGCGACGAACCGATCGATGCGTCCTGCCCGTGTGAGGTCTGTTTACGGCATTCTCGGGGCTATATCCGCCATTTGCTACAGGTTGGGGAGCCAACGGCCAGTCGTCTGGTGTCGATACACAACGTGGCCTGGACCCTTGCGTTGATGGATGACATGCGCCGAACCATCAGGGAAGGTACGTTTGGCGGGTTCAAAGCGAGGATTCTTGACGTCTGGGGTTGATTCCTAGCACTCGGGACCGACCAAGTAATCTCTAGCTTCCCTCAATTCCTGATCGCTGGACTCTCTCCCATGGCAAACATTCTCCCCCTCGTCATCATGCTTCCGCTGATGTACGTCTTACTGATTCGCCCGCAGAAGAAGCGGGTGGAGCAGCAACGCCAGTTGGTGAACTCGGTCGCCGAAGGCGCCGAAGTGATGACGGCAGCGGGAATCTACGGATTCGTGCATGCGGTGGAAGACGACATCATCTGGCTGGAAATTTCCGAGGGCGTCATCATTCGGGTTTCCAAGTCGGCGATCGGCAAAGTAACCCCGGCGGCGGCCGGTGCAGCAGTAGATGATGACGTACCGGCCGGTGGCGAACCTCGCACCGACGAACTCGGCGACAACAGCGAAAAGGGCTGATTCATGCGGCGGAACTATCTCGTCCCTCTCTTGACGATCGTAATTCTGGCCATAGTGGCCATCTCCACGACGCTCGGTTTGGGGAAGAAGCCTCTTCTCGGTCTTGACCTGCAGGGTGGCGCCTCTGTTGTTCTGCAGGCCAAGGGCGAATACAAGTCAGAAGCGATCGACAAGGCGAAGGAAATCATCCGCAGCCGCGTTGACGGTCTTGGTGTGGCTGAGCCCGAAATCACCCGGCAGGGAAACAACATCGTTATTTCGCTGCCGGGTGTGAGCGATCAGCAGAAGGCACTTGACCTCGTCGGCAAGACCGCCGAGCTCCGGTTTCGTCCGGTCCTGCGCCAGCTCAACCCGGATGAGAACGTGGGTGACTACGACCTCGCCGCATTGCAGGCATTGCAGACTGCGACGCCGTCCTCCGTGTCGATCGATCCGGCCACCGCTACGGCACCAGCGACCACCGTTGCCGGTGATGCGACAACGACGGCCACCACGCTTGCTGGCTCGCTCGGAAAGTCGGCGCCTCGTCAGACCGCCACTACGACAACAGCAGCCGACGCCACCACCACAACCGCCACCACCACAACCGCCACCACGGTCGCCGGCGTGACCACGACGGCCGCGGCCGCAGGTGCCACCACGGTCGATCCAAACGCTCCGACCACCACATCGCCGCCGGTGCCGACCACACTCATCAAGACCACCAAGCCCGAAGAGGACAAGCCCGACCAGACCGTGGTTCTGCCGCAGGTTGATCCGGTTACCAAGAAGGTCGTCGCGCGATTCGAACTCGGCCCGTCGTTCCTTACCGGTAATGCGGTCAGCGACGCATCGGCTCGGTTCAGCGACACCGGTGGTTGGTCGGTTGCGCTCTCGATCAAGGGCGGTGCCGATGGCATCGACGCCTGGAATACGGCTGGCAAGACGTGCTTCGACGGCGGCGCCACATGCCCTGGAAGCCCCGGCCGTATCGCCATCGTGCTGGACGGTCAGGTGCAATCCGCCCCGCAGATTCAGCCCGAAGGCAAGTCGGGTGGCCAGGGGTATTCCCCCTTCAAAGCCGACCAAATCTCCATCTCGGGCAACTTCAAGGAAAAAGACGCTCGCTCGCTCGCCCTCGTGCTTCGCTACGGCGCCCTGCCTGTGCAACTTGAACCGCAGGCCGTGCAGACGTTGTCTGCCACCCTCGGCAAAGACTCGCTGAGGGCTGGCGTGGTCGCCGGTCTGGTCGGTATCGGCCTGGTGCTGCTGTTCATGCTGTTCTACTACCGGATGCTCGCTGTCATCGTGGTCTTCGGCCTCGGTGTTTCCGCCGCCATCCTCTGGAGCATCATTGGTTGGCAGCACGCCGTGATGACGCTGGCCGGAGCCACGGGCATCATCGTGTCCATCGGTGTCACCGTCGACAGTTACGTGGTGTTCTTCGAACGATTGAAGGACGAGGTGCGCAGTGGCAAGACGCTGCGATCGTCTACCACCAAGGGCTTTGCCAGCGCATGGCGCACGATTGTGGCCGCCGACACCGTGTCGCTTATCGCCGCAGGCATTCTTTACTGGCGAACCGTTGGTTCGGTCCGAGGCTTCGCCTACTACCTCGGCTTGTCGACCCTGATCGACCTGCTCGTCGCCTACTTCTTCACTCGAAACGCTGTGCGCCTCTTGGCCAGCAGCAAGTTCTTTGCCAAACGCCGTGTGCTCGGCGTCATGTCTGGCGAAGCAGTCGCCGGAGGTGCGGCATGACCGACACAATCATCCAAGACGCAGCCGAACCTGTTTCGGTCGCTCGTCGCAGTGTGTGGCACCGCCTCTATCACGGCGAGACGACGTACGACTTTGTCGGTAAACGCAAGATCGGTTTCACCATTTCGGCCGTGCTGCTGGCCATCACCCTCGTTTCGTTGCTCGGCCGTGGTCTGAACCTCGGCCTCGACTTCAAAGGTGGCGTGGTCTGGGACGTCCCGGCCAAAAACGGGCTGACGGTCGGCGACGTGAAGTCAGTTCTTGAGGCAAACGGCATCAAGGGCGAGGACGCCAAGGTGCAGACTGTCAACGGTTCTTCGGGCGCTCGCGTTCGGGTGCAGACCGGTGTGCTCGACAACGCCAAGCAGTCCAAGATCCGCAGCGATCTTGCCGCGAAGGCTGGCATCACCGATCTCCAGGATGTGCCGGTCAACTCGGTGAGTTCAACCTGGGGCAAAGAGATCACGAACAAGGCCATCTCTGCTCTGGTGGTGTTCTTCGTCGCCCTCACTATCTACATCCGCTTCCGGTTTGAGTGGAAGATGGCCGTCGCCGCGTTTGCGGCTGTGGTGCACGACGTGGCGATCTCGGTTGGTGCGTACTCACTGTTTGGTTTCACCGTGACACCCGCCACCGTCATTGCGTTTCTCACCATCTTGGGCTTCTCGCTCTATGACACCATCGTCGTGTTCGACAAGGTGCATGAGAACACCCGCAAGCTCACCACCGGCCGCTATACCTACGGCGATGTCGTGAACCTCTCGATGAACCAGACGCTGATGCGCTCGATCAACACCACCCTCGCCGCAGTACTGCCGGTACTTTCGCTCCTGGTGATTGGCGCCGGCGTCATGGGAGCCGTTGCCATCAAGGACTTCGCGCTTGCGCTCTTCGTCGGTCTGCTCGTCGGTGCCTATTCGTCCATCTTCATCGCCACCCCGATCCTTTGGTTCCTGAAGAATCGTGAGCCTCGCAACAAGGCCCTCGAGACCCGCCTCGGTCGAGGCGGCGGCGAAGTGCTGAAGAGTCGCGCCGTCGCCGCAGGTGTGTCCGCAGGTGCTGTCGGCGTAACGCCCGCCGGTGGTTCGGCGCCCGTCCTTCCGGTGTTCACCCATCCTCCTCGGCCCCGGAAGAAGAAGCGCCGATAAGCTGCGTGAATGGTGACTGATACGACCTGGCTTACTGATCACATTCGAGCCATCGACGGTTACCCACGCGAGGGTGTGACATTTCGCGATATCACCCCGCTGCTCGGTGACGCCGATGCGTTCCGATTCGTGATTGACGCCCTGGTCGATCACTTCAACGGGGTGGAGTACGACCGCGTTATCGGCATTGAGGCCCGCGGATTCATCCTGGCCGCCGCGGTTGCGTATCGAGCTGGCGCCTCATTCGTGCCCGTCCGCAAGGCCGGCAAACTGCCCTGGGCGGTTGCCCGTGAGGAGTACAGCCTTGAGTACGGGCAGGATCAGCTTGAGATCCACCGGGATGCAGTGTTGCCCGGTGAAAAGGTTCTGATCATCGACGATGTGCTTGCCACCGGTGGCACGGCCATGGCGACCGTGCGGTTGATCGAAGGCCTCGGCGGCGTGGTGGCCGGGCTCGGCTTCCTGATCGAGCTAAGTGATCTCGGCGGTCGAGCGGCCCTCGGCCATAGCCGTGAGGCTGTCAGTCTGGTGACGTACTAACGCCATGGCTACGGTCGATCGCGTCCGCTCCTGGCGCCGCTCGTCGACGCCTACGCACGCGAACGAACTCTCGCCGCTGCTCGATGCCTATCGTGCGATGCGGCCCAAGGCTCGGCTCGACAACATCATCGCCGCCTACGATCTGGCTGCCGAAGCGCACCGCGAACAGAACCGGTCAAGCGGCGAGAAGTACATCAACCACCCACTGGCCGTCGCCCGCATCGTGAGCGACATCGGGCTCGATGAGGCATCTGTGGTCGCGGCGCTCATCCACGACGTGGTCGAAGACACCCACGTGTCGCTCGCCGAGGTGGAAGAACGGTTCGGCGCGGATGTGGCCATGTTGGTCGACGGCGTCACCAAGATCGACCGCATCAGCTTTGATTCGAAGGAGGAACAGCAGGCCGCCACCATGCGCAAGATGTTGGTGGCCATGGCCCGAGACACGAGGGTGCTGCTCATCAAGCTGGCCGACCGCCTGCACAACATGCGCACCATCGCCGGTGTCTCCTCCGAGAAGCAGGAACGCAAGGCTTCGGAGACATTGGAGATCTACGCACCGCTCGCCAACCGGCTGGGCATGCAGCAGATCCGCCAAGAGCTTGAAGACCTTTCGTTCGCCGCCATGTACCCGAAGCGCTACGCAGAGCTTGACCACATGGTGGCCGTACGCACCCCCGAGCGTGATCTGTACGTGGCGCGCCTGGTGGCCGACGTGAAGTCGAAACTGGCCGAGGTCGACATTGATGCGTCGATTACCGGTCGCAGCAAGAACCTGTGGAGCATATGGGAAAAGATGCAGATCAAGGGGCGGGCCTTCACCGAGATCTTCGACCTCGTGGCGCTGCGCGTCGTGGTGCGAACCCAGCGTGACTGCTACGCGGCACTCGGCACCATCCACCTTGCCTACCAGCCGGTTCTTGGTCGTTTCAAGGACTACATCGCGCTGCCGAAGTACAACCTGTACCGCTCGCTTCATACGACCATCATGGGGCCCGATGGCCGTGCCATCGAGGTGCAGATCCGTACCGTCGAGATGCACGAAGTGGCCGAAAACGGTGTTGCCGCCCACTGGTCCTACAAGTCGGGCTCGGGGCAGGACGAGTTGGCTTGGCTCTCCCGTTTGGCCGACCGTCCCGTTGAAGGCAGCGACCCGAGCGAGTTTCTTGATGAGATCAAACGAGATCTCGACCAGGGCGAAATTTCGGTGTTCACGCCGAAGGGTCAGGCGGTGAGTCTGCCCACCGGTTCCACCCCGGTCGACTTCGCGTACGCCGTGCATACAGAAGTCGGCCACTCGTGCATCGGGGCCCGCGTCAACGGTGACCTCGTTCGGCTCGACACGAAACTCGAGGCTGGTCAGACGGTGCAGATCGTGCTTCGCCAGGTCGACAGCGGTGGCCCCAACAAAGACTGGCTCGAGTTTGTCGCTTCTACTCGCGCTCGCCACAAGATCCGCCAGTGGTTCTCACGCGAGCGCAAGTCTGATCTGCTCGAGCAGGGTCGCGAAGCCATGTCCATCGCGTTGCGCGGCGCGGGTTTGCCGGTGCAACGCCTGCTCGACGGTCCGCAATTGGTTGCAGAAGCAACTGCTTTGGGGTTCAGTGATACCGACGCGCTGCTCGTGGCCGTCGGTGACGATCAGGTTGACGCTGGCGTTGTTGTCGAGCAGCTTCTGGTAGGCCTGCAGTCAGGAAACCAGGACGAGTTGCTCAGCAGTACCGTGGCCCCGGGCGGGCGTTTGCGGAACAACAAAAGCGAAGTCGGCATCCACGTCGAAGGCTTTGACGGGGTCATGGTCCGTTTGTCACGGTGCTGCACGCCGGTGCCGGGCGACGAGATCATCGGCTTCCTGACCCGAGGCCGCGGCATCAGCGTGCACCGCACCGATTGCGCCAACGCCGAGTCGCTCGAACAGGTGCAGACCATCCGCCTGGTCGACGTGGAATGGGATGAGCAGCGGGCGCGCTCACGGTTCGTTGCGTCTATCGAAGTGCAGGCCTACGACCGCACGGGTCTCTTGCGCGATGTTGCCGATGCGCTTTCGCAGAACGATCTCAACATCGTGTCATCCTCGACCACCACCGGCGTCGACCGTATTTGCAAGATGCGTTTCGATATCGAGATGGGCGACCCCGCCCACATCCAAGCCACCCTGCGCAACGTACGCGGCCTCGACGGTGTGTTCGACGCCTACCGCCACGTCCCCGGCACGCCCAACGGCTCGGGTCGCGTCCTGGCTGTCGACGGCGCCTAAGACGTATGTCACTGTTACAGCGCGACCTTATGTTTGGGTCGGGAGCATCCCCAGTTTGGTTTTCGGGTGTATCTGATCGGATACACGTCCAAAACAAAAGGTGGCACGGATAGGTCGGCTCACCGCAATGAGCCCAGATCGCAACCGCTTCTGGCTGCTATTGCAATCTCAGGGAATATTGTTGCCGCATGAGCGTCCGCCAGCTCCTCGTCCGGGACGCCCAGCTCCACTCTGCCGACGAAATGCTTGGACTGCAGCGTCGACGACGCGCCACAGCATCGGACCCCAACGACCTCGACGCCGCCGTCGCTCGACGCGCTGGCCGTCGCTAGGTCGCGCACGGTCGGAACGATCTCTGCAGAAACGAACCGGGTTCATTCGGGTCGTGATTGCTAGCCTCTAGCGCTTATGGCCGAATTCCGTGCACCAAAAGGGATGCTCGACATCATGCCGCCGGACTCGGCACGATGGGAGCGTTTGGTCGCCGCGTTCGCCACCCTGGCTGGCCGATCCGGCTTCGGGCTGGCCATCACCCCGGTCATCGAGCACATCGAAGTCTTTCTCCGTCTCGGCGATTCGACCGATGTAGTGCGCAAGGAGATGTACGACTTCAAGGACAAGAGCGATCGTCACATAGCGGTTCGCCCCGAGTTGACGGCGTCACTGATGCGGGCCTTCGTTGAGCACCGGCCCACCACGCCGTGGAAGGCGTGGACCATCGGTCCAAACTTCCGTTACGAACGTCCGCAGGCCGGTCGCTATCGCCAGCACTTCCAGGTGGACGCCGAAATCGTCGGCACCCACGATCCCGACGCAGATCTCGAAGTCATCACGCTGCTCGACGGCTTTCACCGGGCCCTCGGCCTGCAACAGCGCACGATCTATCTGAACTCACTCGGCGACGCCAGTTGCCGGCCGGCATACCGCGCTGCGCTCGTGGCCTATTTCGAGTCTCGTCTCGATGAGCTCTCGGAGGAGAGCCGCACCACACTTGCGCTGAACCCGTTGCGCGTGCTCGACTCGAAACGCGAGCCCGACCAGGTCGTCATCGAGGGTGCTCCACGCATGGTCGACTACCTGTCCGATGAAGCGGGCATTCACTTCGAACGGGTCACGTCGGGCTTAACGGCCTTGGGTTTGTCGTACGAGTTGAACAACCGGCTCGTCCGCGGGTTCGACTACTACACCGACACCATTTTTGAAATCGCGTCGCACGCGCTGCCCGGCTCGCAGAATGCCATTGGTGGCGGTGGTCGCTACAACGGTCTTGTCGAGCAACTCGGTGGCCCGGCCGGCACGGGCGGTGTCGGCTTCGGTGCCGGTGTCGAACGCATCCTGCTGGCCTGCGATGCCGAAGCGTCCTTCGCCATACCCGAGGCTCGGGTCGATGTGTATGTGATCGACACCACATCCGAGCAGCAGGCCTTGCTCATCTCGCACGAACTGCGCGCCGCCGGCATGCGGGTCGATCGGGCCTTCGACACTCGGTCGATGAAGAGCCAGATGAAGACCGCTGACCGTTCCGGTGCGGCCTACGCAGTGATTGTCGGTAGTGATGAACTGGCGGCGGGCACCGTCACCGTGAAACCCCTTCGGGGCGGAGGCGACCAGACGGTCGTCGATCGCTCCACCCTTACCCTCTATTTGTTGAAAGTCCTGAACTCATGAGCATGCGTACGATTTACAGCGGCGACCTTCGTCCCGAGCACGTCGGCCGGACCGTCACGGTGTGCGGCTGGGTGGCCAAGCGGCGCGAACACGGTGAGCATCTTGCCTTCGTCGACCTGCGGGATCACACCGGCGTTATCCAGTGCGTCATCGACAACGACGTCGACGTGCGAAGTGAGTACGTGGTCAAGATCACCGGCGTGGTGCGCGTGCGGCCCGAGGGCACCGTCAACGACAAGCTCCCGACCGGCGGCGTCGAAATCGGCGACTGTGTGGTCGAAGTACTGAACACCGCGGAAGCCCCGCCGTTCCCGGTCGACCAGCGCGCCGACGGCGTCCTCGAGACCACTCGTTTGCAGTACCGGTACATCGACCTTCGTCGTGAGCGCATGCAGCGCAACCTGCGCATCCGCGCCGCCGTGAACTCGGCGTGTCGCACGGCCATGGAGCGTCAGGGTTTCATTGAGGTCGAGACGCCCATGCTTATGCCGTCCACCCCGGAAGGCGCTCGCGAATTCATCGTGCCGTCGCGTCAGTCGCCGGGTCAGTTCTACGCGTTGCCGCAGAGTCCGCAGTTGTTCAAGCAGTTGCTGATGGTTGCCGGTACCGATCGCTACTACCAGTTGGCTCGCTGCCTTCGTGACGAAGACCTGCGCGCCGACCGGCAGTACGAGTTCATGCAGCTCGACATCGAGATGAGCTTCTGCGATCAGGACGATGTGCACGATGCCATTGGTGAAGCCGTCCTCGACGCGGCCGAAAAGGTGCTCGGTGTTCGCCCGGGCCCGATCGAAAAGATCACGTGGCACGAAGCCATGAACACCTACGGCTCCGACAAGCCCGACCTGCGCTTCGGCATGACGCTGCACGAGCTCACGCCGATCTTTGCGGCTACCGAGTTCAAGGCGTTCGCCGGCGTGGAATCCATCAAGGGCATCTGCGTGAAGGGCAAGGCTGAGGAGATGGGCCGCAACAAGCTCGACGCCCTCACCGACCGCGCCAAGAAGGCCGGAGCCAAAGGCATGGTGTGGCTCAAGGTCACCGCCGACGGGTTCGAATCACCCGTCGCCAAGTTCCTCACCGCCGATGAAATCTCCGCCATCCGCGCTGAGTTTGAAGCCGAGGCGGGCGACCTCATCCTCATCATCGCCGACAAGTGGGACACCACCTGCGAAGTGCTCGGCACCATCCGCAACGATCTCGGGCGGCCCCCAGTTTTCGAAGGCCCGTACTGCTACCTGTGGGTCGTCGACTTCCCGCTGTTCGTTGGAGTCGACGCCGTCACGGGGAAGCCGAAGCCGGGCCATCACCCGTTCTGCCAGCCCCACCCCGACGACATCCATCTCATGGACTCCACCGATCCGGCCGACCTTTTGAAGATCCGTTCGCAGGCTTACGATCTTGTGTTGAACGGCTGGGAGCTGGGTTCTGGTTCGATCCGAATCCATCAGCCCGATCTGCAGGCACGCATCTTCACCCTGCTCGGCATCAGCGACGACGAAGCGCAGAAACGATTCGGCTTCTTCCTCATCCCGTTCAAGTACGGCGCGCCGCCGCACGGCGGTTTTGCGTTCGGTCTCGACCGCCTCGTCGCCATCCTGGCGGGGGAGGACAACATCCGCGAGGTGATCGCCTTCCCGAAGACCCAGTCGGGTCAGGATCCGATGACGAACGCGCCCACGCACGTGAACGACAAGCAGCTCACCGAGCTGGGCATCCGTCTGCTGCCGACCAAGATCTGACCGCTACCATCGCGGCTGTGGCCGTCGATGATCTCTTTTCCGCTGCGGCGGCCGAGCGGTTGACGAACCGAGCGCCGCTTGCGTCTCGCTTGCGCCCGCGCACGATGGACGACGTGGTGGGCCAGGAACATCTGCTCGGTCCGGGTCGTCCACTGCGGGCCTTGGTACAGCGTGATCGGCTCACCTCGGTGATCTTGTGGGGACCACCGGGCGTGGGTAAGACCACGCTGGCGAGGGTGCTCGCAGAGTCATCGAGCAAGGTGTTCGAACAGCTTTCCGCCGTGAGCGCTAGTGTGAAAGATGTACGCGAGATCATCGAGAGCGCCCGCATGCGGCTCGGTCAGCACGGTAAAGGCACCGTGCTCTTCCTCGATGAGATCCATCGCTTCAACAAGGCGCAGCAGGACGCGCTCTTGCCAAGCGTCGAGGAGGGTTTGCTGGTGCTGATCGGCGCCACCACCGAAAACCCGTTCTTCGAAGTGAACCCGCCGTTGCTCTCCCGCTCGACGCTCTTCCGGTTGGAACCGCTCGGTGAGGATGCGCTGCAGGCTCTCGCTGTGCGTGGCTTGGAGGCCGAGCAGGTCAAAGCCGATCAGGACGCCGTCGATCATCTGGTCACCCGCTCGGGCGGCGATGGTCGCCAACTTCTGACCTCCCTGGAGGTTGCCATGGCACTTGCGACCGAACGGCAGCACGACACCGTCACCATGGTGGATGCCGAGGATGCCATCGGCACTCGTGCGCTGCGTTACGGACGCGACGATCACTACGACGTCGTGAGCGCGTTCATCAAGTCGATTCGGGGGAGTGACGCCAACGCCGGGCTCTACTGGTTGGCGCGTATGTTGGAAGCGGGGGAGGACGCCCGTTTCATCGCTCGCCGCCTCGTGATTCTCGCTTCGGAGGACGTCGGCATGGCTGATCCGATGAGTCTGCTCGTCGCCAATGCCGCGGCTTCTGCTATTGAGTTTGTCGGGCTGCCGGAAGCCAGCCTTAATCTGGCCCAGGCTGTTGTGCATCTGTCGATGGCACCCAAGAGCAACAGTGCGGCGCTCGGAATCTGGGCAGCGCAGGAGGCCGTGCGCAACCATCCGGCCGGCGAAGTTCCGTCTCATTTACGCGATGGGCACTACCAGGGAGCGAAGCGGCTCGGGCATGGGGTCGGATACGAGTACCCTCATGATGCACCCGACGGCTGGGTAGAGCAGCAGTACCGACCCGACGGCGTCACCGAGATCTACTACACCCCTACCAATCGCGGCTACGAAGGCCGCATCACCAAACCCAAGGAGGGCACATGACCGCAACCGATCTGGCCCTCGTCGTGGGCACGGTGCTGTGCATCATCGGCTTCACGGCCATGGTCGTGGTGCTGCTGCGGATGCTGCGCGCGCTCGGAGAGCTGCGTGGCGAGGTCACATTGTTGCGTGACGAGACCCGTCCGCTTTTGGCCGAGCTACGCCAGTCCGTTGATACTGCTCGTGATGACCTCGACCGTTTCGACCGTGTCCTCGGCTCAGCCGAAGCCATTTCGTCGCAAGTGGAGGGAGTTTCGCGGGTTGCGAAAATCGCTCTGTCGACACCACTCATCAAGACGGTGGCATTAGCCTCGGGCACGGGACGAGCAGCGCGTCGGCTACGGGGCCGAGACGACGTACCGAAGCGGAGGGCATGATGATGAAGCGACTCACCTGGTTTGTGGCTGGAGCTGCCAGCGGTATCGGCGCCGCCCGGGTGGCCAAGCGCAAAGTGCAACAAACCGTCGACAAGCTGAGCCCCGATCACGTCGCCCGCCAAACGGTTGCCGGCGTCCGCGCCGCCGTCATGGACGTTGCCGACGCACTCAAAGACGGTCGCCTGGCCATGGTCGCGAAGGAAGCCGAAATGCGCGCCCGCCGCGATGGCCACGCCGTAAGTTTCCCCGACGCCATCGACGCCAGCGAAGTCAGCCACCTGTCCGACTACCGCCGCCGCAAAACCCGCTGAGCCGTCGGCAACCTTCCAACCATTCACCATTTCCCCACCAACCCTGCCCGCTAGGCCGCCTTTTCAGACCCGAGATGGGTGAGTTGGTGGGAAGCGGGGATGAAGTTGGCAGGTGAAATCAGCCGCGGCCGGCGGTCCGATGAGCCGCGTGATTCTGGCAACGGGCAAGAACACTCTGCGAGGAAGCAGCACCGGTTCAAGATCACGCAGAGTAGCTAGCGCCGTCGGCTTCGGGCCGTTACCGTCGTCGCATGTCTCGCCTCAAGACCTTTGCGGGTGCCCTTACGCTTGTCCTCCTCACCTCCTGCGGCGGCACTGCGCAGAAAGCCGCTCCGGCTGAGTCCCCGGTCTCGCTCGCGATCGCGACGACCGCAGCGCCGACCACGGCTGCGCCCTCAACTACGCTGCCGGCGCCTACTGCGCCCCCCACGACCGCCGTGCCCACGACGACAACCATGAGTCTCCAGGATCTCGAGAAGGTCGTACGGCAAGCCCACGACGAATACTGGGTAGCGAAGTTCAGGTGTACCTCGGTGCCGGCGTCGTGTGATCCGACGTCGTTCACCCCGTCCGGTTCAGCGGTGCGAACGAACGTCACAAGGAGTATCGCTGCCCTCATCGAGAAGAAGTGGGCCATCCGGCAAAACGACGGCGACCCAGCGACCACTGTCGTCGAGTCGGTCGTGTTCAACGAAGCGCGCACGGTCGCGACCTTGAAGGAGTGCCTGTGGGATTCCGCAATAACACTTCAACCAAATGCTGGTCCGAACGGCGAGGACATCATCGTGGACGACAGCAAGTCGTCGTTTGAGAACACCGTGACGATGGTGCTTTCCGACCGTAGATGGCTGGTCAGCGACCGAACGGAACTTAGCAAGCACCAAGGGGTCAATGAATGCGCCGGTCGCTAGTAGCAGTGTGCCTGATTCTCGCGGGTCCGGTGCCCCAGACTGTCGCTCTTGCTGCCGGAGGCCAGAACACAGACATAACCACGGTGACGCCGTCGGGTGGGGCTGAGGTTTTACGGCTCGGTATTCATGAGGCGGCGCATGGACGGGGTGGGGTGGGGAGCGGGGATCCGACGTGTGTGTGGACGATGCTGTCGGGGCCGGGTCCGTCAACCACGAGTTATGACCCGTACCGGGATGCGAGCGGCATCACGTGGCAGTACTGGTCGAAGGCGTGCGCGTCGGGGACGACTTTTCATCTGATTCCGGTGCTACCGCCGAGCATCGTTGTGCCCGAGTGGCGGGATGACCTGGTGAAAATGATTCCCAAAACGGAGCCGGTGTGGTCGCCACTCATGCCGACGCAGTACGTGTCCTGGCCGACGTACGTGTGGCTCGATAAGGCGAAGACAACGGATGTGAAGCTTGACGTGAGTATTCCGTCGGCGAGCGCCACCATGACAGCGAAGGCGACGAAGGTCGTGTTCAATCCTGGCATCGCCACGGATGCGGTGACGTGCGCGGGTATCCCTTTGACACGGGAGGATTGTTCGTACACCTACCGGCGAACATCCAAGGATGAAGAAAAGCTTCGTTACCAGGCGAGTGTGTCGGTGACGTGGGAAATTTCGTGGGCGGCAACGACGGGTGAGAGCGGCACGTTGCCGTCGTACACTGCGACCACAGTTGTGCCGATCGCCGTCGCCAAGATTCAGACGGTCGGCGCGTGAACCGGATCGAACGACCGAGCGACGACGGATACGCGCTCACGATGTTTCTGGTCGTGTTCAGCTTCACGTTCCTGATCATCACGGCCATGGTGGTGGATGGCGGACGTATTCTGTCAGCCCGTCGTGATGCGTCGAACGCGGCTTTCACCGCGGCGAGGGTCGGTGCGCAGTCGGCCAAGGTGGATCAGGTCGGCTACGTGTTCGACGAGGCCGAGGCGACGTCCCGGGCCGGGTCGTATCTGAACGACAAAGGCTTCCCCAATCACTCGATCGACGTGAATTGCTCACCGACGCCGAAGTGCACCGTCAAGGTCACCATCACCGGCGCGGCCACGTTGGTGCTGATGCCGATGATCGGCAAGTCCAGTCAGGGTTTCACCGTTGTTGGTTCGGCTCGCCCGGCCGTCGGCATCACGGCCGAAGACGACCAACCGAAGTAGGCCCGTCTGAGCCTCGGGGCTGCGCAGGGTTTAAGACCGGACC
>JANNZM010000083.1:0-15833 GCA_031410595.1 Actinomycetes bacterium | reverse complement strand
ATCCGCTGCGAAACCTTCGGTGGCACCCAGTTGGATCCTGCCGACGCGGTCGCCGCAGCGATCAAAGGCCATATGCGCAGGGTCGTGTACACCACCCCGGAGGCGTCGGTCTCGCAGAAGGGCCGGTTCTTTACCGGGGCGCTCCGGCAACTGTTGAACGTGATCGATCCGTCGTGCGCGTGGACCGGGTGCAACGTGCCCGCCCACTACTGTCAAGGCGATCACACGGTTCCGTGGCGGCATGGTGGGCCGACCAGAGTGTCGAACGGGAAACCGTTATGCCAGAAACACAACCGGTTGAAAGAACACGGCTACCAAACCTGGCGCGACCCCAACGGCCAATGGCACATTCAACGCCCCGACGGAACCGAAATCCAACCCGCCGTCTAACGACGGCGGGCGCTGCGGCGCGCCCGTAGAGAGCGGCGGCCGAAATCCCCGGCGTTGATAGTTGCTCGACAGCCGTGGCGGTAGGCAAACGCCGGCTCAAGAAGCGTCGGGGACCCATCCCGTCGGTTCGTAGGACTCCGCTCGTTTGTTGAACGTCGACATTGAACGACAACCCACTGCGACGCGGGCCCGCTCTTCGACTACCGTTATCGTTCACCTCGTGACGAAGAAGCCCTGGCTGCAAACCTGCTCGTTCCTGGTCTGCGGCTTGTGTGCGTTTGGCGCAAGTTGCTCGACCGCGACCGCGGTGCGGCGTTGCGTTCGTACCGGCGACGCCGAGCTGTGCGGCAACCGAGCTGCTGGGAGAATCGTGCTTGAGGCCAAAGGTCTCAAGCCTGGATCCATTGTCCAAGTGTCCTCGGCGGCGACAGGATCGACCGAGTTTCCGGTCGGGGCCGATGGTCACTTGGCCGGGACCGTCGGACTAATCTTCCCGATGGCTGCAGACACGGTCGTTACGGTCACGGCAAGCAGCATCGATGGCAAGCCGCTCGTTGGCGAGATGACCTACCCGAAGCCATAAGCGGGCGGACGACCCAACGCATGTTCTCGTCTCTGGTCCGAGCCGTCGAGAGACGGCGGGCGCTCGACGGCGCGACGGACCGTTAGTCGCTGAGCTTCAGCGCGGCGACGAAGGCTTCTTGGGGGACTTCGACGCGGCCGATGGACTTCATCTTCTTCTTGCCTTCTTTTTGCTTCTCGAGCAGTTTGCGCTTACGGGTGATGTCGCCGCCGTAGCACTTGGCGAGCACGTCTTTGCGCTTGGCTTTCACGGTTTCGCGGGCGATCATTTTGCCGCCGATGGCTGCCTGAATGGGTACGTCGAACATCTGGCGCGGGATGAGTTCTTTGAGCTTCTCGCACATGCGACGGCCATAGTCGTAAGCCCGATCACGGTGCACGATGGAGGAGAACGCGTCGGCGACCTCGGCGTTGAGCAAGATGTCGACTTTCACCAGGTGAGAGCGCTCGTAACCGCTCAGCTCGTAGTCCATCGAGGCGTAGCCGGCGGTGCGACTTTTGAGCATGTCGAAGAAGTCGGTGACCACTTCGGCCAGCGGTACTTTGTAGACGATTTCCATCCGCTCGGGTGAGAGATATTCGATCTTCACCATGTCGCCTCGACGCTGCTGGCACAGCTCCATGATGGTGCCCGCGTAGGTGGACGGAGTGAGGATGGTGAGCTTGAAGTACGGCTCCTCAATCCACTCGATCATGTTGGGCGATGGCAGGTCGGCAGGGTTGTCCACCAGCACTTCTTCACCGCTGGTTTTGTGTACCCGATACTCGACCGACGGCGCAGTGGCGATGAGGTTGAGATTGAACTCGCGCTCCAACCGCTCGCGCACAATCTCCATGTGCAACAGACCGAGGAAGCCGCAGCGAAAGCCGAACCCGAGTGCGCCTGACGTCTCGGGTTGATAGCTGATGGAGGCGTCATTCAGGCGCAGCTTGTCGAGGCTTTCACGCAGGTTTTCGAAGTCGTCGCCATCCACCGGAAAGAGGCCGCAGAACACCATGGGCTTGGGCTGCATGTAACCCGTAAGCGGGCTGGTGGCCGGACGGGCCGCTTCGGTGACGGTCTCGCCCGGGCGGGCCTGGCTGACGTCTTTGATGCCGGTGATGAGGTAACCAACCTCGCCGGGCGTCAGGTCCTTCACCGGCGTGATGACGGGCGCACGCATGCCGATCTCGTTGGCCGAGTGGTAGGCACCGGTCTGCATGAACTGCAGCTTCATGTCGGTGGTGAGTCGGCCGTTCATGACACGGATGGATGACACGACGCCACGGTACGAGTCGTACTGACTGTCGAAGATGAGTGCCTGCAGCGGGGCGTTGATATCGCCCTTTGGGGCCGGGATGCGTTCGATGACGGCGTCGAGCAACGCCGCCACACCCTCGCCCGTTTTGCCGCTGATGCGCAGGATCTGATCGGCAGGAATACCGAGCACCTTCTCGATCTCCGCGGCGTAGCGCTCGGGGTCGGCAGCCGGAAGGTCGATCTTGTTCAGGCAGGCCACGATCTCCAGATCGTTCTCCATGGCGAGATAGCAGTTGGCCAGCGTCTGCGCCTCGATGCCCTGGGCGGCGTCAACGACGAGCACCACGCCTTCGCAGGCTGCGAGCGAACGGCTGACCTCGTACCCGAAGTCGACGTGACCAGGGGTATCGATGAGGTGCAGCACATGATCACCCCAGTAGCAGCGCACGTTTTGGGCCTTAATGGTGATGCCGCGCTCACGCTCGAGGTCCATCGAGTCGAGATATTGGGCGCGCATGTCGCGCATCTCGACGGCCTTCGTGAGCTCGAGGATGCGGTCCGAGAGCGTCGACTTGCCGTGGTCGATGTGAGCAATGATGGAGAAGTTACGAATGCGAGCGAGATCCATGAGCCGAAGCAGCTTAGTTGGGTCGGCCCGGTTTACCTGCTAGCCTCACTGAGCTTTCTGACGACGACAACGAAGGACCCGTACCCCTGTGGCCAACATTAAGAGCCAAAAGAAGCGCATTCTCACCAACGCCAAGGCTGCCGACCGCAACAAGGCTGTGCGCAGCGAGCTGAAGACGCGCCTCAAGAGCGCCGTTTCCGCCATCGGCACCGACAACGCTGTGGCCGCCGGCCGTCTGGCCCAAAAGAAGCTCGACAAGGCTGCCACCAAGGGTGTCATCCACAAGAACGCCGCCGCTCGTCGTAAGAGCCGTCTGGCCAAGAAGATCAACGCCGGCGCGTAAACCGCCCGGTTCGACAAGGTGAGACAGGCAGGCACGTTCACCGTGCCTGCCTTCTTCGTTTTCTGCTAACGGCGCGCGCCGGACCTGGCCGGTGCCCCGCCGAGGCGACTGAGCCGGGCCACCAGGACCTCCATCACCAGGTCCTCTGGCCAGTCTTTCGCACCACGGACATCGAGATCGGACTGGGCCAGCAACGCGAACGCACGCACCACACCGTCATGACCAAGACGACGGATCTGGTCCATCGCCTTGCGAGCCTGAAAGGTCGATTTCACGCCGAGCAGATCAGCGGCGCCTTGCTCACCGCCGTATGAGGCGCCATCGAGCTTCAACATCCGCTGGTAGTGGCTATGAAGCAGCGACAGAATCTGCAACGAGTGACGCTCCCCCGATCCCATCATGCGGTGCAACATTTTGAGAGCAAGCGCAGTGTCACCGCGGTCGATCGAATCGGTGAGGTCCCACGGCGCGACCGAGCCGGCATCACCGAGGAACGGGGCGATGTCGCTGCGGTGCAACATGGTTTTCGTGCCGAAGGTGGCGACCAGCGTGTCGAGGATGCCGCTCACGGATGAAACGTCTTCACCGATGTGTTCGGCGAAGCGACTACGGGCTTCGCCGTCGAGCTTGAGCCCTGCTGCGGCAATCTGTTCATCGAACCAGAAGCCGCGTTCTTTCTTGTTGGTCGACACGTCTGTTTCGATGACGCTGGCGCCGGCCTTTGACGCCGCATCCGTGAACGCCTTGGCCAGCCGCCCACCCGACAACGTCAGCACCAGATCAGTGGTGGGCAGCGGGTTGGCAAGATAGGCCACGAGGGGCTGGACGTCCTCGGTGGCGAAGCGCCCGATGCCGCGGGCGACCACGACACGGCGGTCGGTCAGGAACGGCGAGGTTTGCGCGGCATCGACGACCGAGCGGATCTCGTACTCTTCGCCGTCGAAATCCTCCAGCATGAGACCACGATCACCGGTACCCACCAGCTGATTGATGAGCGTATGCACCGCGCTTGACACCAGTGACTCGTCGGAACCTTTGACCGTATACAGCGAACTCATGACCCGACGACCCTACCGCGGTCTCCCACCCGTCAGCCGGAGTCAGCTCGCGCGCTTACGTCAACCTCGATGGTGTCGCCAAACGCCACGACGTCGATGCGAACGGTACCGACCCCATACGAGCCCGGCGGCGTGTCGGCCGTGAGCATGAGTGCCGGTTGAAAGAGCCGACTGGCGGACTCGATGTCGGCTGCTTTCGATGTGGCAATGAGGGCATCCACCCGATCGATCTTGGCCTTGCGGAGTAGGTCCAGCAGACGTGGAGCGCGGCCGTCTACCGCCACGATCGTGGCTGCGCCCACGTGCCAGACGCGGACGGTATCGGCCAGACGAGACGGTCCGCTCGGGCCCGGTGCGTTGGCTGTAGCGATGGCGGAAATCAGGACCATCGCAGCCAATGACAGACCGGCGAGGTGTCCCAGGCGTTGGCGGCGCCACAACCAGGCCATTCCGACCGCTCCCGCTGCGACGAGCACGTGGCGCGTCTGCAACGTCCCCAGTGGAAGAGCGGCCGCCACTCGAGCGACCAGGGCGATCCAGCGGATGCACACTCGCGAGGGGAAATGCAGCACCGTGGCAGCCCACGATGGCAGGAACCCCGCAACCAAACCGGCGGGAAGACCCCAGATCATCACCGGGCCAGCCGCGGGCACCGCAAGCAGGTTGGCCGGAAGCGAGACCACCGGCATGCCACCGAATATGGCCAACTGCACCGGCGCCACGCCGATCTGCGCGGCCAATGTGACGCCGACTGCGAGCGCGAGTGATCGAGGGCCGGGTAGCCGCTCAGCTATCCGTCCGGCGAGGAACGCAATCCCGAAGGTGGCACCGACACTGAGCCACCACCCTGCTGAGTAGACCAAGAATGGGTCGAGCACCATCATCGCAGTCGTGGCCAGACCCAGCATGCGGATGGTGGACGACGGCCGCGCCAAGGCCCACGCCGTCACCGCCACCGTCGCCATGGCCGACGCTCGAAGGACAGAAGGCTCGAACCGGGTGAGCATGGCAAACCAGGCGACCAAACCAACCGTTGCGGCCCATCGCCAGCGGATCGTGAGCCGACGCAGCATTGGACCGGCAGCCACCAAAACAAACGCCACGTTTTCGCCGCTGACTGCGGTCAGGTGGGAGAGCCCGCTGGCTCGAAATTCGTCCACCACCTCGGCGGGCTCTGCCCGATCGTCTCCCAGTACGAAGCCGCTGAATAGTGCCTGTTCGGCGGGTGACATCACCCGGGCACCGCGCTCGATCATGCGCCGAACGCGGTTGGCGCTGCCAAATACCGGAGCGCCATCCTGTTGGTCGCCGATAGAGGTGACCTCGATACGACCGATGATGTGACGATGCGCCAGGCGCAGCCCCGGGAGTCCGGCCACCGGTTTGAGCTGCCCTTCAAGTCGCACTCGGTCGCCGGCCAGCAGCCGGGCGAGCTTCTTCGCAGCTCCCCCGTGCGCGTTGATTTCGACGTGCTTGCCGCCCATTTTCACCGTGGCTCGCTCGCCCGATCCGAGCGGCGCCGGGTCGGTGAGCAGGGTCACAACCTCGGCGACCGATCGAGCCTGTGCCGGTGCCACGCCCGCCCACGCTTGGGCTGATAACGCCGAGGCCAGGAGGAATCCGGCCGGAACGGCCAGCCACCATCGTCGCCCCAGCAGCGCACCGCCCGCGAACAGAATGCCGACGACGACCGGGATCGGCCGGGCCCACCACGCCCCTGTGGCCGTTGCCACAGCAAGGAGGACCACCGCCCACTCAGCCATTCGTGCCACCCGTTCGGACGGTTTGGCCTCTACGATGGGCAGCCCATGGCATCTCGAACCAGCGTCGCCCCTGTCCCGTCGGGGCCTGTTGCCTACGCGCGAAAACTTCGCCGCGCCGGCTGGCTGATGGCGCTGCTGCTACCGGCAGCGCTGCTCGGCCTGACCGCGTTGGCCAAGGTGACGCTGACGTGCCCCGCCGGTCAGCTCTGTAGCAACCGGGTGGCCACCAACTGGGTGCTGCCCGGCCTGGCGTTGCCCACGGCCATCCTGTGGGGCATCCCGCTGCGCGGTGGCACCGCCCGGTACATCGGCGTGGTGGCCAGCAGCGCGGCGCTGTGGGCCATTCTGGGTGTGTGGGCCGCGGGTCGGGCCACGCGCCGTCCGATTGCAACCTGGCGCACCTGGTTTCGTGAGTACGCGTTCTTGCTGATAGGAGTGTGGCTCGGGGTGTTGGCCGGTCTGGTGGCGCTTGCTGCCATCGTCGGCCAGAGCACATTCTCCAGCTGACCGTCATACCCGCACCAGCTCGCGCAGCGCATCGACCTTCGACGCTCCTAGTCCTTTGATTTCAAGTAGGCCGTCGATCGATTTGAACGGTCCGTGCTTGTCTCGGTACGCCACGATGGCTGCGGCCGTCGACGGCCCTATACCGGGCAGGGCATCGAGCTGGGCGACGGTTGCGCTGTTCAGGTCGACGGGACCGGCCACTGCGCCAGACGAACCACCGACGCTAACTCCAGCCACGACCGAGACCGGTTCTCCCGGTTTGGGCAGGTACACCCGTTGGCCGTCGGTGACCTTGGCAGCGAGTGGTAGCACCGCGGCGTCGACACCGTCGATCGGACCCCCGGCGGCGGCCACCAGATCCCCCACGCGGCTTCCCAGCGGCAGGTGATACACGCCGGGCCGCACGACCGCACCCGCGATCTGGACAACGACGTCGGCCGGAACCAATGAGGGCGGTGCAGCGGCCGACGCCGTCGAGACGGACGGCCTCGCCGCCATCGGCAGCGAGCGCTCTACCGGTGGAGCCGGGGCGCGCAGTAACCACCACGAACCGACCGACACAAGCAGCACGGCACCCAGGGTGGAAAAGATGCGCCCTGGCGTAATACCGGCGAGCGCTCGACCAAGCTTGTCCGTGGTCGTATCGGGTGGAATAGGCCGGGTGAGCTCCACGCAGATCCTCCTGCGGTCGCGCCAAAGCTGGCGGTCGATGCAGGGGAAGAACCATGAACTTAGCAGCTCGGGCCAAAAATGAAACCAGCTCCACCCGGAATTTTCCGGGTTGGGCTGGTGAATCAGACCGTTGCTAGGCGCTGGCGAGAGCCGACACCACGGCGGCCATCGATTCGTCCTCCGTCACATAGATGACCTGCAGACGCGTCGAGGCTTCGACCAGGAACGGCAGCAACCGATTGCGCACCACTGCCGATTGCCCGGCGAAGAGGTCGTCGACGATCATCGGCATACCGCCAATCGCTTCGACGGCGAGATGCTGCTGCACCCGTCCTCGCAACGAGAGCGCAGCCAGTGTCAGCTTTGTCTCGTCAAGTTGAGTCGAAGCCGCAGACGACTGCGCCGTCGACGCCTGTGAAGCAAGCCAACGCTTGGCGTCCTCAACGACGGTCTCTTCGCTCGTTGCGATGTTGACGGCCGTCAGAACGACTTCCATATGGCGGGCGACTTCGCCCTGGATCTGGCGACGGAGTTTCATCAACGGCACCTGTCCGGTGCCGAGGCGCTCCATGTTTTCGATGCTGGCGTCCATCCCTAGGCGAAGCCGAAGGAGCAGCTCCTCATGACGAAGGCGACCCAACTCCACCGTGCTGCCGTCGACCAACGCAACCCGCTGATCCTGCGCCGGTCGGATGCGAGCGTCGGCGTCGGCGATCATCGCCTTGGCCCGGGCGATGGCGTTGTCAATATCGGTTTGATACTGCGCGTAATCGCCATATCCGAGAGGCTTGATGATTTCGCTCATCGCTCGTCGAGCCGCCGTGAGCCGGTTAAACGACGGCGGGCCGGCAAACTTCTTTGACGCAGCATCATCAGCTTCGGCCAGGTCGGCGTACGCCGCCTTGATCGAAGGCTGCAGCCGCTCGATCAGATCGAGGTGCCGTTGCGCTGCCTCACGAGCCGCGACGGCGGGCTCGATGATCCCGTCGATCTGCTGCACCTGACCACGCTCGAGGTCGGCACGCTCAATGCGCACATCCCGGTAGCGCGCCTCGACAGTCGACAGATCCAGCTGCGGAATCGGATCCGTACCGTTCACGAGACCGAGGGCATCCAGGGCCGCCGTGATGGCGATCACCGTTCCCCGGTCGCGCTCGGCGCTTCCACTCTCGCCGCCGCCAAGAACCGATGTCAGTATGGTGGAAGTGGTCACCGTGTCGATGTTGCCGGCAGCCACCGCGATGCCGGCGGCGAGCTCCGGCGTCAGATGAAACGCCGGAGCTCCTCCGATCGAGACCATCACCATGATGTTCGACGGTCGACCGGCAAGCGACTCGCGGAGCGAAGCCACGAAGTTGCCGCGCATTGTCGGGTCGGGCGTGGTGAGCACGTTGAGCCCGGGGCGAAGCTGAATTGCGAGCGGTCGATCACCGCTGATGTGAAAACTTGCGAGTTGCATACCGCTCCCTTCTCTCTCCGGCTCTCAGGGACAAGTCAGTAGAGACGCTGCGAGGAAGGGGGCTGGTTTCCCTGGGGAGCGTTGGGGCGGGGCATGTCACGGGGGGTGAGTGGTGGCATCGTGAGCGTCTGCGACACCGGCACACCGGCGGCTGACTGGAAGACCGGCTGAGCAGCGACAGCAGCCGCCGGCATCGACGGCAGGGCTGGCATCGACGGCAGAATCGGAAGCGCAGCCTCATCCTTGGACTCGAGTTCAGCGGCGCGCTCGGCCTTGCTCTTCAGCGTGGCGACCGCAAGGATCAACAGGCCGTATCCCGGCTTGGCGAGCACGTCAGCAATCGAGTACCCAACCTGGCGCATCGATTCGCCCATGCCGCTAGTGAGGCCGAGGACCGGGAACAAGAAGACGATCGGGTAGAACATCCAGGTTGTCACGAGGGTGAGGCGGGCGTTCGACACCGTGGCTGCAACCTCTTCAGGCTGCCGGTGCAGCGACTGGCCCATCTCGAACCACAGGGTGTAAGCGAGGTAGGCGAACGGGATGAAACCGAGGCCCCAGAAGATCATCTTCTTGGTGGTGTCGGTGGCCACTTCGCCCGGGAAGCCGAGGGCAACCATGAGCGCGGCGGCGGCGAGACGAAACGCCATCGAGCGCTGTGCTTTGGCCTCGAGGTTGAGTACCAGCACCAGTTGCACCACCAGGATCGGAACGGTGATCAGCCAGTCGGCGTAGCGGTAGCCGTGAAAGAACGGCGTGCCGTTGCCGACGTACGCGCCGTCTTTGAACGTGAAGGCGCTGGTCCAGCTGGCGAGCACACGCAGGTAGTGAAAGCCAGCGATGCCGGAGACGACCGCACCAAGTACGACGGGGCGACGGTTCTCCATGGTCAGGGACTCGCGAACCATGAGGAAGTAAACCGCCGATGCCAGCATGATGGCGAGCGCACCCGCCATTGATGCCGTGACCAGCTGATACTGGAACACCGAAAGTGTGAAGTTCATCGAAGACGCCTCGGAGAATTGTGTGGGAGCGTCCGGTTACGCTCGCCTGATCTCATCGGCTGAGCGGTCTCGATCTTGAGAAGATCAAGGGCTAAATCTTGAAGAAGACCGTCCGCATCCTGTCTGCAGGCAAGCGACTTTTAGACGTTGACGGAGGCCGCAATCTCTTCGGCTCGCAGGCGTCTACGTGCGGTCCAATCGGCCTCGATCTCGAAGCGGATGTGGTGATAAGCGCCCCAGTGGCCCCGACCGCGCAGCCGTCCGACGGCGTAATCCCGTAGGTAACGAGCACCGAAGCCGACCACACCGAGTTCGACCCACTGATGCACATGAGTGAGCTCGTGGTAGATCAGGTAGCGGGAATCCTGGGCGCCCTTGCGCATCAGGATGACGCGCCCGAGCGTGATTGCATCGGAACCTTTGGGAACCGGCGCGCCAATGACCAACGTGTAGCCGTCGGCGCGCTGCAGGTGCATCAGAAAAGCCGGTTGGTGAGCTTGCGCCGGTAGCCGGCGGTGCGCTCGTCGTCGGGACCCATGACTTCGAGAATATCGAGATATTGCTGCCGGGCGGCTTCATCGTCTTTGACCGAGTCGAGCAGGGCGACGAGTTGCGTGTCGTAGTTGTCGACGGGCCTGGTTGAGAGCCGTGCCCGAGCTGCGATCAGACGGACCTCTTCGGTCTCGGGGATGCGAGCCAAGAGATCGAGAGCCTCCTGGTTGCGGAGGTCGGTGACCATGAGGTCGGCGAGTTTCACGATGGCCTCGGGGTGGCCCGGATCTTCGGCCAGAATCTTGTTCAGACTTTCCTCGTCACCGGCGTCGAGCAGTTCTTGTACCTGCAACAGCTCGGCGCTCGGCAGCAGACGGTCGACGAATTCTTTCACCATGTGCTCTGGTTGAGCGCCGAGGAAACCATCGATCGGTTGTCCGTCTTTGAGCGCAACCACCAGCGGAATGGACTGCACACCGAAGGCTTGAGCGATGCCAGGGTTTTCGTCGATGTTGACCTTCACCAGTTCCACCTGCCCGCCGGTTGCATCGATCACTTTTTCGATGATCGGCCCGAGGGTGCGGCACGGGCCGCACCAAGGCGCCCACAAATCGACCACCACCGGGATCTGAGCAGAGCGGTCGATGACCGCCGTCTGGAAATCTGCGTCGGTAACGTCAAGCGACATGAAGGGCAGCCTACCGACCAAACGTATCGATCCGCGGTTCCACCGCGTACGCCCATCGCATACGCGAATGTCCGGTTCAGGCGATACTTTGGTTCGCTATGACGCAAGTGCGGAGCAAATGACCGAGTCCTACGAAGTGCACGAGCACCCCGAACTGCATGAGCCGGTTCTGGTCGTGATGTTGCAGGGCTGGATTGACGCGGGCAACGCGGCTGCCAATGCGATGGCCGTGCTGGACTCCCAACTGTCGGCGCGGTTGATCGCCAGCTTTCACCCCGACAAGTTCATCGACCACCGCGCCCGACGGCCGGTTCTGCAGATTCGAGACGGCGTGAACGTTGGCTTGCAGTGGCCCGAGATCGTGCTGAAGGCCGGCAAGGACGCCGAGGGTCGCGATGCGCTACTGCTCATGGGAGCTGAGCCCGACATGAACTGGCACGCGTTCTGTGATGCCACCGTCGAGCTTGCGGCGCAGTTCGAGGTGAGCCTGATGGTCGGGCTGGGTGCCTACCCGATCGCGGTGCCGCACAGCCGTCCGTCGCGGTTGTCGGTCAGCGCGTCGAACGAGAAGTTGGCCAGGCGGGCGTCGTACTTCCGCAACTCGGTCGACGTGCCGGCAGGTATCAGCGCCGCACTGGAAGAGGCGCTGGCCGCCTCCGGCATCCCGACGATCGGCCTGTGGGCACAGATTCCGCATTACATCTCGGCGTCGCCGTACCCCGGGGGCTCGGCAGCGTTACTCGGTGGGCTGGCCGATGTGGCCAACCTTGCGACGGACTGCACCTCTGTTGAGGAGGAAGCCGCTACCTTGCGGCAGTGGCTCGATGAGAAGGTGACGACGAACAACGAGCACGTCGCGATGGTGCGCCAACTCGAGGAGGCGTGGGACGCCGAGATTGCGCCTACGCCATCGCTGATCGACAACGGTCCACTGCCGTCGGGTGACGAACTCGCCGCCGAGCTCGAGCGCTTCTTGCGCGACCAGGGCTGACGGCATTGTCCATGGAGGAAGCGAACGGCGACGAGCACATCTCGGGCTATCTTGCGAGTCGTTTTCCCGCCGAGGCCGGGAATGGGTCACGCACCAACGTTGCCACCACGCCGGGTCTGGCGGTGGAGCCAGGTGATCGTCTTGACGTGCTCCGTCGCGCCACCGGCCGGTGGAATCAGAGTCTGCTGTGGCACGACGAGGCCCTGTTGTTGTTCTCCACCTCGCTGCCGGGGACCACGCCATTCAGCCGCGTCGAACGCATCGACCCCGTCACGCTCGAAACCATCGTTGCCTCGCCCAGTCTCGCGACCGGCGGACACATCTGGGAGGGGGGCTGCCTCGCTCATCGTAACGGCGACATCTACGTGGTGACCGGCTGCTTTCTCTATCGACTGAACTCGGCGCTCGACGTGGTCGGCCAGATGGAGATGCCGACCACGCGGCCCCACGACAGCATCGTCGCCATGGACGACGGCCGACTCATCGTGAAGGACATACAGCCGAGTGGTACCACGAGCCGGTTCACCGTGGTGGACGCCGAAGACCTGTCGACGGTGATGGAACTGCCGATCCCCGAGGCCACCCTCGGCAAGTGCTGCGTCTCGGGAGACGATATCTACGTGCCCGGTGACTATTCCATCTTCCGGTTCCGGTATCGCCGCAGCAAACTCTCACGCGACACGTCGTGGACGGGGCGCTACCGCACCGGCAACGACGGGCACGGCCACTGCTCAGATCTGACCGTCGGCGGCGGCTACGTGTGGGTGCACGACAACGCTGACACCGACGAAATGATGGAGTTACTGCAGGCCGATCCGGTCGGGTCGGTGGCACCCGACGGCGCGTTCCATCAGTCGTTCCGTACCCCTCTTCGCCTGCATCGGTTCTCCACCACCAACGCGTCTGACCACATGTCGATCGAGCCGTTCATGTTTGCCGGATGGCCGGCGGCGGGGCCGACCTATGTGGCCGAACACGGCATTGTTCTCACCTTCGATTCGCTCAATGGCGGCCTGGCAGCGCATCGGGTTGCCGACGACGGATCGATGCGCGAGCTCTGGCAGTTCCCCATTCGCGCCCGCTGGCAACCGCTCGTGTATGCCGACACTGGCGAGGTTGTGGTGGATGACGTACTGCTGTTCGACGACGACAACATCGTGGTGCTCGACCTTTTCACCGGTCGGCAAAAAGCCCGCATCCGCAGCGGCACAGCCATGCCAAGTACGGGTCGCCCCACGCCGGGCGCCGGTCGCGACTTGTATTACGTTTCCTCGCCGTCGATCGCCCGTGTTGCGCTGCTTCCGGGCCCCGGCTGGGCGCCTCCGACGCCGCTGACATCGCCACCGTTGTCGCCGGCGCTGCCGCCGCCTATGTGGTGATCACGGCCGCTGTTTGGGCGAGGGTCCGGCCGGGCCGCCGACGGCAACGATGTCGCGGATGGTGTCATGAAAGATCGCAACGGCGTTCTCATGCCGCGGACTGAGAAGGCCTTGCGTGTACGACCCACTCTCAAAGGCTCGCTGGACGTACTCGCTGGCTCTCATGTCTTCGTCGGCCACCTCTTCTGAGGTCTTTACAATGGCGTCGACGTCGGGTGCATCAGAGTCGAAGAAGTACTCGAAGATCAGATCGGTTTGGCCAAGGCCGCGCGGCAGCCACCGTTCGATCGACAATCCACCGGGAAAGATGTCGATGGAAAAGTTGGGCCAGAAGTACACCCACACGCCGTCCCACAACGAACCAGCATTCCGTGGTTTCGCGAGGTGCACATTCCATCGCCGATCCTCGTTGCACACGATCTGGTAGTCCTTGGCCATGACATCGCGCGACATTCCCGGATGGATGTGCGGAACGTGATACCCCTCAAGAAAATTGTCGGAGTACGTCTTCCAGTTGGTCTTCATTGAACGAATCGTGCGTGAATGAAACCGGTAGTTCTCAATGGGGTAGTTCTCGCACACGGTGGGGAACTCACCGAAGTAGCCGGGCAGTGCATCGGTATTCGGATCGAGACAGACGAACACCATGCCGCGCCACACGTCGACGCGGATCATCTGCAGCCCGAGGCCGTCAGGAACCTCAGCGCCAAAGCCTGGGGTGTTGCGCAACGCGCCATCGGAACCGAAGGCCCAACCGTGATAGCGGCACACCAGGTTCGCCTGACAGCCGGGCCCGTCCCACATGATCGGCCCGGCGCGGTGGGGACAGATGTTGAGGAAGGCGACGAGCTCACCTTCGGGCGATCGCCACACCACGATCGGCTGACCGGCGATCACCTCGCTCACGTAATCCCCCGTGTGTGCGAGTTCGAAATCAAAGCCGACCATCACCCACTCTTTGCCGAAGATCTCCCGCTGTTCGAGGGCGTAGACCGCCGGGTCGAGATACCAGCTGGCAGGAAGCGTCGGGATCAGCTCAGGGGTGGACATCAACAACCACCTTAGAGGCAGCGCCAGCGCCGATGATCGGCGCGGTCGTGTCAGCAGCAACTACCGTCCGGTCTGTGTCCCCCATGCCCGGCCTGAACGTACTGTTGATCACGCTCGACCAGTTTCGGGGTGACTGCCTGTCCGCCGCCGGTCACCCCGTGGTGAAGACGCCGAACCTTGATGCCTTGGCCGAAAAGGGCGTGCGGTTTTCCCGTCACTTTAGTCAGGCTGCGCCGTGCGGACCCGGCCGCGCTGCGCTCTACACGGGCACCTATCAGATGAACAACCGGGTGGTGGGCAACGGCACGCCGCTCGACCGGCGGTTCACGAATATAGCGTTGGAGTTGCACCAGGCTGGCTATCAACCGACGCTGTTCGGCTACACCGATGTCGCCTTCGATCCCCGTCTGACCTCTGGACCCGACGACCCGCGCCTCGACGATTACGAGGGCGTGCTCGACGGCTTCAGGCAGGTACTTGACCTGTCCGACGACGTGTCGGCCTGGACGGACTGGTTGGCCACGCTGGGCGTGACGGTGACCGAAACCGGGTCGCGAGCTATCGCCACGGAGTCGTCCCGCCCGGCTGACCTGAGCCTGTCTGCGTTCACGACCGATGAGCTGACTGATTGGATCGACGCGCAGAACGCGCCGTGGTTCGCCCATGCGTCGTACCTCCGTCCGCATCCGCCCTACAACGCGGCAGGCCGCTTCTCCGCCTTGTATGACGAGGATGCCTTGCCGCCGGTGTTACCACCGCAACCCGATCTGCATCCGCTCGTGTCGTACATGCTTGGCGACGTGCGTTGCGTGCCGCCCGCCGGTCGGCCCTTCACCGAGTTACAGGCGCAGTACTACGGGATGGTCAGCGAAGTCGATCACCAACTCGGCCGCCTGTGGGCAGCCATGCAGGAGAACGGTTCGTGGGACAACACGCTCATCATCGTCACTGCTGATCATGGCGAGCAGATGGGTGACCGAGGGCTGCTCGGCAAGCTCGGGTTCTTCCCGGAGAGCTTCCACATTCCCGGCATCGTGCGGGACCCTCGCCACGCCGTCGCATTCGGTTCGGTCATTGACGACATCACCGAGAACATCGACATCATGCCGACCATTCTTGAAGCGATCGGCCTGCCCGTGCCCAGCCAGTGCGACGGCTTGTCCCTGATGCCGTTCGTGCGGGGCAGCGCTCCCCCGATGTGGCGGGATGCGGCCCACCATGAGTTCGACTGGCGTGACGGCTTCCTCGGTGGCCACATCGGTGAGTGGCCCTGGGATCGGCGATTGGAAGCGAACAACGTCGCCGCACTACACGACGCTGACGGTGCCTATGTGCACTTCGGTGACGGCTCGTCGCTCTGCTTCAACTTGGCTCTCGACCCGACGTGGCAGACGCCGCAGACCGACCCGGCCATCGTGCTGTCGTACGCGCAACGCATGCTTACGTGGCGCGCCACCCACACCGACCGCACCCTCGCCGACTTCCGAGCTATCGGCGGCGGCCAGGGCCGCTGGCCCGCCAACGTGCTCTGGCGCGAGCCCTAAATTCGGTCAACCCTGCGTCGGAGGAACGGTGGCGGGAACTCTG
>JANNZM010000082.1:0-5870 GCA_031410595.1 Actinomycetes bacterium | reverse complement strand
AAGATCAGCCTCATCATGGATGGGCTCGATGCTCGCTTCACCCTCGGACAACTCGCGGCCGACCGGGACCAGCTCATCCGTAAGCTGCTGTCCGAAGGCCTGCTCGACCGCAACGGCCGACGTCCGGTTCCGAACGTACCGCTACGCATTGGTGTGGTCACCAGTGTGGGTAGTGCTGCCTGGCACGATTTCACCCATGAGCTTGAAGCCAGCGCTATCGGCTTCCAACTGCTGGCGTGCGACGTGCGGGTGCAGGGCATCGGTGCGGCCGCGCGGGTTGCCGCCGCCATCGCCACGCTGGCCGACCCGTACTACGGCCTTGATGTGCTGGTGGTCGTCCGCGGCGGCGGCTCGCGCACCGACCTGGCCACCTTCGATGATGAACGCATCGCTCGCACCATCGCGTCGTGCCCCATTCCGGTGTTCACCGGTGTCGGGCATGAGATCGATCGCGCCATCGCCGATGAAGTCGCCCATACGGCGTTCAAGACGCCCACCGCATGTGCCGCCCACCTAGTCGAGCGGGTTCGCTCCCACGCTGCCGACGTCGACGAGGTGTATGCCCGCATCCTTCGTCTGAGCACCGAGCATGTCGCCCACGCCGAACGACAGGTCCGCGAGCGAGCGGTCCGCGCCGTCGACCGCACCCGACGCGGCCTCGTGGTGGCCGATCAACGCGTCGTTCACCAAGCTGACCGCATTGGGCGCCAGGCCTCCCAGGCCCTCAACATGCAGACGGCCGATTTGCAACGCACCTCGGCCCGTATCAGCGGCTCCACCCGGGCGCACCTGCAGGCCGCCCAGCGCCATCTGCAGGTTGACGCGGCCCGCCTGGCGCGCCGGGCGCCCAGATTGCCGCTCGAAGCCGACCGTACGCTCAACGCGCTTGCAGCACGCGTTGAGGCACTTGACCCGGTGCGAACCCTCGCCCGAGGGTGGAGTATTACCAGACGTGCCGACGGCACGCTGGTGCGCGATGCTGCCGAACTGCATCCTGGTGATGCCTTGGTGACCACTCTCGCCTCCGGCGAGGTCGCCAGCCGAGTGGAGGAATAATGGCCCCGAAGACGCCCAACACCGAAGAACAGATCAGCTACAACGACGCGCTCGCCGAACTGGATGAGATTTTGGCCGAACTCGAGGGTGACTCCGTCGACGTCGACCACCTCGGCACCCAAGTCAAGCGAGCCGCCGAACTGATCGCGCTCTGCCGTGGGCGTATCTCCTCGGCCCGCCTTGAAATCGAGTCCGTCGTCGCCGATCTCGACCGCCTCACCGACGCCCCATCGCCGTAACCGGCCGTTAGGCTCGCCGTCGTGGCCCGTCGGCGTACATGTTTCTCATGTGGTCGGGCCCAGTCGGGAAGTGGCCCGTTCTGCAGCTCGTGCGGCAAGCCGGTCGACGCTCCCGATCTCGAAATGCTGTCTGGCGACACGTCGGACACCGTTGGAACCGATATCAGTTTGGCTCGCAACGGCTCTCGCGTTCGTTCGGTGCTGATCATCGGCATGGTCGTTGCCGCGATCGGAGGCGCGGCCGCGTTCACGGGCAGCAGCGCGAAGTCGATTAGCGCTTCTACGACCACGACGACCGAACCGACGTCAACGACGGAAGCAACGACAACAACCGTGGCACCCTCAGTGCCGCGGAAGCTTGACACCCTGCCACTGCCCGGCGAGACGACCGGTGCGACCCTGCTCCTGCTGGGCGGCCCCGGCGCGTACGGCAGCATCGGCCACAGTCGTATCCTTGACGTTGATCGAGGCGTGCTCACGACCTTGGACGACAATCGGTCCTCCGACGGAAATCAGATTCTCTTCGCGCCTACCTCGAAGGGGCTGGTCGCGGCGCCGATGTACGGTAGCGGATCCATCGAAGTCTGGCAGAGTGACGGCTCGGTGCGGCCTATCGCAGCGGCAGCCGACAGCAGTGGCGGTCTGTTCTTTGGCGGGCAGGTCGTCTTTGCCGGGGAGACCCTCTGGTCCACTGAGTACAACCCGGGGGGAACGGGTGGTCAGAGTCTCACCAGCTTCTCGTTTCGCAATGGCGAACGGGTGGTGTGGTTGAAGGACGCGAACGACATCTCGCTCATGGGCGTCGATCCAAAAGGCCGTCCGGTCGTGCACGGCATGGATGGAGGGGCTTACACATTCGACCCCCTGACGCGGACGTTTGCTCGGCTCACCGACGCGATTGTGGAGGCCGTTTCGGCGGCGGGATGGGTCGAAATTGAGTGCACCGAATCCCTGACTTGCACCGACGTTTTTCATGGCACCGATGGCGCGTCCAAACCTCTGCAATTTCCAAGGAGTAACCGGGGCAACGTGTCACTCTCGCCCGACGGAAAGCATGCCGTGAAGTTGACCTACGGGTTTGATGGCAGCGAAGTGAGGTGGGACGTGGCCGACACCTCTACTGGCGAGGTGGTTCATCTGGGCGGGTTCGATCAGAGCCAAGGCCCAAACAGCTTTCCTGTGTGGACCAGTGATGGCCGCTGGCTCTTCCTGCAACTCTCTACCGGACTCGCGGCCTGGCGCGAAGGTTTGAGCGCACCGGTCATCATGCAGGTCGACGGCAAACCAATTGAATCGTTCGCTGTCGGCGTGTTCCCGAACTGAACCGCTGAGTGGACTGCTGCGCCGTCTCTTTGGTTCCGGGCGAGCGTTCTCGTCTACCGAGGCAGCCGCCAATTCTGTTTGCGTCCATCAGGGTGAACGTACAGTCTGAACTCGCCAGCCACTCCGGCGCATGTGAGCTGTGACTGCTCATTAACCCGTATGGACCCACACACAAACATCCGCCAGCAACCCTGAGCAGAGGCGACCGGCCGAGACCACGACCATCGGTGACACCGTTAGAGTCGCAAAGTGGTTCGTCGTCGTTCGTGTTTCTCGTGTGGCGAGGTGCAGGGGGGTTCGGGCGCGTTCTGCAGTGCGTGCGGAAGGCCGTTGGACGCACCCGACCTTGAATTCCTCTCGGCTGACAGCACGGCCACGACCGGCGACGACGTCGTCATGGCGACGGGTGGAGGAAGGGGTCGCTCTGCGGTGGTGATCGTGGCGGTGTTGGCTGTGCTCGGTGGCGTCGCGGCGTTGTCCGGCAAGCGCACCACCACCGCCACCGCGACGTCCAGCACGACAGCGAAGTCAAGCACGACTTCGGTCGCCAAGGCCACCAGCGCGATGACCTCGACGTTGACGGCCGCCACGACCGCGCCACCCGATACCAGCACAACCACGACGACCGACGCGGCAGCCGCCCGCGACCGTGTGCTTGCTCGCACGCTGCCCCGCACTCTGGCCACGCCTATCCTGCCCGAAAAGACCGGCACGAAGCTGCTGCTGATCGGGCTCGGCATGGTGGCCACGGGTCAGCGCGGCAACGCCATTGTTGACCTCGATTCGGGCCTCATCACGCCGTACGAGGTCGACGATGGTGTGGGCCAGCCAGTGGTGCAAACCTACGGATCCGGCCTGCTGGTGACCGACACAAGCTCCGGCGGACTCCGGTTCGACACCTGGCAACCAACCGGGCCTACGCGGTCAACGGGCGCGGTGGTCGACAGCTCCGATGGCTTCAACGAAGCGAGCGCTCTCACGGGTGATGTCTTCTGGTCGATGGGTCGCAACACGCTTGTGCCGCAGAGCAATCTCGTGAGACTGGTCGGATACGACGTTCGCGATGGACACAAGGTCAGCGACGTTGCGATGCCCGAGTCGGCTCGGTTGATCGGTTCCGATGCCGCGGACCATCCCGTGGTCGTCGACTACGGAAGCGGTACCTACTCCTTCGACGCGGTCGCGCAACAGTTCACCCGCATCACCACCAACTTGGCCTTGGCGGTTCGTGGCGATCGGCGCGTCGAGCGGGCCTGCACCGAACAACTCGTCTGCGGGTCCGTTCTGCTGCACGGCACCGATCCACCCCGCCCGGTTCCCGATATCGACAACTTTTTCGATGGGTCACTGTCCCTTTCGCCCGAGGGTCAGACCTTGGTGCAGGCGTCGTATCGAGATGGCGGTGCTCCCGCGTTGGAGGCGATTGATCTCATCGCGGGAACTCGACAAAAGCTCGACATGGATGCGGACACGTTTCCCATCCTGCTGTCGTGGTCAGCCGACGGTATGTGGTTGTTCGGTCGTGCCAACGGCGGGCTGGCGGCCTGGAAGGTTGGTACCACTGACACGCTGCACCTCACCTTTGACGGTGACCCCGTGCGCGTCGCTGCCTTCGGCGTTTTCCCGTCGTGAGCGACGGCGCGGACATCGTTCTTTCGGCGGGCACCAACAAGGGTGGGTCTGCGATGGCCATCTTGGGCGTACTCGCCGTACTGGGGGGCGTCGCAGCGTTTTCCGGCAAAGGCACGTCAAAGGCAACCAGCACAACCGTTTCTGCGTCAACCACACGATTGCCCGTGTCCACCACGCCCGTGCCGACCTCCGGCGTGCCGGTCATGACGACCACCTCGACCGACGTCATCGAGACCACCGTCCGTAGCTGGCGGACGCTGGCCACCCCGATCATCGTCGAAAAGACCGGTCTCACGCTGTTGTTGATTGGCGTCCGGTCCGGCTCGTACGTCAGCGGACTCGGAAAGCTGGTCGCCCATGATCTGCGCAACGGTCACGAAGTTGCTTCGATTGCGATGCCGCAGTCTGCGGGTCTCATGGGCGTTGATAGCGCCGACCATGCGATCGTTTCGGAAATCGGCTCCGGTACGTATTCATTTGATTCGGCCACAAAGTTGTTTACGCGACTCACCCGAAACATGACCATCGTCGCGCAGGAGGATCGGCGCATCGAGCGCGCCTGCGATGACCATTTGGTGTGCGATACCGTCATGGTGAACGGCGACCAAGTGACGGTGCTTCCCGATCTCAACGTCTTCGGCGGGCCGTTCGTCCTGTCGCCCGACGGCCGTTACACACTGCAAACCGTCTACAGCAATACCAGCAATTCCGGCCAGATTGTGCAGCTCGTTGATCTCGCCACCGGCGCGCGACAACCACTCGAAGGCGGCAATAGCCAGATCGGGTCTTTCGCCTGGTCACCGGACAGTCAATGGCTGTTCGGGATAGCCGGTCAGGAACTGCTGGCCTGGAAGGCCGGCTCCGCCGAGACCCGGCATCTCACGTTTGATGGCGAGCCGATACTCGCCACCGCGGTTGGCGTGTTCCCGACCGGCTGACTTGGCGCGATCTGGGTAGGGTCGCAGCTGTGGGTCGACGGCGATCGTGCTTTTCGTGTGGGGAGGTGCAGTCGGGTGTAGGCGCGTTCTGCAGCGCGTGCGGCAAACCGCTCGACGCACCCGATCTTGAACTGATCGCGCGGGGCACAACGAGCGACGGTGGACGTGACGTCGTGCTCTCGTCCGGTTCCTCGCGTGGCCGCTCGATCCTGGCCATCGGCGTCGTGCTCGCGGCGCTCATAGGAGTTGCCGCGTTTTCAGGAGCGGGTAAGACATCGACGACTGCGTCGAAAACCACCACGACGACCTCAGCGCCGACAACGTCGACCTCCTCCACCACAACCACCACAACTACCACGACCACCCAGGTCACGCAGCAGCGTTCAGCCGATCCACGGCCGATTATTCCTACGCTTCCATCGTCACTGGCGGTTGCGCCCGGCAGCGATGCGCCGGTGACCGTGTCGGCCGGCGGACAACTCGGTGCGCCGCCATTGCCCGGCGAAAAGACCGGGGCCAACCTCCTGCTTCTCGGGCTGTATGCGGCGGGTGAGGCAAAAGACACCATTGTCGACCTCGACTCGGGCGTACTGACGCGACTCGAATCGTCAACGCTGACCGACAGTTCGTCGCCGCTCCTCACTACTGCAACCGGTCTGGTCCTGAACGGCAGCGGCGGCTT
>JANNZM010000081.1:0-33294 GCA_031410595.1 Actinomycetes bacterium | reverse complement strand
GTGACGGTTGAGAAGATTGTCGATCGCCCGGTCGAGAAGATTGTGACGGTTGAGAAGATTGTCGATCGTCCGGTCGAGAAGATTGTGACGGTTGAGAAGATTGTCGATCGCCCGGTTGAAAAGATCGTGGAGCGCATTGTTGATCGCCCGGTCGAGAAGATCGTGACGGTCGAGAAGATTGTCGATCGTCCGGTTGAAAAGATCGTCGAGAAGATCGTTGATCGTCCGGTCGAGAAGATCGTGACGGTCGAGCGCATTGTCGATCGTCCCATCGAGAAGATCGTGACCGTCGAAAAGATCATCGAGAAGCAGGTGGACAACCCGGCGAACATGGCTCGCATCCGTGAGCTTGAGGCCGAGGTTGGCCAGATCGCCGGTCTTCGCTCCCGTATTCAGTCGTTCGAGGCTGCTCCGGCCAAGACCGTGGAGAAAGTCGTCACGGTTGAGAAGCAGATCGACAATCCGGTCCATCTGGCACGAATCAAGGAGCTTGAGGGCGAACTGGTGCGCATCCGCAACGTGAAGCCGGCCGAACCGGCGTTCGACGCTGCCGCCGCCCGCGCCGCGTTTGGTTCCGCTATCAAGCAGGATGACCTGAAGGTCGTGGAGGGCATCGGGCCCAAGATTGAGGAGCTGTTCCACAACGCCGGGATCATGACGTGGCGTCAGCTTGCCAACACAGATCCGGCGCACCTCAAGGAGATCCTCGATGCTGCCGGTCCTCGCTACCAGATCCACAACCCCGCAACCTGGCCCAGCCAGTCGGCACTTGCGGCCGACGGGAAGTGGGCCGAATTGAAGGCCCTGACCGACGCGTTGACCGCCGGTCGCGAATAGTTCAGCGAAGTAAAGGGACCGGCTCGGAAACTCGAGCCGGCCCCTTTTGATGCCTTGCTTGTTGCGCTCCGGCTCGTTCCTCGCCTCCCGCTCCACTGCGCTCGGACTCGCTTCGCTCAAGCAATCGTGCAAGGTCCCGCTGATGTCCGCTCGCTGCATTGTCTGAGCGAAGCGAGTCCGAGAGAGACGGAGCGACGCTGAGCGAAAAGGAGCGGTAGCGACCAAGCGAAGCCAATCAGGTAGCCGCGACCGAACGAGGTATGAAGGGCAACCTTGTCATACCCCCCTGTCACACTGGGTCTATGACATCTCAGCTTTTGTTTCGGCCCTGCGTGCGCCTACACTTTGGCGCTTCACACAGAAGGCCCTGCCCCCTATCCGAGGGGGCCCCGGCGTTGCTCGTCGGGTCCAGAGGGAGGTAAAGGTTTATGCGCGCATACGAACTGGCCGTTATTTTGAGCGGCGACATCGATGATCAGGCGGCCCAGACATGGGTGAAGACCATCGGCACCAACATCGCCGGCAATGGCGGCACGGTGGTTGGCCAGGCCGAGTGGTGGGGCCGACGTCGCTTCGCCTATGAGATCAACAAGAAGACCGAGGGTTACTACGTCTTCTTCAACGTTCTTGCCGAGGGCGCCGCTCTTGACGAGGTTGAGCGCTCCATGCGCCTCGCGGACGAAGTTGTCCGCCACAAGCTCATCCGTCTTCCCGACCGGGAAGCGGCTCGTCGCGGCATGTCCGCGACGAGCGCGGCGTAATCGCCGCGTTGCGAGAGGAATACAACCATGGCTGATTCAACTGTCACCGTCGTCGGCAACCTGACGCGGGATCCGGAGCTTCGTTTCACCCAGGGCGGCCGTGCCATTTGCACGCTCGGCCTTGCCGTGTCCCGTCGCTACCAGGTCAACAACGAATGGCAAGAGCAGACGTCGTTCTTCAACGCCGTTGCCTGGGCCCAGCTCGGTGAGAACGCGGCTGCGTCACTCACCAAAGGCATGCGGGTAATGGTCACCGGCCGTCTGGAACAGCGCAGCTACGACACGTCTGAGGGCGAGAAGCGCAGCGTTGTCGAAATCGTCGCCGATGAGATCGGGCCCAGCCTGCGCTGGGCGACCGCTGCGGTTGACCGTAATGACCGTCGCGGTGGCGACGCACCCACGGGTGGGGGCTCAGGCGGCGGAAACGCCGGCGGCCGTCCCGCCTCAAATGATCCTGTGTATGGCGACGAGGAGCCGTTCTAATGAAGCCGAGTAACAGCAAGTCCACATCATCCCGAGGCCCCAAGGGTCGCGAGAATCCGAACAAGAAGATCAAGAAGAAAACATCGATCTTGATCCAGGAGAAGGTCGACTACGTCGACTACAAGGACGCCAATCTGTTGGCCCGTTTTGTCTCCGACCGCTCCAAGATCCGCGCTCGTCGCGTCTCTGGCAACGATGTGCAGCAGCAGCGTGACATTGCGCAGGCCATCAAGCTGAGCCGCGAGATGGCCTTGCTGCCGTACGCGAAGCGGGTCACCACCCAGCGCACCGGTCGTCCCGACCGCGGTGAGCGGGGCGAGCGTGGTCCCCGTCGTGATGAGGCCGCGGCCGACGCCGTTGAAGAGATTGACGATGTCGATGCCGAAGACATCGGCACCGTCGATGCTGAGGACATGTCATGAAAGTGATTCTTCGTTCCGACCTCGCCAATGTTGGCAAGCGTGGCGACATCTGCGAAGTGACCGACGGTTTTGCTCGCAACTTCCTTATGCCCAAGGGTCTGGCGTTCGTTGCCACCGACGGTGCCATCGACCAAGCCAAGTCCATGCGTCGCGCTCGTGACCTGAAAGACGCCGCTGACCGCTCGGCTGCCGAGACCATCGCCAGCAAGTTGGTGTCCACCCCGGTACAACTCAAAGCTCGCGCCGGGACCGAAGGTCGCCTGTTCGGCTCCATCACCGCTTCTGACATCGTTGAGGCCGTTCGGGCTCAGACTGGTGCGCACCTTGAGCGTCGCCACATTCACATCGGTGAGGCCATCAAGACCACGGGTTCGCACAGCGTGACGGTCAAATTGCACAGCGATGTGCAGTTCCCCATCACGGTCACCGTCGTCCCCAGCTGAGTCGTTCGGCCCACGACCAGTCGTGGATTGAATGCACTCCGTAGTAATGCTTGATCTTTTCCACACTCCGTGGGCAATTTTCAAAAGGTTGTCCACGGAGTTATCCACAGTTACGCAATGTTGTCCACCGACGGTGCAAAAGCCGACACGGTGCTCGTTCGGTGGGGGTCAGGGCCGTGGCCGGTAAGTCAGACGATCGAAAACCTCCTCGCCCGTCCGGAAACGGACGGGTTGCGCCGCACAACCTGTCGGCTGAGGAGTCCCTTCTGGGGGCCCTTCTGCTTTCTCGGGATGCCATGGGCGGCGTTGCCGAGATGGGCCTCAACTCGGGTGATTTCTACAAGCCCGCCCACCAGCACATCTACGAGGCCATCCGGTTGCTGCTCGCCACCGGACAGCCGGTTGACCCCATCACCGTCGCCGAAGAACTGCGCCGATCGGGCATCCTCGACGACATCGGCGGAACGTCGCTCCTGCTCGAACTGACGGCCGCCACCCCGGCGATCTCTAACGCCACGCGGTACGCCCGCATCGTGCAGGACACCGCACTTCTTCGTCGGCTCATTTCCGTGGCCGGCGAGATTGCCGAACTGGGCTACAACGAACCCGACGACGTCGCCACTGCGCTCGATGAAGCTGAAGCAAAGGTCTTCGAAATCGCCGAGCACCGCGTCACCGATTCCACCAAGCCCATCACCGAACTGCTCGGCGGGGTCATTGACGACATCGAACGCCTGCAGGAACAGGGCCACAGCATCACCGGCGTGCCCAGCGGCTACAACGATCTCGACGAATTGCTGTCAGGGATGCAACCCTCCACCCTCAACGTGGTCGGTGCACGACCCTCGATGGGGAAGACGGCGTTCGCCCTCGGTATGGCGGTCAACGTTGCCGTCGTCACCCAAAAACCGGTGCTGTTCTTTTCCCTCGAAATGGGCCACCGCGAGCTGACGCAGCGAATTTTGTGCTCCGAGGCTCGGGTCGATTCCTCCAAACTGCGCAAAGGCCAACTGACCGCGGCCGATTGGTCCAAGATCGGCCGAGCGGTGGGTCGACTGGAAGCTCCGTTGTTCATCGATGACAACCCGAATGTCACCGTCATGGAGATCCGGGCCAAGGCTCGTCGGCTACTGGCCCGGCACGGCAGCCTGGGCATGATCCTCATCGATTACCTTCAGCTCATGACCGGGCGTGGTTCGGCTGAGAACCGCCAGGTTGAGGTGTCGGAGATGAGCCGTGGCCTCAAGATCCTGGCCCGCGAACTCGAAGTGCCCGTAGTGGCCCTGTCACAGCTGTCCCGCACACTTGAGTCACGTGCCGACAAGCGGCCGATGCTTTCGGACCTGCGTGAATCCGGTTCCATCGAGCAGGACGCCGACGTCGTGATGTTTCTCTACCGAGACGAGGTCTACAACGCCGAGTCACCCGACCGTGGCATGGCCGAGATCATCGTGTCCAAGCACCGTTCCGGCCCCATCGGTACCCGCAAGCTGGTGTTCCTCGGCAATTACACCCGCTTCGACAACGCAGCTCGAGGCGAATAGCCCAGGGGCCCCGAAACAATAATCTGCACTTATCTGTCGACTATGCGACAAAGTGTCGACTATTGTGACGCCCGTCATCTTCTGAGGGGTGGGTTCGTGAAACTCGAGTTTTACCAGACCATGATCTATAGCGGACCGGACCACGGTGACTCGTGGCCTGCTCCGCCTCGGCTCTCGGACCCCGCTCACACCGAGGCCACCATGGCCAACTGCATGGACCAGTGTGGCCAGGCCTATGACGTCGGCTTTGATTCGCTCAATTTTGCCGAACATCACTATTCCCCCAAGCAGCTCACACCCAACCCGATTGTGTACGCGGGTGTGTGTGGGCGTCGCTATCCGGGCGCCAACATCGGCGTGTTCGGCACCGACCTGCCGCTGAACAACCCGGTCCGTATCGCGGAGGAATACTCGATGCTCGACAACATGCTCGGTGGGAACCGACTGCGGTTCGGGCTCCTTCGCGGCACTCCCAATGAGTACATCACCTACGGGTCAAATCCGTGGGAGTCACGCGCTCGTTTCGATGAGGCAGCGTTGCTCATGAAGGCGTGCTTCGTGGAGCCCGAACCGTTTGGATGGGAAGGCCGCTACTACCGCTACCGCAACATCGCGGTATGGCCTCGGGTAGTGCAGCATCCGCACCCGCGCATCTTGATGTCGGGCAACTCCCTTGGCTCGGCCACCTTCGCCGGCAAGCACGGCTTCGACATCGGCTTCAGCTACATGGCCCCAGAACTCTGTCTGCCGAACCTCAACGCTTATAAGGCCGCCGCCACCGAAGCGGGTTGGACCCCAACCGCCGACAACATCACCTACCGCCATTTCATGTACGTAGCGGAAAACGCCGAAGAAGCGTTCGAGACGTACAAGTATTCAGAAGGTCGGGGTTTGCTCAGCATCTTCAATGGCGCCACGCCCGACATGATGAAGAACATGATGACCATCGGCGCGGCCCTTGGCGGCCTGCCCAAACACGTGCCGCTCGATCCGGCAAAGGCCCCACCGCCGATGGCCGTCTCGGCTCCGGTTGTCGGCACACCCGATCGGGCCATTGCCCGAGCCAAGGAGATTCACGACGTGCTTGGAAATGGCCGCCTCGAAGTGTCAATCGGTGCCATCAACCCGCTGGCGCACGAAGTCACCATGCGCGCTCTCAAGCTCATTGGCCAGGAAGTCATCGACGTCCTGCACACGGAGTCCTGGTGACGTCGGTGAACGCGACGGCGATGGATGGCGAGGTGGCCGGCGATATGTTCACTCAGAAGACCGTTCACGTGGCCGATTTCAACGTTCGCTACTGGGAGGCCGGCACCGGAGACACCGTCATCTATCTCCATGGTGCGGGTGGTTACCAGCCTCGTTACGGCCTTGACTTCGTGGCCCGTAACAATCGGGTGCTCGCCATCGAGATGCCCGGTTGGGGTGAGCAGGTCAACGATGTCGCTGATTTCGACGGCCTCGCCACACAGGTCGTTGCGATTGCAACTGCTTTAGGACTCGACTCGTTCCACCTCATGGGTACCTCGCTTGGCGGAGCATGCGCCTTGCATCTCACCACACTGTTTCCCGAGCGCGTCACGTCCCTTGTGCTCGAAGCGCCGGCCAAATTCCGTGAGGCATCAGCCAACCCTTCAACCCTGGCACCCGAGGCCTTCGTGAAGGCGTTTCGCAGCCACCCTGAACGCGAGCCGCATATGGCACCGCCGGATCCCACTTTCATGGCCAGGGTATGGCCCACGGTCGAGCGCCTCATGGGCGACGGCTCGGTCGAGCCCGCCTTTGCCGACCGACTCGTTGCACTGCCGACCCGCACCCTCATACTGTTCGGCACTGATGACGGCATCATCAATCCGATCAACGGTCGCACCCTTCGTCGACTCATGAAGAACTCCACGCTGCAGCTGGTCTATGACGCCGCCCACGACATTCAGGGCGACCGACCCGAGGCATTCGCCGAAACGGTCAGCGACTTTCTGCGTCGGGGAATGGGTTTCATGATCAACGAGCAAGATGGCATTATCAACCCCTGATGGCTGGAGCTGACCCGAACATTCTGCGCGAGCTTGAGGCAAAGCGCCTTGAGTTCTCCGAGGTTGACCTTCCTCGGTTCCAGACCGGGTTCCCTCCACAACATCTGCTGCTCACTCTGCTGGGTGACTTCTGGTCTGGTCGCCGCGAGCCACTGCCGTCAGCCGCGCTGGTGGCGTGGTTGGCCGAGTTCGATGTGAACGAGGCCGGTGCGCGCGCCGCCATCGGACGGCTGGCAAAGCGCGGCAATCTCGATGTTGTTCGAGAAGGTCGGAACACCAGTTACCGCGTCGCTGACCGGCTGGTAGAACTCCTGCCATACGGGTCGTTGCATACGCAATCATTTGGCTACAGCCGAACCGGATGGAACGGCCAGTGGACCATGGTCGCGTTCTCTATCGCCGATGACACGCGCCGCGTTCGACTCCAGCTTCGGTCCGCCCTCGAGCTGCTTGGTTACGCCGCGCTGTATGACGGGGTGTGGGTCTCGCCGTATCCGCCCAATGATCGGTTGCAGGCAACGCTGAACTCCCACGCAGAGGTGTCCTGCACCGTTATCGTCGGCCCGGTCGATGCGATCGTCTCTCCTGCATCCGCGTGGGATCTGGTACCGCTGCGGGCGCTGTACGACCGGTTCATCTCAACGTTCGCTCCGGTCAGGAAGCAGATGCGCTCCGGTTCGATCTCGGATCGAGACGCACTCGTCGCTCGCATCCAGGTCGCCTATCGGTGGTTTGTCATCGCCACGGTTGACCCCGACCTTCCAGCGGAACTTCTTCCCAGCGACTGGCCCCGTAACGCGGCTCGTGACATCTTTGTTGACCTCTACGATGAACTCGGTCCGCGGGCGGAGGCGCGAGTACGCGAGATAGTGCAGCGCTTCGCACCCCAGCTCAGCGAGCGGGTCACTCACAACCGGACGGCGCAGGAGACCAGCAGATGACCGAGCAACGCACCACCGGTGAGGCCATCGTTGACGGTCTGCTCGCTCACGACGTCAACACCGTTTTTGGCATCCCGGGGGTGCAGACGTACCCGCTCTACGACGCCCTTGCCCGCACTCCGCAGATCAAGGTGTACGGTCCGCGCCACGAACAGACCGCGGCGTATATGGCGTTCGGCTACGCACAGTCCACCGGTCGGCCTGGTGTGTTCTCGGTCGTGCCCGGGCCCGGTGTGCTGAACGCGTCCGCTGCCGTGTTGTCGGCCTACGGCGCCAGCGCACCCGTGGTTGGGCTGACCAGCGAAATCCCTTCGGCGTTCATGGGTCGCGGGCTCGGTCATCTCCATGAGATGCCCGACCAGTTGGCCACCATGCGCACCTTCACCAAATGGGCATCGAACATCTCCCATCCTGCGGAGGCATCAGCGGTCGTGGCCGACGCGTTTCATCAGGCCACCAGCGGTCGACCTCGTCCCACCATGATTGCGGCTCCGTGGGACGTGTTGGCGCATACGTCGCCTACCGTGCCGTGCGTGCCGCTACGGGAAGTGGCGATACCGATTGACCCTGTTCGGGTGGAACGAGCGGCGGCCCGACTCAGCGGTGCGAAGAACCCGATGATCATGGTCGGCGGTGGTGCTCGCCATGCAGCCGCCGAAGTGCTCGCCCTGGCCGAGTTCCTGCAGGCGCCCGTCGTGTCATTTCGCGGCGGAAGGGGAGTGGTGAGCGATGAGCATCCGCTCGGGTTCACCTGTGCCGAAGGATTCGAACGATGGGGCGAGTGTGATGCGCTTATCGGCATTGGTTGTCGCCTAGAGCTGATGTGGTCGCGCTGGCCGGATCGTCCGAAGGATCTGCCCATCATCCTGCTCGATATCGACCCGCAGCAATTCGTCCGCCTTGAAGCCACCGTCGGCATCCTCGGTGACGCAGCCCACTCGGCCGCTGCACTGCTGGCCGCGCTACAGACATCCATGCCCGCGGCGACGTCGCGTGCCGAGGAGTTCACGCTTCTGAAAGCGGCGAAGCAGAGTGAGTTGTTGCAACTGCAACCACACATCGACTACCTGCACGCGATACGACGAGCACTACCTCGGGACGGATTTCTGGTCGAAGAGATCTGCCAGGTCGGTTTTGCGTCGTACTTCGGGTTCCCGGTGTACGAGCCCCGGAAGTTCGTCACGTGTGGACATCAGGGCACCCTCGGTTTCGGCTACCCGACCTCGCTTGGCGTCAAGGCAGCGCACCCAGACACGGCAGTGGTCAGCATCAACGGCGACGGCGGCTTCATGTTCGGCGTGCAGGAGTTGGCGACTGCCGTCGAATACAACCTCTCCGTCGTGGCGGTCGTGTTCAACAATCACTCGTACGGTAACGTCCTCAACGACCAGCAGCGACTCTTTGGCCGCCCCTTCGGCAGCACACTGAAGAATCCGAGCTTCGTTGATATCGCCCGAGCCTTCGGAGTGCATGGTGCCCATGTCGACAACCCGCTCAACCTTGAGCGAGAAGTTGCAGATGCAATCAACACCAATGCGCCCAGTGTGATCGAGGTGGCCATGCCCCTCGACGCCACCGCGTCACCATGGCGCTTCCTCATGCCAGCGTCCCGACGGTAAGCCACGAAGGGAGCGGCCAGCCTGGTAGTGGTCGGTGCTCAGAAGGACGCCGTTGATCTCGGCTACGGGCGGGCGGCGTCGAAGGCGTTTTCGAGGAGCTTCAGGAGTTTGTCCCGGTTGACCGGCAGCGGGTTGGCGGTGATCTCAGTCGAGGCACGATCGGCGGCTTCGGGAAGATCGTTGCGATGTAAACCAAGTTCGGCCAGGCTCGTCGGGACGCCGCTTGCCTTGGCCAGATCCCACAGGCCGCCGGCGGCGTCGTTGGCCGCCACTCCGAGCGCGGCGGCCAGACGTGGCAGTTCGTTGGGGATGGCTCGGGCGTTGAACGCGAGCGCGTGGGGGAGGATGACGGAGTGGGTGTCGGCGTGCACCAGATTGAAGGTCCCGCCGAGTACATGGCACAACTTGTGGTGCAGGCCGGTGCCCGTTTGGGCGAGTGACATGCCCGACAGGCACGCGCCGTACTGCAACTCGCTGCGGGCGTCAACGTTGGTGGGGTCGTGCATCACCGTCGCCAGGCTGGCGGCAATGGCACGAACGCCTTCGATGGCGATGGCCGAAGTGATGGGGTTGGCCTGGGGCATCCACAACGCTTCGACGGAATGGGCGATGGCGTTGAAGGCCGATGGCCCGGTGACGTTCGTGGGCAAGCCGAGGGTGAGGTTCGGGTCGTAGATGACGGTCTTGGGCAACACATCCATGCTCTTTCCGACGCGCTTGTGGCGCTCGCCGGTGGAGCCGTAGATCGGTGTCATCTCGCTACCGGCATAGGTGGTTGGCACGGCGATGATCGGCAGCTTTGTATCCAACGCAATGATCTTGGCCAGGCCGGTGGCCGAGCCGCCGCCGATGCTGACCAGGATGTCGGCTCGTGCCTCCCGCGCGGCGGCCAGGGCGCGCTCGGCCAGCTCGGTAGGAACGTGCTGGATGGCCTCGTTCCATCGAGCAGCGAGGCGGTCGCCGAGTTGCTGCTCGACAGTGTCGCCATACGCTTGGGCGGCATTGTCGACGATGAGGAAAACCCTGGCCCCCCCGAGCCGGGTTACCTCATCGCCGACGTCTCCGAGGGCGCCGGGTGCCGATACAACTCGCCCCGGCAGCGCCTCGTAGGAGAACTTCATGCCTGACCCGCCCACGCTGCGACGGAACCGATTGCCGAGCGATGGGTGTTGGCGCACACGCCGAGCATCAGGCAGCCCTCAACGCGTTGAGGGTGGCCATCTCGTAGTCGGTCGGTGCTTCGGTCTCGGTGCAATCGGCCGAGAAAGTAAGAGCCCAGCCGGTGGCTTCGATGGCCTGCTCACGGGTGACACCGGGGTGCAGGGCCGTCATGACGAGCTCGCACGTAGTCGGGTCGGGGCGCATGATTCCGAGATCGGTGACGACCAGTTGCACGCCACCGCCGCGCAGCCCGAGCCGCTCACGATGCCCTGGACCGTCACCGAAACCCATCGACGACCGAAAGTCGACCTTGGGTACGAACGCTCGCTTCGATTGCCGCATGATGACGTACACCGCGCCGGCCGACGCGGCGATTTCCGGCGCGCCGCCGGCACCGGGTAAGCGGGTCTTGGGCTTGTCATAGGGGCCGATGACGGTGGAGTTGATGTTGCCGAAGATATCGATCTGCGCACCGCCAAGAAAGCCCACGTTCACCCGCCCGGCCTGCAGCCAGTAGGCGAAAATCTCCGGCACGCTGACAACGGCGTCGGACGTTTCGGCCAGCTCACCGTCGCCGATGGACAGCGGCAACGTCGTTGGCTTCGACCCGATACAACCCGACTCGTAAATGAGCACACAGTCGGGCGCGTGCAGCCGACGAGCAAGGTTGGCCGCCGTGGAAGGCAGCCCGATCCCGACGAAACACACCGTGTCATTGCTCATCGCCCGCGCCGCGTTAACGATCATCATGTCGTCCGTCGTGTACTCAGTCACTTTTTACACTCAATCGATACTCGGCGAAGTCGGCGGTGCCGAGAATGTGTTTGTCGATCCATGCGGTGAAGGCGTTGCGGTCGGCAGAGATGGCATCCCATGCTTTATAGAACGCGTTGTCGCGATCGCTGAAGCCCATGGCGAACGACGGGTGAGCGCCGCCCGGAACGTGGCAGACCGCCGACACAACCCAGCTGGGTAGAACGACTGCACCAGGGGTGGGTAGCAATGTGTCGACGATTTCTTCTACCGTCACGATCGAGCGGCGAGCAGCCAGCACCGCTTCTTTTTGAATCCCGATCAGTCCGCAGATCTGCACGTTGCCCGCCCTGTCGGCGCGCTGCGCGTGGATGATCGTCAGGTCGGGATTCAATGCCGGCACCGCGCACAGTTCCTCGCCGGTGAAGGGGCAAGTGATCATGCTGATCGACTGCTTGGTGTGCTCGATGAGGTCGGTACCGACATAGCCGCGCAGCACACCGAACGGCAGACCCGATGCGCCGGCGGTGTAGCGGGCGGCCATGCCGGCGTGGCTGTGTTCTTCGATCTCCAATGGATGGGGCCAGCCCTTTTCCACCGCGTCGCGGAAACGTTGAAGTGAGCCGACACCCGGATTTCCGCCCCACGAAAAGACCAGCTTGCGCGCGCAGCCCGCCCCGATGAGCCAGTCGTAGGCCATGTCGGGCGTCATGCGCACCAGGGTCAGATCGCGTCGCCCTTGACGAATGATTTCTTGCGCGGCGGCGTGTGGAATGAGGTGGGTGAAACCCTCAAGGGCAATGGTGTCGCCGTCATGAACGTTGGCCGCAATGGCGTCACGAAGGGAACACAGAACTGCTCTACTCATGCGTCAGAACTGCACGGGTGTCATGGGCGCCTTACCGGTACGAATGAGCTCCGGCAGTTCGGGCGACGCGTTTTCCCACACGAGCAGCATCGATCGCTTGGGGGAGTAACCCTGGTGGCGAATGTCGCCGGGCATGGCAGCGATGTCACCGGCCTTCATGGTGACAGTGGCCCGCTTGGCGCCGGTGTCGCGGTCCTGCACATCCCAGACGATCTCGTCGGACATTTGCATGAACCATTCGACGCGATCGTTGCCGTGGATGACGGGAAGGATGTACTCCTCGGACGTGGGGCAATACAGGCTGGCCTTGCACTGCGACACGACCGACGGGTTCCACGTCACGTCGGATCGGCTGATGTAGGCGAAAAGGTTGAAGGCGCCCACTTCATTCTCGAAGCCGGGCTCCACTTCTACAATCGGCTCGTCCTGCGGTACGTCGGCGAACATGCGGTTGACCGGATGCGTAGCGTCGGTACGGATCTGCTCGTCACCGGGCAGGCTCACCAGACGGTTGGCGGCGACGCGTCGCCGAGTGACGGCGTCGGTGTTGCTGCCGTCTTTCACGCCGAACGGATTGCCCGTCTCGGCAGGTGATGCGAACGGGTCAAAGTCGGCGTTGGTCCAGTCATCAATGATGGCCTTGAACGTCTCACGGATGACGTCGCTCGGGAAGTTCTCGAGGTGGTCGAGTTCGGCCTTCCGGTAGCTTTCATTGAAGCGCCCACCGAACAAGTCGACGGTGCCGTAGTGATTGACGGTGCCGACAACGGCGTCGAAGTTCACGGTACCGTAGAAGAAGTCCCACGCAATGTCGCGTTGCAATGCACGAAGGAACGTGTCGGCGCTCATGACGTGGCTACCGGTGGGCCAGTTGACGTGCACGAAGAACTCGTCGCGCCGAAAGTTGAAGCCCCCGAGGCTGAACTCGCGGTAGCCCTCTTTGCCGGGCTCGGTGGATTGGACGTTGATGATGTCGGTCATAACAATTCCTTCTAGTACAGGCAGATCTCGGCCCACCGCTGAATGGTGTCGTCGCCGAGGATGGTTTGCAGGAGGATGACGCTCGGCGCACCGGCCGAGAAGCGGTAGGCGGAACCCTTGGGCAGTAGCACCATGTGGCCCTTGCCGGCGGTGACCTTGCCCATTTTCTTTCCGACGGGCTCGCCCCCAACGGCAACGGAGCCGGGGTGATCAGCGGGCGCGATGGGCGTGTCGAGCTTGACCAGATCGGTTACGACGGTGCCGTCCATGATGAGGGCGTATTCATCGTGGTCACACGTGCGCCATTCGGATACGCCTTCGGCTCGGATGGTTTCGAGTACGTACTCCATGTTCTTGCCGACCGCGATCTTTTCCCACGGCTGGGCGCCCGAGGCGACCTCGAAGATGTTGGAGAATACGTAGTTCTTCGGGTTGTCATCGACGATTTCGATGCCACCCTTCTGGTAGTTGGCGAGTGAGCCAAACTTGGTGGTGTACTCCACGCAAATCCCCTGTCCGTAGATGGTCCCGACGCTTGCCCGTGTTCGCTATGCGAACTATTGTGCGATCTGCGAACATTCTAGGGGAAAGGTCCGCAGTGTCAAACGCCACAGCCGACTCCGGCGAGTTCATCCAATCGCTCGAACGCGGCCTTGCGGTGCTGAGCGTGTTCAGCGCGACGAACCCAAGTCTCACACTGAGCGAGGCCGCTGTCTTGACCGGGTTGTCCCGGGCGACGGCGAGGCGAATTCTGCACACGTTCGTGGCGCTCGGCTATGTGCGTACTGACGGCAAAAATTTCGAGCCCACACCAAAGGTGCTCGATCTCGGTTACGCCTATCTGTCGTCACTGCAGCTCGGCGATATCGCGTTGCCGTCAATGGAAGCGCTGTCGGAAAAGGTGCATGAGTCGGTGTCTCTAGGCGTGCTCGACGGCCATGAGATTGTCTATGTGGCGCGCGTGCCAACGACGCGCATCATGTCCATTTCACTCGCACTCGGCTCTCGACTACCGGCGCACTGCACCTCACTCGGGCGCGTTCTGCTCGCGGGGCTCGCGCCCGATGAGCTGTCGACGTTTCTCCGGTCGGTCGAGTTGACCGCTCGCACTGAACGGACCATCACCAGCGTTGATGCTCTGGCCGAGCGGCTGGCAGAAACCGCGCGACTCGGTTACGCCATCGTTGATGAGGAACTGGAGGACGGCGTGCGATCCTTGGCCGTTCCGATTTGCGATCGGGTCGGTCGTGTGGTGGCCGCACTCAATATCGGAACGCAGGTCGGCCGGGTTCCGATGAAACAGCTGCGCGGGGTGTTCCTTCCGCAGTTGCTCGAAGCCGCGTCCGAAGTGTCCAACCGCCTCGCCAAGCGATAACCCAACGTGTCGGCAACCCACCAACCTTGGGGTCTTCGCCCCCCAACCCGCCCGTTTCGTCAGCGGAATCGCGTAGAAGTAGCGGGGGTTGGAGGGTTAACGCGGCCGAGTTGGAGGGCGGCGCGGTGAGAGCCACCGAGCCGGTGGGCGGTGGTGCGGCCCTGCTGGGGATGCTGCTTGATCTCTCTGCCCGATTGCAGCGCGCGGGCGTTCCGGTGGCACTGAGCGAAAAGGTAGATGCCACCAGGGCGCTTGGTTTGTTGCCCCTTGATGACCGGCCTCTTCTGCGCGCCGCTTTGCGTTCGGCCATGATCAAGCGGGTCGAGGACCAGCCGATCTTTGACCGACTCTTTGATCGGGCGTTCCCTCTGACTACGGGCTCGGCGACGCCGGTCGGCTCAGCCGTCAACCCTGCTGGCCGGAGTGACGCTGCGAGGGAGGCAGACGACGGGCAGGACTCGATCGACGATGGTCCCGGTGGCGGTGAGATCTCCACCACCGCTGCACCCACGGGAGGATCGTCGGGCGAAGAGTCGATTGATGAGCAACTGCTGGCCGAGCTGATCGACGCTCTGAAGCGGGGTGACAGCGTCGTGCTGCAGCAACTCGCCGGTCGGTTTGTTGATGCGTACGCGGGCCTTGCCGGGCAGATCGGAAGTGAACGATCGCACTACTACCGCGTGCTTCGTGCCGCCGATCTCTCCAACCTTTTGACCACGGTGATGCGCGAGATTCGGGCCGAGTCCCCCGAGGTGATGACCGACCCGTTGGTGGCGCGCATGGAGTTGTCGGAGCAGGCACAGCAGGTCGACCTGTTCCGCCGCATGATTGCCGAGCAGATCCGCGACCATCTCGATGAGCTGCTCGCCGCGCAGGGAGCACCCGCAAAGAATCGGCGGCTGGATGAACTCGACCTGTTCGCTGCCAGTACCACGGACCTGCGCCAGATGCGTGAGGTGGTGCGACCGCTCGCTCGAAAGCTGGCGAGCAAGTTGTCACAGCGTCGCCGTCATCACCGCCAAGGCCGTCTTGATATGCGCCGGACGTTGCGGCACTCACTCAACACCGGTGGCGTACCGATGGATGTGAAGTTTCATTCGCGACGATCTGCGAAGCCCGACATCGTGATGCTCTGTGATGTGTCGGGCTCGGTTGCGGAGTTCGCCAACTTCACACTCATGCTGATGCACGCCATGCACAACGAGATGGCCCGGCTCCGAACGTTCGTGTTCGTCGATGGCATCTCCGATGTCACCGCCACGCTTACCGACGCCGTGGATGACTTCGACCCGCGGTTTCTCATTCACCAATCGGGTGTTGTGGTCGGCGACGGCCACAGTGACTACGGCGGCGTGCTGGCGACGTTTGTGCGTGAACATCTTTCAACGGTGACGCCGGCAACGACGGTCATCATCACTGGCGACGCACGTACGAATTACCGGGCCGCGGGCTTCGACGACTTCGGGGTGATCGCAGCGCGTGCCAAGCGCGTGTTCTGGCTCAACCCCGAACCCCGAGCCGATTGGGACGAAAAGGACTCCGAGATCAACCAATTCGCGATGTGGTGCAACGCCGTGTTCGAAGTCCGCACCCTCAACGACCTCGTTGCCGCCGTCAACGCCATCACCTCGTAGCCGTCTTCGGCGCGAGAATACCCGCGCCGCTGGTGGTATCACCTTGATACCATCTTTCTATGGCAATGACGCTTCGACTGACCGATGACGAACAGAACGCCCTTCGCGAAAGAGCCGACCTCGAAGGGATTTCGCTCCAGGACGCAGCCCGTCAGGCCGTGCGTGCGTACGTCGCGTCTGGAACGCATCGGGACCGGGTAGCCGATGCGGCGACGCGGATCATGACGGTGCACGCCGACGCGCTGAAGCGACTGGGAGAGTGACGGCGGAGGTCCAGTTTCTCGACCTTGATGACGTCCTCGAACTGGCGAAAAAACTCCTTGGCGATCCTCCACTAGTCCTCCACTAGTCCGTGATGTCGGATTGCTTGGTTCCGCTGTCGCACGCCCTCAGACCATCGTGTTCGGTGAGGATGCCTATCCCGATCTTTGGATGAAGGCCGCCGCACTCCTGCAATCCATCGTGAACAACCACGCCTTGGTTGACGGCAACAAGCGACTCGGCTGGCTCTCCACAGCTGTGTTCCTCGACATCAACGCTGTGAACATCGCTGCCGCAGCGAATGACGATGTCTATGACTTCGTCATAGCGGTCGCCTCAGAGCACCGCGACCTCGATTGGATCGCAACCGGCCTACGTCGACTCGCCAGCTGAATCGAAGTCGATGGGAGCAGCCTGGAGCGGATTACTTCGCTGGAACCCGAAGGGCGCTCACCGGCGGCAAATCGATCCACTTGCCGTCGATATAGCGATGCACTGACACCATCGATTGGCAGTCTCCCGGCAGGACCGACCCAGACTTCCCCGTAGCGCTGCAGTCCACGTCCTCCGACATCGGTACCGGGCCCTTGTAGTTCTTAAGCGCATCGACCATTTGCGCCTGCGTCGCCTTGTCCGGACCGCCCAGCGAGTTGATGATGCGAACGAGGACCAAAAGATCAGCCGCCGACCGGGCCTCCCAACGGTCCTCATCGATGTGCGTGCCGAGCACCTTGTCCATGCCGTTGGAAGTAATGCCGGTGAGAATCGAGTTCGCGCCGGCCTCGTTACTCAGTGTGGTGTGGTTGAATCCTTCGCCCACTGTGTACCAGCCTTCGACTGGCTCATTGCAGAACGAGCCGACGACGATCGCTGTCGGCAGGGCCGTGCGTAGATTGGTGGCGAAGGGCTCGCAGGGGTCAAACCCGATGTCGGCCACGATTCGGGTTACGTCGGTGGCGCCCGCACTCGTCAGCGCGTCGGTGATTTCTTCCGCACTCATGGTGCGGTAAAGGTTGAGTAGGACGGTGCGGCTGGTTCCCACGACCGCGGTGACGATCGCTTCGGCAGAGTTGTTGAGACTGAAAAGGCCGATTCGCTCCTTGCCATCGCTCAACTGGTCAGCGAGGTGAGCCGATGCCGCAACAGCGTCGAGATGGCTCACCTGTAGCGAGGCGGTTCTCCCCTCAAGGGCGGGCTCCTGACACTCGCAAACGAACGAGGTAAGCGCGGGCTTGATCCCACCAAATTGGTCGAGGAAGTTCTGCGTGTCGCCTTTGCTCATACCGGTCCACAAGACTGCGTTGATCGAAGAGTCCCTTGCCATAGCGCCGAGGCAGTCTGTCGGCTCTACATCGCTGCAGGTAACGATCTTGATCGGACGGCCACCCACCCCGCCGGCTTCTGCGTTGAGATATTTCGCAGCTGCAGCCTCTGCCTCTGGCGATCCGATGCCGAACGTCGTGATCGAACCGATGCGATACTCGGGACCGGTCGCTGGCCCCGGCGGATTGCCAGTGTAGGACGTCGTCCACTTCGTTAGCCCATTGGTGACGACGGCGGTCGTCGGGGGCGCGGCGGTGGTCGCGAGCGGTGCGATCGGGTCCGGCGCGGGCGCGATCGTAACGGCGGGCGGGATCTCCACTTTTGATCGGGCTGCATAGGCCAGGCCACTCGCGAGTAGCACCAGTCCGGCGAGTACTGCACCAATCTGCGTGCGGTGGCGTAGTTGGCCGGTCTTGACGACTTTGGCCATGGCACTCTCGCTTGCGGGTGAGCGGAGCGCTGCGCCGGCTTGGCGGGCATAGGCGTCGAAGGCATCTTCGTTGTTGTTTGGCGTTGGGTTGGTGGTCGGCGAATCCATGTCATTACCTCATTTCTTTGATGAGCACGATGCGTGCTCGGGCAAGGTCTGATTTGACGGTCCCTTCCGGGACCTTGACGATGGATGCGATCTCGCTGATCGGGCGGTCACCGGCGTAGTACAGCGTGACGACGGTGCGCGGCCGATCGGGTAGCTGGCGGACGGCTTCCCAGAACGCGGCGAACTCAATCGACGGTGCCGGAGACGACGCCTCAACCCGCCGTTGGCTGGCGAGATACCGCTGCGCAGTGCGTTGGCGACGATGCCGCCCCCTACACGCGTTGGTCAACACCCGCAGACACCAAGCACCGGGTCGCCCGAAGAGCTGGACCCGACGCCAGTTCACGAAGGTCTTCACCATCGTGTCCTGCACGAGGTCCTCGCTCGCCTCTCGATCTCCGGTTAACGCCCGGGCGACCGCGACGAGGCTCGGAAACTCGCGTCGGTACAGCGCTTCGAAACTTCCACTGTCATCGATGTACAGCGGCTCGGTCACCATGATGTGTTTCCCTGGCACCAGTGTTGCATCCATACCGGTACACACGCGCCAGCCCCCTATCAGGTTGCAATCTCTTTCCGTGTGTTGGTCCCAGTGATGACCGCGGTGGCGTAGGACATGAGCAGGGTCGAAAACGCCGACCGGCTCCGCCTGCCGTTCCCAGAACGACAGCAGGCGGAGCCGGGGAGTTCGCCCCTATCGGAGCGGCAGCTTCTTTCGGGGGGGAGCGAAAGTTGCTGATGTCATGATTGCAAGCGAACAAGTCGGCGATGTGGCCGTTCCGTGAACGGCGCGTGAAGCGCCTGTTCGCTGTCAATCCGCTCGGCGCACGCTTACCGGCGAGCGATGAAATCGGCCGCGGCCGCCGGGCCCATAGCGGCGAGTTGGGCGGTGGTGAAACGCGCCCGTTCGGCCGACCGAGGGTCAACGAATCCGGCACCCAGGATGGGCTCGCCCGGGTAGCCGGCGATGTAACGCGAGATGCGTTTGGCGTGCGGTGAGAGTACGGCCCATCGCTCATAGGGCATCGACTTGATGAGCGCCTCGCTGCGGAACCACGGAGCGAAGTATTCGATGTTGGGTATGGCCCGCGTTTCGCGCGACAGGTTCGGTGTGCCGCCATGCCAGCAGCGGTTGTCGCGAAAGATCGCGCAGCCTGCCGGTACGGGGCAGATCGTTGAGAACTTCATCCACTCCGGCTCGTCGGCCAGCGTGGGAATCGGCTGACGTGAACGTTGCGAACCAGGAATCTGACGGATCGGCCCGTTCTCCGTCGTGAGGTCGCACACCGTGAAGTTGATCGTGAGTACCGGCACCGGTAGGTCGCGCATCGATACCTGTCCTGCCGGGTCCGGCAGCTCCTTCCAAAGATTGTCGGAGTGGAGACCCTGGTACTCAATTGCGCCAGGGAGGGCTACGTCACCGCCACCTCCGAGTACCAGATAGTCAGAGGATCCGAAGATCTCCATGAGGAGTGGCGTGGTCGTAGGCAGATCGATCACCTCACACCACTCCTGCTCGTGGAGCATGTGACGAGATCCTGACGATGAACCGAAGGAATAGCGATGCGGCAGACCGCCTGCTCCGCCACCGACGGCGGCCTGCGGATCGACAGCCAAGATCCGGTCAAGCTGGCGATCTGTCGCTGCCCGCAAGCGTCCGGTCTCCGCCGGGGTGAGGGCATCACGCACGACGACAAAGCCGTCGCGATGAAACAGTTGTGCTGCTCTTTCCACCTCGTGCGGTGCAACGATGGCCAGGCCCCGGATGCCGTTCTCTCGTGCCAGTCGCTCGCGGTACGCAACGACAGACGGGTCGTCAAAGCGGCGGGTCCACGTGGCGCACGCCGGGTCGCCCGCCGCCAGGTTGCGATGCTCGGGCGTCGTCTCGAGTTCGTTGTCCGGGGTGGCCAAGCCAAGCGGATTGTCGTTGCTTGCGTAGATGTCGGCTGATGGCCGGTTCCGAAAACCGTTCGGCGGCACGTCCGCCACCCATCCAATCAGTGATCGTTCAGCGGTCATGTCCGTAGTCTTAGCGCAGTGCCGGAGCTGCTGTCGCATGTGCTCCAGTCATACTCAGAACAGCCAGCGCCGCCTAGGAACTGGGCTGTGAGTGGTCGTCTGAATGGATCACAGGGCTCATTTCCCCACATTTCCGGCCCTGTGAGTTCCGATGTGAGGTTTGCGGTGAGCGGTGCGGTGAGGGTCCAAGCGCATCGTGGCTCCCGTGACTTCTCTTCCCTTCACCAACTACCGCACTGACTGGGAGCAGTTCTGCTCCGCCCAGCCAGCCATCATCGCCGCCGAGCTGGAGGCGCTGCTGGCCTCCACCCAGGGCAACGATGATGAGGCCGATCAGAACCTGGCGGCGTTGGTCGGACGAGCGGCTACGGATGCCACGATGGCCCGCCTCGTGCTTCAGCGAGTGATGCCCGGCTTGTTGTCGGTTGCCAAGCGACGCGCCAATCTGGCCCCCGGCACGTTCCGCGAGATCCTCCACGACCTCGTCGCCAACGCCTGGATCGCGGTCTGCACCTACCCGCTCGACCGCCGCCCCCGCAAGATCGCCGCCAACCTTGTGCGAGACATCGAGTACAACACCTTCACCCAGCAGAGCCGTCTGCGACGGGTCGCCACCGACGCCGTGGCCGACCTGCCCGAGCGGTCAGCCGCTCACCACACCAACCCGGGCGAAGACGTCATCACGGTCTTGGCCGCCGCCCGCAACGCCGGCGCCAACCCTGACGGCCTGCGCCTTCTGGGAGAACTTGCAGTCGCCGGTCGGTCTGTCGGCGAGCTCGCTGAAAGTTACGGCGTCAGCCCCCGCACCATCCTCAACCGTCGCCTCGCAGCCGTTGCCGACCTCATCGTCCACGCCGCCTGATCAGCTGCGGAAGGGGTGGCGACCCCAGCCTTGGGTGGGAATGTTCTGGGCGGCAAGGACCTCGTGCTGGAGGGAGAACATTGCCGCCGCGGCCTGGTCGATAGCGCGGGTGAACGCGAGCGAGCCGGTGAGGATCGGTCGCAGGAGGTCTTTGTCCTGAGTGCGTGCCGGGCCGTACTCGTGCTCGACGATGAGCGGCGTAGTGGTCGGGTCGAGGTCGAGCAATTCGCGCACTGCGAGCTGATGGTCGAGCCAGTCGACCGTTCGGTTCTGCAGGTACGCAAGCGGGTCGTGGCGAGCGGTGCCGGGTAGCTCGTGTTCGCACAGCACCGTCTGCTTCTTCCACGCGTTGCCGGCTCCCTTGGCGAATGGCTTGCCGTTGCGCCAATCGCCCCGCTCGACGGTCTGCCCGCCGTACCCCCACGCTGCGGTGCCACGTGCATCGACCACCTGACCCTTCACATGCAACCCTGCGATGAGAAACGCGTACCCGGAATCCTTCAAATGTTGGAAGATCGACCGGGTGTCCTGGCCCATCAGAATGGCGTGCGACGGGTCGTAGTGAATGCGGAACTGATCACCCACACCGTGCTTGTCGGCAATGCGATGCAGCGCCATCCACATACCCGGCGCATACGCGATGTTGTTGTGGAAGTTGTCACCCACGGTCCAGCCCGGCATCGGGCACTGCTCGATCCGCACCTGCAAGCAGCGGTCCTTCGCGGCCAGCAACAGGGGGACGAACGACTGCTCGAAGTCGATCAGGTTCTGGTCCATCGACAGCGTTTGGTTCCGGCCAACGAACCCGGTAACGGCCGGGACGCCGAGCAGTACGGCTGCGTCCATCGCCCGAACCATGAAGTCGTGCTTCGTCGCTCGGATCGCACGGTCGTCATGGAGCATGTTGTCGAAGTAGCCAATGTCGGCAATCGCGACACCGCTCGCCTTCGCCGCTGCTTGCACTCGACGAGCCCGAGCCTTGGTGAACGGCTTGCGCAGATCGAGGGTGTTGGCCACGGGGTCGAGTAGCGCCTCGGCCGGAACGTCGCTCAGCGAGGGATGCAACGCCGCCGACAGCTCGATGCAATCCGCACCAAGCGAAGCGGCGTATGCCAGCCAGTCCTCCACCGCCAGGTCGGGGTCGGCATCCCGCAACGAGCGTGGCGTCAGTTCTTGCAGTGCGGCGGTGAGAATTCCCACCGGCATCAGCTTGGGAGCAAAGTCAACAGCAGTTCGTTTCGCAGTGCGAGCCATTCTCGGACTCTACGCCGGGACGTCGACCCAGGTTTGGGATGTGGCGGAGGCGATGACGGCGTCGGTGAGGTGGGCGGCTCGTAGGCCGTCGGCGAAGGTGGGCAGACCGTCGACGTCGTCGCCGTTGATGGCGGCGTAGGTGTCGTTGACGAAGAGGTCGAAGCAGTCCTGGTAGCCCTGCGAGTGGCCGACCGGCGTGCGGTTGTAGCGGGCGCCGAAGGTGTTGGTCTCGCCGCCGCGATTCACGACTTGGTTCACGTCCCGACCACCCACCCACAACGTGTCGGGCAACTCCTGGTCGAACGACACGGCACCGTCGGCGCCGTCGAGCGAAAACCACAACCGGTTCTTCCGGCCGGGAGAGACCTGCGAGATGACGGCCGACCCGAGCGCCCCATGATCGGTTTCGAACATGATGCTGGCCACGTCCTCGTTGGCCTTTCCGTTCTTGATGCGGGTGTCGTACGCGGTCTTCATGCGAGCGGTGAGTCGGGTGATGCGATGGCCCGACACGAATTCGGCCATGTCACACCAGTGCACACCGATATCGGCGAAGGCCCGTGACGGCCCCCCGACGGCCGGGTCGACGCGCCAGTTGTCATCCGACGGGCGAGACAACCAGTCCTGCAGATACGAGCCGTGCAGTACATGCAACGAGCCGAGCTGACCCGAGGCAATGCGACCCCGGGCCTCACGAACGGTCGGGTAGAAGCGGTAGACGAACGGCACGGACGCAACGAGGCTGGTCTCCGACGCCAATGCGGTCATCGATTGAGCCGACGCAACATCGGTGGCGAGCGGCTTTTCACACACCACGTGCTTGCCCGCTCGTAACGCGAACTCGGCAATGGCCTGGTGCGCGCTGTTCGGCGTGCAGATATGCACCACATCAACATCGTCCGCAGTGGCGGCCTCGTCTGGCGTCGCCCCACGTTCAGCCAAGTACCGCGCTGCAGCCTCAACGGATTTGGCCGGTGTCGAGGTGGCCACCACCTTCAGGATGCCACCCGCCCGCTGGATGGCACGGGTGTGCACATCACCCATGAACCCGGCACCAATCAGCGCAACCCGAAGTCGATTCGACATACCTGCTCCCTCCACGATCCAGACCGCCAACTCTGGCACGTCGTGTCGGCTGTTGCTGCCTACGATCGAACGTGTCGTACGATTTCGACAGAGGGAAAGGGGCACGACATGCCGGTTCATCATGTGGCTGTAGCGGTAAAAGAGGTGCACACGGCGCACGACTTCTACACCAAGGCCATGGGTTTCACGCTCGCCAAGGTTGTGAAGAACCTGTCGCCTGCAGGCGGCTGGACCAAGCACCTCTTCTACGACATTGGCGACGGGTCACTCTTCGCTATCTGGGATATGCGAGGCATGAAAGATGTGCTGCCCGATGACGTCTGGCGCGGTGGCCTGTCGACCGGTGCTGGTCTGCCGGTATGGGTCAATCACATCGCGTTCACCTGCGACGGCGCGGACGACATGGAAGTGCGAAAGCAACGGTGGCTTGACTACGGACGCACCGTGATCGAGGTCGATCATGAGTTTGTTCGGTCGATCTACACCAACGACCCCGACGGTACCTTCGTCGAATGGACGTACAACGTGCGCTCCCTCACCGAGGACGACCGCATGGAGGCGGAGCGGCTCCTGCTCGATGACTCTCCCAGCGATCAGCCGGGCGAAGCAGCCATCTTCCACACGCCTGCGGTGGCGGGCTGGTCCCACTCGACGTAGAGAGAGTTCGGGCCGCGGAAGGTGATGTTGGGGAAGCTGGTGATGGTCTGGTCTTCCACCAGGCGAAGCGACGGCAACCGTTCGGTCAGTACCTCTAGGATGATCTGGGTTTCGAATTTTGCCAGGTTCACACCTAGGCAGAAGTGGATGCCTTTTCCGAACGGCAGGTGTGCGTTGGCGTTGGCACGGTGGATATCGAAACGATCGGGGTCTTCGAAGATGTCGGGTTGACGACTCGCCGAGGCCAGATTCATGAAGATCCTCGTGGCGGCCGGCAGGTCGAGCCCGGCCAGCGTGGTGGGCTCGGTCGTGATTCGGCGCCATGAGATTTGGCTGGATTCGAAGCGAAGTACTTCCTCGATGGCATTGGCGATAAGGCTGTGGTCGGCACACAACTCTTCCCATTGATCACGGCGCGGCAGCAGGCAAAGCAGCGCGTTGCAGAACAGCGAGGTGACAGCCTCATGACCGGCGAACGAGAGACCGTAGATGACCGACTCAACTTCTCGATACGTGAGATCTTCAGGGTTTGCGTCGTGGTCGTTCAGCAGTTCGGAGGCGAAGTCGTCGTCACGATGGTCACGCTTCGAGGCAGTGAACTCTCGGCAGTACCGCCAGTACGCCACCATCTTTTCGGCGATATCAGCCTGCTCGTTCGGGGATGGCTTACCCCAGGAGAAGGCCTTGCGATCGCTGCACCAATTTTTCAGGCGTTCGTCGTCGGCCTCGGGGAAACCAATGAACCGAAACACGGTCTCACCCGGCAGAGGAAACGCGAAGGCTTCGATGAATTCTGCAGTCGTTCCGTTTGCAACCATTGCGTCCACAAGCTCGTGGCTGCGCCGACGGACGTACTCCTCCAGCGTTTTGAGCCGCCGGCGACTGAAGCCTTCTCGGGTGTATCGGCGGATGCGGCCGTGGTCGGGATCGGGCAGATTGGACATGACTGCGACAGGGTTGAAATCGGGTGCGGCGAGCACGGCTTTGGCTTCGTCGCTGAGCGGAAACACGGGGTCTTGCACATTGGTTGATGCATAGATGTCTGGATGACGAAAGACGTAGTCGATGTCTTCCATGCGGGTGATGACGACATATCCAAGTGACTCCGCGTAAAAGATCGGCGTGTCCTCGCGAAGCTGCGACGCAATGGGGTACGGATCGGCCAGGTAGTCGTCGTTCAGGGGACTCCAGGCATGATTGACCGGACAGCCCTTAGGCGGCGGCGGCGTCTCTCCCGGCAGCTGATGATACCCACGCTCTGTCATGATCGATCCTCCCGCCATCAGCATGCCAGACGAAGCTGCCGAACATGCACGTTGCCTCGTCGATGTCCGATTTTCGCTTTCGTGGTGAGCAAATTCGGTGAAGGATGGGACCATGACTTCCACTGCTTCCGAACGTCGTGACCGCTTCCGTGCCATGCACCAATCGGGCGTGTTCGTGATACCCAATCCTTACGACATTGGTACTGCCCGACTGCTTGCTGCTCAAGGATTTCAGGCGTTGGCGACAACCAGTGCCGGATTTGCGGCCACGCTCGGCCGTCTCGACATGCAGATAACGCGTGATGAATTGGTCGCCCACACCAGGGTGATGGCGGCCGCTACCGACCTGCCACTGAACATAGATGCCGAACGGTGCTACGCCGACGACCTGCCCGGTGTGCAACAGACGGTGCAGCTTTTGGCCGATGCAGAAGCGGCGGGGTTTTCCATTGAGGATTGGAACCCCACGACCGATCAGATCGACCCGCTCGAAGCTGCCGCACAGCGAGTCGCTGCTGCGGCAGAAACCGCACACAAGACGGGTCTGCTGCTCACGGCTCGCTGCGAAAACCATCTGCACGGTATCGCCGATGTCGATGACACTGTCGCCCGTTTTGAGGCGTACAAAGACGCAGGTGCTGATGCGCTGTACGCACCGCTGCTCCCAGACATGGCGGCCATCAAGCGTGTCGTTGCCATTGGCCTGCCGGTCAACGTCTTGCTCCTTCCGGGCGGACCGACCGTGGCCGAACTTGGCGCGGTCGGCGTACGTCGGATCTCGACCGGCAGCCTCCTGGCCAACGCTGCGCTGGGTGCCTTCGCAGAAGCCTCTCAATCGCTCCTGGACACCGGCCAACTTCCGGCCAACGTGTCTCTGCTTCCTCGCAGCCTCGCGGCCAAAGCCTTCCAGGGGTAGCGCACACCATCCCCAGCGCGCGGGAAAATCACTTCGGTGTCTTGCTGCCGAGCCGTAGCTTGTCCGTCATGACGACACCTGACGAAATCGCTCCGGATGACAAGGACTGGACGTGGGTGCTTACCAAACCCTGCCCGGAGTGCGGCTTTCACGCGGCGACCATTAAGGCTTCCGACGTGGCACGCATGATCCTGACCAACGCGAATGCGTGGCAAACGGTTTTGCAGCGCACCGATGTCCGCGTTCGACCAACAGCCCGCTCAGCCCGTTCAGCGCTGATTCGGCTCCGGCTCGGCAGGCGGCCCTCGGGCTGTGGGCCTACGTCGTCAACGAGTCTGACCAGAAGGTTCCGAAGGCACTGAAGGCCGAGTTGCCCGAGGTGATGTGGTTGGCGTTTCTTGGCGTGGTGTTGTTCTGGGTGCACGACACGTCGGAGAACAACGAGCGCACCCGACTCCTCGCCGCCAGACTGGTACCCATCGTGGTACGCATGATCGGCATGAGTCGACTGCCAGTCATGAAAGCAACCGTCACCGACGTCGTGTCCCTTCTGAGCGAACTTCGCCCCGATAGCCCTGAGACGTAGCGCATCGGCGATACGCGACACTGTCGGGCTGATTCACGGTGCCTTCGGCCTGGACGACCTCATTCCAGCATCGTGGCAGATGCAGACCGACCTGGCTGCCGCGCTGCGAAAGGCGCTCCACACGTAATCTGATCGCTAACGGCGTTCATCACGACCCGCGCACGTCGATGTGGTCAAAGACCGACCGCCTCGGGGAAGACGATCATGGGGCTCCCAGCAGCAGGGCTTCCTGGTGGGCAATGCCGGCCCATCTGGTGTTTCCTACGTCACGGTAGAGCTCAGCGGCTTCGAAGAGGCGGCTTCGGGCCACGTCGCGCTCGCCCTTCGATGACGCGAGTCGGCCGAGGGACAACAGCGCATTGGCTTCGCCTAAGCGGTCACCGATGGTGCGGTATGCGGTGAGGGCTTCGCGTAGCAAACTGTCGGCGTCGTCGTACCGGTCTTGCATACGGGCGAGATCCCCCAACGATTTGAGGGTTTGGGCTTCGCCCAACCGGTCACCGATGGTGCGGTATGCGGTGAGGGCTTCGCGTAGCAAACTGTCGGCGTCGTCGTACCGGTCTTGCATGAGGGCGAGATCCCCCAACGAGTTGAGGGTGTTGGCTTCGCCTAACCGGTGGCCGATGGTGCGGTATCCGTTGAGCGCGTCGCGTAGCAAACTGTCGGCGTCGTCGTACCGGTTTTGCATACGGGCGAGATCCCCCAACGATTTGAGGGTGTTGGCTTGGCCTAAGCGGTCACCGATGGTGCGGTATGCGGTGAGGGCTTCGCGTAGCAAACTGTCGGCGTCGTCGTACCGGTCTTGCATGAGGGCGAGATCCCCCAACCGCTTGCGCAGTTCGGCCAGCACGTCGATGCGGCAATTTGCACCAGTCTCCGCCAGCAACTCCTCGAGCCGTGATTGTTCGCGACGGTAGTCGACCGCTCCTGCGCCCAGGCCCGATCGGGCATAGTCGGCACCGTCGCGAGCTCGACTTCCATCGGACGCGAAAACGAAACGATCTATCGCAAGCGACCACAGGTTCGGTGCCCGAAATGGCAACTCGGCAAACACGTACGCCGGGGCCCAAATCACCAGCGGAACGCCTAGTTCAGCAGCGAGACGGTTTCGGGCCAAGTCAAGCTGCGAGAGCGCGGGCTGTTCAGATGCCCCCGGCGACACGACCAGGTCGAGGCCGGTAAGGAACACGGCCGATGCCCCGCTGGAGAGTTCGATGAGCCGGGTACCGAGCCCAGGGCCCCACCCAACCTCGGCGGCATCGACGACGGCGATTGCCGTGCGGGAACGCGCTTGAGCGAGTTCGATGAGTTCGTCCTCGAACGGCCGCGAATTTACCTCGGCGAGCGCCAGGGCGAAGCCATCGGCATGGTGCAAAAACTGCATCAACACACCCAGTTCCACTTCCGCTTCGGCCGGCAGTGGTGCCAGTTCGGTCGTGTCGCGCGCCGCGCCTTGAGGCACCTGTGGCGCGCGGCGGAATCGCTCGAGGAGGCCCATCAGGTGGAGGCCATCAGGCCAGTCGGGCCGGATCGGTGAGCGGGTGCGGTTCGTACCATGTACCCCGGTCGTCATAGTACGCGAGCACATGTTGGCTGAACAGCAACTCGGTGAATCGCGGCCGCAACGTGTCGGCCGGTGGCTGCTGCGTGGCCGCCACGTGTTCCAACACTTGGCGATGAACTCCAAGCAGGCTGCGCTGTAACGTGTCGGCCCGACGCGTGATGGCAGCCGTTGCCCGCTCAGGAGGTAGCGGAAGCGATGGCGACGAACCAGCCCGGTTGATCGTGGCCTGGACCAGCTCGAACAACGTCCGAATATGACCGCCGCTCGCGTCAATCAGCCGGGCGATGTCGGCCTCGTCGAAAAGCTTATACAGGTCGACACCGCAGTGTGAAGCCCGCCGCAGAAGCATCGTGCGCAGCGCATCCCCGCCAGCAGCATCCTCCTCACGGGCACGGTCCCGGATAGGGATAACACCCAACTCCTGCGCCTCGCCGCCCGCTTGATTGCCCAGCCGCAAACCGTTGTACGCCAACTCAATCGGGAAGGTGTAGACCACGTCACAGCCGAGGCCCTTGAGCTCGTCGCCTTGCTCGATGAAGATCTGCTCGTGGTTCGTGTTTGCGGCAAGTAGCTCGTCATCGATCGAACGCAAGGGTATGTCGCCGAGGCCATCGACGATGAGAGTGATGCCGGTAAAGTTCGCTTCGCGTAGTTCCGCTAGCGCTGGCTTTAATATCTCGTTGTTGACGGTGTCGACGAACCGGCTGCGGTGTGCGTCGAACAGTTTGCGCAGTTCGCTGCGGCGTGTCGTCTCGTTCTTCAACGACAGGCCGATGCCCACTCCACCCGGGCCCTTTAGGTCAACACCCAACTTTGACAACGGCTCTTTCAGCGAGTTCCAAAAACCCGTCCAGGCGGCACCGGCTGACACGATCCTCGCCGCCGTGAGATCGGTGACCAACTGCTCGGCGGCGAAGTAAAGAATGTCACTAGCCGTGATGTCGGAGCCAAGGGACTCCACGAAGCTGCCCTCCTGAAAACTGACGAACACGCTCTGCTTCTGCAGACGCTCTCGAACACGATGCAGTTCGGTGGACTTACCCGAGCCCTTTTGGCCTGTCACGAGAATCTGCGTGGGCAGGCCCGATTCTCGTGAGCGGTCGAGTTGGGTGATGAGCATGTCTTTGACGTCGTCGAGCCCGAGGGTGCTCTGCCAGTCGACATACACTTCAAGCGCCGCAGGTCGGCTGCTGTGCAGCTGGTTGAAAAAGCACGTCAGCGGGCTAATCACACCTCTCAATGTATCGGTGATTGAGCCAATGGCTCTGCACTCGATCCCACAGCGGTCAGCCTGAGCCCTCCCAGGCTGACTGGCTCTCAGACCGTAGGAGCCACTTCACACGTAATCTGGGCAGCGTGACCGGACCATTGACCGAAGAGGAACGCTGGCGATTCGACGTGCAGGGGTTCCTCGTGCGGCGTGGGGCCCTCACCGACCCCGAACTCCATGCGCTCAACACGGCGGTCGATCGGCTCAACCTGCCCACGCCGGATCACACCATTGCCAAGCAGCGGTTCAACAATCATCTGCAGTGCGACGCGGCGTTCGTGCGCCTGCTCGACCACCACTCCATCTTCGACGTCGTGCGTGAACTGTGCGGTGACGGTGTGCGGCTCGATCATGCCTACGGCATCGTCATGTCACCGGGCACCGCCGGTCTCGGCCTGCACGGCGGGAACGTTCCGTTCGATCCTGCCCAGTACTACGTCACCGATTCCACGGGCATCCACACCGGCCTGATCGCCGTGCAGTGGGCCCTTGTCGATCACCTCAAAGGCAGTGGCGGATTCGCCTGCGTGCCCGGTTCACACAAGGCGGCCTTTGGTCTTCCCGCTTCCATTCCGATGAATGATGCAGCCGTCATCGAGGTCGAATTGAAAGCCGGAGATGTGGTGTTGTTCACCGAAGCACTGACCCACGGCACCCACCCGTGGACGGCGCCGTATCAACGCCGCACCCTGCTCAACAAGTACTCGCCCGGCAGCTCGTCGTGGGGCAAAGACGAACGCTGCCCGCCCGGCCTCGAGACCCGCCTCACCGACCGCCAGAAGCTCCTCTTCGAACCACCATACGTCGCCTACCGCAAACCCGTCGAGTAGTTGGCCCGACGCTCTCTCAACTGTGCGACACCCCGTGCGTACCGTGGAACCCATGCCACACCAAACCTCTGAAGGGATACGCTTATGGCCATGGCCACTGCCGCACAATGGGTTGACGACGACGACCGTTGCTTCGATCCGGATGACCTGAAGATGCCCGAGAGCCCCGAGCATCGCCGTGTCATCGATGCGATCGGGATCGTCGCCTCCCGCCTGCTCGGTCCGGCGGTTGTCGTCTATCGCGACATGAACTGGTACCCAACCGATGGCGGCAACGCCGTTGCGCCTGATCTCATGGTGCTCCCTACCAGTGCGTTCGTCGAACGTTCCTACAAGCAGCCCGCTAACGGCCCCGTGCCTTCCGTTGTCGTCGAAGTTCCATCAGGGAGCGACGGCTACACCGATTTCCTGCAGAAGGCGGCGCGCTACCAGCGGCTCGGCGTGTGCTGCTACACGGTGATCACCGGTTCCGGCGTCTGCGCTGTTCTCCGCCACATGCCAGGCGGAGGGAGCGCGCACACAGTGTGGACCGGCGAACCGATCGCTGAACTAGGCGGCCTCCGCATCGATGTGCAGAACGACCGAATTGTTGCCGTGACACCATCGGGCGACGTGCTTGTTTACGACAGCGACCTCGTCGAAGTCACCGAGCAGCGGACTATCGAGGCGGACCGACGGACCACCGAGGCGGAGCAACGGATTGCCGAACTGGAAGCTCGGATGCGAGCCGCAGGCATCGAGCCGTAGTTTGTTCAGCGGATGTATGCCTTGACTGGTTCGGTGACGCCTTTGGCCAGGATGACGGCTGGGTCGGACTCCGGCTTCCAGCCGAGCTGCGCCTGCGCCTTGGACGCATCGAACGTCGCGGCCAGGCTTCGGCCGTCGCAGTCGTCGTAGCTGGGGAAGTTGGCCTCGGGATCACGCCCGACTTTCTTGACGGCCCACTTGCCACTTGATGCTGCAAACAATCGCCAGGCAGCAACCGGGAACCGACGCAGCTTGATGCCGGCGGCACGCTCCATCTCATCGAGATACTCGTTGGCTGAGATGCACGGAGCGCTCACCAGGTTGTACGACTGACCGTCGATGCCGGGCTTGTCGATTGCCAGCACAAGCGCGTCGGCGACGTCGTCTACCAGCACAATGGGAAGCTTGTTCTCACCATCTCCCCACAGGTTGCACACCGACGTATACGGCCAGGCCGCAATGCCCCAGTGATAGGGGCTGCCGCCGACACCAAGCACCACGCCGGGGCGGAAGATCACGACCGGCAGCTTCTGGGAGCGGTGCAGTTCCATCAGGCGCTTTTCGTTCTCGACCTTCGAGCGGCTGTAGGGCGCAACGCGGGCCATGCCCTCCGACGGGGGAGTGGACTCGGTGATGGTGCCGTTGCGTTCCCCGGCGGCGTAGATGGCGATTGAGGATGTGTAGAGCAGACGCCTCACACCATGCTTCACGCACAGTTCGCCGAGCCGTTCAGTGGGTTCCACGTCGGTGGTCAGCATCTCGGCCCAGGTTTTCCCGCTGCCCTTGCCCAAGTGATACACGTAGTCGATACCGTGCAGCGCCGTGTCGACCGATGCGACATCGATGAGGTCACCCTTCACGACCTCCACGCCAAGCGCGCGCAGCGAAGGCGGGCAGCTATTGGGGTTACGCGACAGCATCCGCACGCCGTGCCCTGCCTCGCGCAGCTTGCGGACCAACGCCTGTCCGATGAAGCCGGTCCCGCCGATGACGAGCACGGTCGACGGCGGAACGACTGGGTCACTCGCCGCCGTTGCCGGCACAGTAGTTGTAGATGCAATCAATCCCGAACCCAGTGCGACCAGTTCAGCGAACTGCACACTTCGCTCGCCCAGCGACGCGGACACGCGCTCGTCGATCGACGCCTTCCGGGTCGTGTAGAAACTCTCTGTCGCACGGAAGATGCTCTCGCCGTAGGGCTGGATTTCCTGGGTGAGTTTCATCTTTGATGCCACGAACGTGCTGACCGAACGCACGGCCTGCTTGGTGGAATCCTTGGCCGGCTTGAGCACGTTTATGAGGTGATCGGCATCGAGCAGATACGGCGAATGCTCCTGCACCACGTAGGTGTTGTGCTCGAAGTCGACATGGGCGACGGCGTTGGTGCCACGCACGTGGATGTAGTGCTCGGGGTAGCCGTCAATGAACGAAAAGCGCAAGCGAACACTCACGTCGCCAACGGTTCCATTCACGTCCCACTTGCGGTAGAAGTCATTACCCGTTGGCAGCACAACCTTGTCTCGAACATCGACGGTGATGCGGTCGGGCATGCCCACCAAGTGCAGCGCGTGGGCAAACGAGTGGGGCGCCACTTCGAACAAGATGTTGGTGGGGGTCGTCAGCATGAACGCGCCGAACGGGCCGCCCCGGACCTGACCGAGGTACTTGTTCCACACGATCTCCACCTGGTCGATCTGACCAAGACGACCGCTGCGCATGTCCTGGACCAATCGCTCATAGATCGGGTAGTAGAGAAAGTTGTGGCCGACACCAACCGCCGCGCCCGCTTGGTCAGCGACGGCGCGCAGGTCCTGGCAGGCGGCCACCGTGTGGCACATGGGCTTTTCGATGAACACGTCGACACCGGCAGCGGCGATCAGGTTGGCCGTGACTGCATGGGTCTGTGGCGGCGTGAGCACATGCACGACATCGAGCTTCTCGTCGGCCAACATCACCTCCAGCGAGGCATACACCTTGGGTATGCCGAACGATGTGGCCGTCTGCTGCGCGAGCGCTTCGTTCAGGTCGCAAATGGCCACCAACTCCGCGTCGGGCATGCGGCGGATGGCGGCGATGTGGAACTCGGAAATGTAGCCCGCGCCAAGGATGGCGACGCGCGTGGCGAGGGTTGTCATGGCTTACCTGTTCGTTGGTGCAACAGCGGGAGAGGACTTGTACTCGATCATCTGGTGGGTCTGGCCGCGGCGCCGGTTACGGGCGAACTGTCGGGCGCCAGCGGCTTGGGGGAAAACGGCAAGGCC
>JANNZM010000080.1:0-1671 GCA_031410595.1 Actinomycetes bacterium | reverse complement strand
ACCGGCATGCGCTCGCCGCTCGTGGGATCCCCCGCAGCGTCTATGTCGATAACGGCTCGGCCTACATATCGGCGCCTTTGGCGCGTGCATGCGCGGTGCTCGGGATCCGCCTCATTCATTCCCGACCGGGCCGCCCCGAAGGACGAGGAAAGATCGAACGGTTCTTCCGGACAGTCCGAGCCCAGTTCCTGACCGAGATCGAAGTGCACCCGCCAGCCGATCTGGCCGAACTGAACCGGCTGTTCGCCGCGTGGGTCGAGACCGTCTATCACCAGAGCACCCATTCTGAGACCGGGCAAGCACCGATCGAAAGATATTTGGTGGGCGGGCCGTTCACAATCCCGACCCCTGATCGGCTGCACGAAGCGTTCCTCTGGTCCGAAACTCGGGCGGTCACCAAGACCGCGACCATCAGCCTGCACGGCAACACCTTCGAGGTCGACGCCGCGCTCGTGGGCCGCAAAGTCGAGTGCGTGTTCGATCCGTTCGACTGAATCGCCCTGGATTTAGTGGAGGCTGGGTTCTCCGGTCAGCTGGTGCTGGCCGGTGTTGTGGTGATGGTAGTAGGCATTCTCGTGCTCGATGGGCGTGTCGTAGCCAATGGAGCTGTGGCTGCGATTCGTGTTGAACCAGTACACCCAACTGCAGGTGGCGAGCTCAAGATCATCGACGGTGTGGAATGGTCCGTCGTGGCGGACGCACTCCGTTTTGTAGAGCCCGTTCGTGCTCTCAGCGAGCGCATTGTCATAGCTGTCCCCGACGGTTCCGATAGAGGCGAGCGCCCCGACATCATCGAGGCGGTTCCGGTAGACAATGGAGGTGTATTGCGAGCCGGCGTCGCTGTGATGGACCACCCCGGTGACACTCTCGTCGTTCCCGGCACGAATCCATAACGCCATCTCCAACGCGTCCAACGGCAACGCTGTTGGCATGCGACTCGCGGTGCGCCAGCCAACGATGCGGCGTGAGTACACGTCGGTAACGAACGCGGTGAACGCCACCCCTGACCAGGTTGCGACGTAAGTGAAATCGACGACCCACAACTGGTTCGGGCGTGTAGCGGTGAAGTCCCGCTTCACGAGATCAGCGGGCCGGTCAGCGGTCGGATCAGCGACCGTGGTCTTGAACCGTTTCCGTCGGTGCGCGCCTTGTAGACCGGCGTATTTCATGATGCGTTCCACCTGGCCTTTGCCGACATGACCAATCACCGGATGAGCGCCAAGGGAGTTTTCTTTCTTCAACCGGTCCCACACTTTGCGGGCCCCGTAGAGGCCACGACCGATCTGACGGTTGTGATAGATCCGTTCGATCTCGACGAGCACCAACCGGTCACGCTGACGACGGGCTGACGGTTTGCGTGAGATCGCTGCGTAGAACGTGGACGGGGCAATTGCGATGTCGTGCTGTGTAAGCAGACGGCACATTGGCTCGACCCCGAACCGTTCTCTATGCAGATTGATGAACAGGACTACCAAGGCAGTTTCGGGTCGAGCTCCCGAGCGAAAAAACTTGAGGCCGCTAACAAGATTTGGTTCGCTCGTTTCAATTCGCGTAACTCGCGTTCGAGTTCTTTGATCCGACTCTTTTCCTCCGACGTCACTCCCGGTTGTCGCCCGGCGTCCGTCTCAGACTGGCGATACCACGTGCGCAACGTGTCCGGGTTCGCGCCGA
>JANNZM010000079.1:0-1504 GCA_031410595.1 Actinomycetes bacterium | reverse complement strand
GCGGACCTTGCCGAACATCTCGGACGAGCTGGCCTGGTAAAAGCGGATCGTGTTGTTCTTGGCGCCACCTACCATCCGGATCGCTTCAAGCATTCGCAGGACTCCGGTGCCTGTCACGTTGGCCGTGAGTTCGGCCTGGTGGAAGCTCATCGCAACGAAGGAAATCGCACCGAGGTTGTAGACCTCGTCGGGCTCAGCCAGCTCAGTAGCCCGCACAAGCGACGTGAGATCCGTAAGGTCGCCATCGACCAACTCAACGAAGGGATGCTCACGACGGATGACCTCGGCACGAGGGTTAGCCTGGCCCTTGAGCAGACCGAACACCTGGTAACCCTTCCCGTGAAGCAGGTCAGCCAGAAATCGGCCATCCTGCCCGGTAATTCCTGTTATCAATGCGCGTTTGCTGGTCATGGCGTCCTTCGACTCGTTTCGTGACGAAGGGATGTTACTGGTTGCACATCGGCCGTCGTTGCCCCTCGATCTGGCAACGACACGTTACGACCCATGCGCATCGTGAACCATCAACTGCGACCTAAACTCTGCGGAATGTCAGGACCGACACAGCCGCAGGACTCGCGCGGAGACGACGAAACAGCGGTCAATTCGACTTCAGAACTAGAGCGGCTTCGGCAGCTCGTCGGTTCGGATGACCTCTCCTACGCTGCCCTAAAGCTTGAGTTGTGGACGGTGCGAGACCTCTTCATCGGTATGGAAGCTGAGCTCGGCAACCTACGCGGAAGGTGTCGCTCGCTTGACCGAGAAGTGGAAGTGCTTCGACGCGAGCTCGCTCACGCACGCACCGCAACGGCTCCTGCTGATTTGGGCGGATTGAACGCCAGCCTTCGCGGTAAGGCGCGTGCCGTACGCGATCGGCTCGCCTGATCGTGACACTCGTCTACTCGATCATCACGCCAGTCTTTGACCCGCCTGAGGGCGTACTTCGCGCGTGCATTGATTCGGTTCTGCAGCAGGACTATCCGCATCTCGAATTTTGCCTCGTAGACGACGCGTCGCCGAGTCCCCACGTGCGCCGGGTGCTTGAGGAAGCTCGCCAACGTGACCAGCGCGTGCGCGTGCTGTTCCGTGAGACCAATGGTGGCATCGTGGCGGCATCGAACGATGCCTTGGGGATGGGAACCGGCGATTTCGTCGCGCTGGTCGACCACGATGACCTGCTAGAGCCCCGAGCGCTTGGTGTGATCAATCACCACATCGAGTCCCGCGAGAGCGATGATGTGGATTACCTCTACACCGATGAGGATCAGCTCGCCCCCGACGGCGGCTATATCAATGCGTTCTATAAGCCCGACTGGTCGCCAGAGCGATTTCGAGCGCAAATGTACACCGGCCATCTGTCCGTGATTCGCCGATCACTGGCGGTTGCGCTGCAAGGATTCCGGGCGGGCTTTGACGGCGCGCAGGACTACGACCTGATTCTCCGGGTGACCGAGCGAGCCCGCCGTATCGAGCACGTTGCCGAGGTGCTGTATCACTCGCGAAATCT
>JANNZM010000078.1:0-18769 GCA_031410595.1 Actinomycetes bacterium | reverse complement strand
GCCGCGGCAGCGAGTTTGGTGACTTTGGCTCGCATCTTGGTCGCCGAGCGTTGCACGACCAGTCCGATGGTGGCGAACAGCGGTGACGTCCCAATCACGAACACGGCCATTCCAGCCGCGCCCCACAACCCGGACCGCGATGCGACCGCCAAGAACATCACGCTCAACGTCACCCCGCACGGAATCAGCACCGTCGAAAAACCGAGCAACACGGGGGCGAACACCGCCTCGGATCGGGCGGCGCGGCGCACCAGACGAGTGAGAAGGGCGGGTGGGGACGGCACCAGGAACGCGAGGCCGGGGACGCCCAACAGGTTGGCGGCCATCAACAGCATCAGTGCACCGGCGATGAACTGGAGGATCGCTCTGGCCCGGAACCCGAGCTGAAAGCTGGCCCCGAACAACCCGAGGAGCGCGCCGAGCAAGGTATGCGAGGCGAGTTTCCCGCCGAGGAACCCGGCCACCGGCAAGACATCGTCGGCCGACATAGGCTGACGCGGTGGGGGTGGCACGATCCGTTGACGTTCCAACTCGATTCGTTGAACTCTCGCACGCTGCTGGCGTCGAAGACGTTCGCGAGATTTGCTGTCGGTCCCACGGGTGACGCGCACCGGACGCGACCTCACCGGGGTGGCGACCTCAAGCGGCGACTGGCCGCTGCGCCGGGTCACCGAGGCGACCAACAGCCCGCCCTGCACCGCGGCGCACGACGCCCCTCCGGCGAACAGGCCGGTGATGAAGATGCTCCACAGGTTCATCCCGCACTCCCGTCCGTAGGTGCCGGTACTGGGGTCGTCGAGATCGGCGAGACGGTCGAAGAAGGGGGCACGGGCTGCGCAACGGACGTCGCCGATACCGTCGTGGTCGTCGTCGTATGTGTTGTGGCACTCGTCGTTGGCACCGTCGTCGCCAGGGTTGTCGTCGTCGCCGGGATGGTCGTCGTCGTGACGTAGTTGGGGTCGGGTCGATCGAACACCGGGGGCTGGGCGCCGTAGTTCTCGGGGTCGTGTACGCCGTCGAACACGTACACCGGGTCGCCGCGTTTGACCAGGGACGGGAAGTACTCGGCGATATGCATCGGGATACGAACGCAGCCATGCCAGGCCGGGTGGTCCGGCACGTCGTTGGCACCGTGGACGGCGATCCCGAAGTTGAAGAACACCGGGTTGTAGACTCGGTCGAGCGCCACGTCCTTCCATCCGGCGACCTTGTACTGGAATGTGTAGACGCCGCCGGGAGTGATCGAGGTGCCACAGATCCCTTTGGTCGTTTGGGTCCTGTCGTCGTTGTCGATGGTCACTTCGTTGCACCAATCGTGGCCGTCGCCGGAAGAGATGTGGGTGATCACCCGGGGAATCCCGGCTCGGAAGAGCACGGCGACTTGCTCGGGGAGATACACCTCAAGATGGGTGTCGGTCGGCGACGGTCGTCGGGCTTGGACCGTGATCGGTGTGTTCATCGTCGCCCAGTCTCGGAGGTCACCCGCCCGGTGACAGCGTTCGCTGCGGTTCCCAGGACGAGCTTTTCGAACGCCCAGACCGCCTGCTCGGTCGAAGGGCCGAACACGCCGTCGCTCGGACCGGGGTAGAAGGCGAGTTCACGTAACCGGTCCTGCAACCTGCTCACGTCGCTTCCGGCGTTGCCTTTGCTGAGTGCGTGGTCCAACGACGCTACCGACGCCGGCACGGTCGTGGCCGTCCCCATCGTGGTCGCTGGCAGTGGTGTAACCGACGCGATCGTCGGACCCGTAGGGGAGGCCCCAGCGTCGGTCCCGCCGATCGCGGTGTCGTGCGACGTGATCCAGACGGCTGCGATGACCGACAGCGTCAACGCGGCGGTGAAACCGGCGACGGAAACCGGGCTGCGCGACGACACAGGTAGATGTGACGGTCGGGGCTGGTGGAGGTTGCCGAGGTCCGTCCTGGTCCGAGAGTCAGTTGTTCTTCGACGCTGGATGCTGCTGCAACAGGCTGTTGAGCCGGGCGATCTCCGCGTCCTTCGCCGCGACCGTGTCCTGGGGCGTCGGGCCACCCGTCGCGCACGAGTTCTTGCTGTCATCGGTCTTGCCGCCCATCATCTTGGCCGCGCCACCCATCATGAGGACCATCGACAACGGGCAGGCGAGGGCGACGAGCAGCGGAAGAGCACCTCGCGCCGAGGGAGCGGCGAAGAACAGCAATCCGGCGATCGCCACGAGGCCGATCAGCACCTTACGGTTCATGCATTTCATGGGGAACTCCTTCAGGTGAGGCCGCCATAGCAGCGGCTACTAAGTTGCATAGTAGACGAAGACTTGGGCGACATGTGTCGCGTGAGCCTATTTTCGTGGTGATTTCTTGGTGCTGCTGATGCGTATGCCGAGAAAGATGAGTCCGAGGCCGACGCCTTGGGACAGCATGTGGTGGGGGTCGCCGGGTATGGCGATCGCCATCGTCTTTGCGCCGATCCAACCGACGATGAACACGGCGGCTCCGCCGAGTGACACGGCCCAGGCGAGTACCCGGCGTTGCGTTGACGGTGGAACGGGTGCCGATCGGGACGTGACCGCGTAGGTCTGTGACGCAGTCGACGACGGCGGCACCATCGCGCCGGTCGCCCGGCGCTTGGGCGGGGTCATGTCGCCCGGCTGGTGGTCGCAGATTCGATGTCGCGGCGCAGGCGCCGCTCGGACGGACGGCCGAACGTGGCGAGTCGACCGTCGATCAGGATCCCGGGGGCGAACATGACCCCCGCGGTTTGGGCGAGGCGTTGCCCGTTGGGTGTGTCGAGGCTGATGGTCTCGATCGTGAAGGCCAGTTCTGTGGCGAGTCGACCGAGTATTTCTTTGGCTCGGTCGCATTGTTCGCAGTCGGGTTTGGTGAGCAGCGTGACGATCATCGGTTCACGACTTGGTGCCGGCGGCGAGGTCGGCGAGCAGCGCGGCGACCGGGACGTACATGGTGTAGTCGGGTGATCCGCCGTAATCGGCCCGCCACTTGATGGTGCCGTCGGGTCCGACGAGCACGAAGCTGTGCCCGTCGGTGGAGTCGCCCATCATCCCGTAGTGGTTGGCGTCATACGTTTTGGACACGGCCAGGTCGGTGTCGGCGAGGACGGGTCCGGCGATACCATCTTGTTTCAGTTTTTGCGACACAAGATCAAGGGAGTCGGACGTGATCGTCACGAACGTGTCGACCCCGACGGCGGTGAACTGTTTCCAGTTCTGTTCGATGTCGCGCATCTGGTTCCAACACGGTTGACAGCCGACGCCCTCCTGGAAATACAGCAGCACCGTTTTGCCGGCCAACGCGTGCAGATCGAAGGTTCCGCCCGCGGTGGATGCCAACACCACAGGCGGGGCTTTCGCTCCTGGTCCTGGTTTGCCAACGGCGAAGTGGAACGAACTGCCCTTGGGTCCGGCGGTGTGGGGTTTGTTGGAGGCCACGTACATGGCGAACAACGCACCGATGACAACGACCGTTCCGGCGAGCAGAAGTGCCGGGCGACGTTTCGGCGGCGTCGAACGGCGGCCATTAGCGGGTGCGGCCGGTGAGGTCGTCTTGGTGTTCATCGAGAGGGTCCTGTTCGATTGTCGGATCAGTAGTAGAGGGGTGTTCGAGCCAGCCGAGTTGGCGCAGCACGATCCGGGTGAGGGCCACGACGATCACGGCCAGGATCAGCGCGGTCAGCCACCCGGGCAGCCAGTTGGCGGCGTTGGTGATGCGGTTGCCTTGGCGTTGCAACCACAGCAGCATCCGGCCTTGCCAGCCGCTCGACGAGGATTTCATCCCGCCATGCGCGGCGGCGTAGAGCGCCCATCCGCCCATCAGGGCGAGCAGCAGGCCGCTGGCCAGCGCGGTCCCCGAAATGGTGCGGCGCAATGGTCCGATCCGCCACGTGAACGTTCTCGGACGGAACAGGCGGCTCGATTTCCAATCGAACCGGTCCCACAATAGGGCGATCACGATGAGCGGTGCGACCATGCCGAACACGTACGCCAACCCGAGCAGCAGGGCACGAATGAATGAGTCGGCGACACCGGCCAAGGCGACGACCCCGGCGAGCACCGGTGCGCAACACGTCGTAGCGACACCGGAGAACAGGCCGAGGAGATACACCCCGGCCGGTCCCTGACCTGTCGCCCGTCCGGCCGGGGTCGGCAGGCGCAACCGTCCGCCGAGCAGTGTGAATGCGCTCAACCCGAGCAGCATCACCGCACCAACCAGGTACACCGCGACATGGCCACCGAGGATGACGCGACGCACCAGCGACGCCCCGAGCGCGATCGGTACGATGACCGTGGCGATGCCCGCGGCGAACAGGGCGGTCATTGCGACCATGATCCGCCGGTTGTGGAACGACGCGGCGAAATAGGCGGGGAGCATCACCGACACGCAACACGGGGCGAATAGTGCGATCGCCCCGGCGATCACGGCGGCGATGACGGAACCACCGAAAAATAGGTTTGACTGCGACGCGGCCGCGAACATCCCGAACACCTCTATCTACGACTTTGCATAGTAGCTTAGTGGTCATGGTTGTCGAAGGGGACTCGCCCACATCATCGGGCGAAGACGAGATCTTGGGGTCCCGATCGTTCGCCGCAGAGTTGCCAACCGAGGTGCCATATCGGCTGCCGCGTCGGCGGCGTGGGTTCCGTTGGCTTGCGATTCCGGTGGCGATTGCGGTGGTCGGGTTCAGTAGCGTGCTCGCTCGCGGATTGGATCGGGCGCAGGTTGCGCCGTCACCGCTGGTTGGTCGGGCGATGCCAGCGTTCGTGTTACCGACGATTCAGGGTGGCACGACCCTTGACTCTTCGAGGCTCGCCGGGGCGGTGATCGTGGTCAACTTTTGGGCGTCGTGGTGTGTGCCATGCCGGGAGGAAGCGGCCGATCTGCAACGATTCGCCCGACAGCACGCGACCGACGGTGTCGTGCTCGTCGGCATCCTCTACAGCGACACCGTCTCGAACGCCCGCCAGTTTCGCGACGAGTTCGGGCTGACATATCCGTTGATCAACGATCCCGACGGTCGCACTGCGATCGACTTCGGTGTCCGCGGGGTTCCCGAAACATTCCTCGTCGCTCCCGACGGTCGGGTGATGGCCCGCCTGATCGGAGCGGTCGGCCAAACCACCCTCGATGACGTTCTCCAACGGGTCCTCAACGGCGAGACGTACACGAGTAAGAACGGCAAGTACCGCAGCGGCCCGTCACCGACGGACACAACCGTGCCGTAGTGGGCGCGTGGCGTCATCCGGGATACGTCAATGATGCCGTGATCGGTGCCTGGCCATCAACGCCGTGAGGTCGGTCAGGCCACCGTCACGTTGAGGCGGTCCGAGATGAGTTTCAGGAGTCTCTCGCGGGTGAGGGCACCTTTCACTTCGGCAACAACCCGACGGTCCGACGCGACAAGAATGGTCGTCGGCAGACCGACCAGCCCGTAGTCGGCGGCCACGGTGCCTTGCGGGTCGAAACCCGATGGGTAGGTGACCCCGGTTTCGTGGGCGAAGGCTATCGCAGAGCTTCTGGCGTCCTGATGGTCGATCCCGACGAACGCGACCCGGTCACCGAGCAGGACGTGTACGGCTTGGAAGTCGGGCATCTCGCGTCGGCACGGCACACACCACGACGCCCACACATTGATCACCAGCGGCTGCCCCCGGAACGCGTCGAGCGACACGTCTGGCTCCCCTGCGGCCAGGGCCGGGAGCGTGAACGACGGCGCGGTGTGCCCGACGAGCGGCCCTTCCGCGGTGGATGTCAACCTGGCCGCCAGAGCAGCACCGGCTGCGACGATCCCGATCGTCGCAATGATTCCGGTGATGACAACACCGGTCCGCCACCTGCGGGGGCGGTGGGGTACCGGTGCCGCAGGTTCCTCGACGACCGGCTCGACCCGGTCGTCAGATGAAGCGACGGGGCCGACGGCCGATTGGTTGTCGCTCACGGGCCACGCAGCAGGGTGGCATGTAGTTGCTGGTTGACTTCCAGCGCAACGACGGCGACGATGCCGATCGCGATCCATAGTCGTTTCGGGCCGAGACGCACCGCCCACCACCGGCCCAAGACCGCACCGGCGAGGATCCACGGTACACCGACTAGCACGAACCCAGCCAGCAGGAACGCACCCGGGTTGTACCGCCACGCCGAACCAAGCTGACCCCTTGCTGCAAAGCGCACCGCTCGGGTCATACCGCACAACGGGTCCATCACACCGAAACGGTGAAAAGGCCCATGAAAATCCCACGCGGGCAAACCCCACACCGCGAGCGCAATCGCACCGAGGCCACCGGCGACAACCGCGAAAGTCCAGGCCGGCCACCGATCTGATGGTTCGACCCAGATCATCCGATGACCGGTATGGGTCAACGTGACCATCGAGTTATCACCGTTTACCGAACCGGTACAGGCGCAGACTGTTCCCGACAACGGACACGCTCGAGAATGCCATTGCTGCGCCGGCGAGGATCGGGTTGAGCAGACCGAACGCGGCGACGGGGATGAGCACGATGTTGTACCCGAACGCCCACCCGAGGTTCTGGAGGATTGTGCGGAACGTGCGCCGCGCCAACCGCACCGCGGTCGCGACCCCGCCAAGATCGGCCGACAACAGCGTGATATCGGACGATTCGATGGCCACGTCGGTGCCCGTACCGATCGCCATCCCCAAATCGGCCTGCACCAACGCCGGAGCATCGTTGACGCCGTCGCCGACCATCGCCACAACCCCACCGTCGGCCTGCAACCGGCGGACCTCATCAACCTTGCCACCCGGTAAAACTTCGGCCAGGACATGGTCGATACCAACCTGTGCGGCGATCGCCGCCGCCGCCCGGGCGTTATCACCGGTGATCATCACCACCTTCAACCCGAGCGCTTTCAGCGATTGCACCGCCGCAGCGGCGTCGGGTCGGACACTGTCGAAAACCGCGACAACACCACGGGCGTGGCCGTCCCATCCGACCACGATCGCCGTTTTCCCTTCGCTTTCGAACCGGCCGAGCGCAGCGACCAGATCGTCATCGACGGCGATCCCCGAGTCGGCCATCAGCAGTCGGCGACCGGCGTGCACCATTGTCCCATCGACGATTCCGCGCACCCCGCGACCGACAACGGCTGTGAACGCCGACGTTGCTGGCAGGGTCAGTCCTCGCGCCAGCGCTCCGATGACGATCGCCTGGCCGACCGGGTGTTCCGACCCGTCCTCTACCGAGCCGGCCATGCGCAGCACCTCATCGACATCGGTGCCCATCGCGGGTACGACATCGGCCAACGTCATACGACCTTGGGTGAGGGTGCCGGTTTTGTCGAAGATGATCGTGTTGACCCGTTTCGAACGTTCCAACACCTCCGCCCCTTTGATCAGCACACCCATCGACGCGCCCCGGCCCATCCCGACCATGATCGCCGTCGGCGTCGCCAAACCAAGCGCGCACGGACACGCAATGATCAACACCGCGACCGCGGCGACAAGCCCGCGGCGAGCATCGCCACCCACGATCCACCACCCGACAAACGACAACACCGCGATACCGGCAACGACCGGCACGAACACCCCCGCGATCCGGTCCGCCAACCGTTGCACCGGAGCCTTCGAACCCTGCGCCTCGGCGACCAACCGAACGATCTGAGCGAGCGCGGTGTCCGCACCCACCGCGGACGCCTGCACGCTGAGGACGCCGTGGGTGTTGATCGTCGCACCCGACACACGGTCACCCGGTTGCTTGTCGACCGGGACCGATTCACCGGTCAACATCGACTCATCAACCGCCGAAGCACCATCCACGACGGTCCCGTCCACGGGAACCTTCTCCCCCGGACGGACCCGCACCAGATCACCCACCCGGATGTGTTCCAACGGGACCATCGACTCGGCCCCGTCAACAATCAGGCGGGCCTCTTTGGCACCCAACTCCAACAACGCCCGCAACGCCGCCGATGCCCGACCCTTCGCCTTTTCCTCGAAGAAGCGGCCCAACAGCAAGAACGCGATGATCACCGCCGCAGTATCGAAATAGTGCACGGCGTGCCGGCCCCCGAACACCACCTGATACACGGAGAACGAGAACGCCGACAGGGTCCCCAGCGCGATCAGGGTGTCCATGTTCGCCTGACGGCTCCGAGCCCGAACGGCGGCCTGGTGGAGGAACGGCCATCCAGCCCAGAACTGCACCGGGACACACAACCCGAGCGCCAAGAACCGCGCCCACGGCTCGTCCATAAAGCCGATCGACAACACCAACACCGCAATCGCCAGCGGCCACGCCACCAACACACGCGGCAACCACGAATTCGACCGAGCCGACAATTCGACCTGCTCGGCCGCTGGCGCTGCGCCGTCGGTGGCGGTCAGGCCATAACCAATCGCCTCGACAGCCGCCACCAACACGGTCAGGTCGAGTTCGTCACCGGTCACGACGACGGTTTCGAGGGCAAAGTTCACCGCCGCCGTCACGACGCCGGGCTGCTTGCCGAGCACCCGTTCGACCCGAGCCGCGCACGACCCGCACGTCATCCCGGTAACCGCGAAATCCAGGGTCCGTTGGTCGTCATGCACAACACTCATCGGACAGCTCCTTCACGGCTGGAGACAACTCACCACCGGGTATCAGCAACCCCGACAGCTACAATCTACGATACCGCTTAGTAGATCAGGGTCCCGCACACGATGCCGAACACCAACCACACGTCTCTATCACTGCGTGTGGGTCGCGTCTGTACGGTCGTCTTTTGCATGGTGTTCGCCGGTCTCGGGCGGGCGGCCCCCGCAGATGCCCACAGCTTCCTCGTACGAACCTCCCCCGCGACCGGTGCCCGGCTCTCCTCTGGCCCGGACGAGATCGTGCTCGACTTCTCCGAACCGATCGACGGAACACCACACATCAATCTGCGGACCGCGACCGGCACCCGGATCGATCTTGCCTTCGTTGGCACCGACCCCGGTGGTATCCGCATCCACGCCAACGTGCCCACCCTGGCCCGCGACGTCTACCTCGTCACCTGGCAGGTCCTCGCCCGAGACGGACACACCACCGAAGGCGAATTCGCCTTCGCCGTCGGCACCGACCTGCCAGCCGGCGCACTCCGCACCCGAACACAACCGTCGCAAGGACGGTTCGGGTGGGCCGACGCCCTGATCCAATTCGAACTTGTGGCCGGACTGGCCTTCGCGTTCGGGTGCCTCGCCAGCGAACGCCTCATCTGGGCGACACGCCTGGAGGCATCACCGGCACCGCGCTCACCGGCAGCCCCATCGATCGCGTTCGCGCTGGTCGGGGTCCTGTCCGCCGTCGCCCTCGAACTGCATCGCCGCAACGTCCTCCTCAACCCCACGGACTGGTCCGGTGCGCTTACCACCCGACCCGACCGCCTCATCCTCGCCACCGGATCACTCACCTGGCTCGCGCTTGTCGCCGCTCGCAGCAGCCGACTCCGCCGCATCGCCGCCCTACCCGTCGCAGCCGCCCTCGCCGTCGTGGTGGGGCGAGGTCATTCCGGTGACGACACCCGCTGGTGGGCCACACCGATCGGAACCACACACATCATCGGCGGTGCGGCCTGGGCTGGCGCGCTCCTCCACCTGACCCGCAGCCCGATCGACGGCTCGACCCGGACCGCATTCGGCATCGCCGCCCGCCGATACAGCCGATTCGCGCTCCCCGTCGTCGCGGCCACGATCGCTGTCGGCACGATCATCGCGGTCACCCGATTCGACAGCGTCCACCAGATCTGGACAACCCGATACGGCACGATTCTGCTCGTCAAATTGGCACTGGTCGCGGTCGCGTTGGCGGTCGCCAACGTCGCCCGCACCACCGGGCTACGCAAGGTCGCAGAGAACCCGGCCACGCTCCGCACCATCACCCAGATCGAACTGGTCGCAGTCACCGCCGTTCTCGCCGCGAGCGTCGCGTTGGCCGTCACCGCTCCACCAACCTCAGCTGGTTCGTTCATCCTCGGGCCACCACCCGTCGTCAACGCCACGTGGGGTGCCGATCTGGCCGGCAACAATCTGGTCCTCGTCGCCGCAGTCGACCACCTACTCCAAATACGCGTGCTGCAACCCGGCGGGCAGCCCCCACCGACCGGACGGGCGACGATTAACGGGCAGCAACCCGACGGGAGCGATATCGACATCACCGCCCGTAACTGCGGGCAAGGATGCGAAACCATCAGCCACGAATGGCAACCCGGGACGACCGAACTCGCCGTCACTGTCGGCGAAAGCGAATACGCCGGCGGCACCGCCCGTGTCAGCCTCCAATGGCCACCCGGCCCCGACGGAGCGGCGCTGCTCGCCACCGCGGTCACCGCGACCAAGCAGGCGGGCGACATCATCCTCACCGAGTCCGTTACCAGCGACTCCGCAGCATCAGCCGACGCCGGGAATATCCGTATCGCCGGACCTGACTTCATCTCCCAAGAACCATTCGGCAACGGCGGCGACGACATCCACCAACTGGTCGACGACCACGGCCTCAACGTCATCACCTTCACCGTGCCCGCATCGAACATCTGGATCAAAATGTGGATCGACCCGACCACGAAACGCATCACCAGGGAAACGATCATCGACCCCGGCCACCGAATCGAACACACCCTCGCCTACCCGCCATGAAGCACCGGTCGCACGACTGGTGGGACAGAGGCTGCAACACCAACCCGGACCGGTCAGGTGTTACGTCCGATTCGGAGGTGGTTTCCGCTGGGGTCGGTAAGGGTGAATTCGCGCATTCCCCATGGCCGGTCCTCGATTGGCGTGACGGGGAACCCTGCCGCTGCGAGTCGGGTATGCCACTCGTCGGGGTTGCCGGTGATGATGTAACAGCCGGCACCGTTGTTGGCGGGGTCGATCCGCTCGTTGAGTTCAAGATCGAACACGCTGACGTCGGCGTACCGGACGAACGCGAACCCGCTGTCGTAGGACTCGACGTCGAAACCCGCGGTCTCGTAGAAGGCGATCGTCTCGCCCATCACCCTGACCGGCAATGTCGGGGTGACATCGAGCATCCCGGAGCGCTGGGCGAGCCAGCCAATGCAGTCCCGGCAGATCCTGATGTCATCGTGGCATCGCAGCCCGGTCAGGGCTGCCGGGTCACGATCCGCCCCGCAGCATGAGCACTTCAACGTCGCACTCCGTTCGTCTCCTGCTCCCTCTCGTTGATCCTATTCACCTTGAGGCGGGCGCAGAGGGCAGCGACTCAGGACGACGCGACTGTGTCAGTCGGTTCGCAGCCGGTCTCGAAGTTGGTGGTGAGCCCGATGGCCGCCGCGGCGACCAGCAGCGAGGCTGCCGCCACGTAGACCCAGCGAACGTCGACGCTGTCAGCGAGGAGCGCTGCTGCGGCGAGCGAGACCAGACGCGTCGCGTTCCAGACGATGTCGAAGAAGGCGATGGTCCTTCCGCGGGTTTCGGGTGGGACGGCTTGTTGGAGCATCGTCTGGTAGGCGACTATCCCCGTTGAGGTGGACATTCCGTAGACGACGAGAGAGGTGCCGACGATGATCGGGCTGGCGACGGAGGCGAGGGTGAGATCGACCGCACCGCGAACGAGGTAGGGGCCGAACAGCCAGCGACGGTCAGCGGGACGGATGAACCGTCGCAGGAGGGCCGGGCCGATGGCCGCGCCGACGCCGATCGCGGCCAGCAGGACACCAAACCCCCTCGCTCCAACACCAAGGTGCCGCTCGGCCAAGATCACCAGGAGCCCGCTGGTCGCCCCAGCCGACAGTGACGCCAGAATTTGGACGACGATGAGTCGGCGAAGGAGCGGGTCGGCTCGCACCGTCGTGACACCGGCGAGAGCGCCAGCCCAGCCGCGCACGTCGCTCGCCGCCGCGGTTCGGCCCTCGTGGAGACCGACTAGCAGTACCGCAGAAACGATGAAAGTGGCCGCGTTGACGGCGAACGCGACACGAACACCGCCGCCACCCGCAACGACCCAACCAGCGACGGGTGCGAGCGCGATCTGGGCGATGACCGCGACGGTCCACAGGGCACTATTCGCGGTGATCAGGTCCTCGCCGTCAACCAGGTCAGGCACCAACGATGACGCGGCCGGATTGAACACTGTCGCCGCGGCACTCAAGATGAACGCCACCGCGAACACCGCCGGTACCGACCTGGACGCCAAGATAAGACTCGCTGCTGCGCCAGCCCGGACGAGATCGGCACCGACCATCAGTCGCCGTCGCGGCATCTTGTCAGCCGCGAGGCCAGCGACCGGGCCGATCAACAACACCGGGAGTACTTCGAACATCACCGCACCCGCAACTCCTCGACCGGTGCCCGTGAGCCGAAACACGAGCACAACAATCGCAACGGTGTTGAAGGCGTCGCCGCTCCGCGAAATGGCATGGGCCAGCCATAGACGCCGGAACCCGACGTTCTTACGTAGCAGGCTCAACACGACGATCCCGCCTGGGCAGTGCTGGTCAACCGGGGGTGGCTGGTGTTAGGTGGCGATGGCCTTGGCGAGTGTGTCAGTGTCGCCGAGCATCGGTTCGGAGAAGGCGACGGTTTTGGGGTGGTCGTTCCAGACGGCTTGTTTGTCGAAGAGCAGGTAGGCGTCATACAGGATGGGTCGGTCGCCGAACCCGTGGGTGGCGAACCAGGTGCCGAGGCTGCGGTCGTTGTGCCAGAAGCGGGTGACACGCGGATCGGCGAACAAGTCGCCGGGGATGGCGCTCTGTTTGTCACCGGGGAGCATCGGCATCCATACCGCGTAGATCTTGATGTCGAGGTTCGGGTATTTGTCGAGGATGTTTTGGGAGACCCAACTGGCCCCTGCGAGACAACCGCCTCAAGTCGGCGACATCAGCAGGAGCAATCGTGGCACCCCGACATCCGCGTTGAACGTGGTAGCGAACTGATCGACCGTGGACAACACGACCACCGGTGCCCGCACCGCAGCCGGCGCTGGCTGGGTGGTGTGGGAGATTTGGGTGGTGTTCTGGCTGGCACACCCGGTCATCAGGGCTGCCCCGGCGATCAGCACGGCAACAAGTTTTGGTCGGTTCATGAGGTGTGCTCCGGAATGTCGGTGACAGCGGGTTGAGAAAGGTCGAGGGTCGGGCGTCGTTGACGCCACACGATGACGGCGACACCGACCACGATCGCGGCACCGGTGAGGAGGAGTCCGCCGCGCTGGTGTGCCCAGCGTTGGACTTCGGCCCCGAAGCGGGTCGCCCTACCGACGATCGGGTCCGACGACAGGGTGGACGTCGGCCCGTATTTGATCCTCCACCAGTAGTAGCTGAGGTAGGTCCCGGCGATCACCAGCATCGCACCGGAGGCCCGCGACAACCAGGGGAGCGCCCGGCGCAGGATTCGGGTGAGGCCTTGACGGGTGAACGCGGCGGCGACGGCGAGGGCCATCATCACCACTCCCATACCGGCACCGAACGCGGCGAATACCGTCAGCGACGACGACGTTCCGTCGGAGGTGAGCGACGCGGCGATCAGGGTGAGGAACAGGGGCAGGGTGCAGCCGAGGGACGCCAGGCCGTACCCGGCACCGAACGCAACCACGGCGGCACGCGACCGGCCGTCGTGGTGAACGCTCGGTGTGTGGGCGAGCCGGATCGACCTCCCGGTCAACGCGGCGATACCGACGGCGATCAGGAGGACACCGACACCGAGACCAACCCACGGGATCACCCGGGCCACCGCCGTAGCACCAAGGCTGAGCGGCAGGCCGATCAGCGTGAACACACCGAGGAACCCGGCGGTGACCAACACCCCGATCTGCAGGCCCTGCGCGGCCCGGCTTGCCGACGACGGCAAGCGGGTGTCGTCGGCTCCGACGTAGAAAGATAAGAACGCGGGGAGCAGCGGGAACCCGCACGGATTCAGCACCGACAACGCGCCCGTGATCGCCGCCAGCGACAACGACACGCTACCCACGAGCGGCACCCTCCTGGATCAGTCGGCGGGCGTCCTTGACCGCACGATGGACCGCGGTCAGACAGCAGTCCCCGGACGGATTGAGATGCTCACACGCGCACAAGCCTTCAGCGAGGGCCGCTTTCACGGACGCCTTGATCGTGCTCACACCGTCGTGGGCGGCGACGTCGGCGCGGAGATCGCCGAGTGTGTGCGCGAAACAGAAACACACCGGCACCGGTTTCGACAGCGCCTTGTGGCCGACCTGGGCGACAACCTCACGGTCATCGACCACATCGGCACCGAGGAAGAACACCACGTCGCAGCCCAGGTTCGCGCAGAAACGCCACGATCCCAGCGCAGCAATCCGACGATGCGCTCGCACTGGTGCCGTGCCTACGACCGAACCTGTCCCCCTACAACGCGGACACGACGCACCCGACTCATCGACGGTGATGGAGCAATCGTTCACTCGACGACCTGTGCCAAAGTAGACCGCTCCAGGGTGGCCCCGACCAGTCGCAACGACGGGTCAACCATGGACGCATTCTGACGATGACGCCACCGACGAAACACGACGGCAGCCACGGCGGCGACGGCAACGATGACCGCAGCCCAGACGCCGAACCTCCACCCCGCTGCGGCGGCCAAAACCCCACCAGCGAGAAGCGCTGGGAGAACGCAGCACAGCGCAACGCCGACCGCGCCGACCGCCAATAGACGCGACGATGGTCGGGTTCGGCGGGTCGTCGGGGCGCAACAGTCGCTGGTCGTCCCGGGGTCCACACCAGCACCTTAAACCTTCCCCCATAGTGGAAGGTCAAGGGGTAATGTGAGGATTATGCGTATCGGGGAACTCGCCACCGTCTCGGGTCATCCGACACGGACCATCCGCTTCTACGAAACCCGGGGTCTCCTCCCCGAACCCACCCGCACGACAAACGGCTACCGGGAGTACAACGAAGGCGACAGCGACCGCCTCGACTTCATCCGCAACGCCCAAACCGCCGGGCTCACACTCGCCGAGATCGCCAGCATCATCCGCCTTCGCGACGACGGCACCGCGCCGTGCCGCCACGTCAACGAACTTCTCGACGCCAAACTCGTTGACGTCCAAGAACGCATCGCCCAACTCGGAGTACTGCGCACCGAACTGAACCAGCTCATCCGTCGGGGCCGATCGCTGGACCCGGAAGACTGCACCGTCAACGACATCTGCCACATTCTGCGCCCACCAGATCGTACTTGCTGAAGCTCACGACTGACAGCGTCACTGAGCGATCGGACCGATGGTGCTCAGTCGTCGCGCTGCGCCCCAGCCAACGTCGTCCGCTCGTCACAGGCCAGATTGGACGACGACTCTACGATCGCAGATCGTACGGGGCTCCCACCCGAGGTTGCTCCGCAACTATTCGACGCCCGACTGCGGTCAACGAGTGGCGGTGCCGATGATCTGATGGCGGGCGTACATGCCGCTGAGCCCGGTGTCGACCTGCGTGATGTCGAGTTGCGTGAAACCGGCGTTGGCGAGGAGGGTGCCGGTGTCACGATCGACTTCGCACCCGTTGAACGCCCAACGGTGCGGGCGTTTCACGATGGCTTGAACCCGACGAGTTATCGAACCGGGAGGCGCGGCGACGTGTTCCAGAAAGAAGAACGTTCCGCCCGGTTTGAGGACACGCCTCACCTCGGCAACCACCTGGTGTGGGTTATCCACACCGCACAACACGAGCGTGGCGACGACCGCATCGGCTGTCTCATCGCCAACATCGATCTGTTCGCCACGAAGCGTCCGGATCTCCAGATCAACCGAATGCTTCTCGGCCTGGCTGCGCAGACGCTCGTGCATGTGAGGATTCGGCTCGATCGCGATCAGATGGATACCCGGCGGGTAGTAGCGCATGTTCACGCCGGTGCCCGCTCCGACCTCAACAACCGTCCCTGTCAACGCGCCGAGCACAGCGGTCTTGCGTTCGCCGTGCTGCTGGTGCACCCGGCCGGCCGACCCCTCCAGCACCCGGGCCTCGAACCCCGAACGGCGACGGGCCTTCACGAAGTCCAACGGAATAGGTGTCACGACGTTCATACTGGCAGGCCGACTTGTCGGCTGGCACCGTTCGCTCCCGTAGGACCGTGCTGAGCCCGTCAGGCGACAACGAGTTCGTACATGCCAGCCGCGTAGTGGCCCGGCAGGTTGCACACGATCTCGTAGCGGCCTACCGGCAACATCACGGTGACCCAGCCCGAGGATCCAGGGGCGATCCCATCTCCACTGCCACGAGCACACGTCGCTGAGGCCTCGCCGATGCTGCCGTTCTCATCGATCTTGGCGTTCGGCGCGATCAATCGGGTCCCAACGATCTGCCCATCAGGTAACGGCAGAATCATCAGTTCATGGCTGACGCTGCCACCGTTGATCGCAACGAAAGACGCCTGCCCAGCGGCGACGGTGTTCTTGCCCAGCGAGAGACGCATCATGCCCCCACCAATTGAGCCGCCTGAACCGTGCACATCGGTCCGCCCATATTGATGAGCGTCGCATCAACTACCGCACCGGGAAGGGCCGGTACGGCGCAGGATGAACCGGACCGCCAGAAGGACCTTCGCCCGAATGCTCCGCCGGTACCTGCGATAGCCAACACGGACACCGCCGCGAGGGCAACGGCTGCGCCGAGTATCCCGACGGTGATCGTGCGCGAGCTGGTCACAGGGAACGTTCATGAAGAAGATCGTGGCGCCGGGTGTACTCGGCCTCGTCGATCTCACCACGAGCGAACCGCTCATGAAGGATTTTCTCCGCCTCATGCGTTGCCTTTGGCGGGTTCATCGGCAGTTCGCTTCCGGCACGGTACAAGGTACGGAACCACCCGAGCTCGCCAACATCCGGTTCAACTGGCCGATCCCACGTCCCCGCCCAGCTCGATAGAGGGTCCAGGGTCGACGGTGGGCGTCAGACGCTCATCCCGGGCGGGATGCGCCGACCACATTGAAATTGGAGAGCGGTGAGATTTTCACGACGTCTCCGGTCTGCGGGGCGTGAATGACCATTCCTCCTCCGATGTACATACCCATGTGACCCAGGTCGATCTTGAAGAAGACAAGATCCCCAGGCTGCAGCGCGCTTAAAGGTACGTGGGGAAACTCGTTGTACTGCGAAACGGTGTAGTGACTCATCGATACACCGGCCTTCGCCCAAGACCACTGCGTCAGTCCGGAACAGTCGTACGTGTCTGGCCCGTTGGTGCCAAAGATGTAGGGCTTGCCCAATTGGCTCTTCGCTGCCGATATTGCGGTCGCAGCGCGGGCTGAAGGCGCCGGGTAGTCGGGCACATCGGCCGGTGGCGGCGCAGGCTTTGCAGCCGGCTTGGCTGCGGTCGCCGGGTTCGGCACCGTGGGGGCCTTTCCTGGTTTGGCGGCGGTGGACGGTGGTGTGTTGACCGGTGTCGGTCGCAGAGTTGTCGCCGGGCTCGTTGGGCTGGCGTTGCTCGACGCCGGTTTCCGAGACCCGGTTGGGGTTGCCTGACGCACCGGCGGTGTCGTAGTACGTGCGGCCTGGCGAGCAGCCTCTTGCTCGGCAGCCCGCTTTTCCTGTGCCAGCCGTTCCTGTTCTTGTCGCGCTGCTTCCTCCTCGACGAGCACCGATAGTTCCGCGTCGACCTTCTTCGCCAACGCGTCGAGCTCCACCTGAGTGGCAGCTATCTTGGCCTTGCTCACTACGAGCCGCTTTCCGATATCGGTCTGCTCTCGCTGCTTCGCTACCAGCGACTTAGCGAGGCCAGCGATGTCTTGGCGCGTTGCGTTGATTTCATCAATGGCATCGGAACTGTTGCCGATGAGTGAACCGGTGTAGCCGTCGCGCACCCCGGCTTCGTTGAGGTCGGTCGTACCGGCCAAAAGGCCAACGAAGTCATTTGCAGCCGATTGTCCGTAGACGTAGGACTTCAGCGCGAACTCCGACTGCTTGGCCGCCATTGTGCCAAGGTCGCTTGTGCGTTGGCCCAATTGGAGGGACGTCTGCGTGAGATCGGCGTTCAGAGTCGCGAGAGCTTCCTCCGACGCTTTGGACTCCTCGTTCAGGCGTTCGGCGGTCTGCACCAGCTCGGCTCTTTTCGTGGCGACCCGCGAAGCGTCCGCTCGTTGGTCGTCGGCCGGAGTGGCCGACGCCACAGTGACCATCCCGAGGATAACGGTGAGGGCTGCGCCGACAACCGAGACAAGCAGAGAGCGCCGCGAGGTCATGAAGCAGCAGCCGCCGCGGTGAACTCGGCTGTATGGACCTTGTCCCCGGTAGCGAACTGGAGGAACAGGCGATAGGTGCCCTTCTCTGGCGCGCGCGCCGCGAAGCTCAACATTGGGCCTGCGTCCCCGTTCGGATGGAGGTGGGTGTAGGCAAGCGTGTCGGATCGCAGCGCAACCAGATGGCCACCGGCACCCAGATATTCGGTAATCGTCGATGCGGGAGCTCCGCCCTTCGTGATGGCAAAGTTCAGCGGGGCCTCGGTGGTGGAAAGCTGTCCGTCCAACATCACCTCGAACCCATCAACCGTCGTTGCCTGCACCGCTGCAGGAAGCAGGCGATCAGCACTGGCACCGGCAATGGTGGCATCCAGACCGAGCACGACTCGGGTTCCCTGTACCGGTGTGAGATCAGCAATGATGTGCCATCGTCCGGCGGATACGAATGCAACCGGAATCGACCATGTTCCGTCACTTGCGAGTTCTGGATGAAGGTGCTGGTAGCCCGTGAGATCGGAGCGCACCACGATGAGGTGAAGTTTCTTCGTCTGCTCGACGACGGCGTCTTTGATAGGTGCGCCATCGGGTCCGGTGATCGTAAACGAAAACTGCTGAGTCCCGGTGGCGGTCGGAAGTTTGGTGGGGTGCATCGTGTATCCCGCCG
>JANNZM010000077.1:0-45764 GCA_031410595.1 Actinomycetes bacterium | reverse complement strand
GGTGCCGATCAACAGCAAGCTGGGCAGCAGGACGGGGGTGCTGGTGCAGATGCATTGGTTCGAATCCGCCAGCGACCACCACATCACCAAGGTGACGGCCAGCACGTTGCTGGTCGGTATCGGGGTCTTCGATCTCATGGGGTCGTTGGCATCGGGTTGGCTCTGTGACCGAGTCGACCCTCGTCGGCTGCTGTTTGCCTACTACGGGCTGCGCGGCCTCTCGCTTCTCATGCTGAACCAGGTGCTCGACTTGGGTGCGACGAACCCCGGACTCTTGGTTGTGCTGATCTTCTACGGCCTCGACTGGGTGGCAACAGTGCCGCCGACTATCAAACTGGCGCACCAGTGCTTCGGGCCGGGCAAGGGCAGTGTCGTCTACGGGTGGCTATTCGCAGCCCACCAACTGGGCGGCGCATTCGCCGCATGGTTCGCAGCGACCACCCGCGACAGCACCGGCAGCTTCCAGTTGAGCTACATCCTGGGCGGCGTCATGTGCGTTGTTGCGGCGCTCGGAGTGCTTCGTATCCGTCCGCCATCGCGTATCGTTGAAGATGCAAGTACCCGCGAGCCGGCACTGGTCTGAAGTTCGTTGCTTAGTGACGATTGACATGCCCAATACGCGGGTGCATGCTCACGACTGGCACGCAACTTCGCGTGAGTTCGTCAAGGTTTGGGAGGGATTGTGCTTCTCTTCGGTCGTATGGCAACACTCGGAGGACATCCGAGAGCAGCAATGGCATGGGCAGCCGAGATGAATGCCTACGTCAGTAAGAAATCGGGACGGCCACTGGCGCTGTGGTCAGTGGGCTTTGGCCAGCCGGTGGGCACCGTGGTCTGGTCAGTACCAGTGGATTCCCACGCCGACCTCCAGGCCGCCTTCGCCGGGCTTCGCGAGGATGATGGCTATTACGCCATCCTCGAAAAAGGTGCCGCGTTCATCACCGGTCCGATGGTCGACACATTGCGAGAGGTCGTCCATGGTGCACCAACGCCAGGGGGTAGGCCGGTCGGTTCGGTGGCCCTTTTGACGACGGCGACGATGGCCGCCGACAAGGGTGCCGAAGCTGTTGCGTGGAGCGTTGAATTGGCCACCTACGTCACCTCGGTGACCGACGACCCCACCATGTTCCTCCTCGACTCCTACGGCACCTTCGGTCAGGCCACCTGGATCGGAGCCGCCGCCGACATGGCTGCCGTCGACGCTGCCACTGCAAAGCTGCAAACCGACCCCGGCTACCTGAAACGACTCGCTGCATCAGCCGGCTTGTTCATTCCCGGCTCCGGTCACCGGAGCATCGCTACCCGCATGGCCTAGCAGCATCTTCGGGTCGTTCTGTCCCGCACGACCCGAAGATGCGCGATGTACAACCCCTTCGTGAGGGATCATGGAGCGATGGATGAGTCTGGACGTGCCGCGCCAAGCGACCTCACTCGCCGCGCCCGAAAACGAAAGTATCGGCGCCGCCGGATCGGTGTAGTCGTTGCCGGCGTGGTCATCGTCGGGGGAGCCGTTGCGGCCGTTCGGTCTTCAACAGGTCGCACTGCCGCCGGTACGACAACGACCGTGATTGCCGAGGCTCCCACCGCCTCTAGCGCTCCGCCGTCAACGGTCGTGGTGACAGCCCCCAACTCCACCAGTTCTGTCGTCACCGCGTCTGTCTCGACGGACGTCGCGGCGTATCGGCTCATCACCCGACGCGATCGTGACCTCGAAGAAACCAGCATCGGTCGAAATGGAGCGGCTACCACCAAGGTCGTTGCAAAGCTGCTCGATGTGCCCGGAGCGATTCCGGTTTTGTACGGCACCAAGGATCACGTGCTGGTGACATACCTCGGGCAGGTCACGGTGTACGACCCTGCAGCGTGGGCCGCGCCCGTCGATGCTGGTACCTACGCGAACCTCGGCATCGTTGTCACCGAGCGAGGGTTCTGGGCCGCCACCGAGAATGGCGCAACGTGGCAGCTGCACGACTGGTCCGGCCAACCGATCGGTCCGACCGTAGCGACAAAGGCGCAGGTCGTGCTTCCTATCGGACCAGCGGGCGACGGCGTTGCTCTCCTAGTCAAGGAGACCTTCGAGATCCTGATTGCAGAACCGGGCGGCGTGCGAGTCGCTGGCGTCGGGCGCCCCATCGCGGCCAATGGGACCAATCTTGCGTATCAAGCCGAGAGTGGCGACATCAACATCGTCAATGTGCGGACCGCGGCCGTTAGCGTCGTCAGTAAGGTGCCCGAAACCGGCCCTGCGCAGACCGTTGGGTCCGGCGCATTCTCGCCGGACGGTTCGCAGCTCGCGGTCGCGTTGTCCGACAATGCCGAGCCATACACCGGGCGCGGCGTGCTGGTCGCACCGATCACGGGAATCGCGGGTCAGAGCTTTCCTGATCTTGTTGGCTTCGGCGTGCGCTGGAGTCAGGACGGGACCGCGTTGGTCATCACCGACCAAGGTAAAGCGATTCGGTATGACCTCAGTACCGCGTCGTCGCAACCGATCGATGTGCAGGGCCAGAACGGAGTCGTTGTACTCGGCCCCTGAGCGACGAGGGCGACCGAATCGGTATCTAGCCTGTATCTGATTGGATACGTGCGCCAACGGAATCGGTCAGGGCCGGCGGGGTGGGCCGGGGACGAAGCCATTGGTGCGCGCGAGGTAGTCGGTCATCGGGATCCGTCATTGGGTTCGGGCATGTTGGCGGTGATCCATTCGTCCATGTCCTGCCAGGTGTCGGTCAGCCAGCCGATGGTTGCGTCGTTATCGAATCGGGGCACGTCACGAGCTGCGACGCGTTGGATGCGCACCCGCACCGGGTCAGCGAAGGGCACATTGCGCCAGATAGCACCGACGGTCTGAAAGCGTTCGAGCCCGACGTGGTTGATAACGATGACATCTGCATGCGGCGCTGCATCGAGCAAAGCGACCGTGCCGGCCGGACGGGGCGGCAGCAGGTGGAGAAGCTTTCGTGCCCGCGACGCAAGGACCGGATCGGTGATTCGTGCCAACGCGCGTTCTCGACGCTCGGGCGTGGCGAGGTGTCCTTCGGGGAAAATGATCACTGCGTCGTACGCGTCGGCCGATGAAGCCAGATTGGCGAGGGGGGCGAGGTCCGTTGCGGTGTGGGTTTTGCCGCGGTTCACAAAATGGTTCGGCAACCGATGTCCGTACAGGTTGAATGTTGGTCCCCACGTGAGCCCGGCCGTGACGACGTAACGCAAGTTCATGGCATTGCGAGTGCCCAGTAGCCAGGCGGGCAGAATGGCGTCGGCGTGGCTGGCATGACGGCCGATAACGACGACCGGACCGGGACGTAGATGATGGGGGCACGTAACGGCGAACTCCAGCCGCATCGTCAATGCAGCTGCCTGCACCAGCTGTCCAACCCACCACTGCTCCATAGCGTTGTGGGTGCGAAGTGACGCTGCCGACCGCAGCCGACCCGCAAACACGACGGCCAGGAACATGGCGCTCAACACCGTACACACCTCCAGCCACAACGCCCACAGAACAAACGCGTAGCAACGAAGCGTCGGAAATCCGCTTCGCTTGCGGAGCAGATCGAAGACGATCGCGACCACGACCAAGACAGGCGAGGCAGCTAGTCCGAGCATCGCCGCGGCAAGGACGAGCGGGATCGAAATGATCCGCCGCACCCATCGCGTTCCCCCTGTTGTCCCCGTGTGCAATGTCGGCACCTGCATGTTGTACAGCAACGCGCCGGACCGCGACGCCTTCAAACGCGCGAAACTGCCTCTATGACCACCACCGACAAGCCTGTGATCACGTTTCCAACACCGCCCGTGTTCGCCACGGTGGAAGAAGAGCGTCGTCACCGCAAAGAGCGGTTGGCGGGCGCGCTGCGGATCTTTGGCCGTTTTGGGTTCGGTGAGGGCGTGGCCGGTCACATCACCGCTCGCGATCCCGAGTTTCTTGATCACTTCTGGGTGAACCCGTTCGGTCGCAGTTTCCGACACATCAAGGTCAGTGATCTCATCCTCGTCAATCACACCGGCGATGTGGTGGAGGGAACCCGCCCCCTCAACCGAGCTGCCTTCGTGATCCACGCCGCCATTCACGCGGCCCGGCCCGACGTGATTGCCGCCGCGCACGCCCACTCGGTGAACGGAAAGGCGTGGTCGTCACTCGGTCGTCTGCTCGACCCGATCACGCAGGACGCCTGCAGCTTCTACCAGGACCACAGCCTGTGCACGGAAGGCGGGGGAGCGGTTGCCTTCGAACTCGATTCGGGCAAGGCCATCGCCGATGCACTCGGCAGCCACAAGGCCGTCATTCATCAGAACCACGGCAACATCACCGTTGGTCAAACGGTGGACGAAGCGGTGTGGTGGTTCGTCACGATGGAGCGCTCTTGCCAGGCTCAGTTGTTGGCCGAAGCGGCGGGAACGCCCAAGCTCGTCCCCCACGAGCTTGCGACGTATACCCGCGAGCAGACCGCCTTCCCACTGGCTGGATGGTTCAGCTTCCAGCCGTTGTGGGAAGAGATCTGCCACACCGATCCCGACCTCTTCGACTAATCGCCTCGTTCGGTCGCTACCATGATTGGCATCGCTTGTCGCTACCGCTCCTGACGCTCAGCTACCGCTCCGTCTCTCTCGGACTCGCTTCGCTCAAACAATGCTGCCAGCGCGTGGTGCATCCGGTCGCTACCTCTATACATTTGCTGGTAGGTAGTAGCCGTCGTAGTCGACGATCAGGTTGGTGGCCATGTCGGCGAAGAACCGGGCGCCACCTGAATCCGGAATGATGGCGTGGTTCGCCACGGTCTGGCTCGAGCCAACCGCGTTGACCGAAGAGACTGTGGGCAGAACACCGGCGGCGGCCCAGGCGCTGAGATAGCCGGCGCCTGAGGTGTCGGTGAGCGTGAGGTTGGCACTTACCGCGATGGAGCCGGACGGCACACCCAGGTCGAGCATGGACTTGCCGGCCATGCTGCCCGACTTGCGGCTGTCGAGGGCCCGGGCTGGAGTCTGGGCCACGAACAAACCTTCCGAACTGGCACTCGCGTTTCCGTCCGTGAACCAGCCGTTGATATCTACCAACAGATCGCCGCCGCCGTCGAGGTAGACGCCGATGTTGCCGTTGGCGTCGACCGGCACGATGGCTGCACCGGCAACGGTGTCACCGGCATTGTTGATATTGAGGTTCGACACGGTCGGCACACCCGATGCCGCCGGGTAGGCCGTGAGAAATCCGCTGCGGATGGCGTCGGTCACCGTGAGGTTGAGCGACACGGCCGACACACCGGTTTTGGGGACACCTGGACGGTCAGTGACATGAAGGATGGCGCTGGTCTTGGGTGGGACGGGTTGACCGTTGCGGGTGTCCACCAGACGGGTGGGTGCGATGGGCTGGAAGCGGCCGGCCCTTGCGGTGCTGCCGACCTGGTTGTAGTAACCGGCAACGTCGGCGATGAGATGACCGCCACCGCTGGTGTACAACACCACATCGCCTGATGGCCCGAGGGGAACCGTGACGAGGTTGGCAACAGTGCGACCGGGACCGGACACGTTGAGGTTGGATGCTTCAGGTCGACCGCCGCCCCCCGGATACACGGTGACGAAACCGGCACCCTTGGCATCAGTGATGGTGACCGTCAACGTAACGGCCGCAACGCCCGAGGCGGGTACGACACCCTTTTGGCCAGGAATGTGGATGGTGACGGAACCATTGGCCCCGATGGCTCCGGTGGTTCGGGTGTCGAGGATGCGAGTTGGCGCCACCGCAACCATGGCCGAGCGCACGGCAGGGATGACCAGCGGGGGTACCGGCGGCGGTGCTGGGGGCGCTGGTGCCGCGGCTGCGTCGCTTACCCGGGCATCATCGAAGCCGCCGAAATCGTTGGTCCAGTACCAGCTATAGGGCGACCCGGCGCGATACACGCGGGCTATCCCCATGGTGACGTAGTTCTTCCCGAGCATGTTGGCGTTGTGCCCGGGCGAGTTGCGCCACTGCTCAAAGATCGCCGTGGCCGAACCCGAGTTGGTGCCAGCCGCGATGTTCTCGCCGGTGTAGGTGTTGTAGTCGTATCCGAAGGCCTTGACGCGAGCGGTTGCGTCACGGCCCTGGGTATCGGTATGCGCAAAACCGGAGGCCGGGCGTTTGGAGAGATCGTCGCTCATCCATGCCGATGACTGGGTGAGCTTGATCGAGACCTGGAGTGGTCCGAGGCCGTTCTGGGACCGGTAGTTGTTGATGATTCCGACGAACGCCTTTTCTTCGCCGTCGAGCGCCGGCATGGGCTGGCTGACATCAGCAGCCGATGCGGCCGACGTGGTCAGTGCGATGGTGCCGAGGGCGACGGCCGCAATCGTAAGCAGGGGCATGCAGATTCGTTTTCGTAACAAAGTGAGGTTGCCTTTCCAAACCGTGTCCCTCGGGTGAGGGTCACGTTCTCGCTTCCGCCCGGCGAGATTTCGGAAAGCACCGTCAAAACCCGGACCACAAATCTCTTGTCGGTCAAGGTAGACCGTTAAGAAAGGTTCTGGAAGAAGGAAAGGTGCTTTGTTACAGAATGGTTACGTAATCTTTACGATTCAGTCGAGGTCGATTGACGCATAGAGCGGGAAACGGCCCAAAAGCTCACCACAGCGAGCGCGAATGCCGTCGGCAACGCCGTCAGAAATGACATATTTCGCTTTGGAAGTTCCATCGGGGCTTGTATTTTTGAAGACGGAAACCAGAAGGTCGGCCACTTCGTCCATCTCGGCGGTGTTCATGCCGAGGGTGGTCAGCGCAGGGGTGCCGATGCGCACGCCGCTGGTGTACCAGGCGCCGTTCGGGTCCCGCGGCACGCTGTTGCGGTTTGTCACAATGCCGGCATCGAGCAGCGCGGATTCGGCCTGGCGACCGGTGATGCCGAAGTTGCGAACGTCGATCAGGTTCAGATGGTTGTCGGTGCCGCCGGTAACGAGCGTCGCGCCGCGCTTCATCAACCCGTCGGCCAGCGCGGCTGCGTTGTCGACGATGCGTTGTGCGTAGGTTTGGAACTCGGGTTGGCGGGCCTCGGCAAAGGCGACCGCCTTGGCCGCCATCACATGCGGCATGGGTCCACCGAGAACCATGGGGCAACCCTTGTCGACAAACTCGGCCAACTCCTCGCTGCACAACACCATGCCGCCACGCGGACCGCGCAGTGACTTGTGGGTGGTGGTGGTGACGATGTGGGCATGGGGGACCGGATCGAAATCACCGGTAAACACTTTTCCGGCCACCAGACCGGCGAAGTGCGCCATGTCCACCATGAACGTGGCACCGACCTCATCTGCGATCTCACGCATCTTGGCGAAGTTCACCTTGCGTGGATACGCCGAATAGCCGGCCACCATGATGAGGGGCTTGTAGTCGAGCGCCAAGCCCCGAACGTGGTCGTAGTCGAGCATGCCGGTGTCAGGGTCGGTGCCATAGGAGCGCTGATCGAACATCTTGCCCGAAATGTTGGGGCGGAATCCGTGGGTGAGATGGCCGCCGGCGTCGAGCGACATGCCGATCATGCGCTGATCACCGAAGTGGCGACGCAGCTTCATCCAGTCGGCCTCACTGAGATCGTTGATGTGGCCGAGGCTCATCTCCGCCAGGAATGGCTTCTCAATGCGCTGCGCAAGGATCGCCCAGAAAGCGACCAGGTTGGCGTCGATGCCCGAGTGGGGCTGCACGTAGGCGTGATCGGCACCGAAGATGGCACGGGCATGTTCAGCGGCGAGTGCCTCGACTTCATCGACGTATTTGCATCCGGCGTAGAAGCGATGACCAACCGTGCCTTCTGCGTACTTGTCGCTGAACCAGTTGCCCATCGCCAAAAGCGTGGCGGGTGAGGCGTAATTCTCACTGGCAATCAGCTTCAGTTGGGTGCGCTGATTGTGCAGCTCGCCGCGAATAGCGTCAGCGACTCGTGGTTCGATGCCCGCGATGATGTCGAGCGCAGCACGGTAAGCAACCGATTCGGTCGAGGTGGTTTGGACGGTATCAATAGACATAGGTAAATGGCCTCCAGATCGCCGATTACCCTAGTAGGGAAGCTCTTCGGCCACATCGGTGACGTCGGACCCTCGTATGTTGAGCCGTGCGGGTATCCTTTCCGTCACGCGCAGTGCGTCGAAAAAGGATCGTGCATGAGGCCGAAGTTCAATTTCTCGTCACCACAGCGCCGCGGCCCCAGCGATCCATGGTTCCGCGTCGGCCAAGTCGAGGTCACCACCACGGTGTTCGTCACCGCGCTCGGTGTCCTGTCCATGTTTGTGTACGCCGCAAGCCCGACACTTTTCGAACCGCTTTATCTGACTACTGAACGGGTCCGGAACGGTCAGCTCTGGCGTCTGTTCACGTGGCCAATTGCGAATGCCCCGAGCTTTTCAGCGGCGATCACCCTTGCCGTTTTCTGGTACTTCGGCCGCAGCCTTGAACAGATGTTCGGCCGCGTGCGATTCACCTACTTCCTGCTCGCGATTGCTGTCGTTCCCGCCGCGATCCTGGCGCTCCTGAGCCTTGTTTCTCCCTCGTTACGGGTAGCCGCCGTTGGTTTGAGTCTCATAGAACTCGGTGTCTTTGTTGCCTACGTGGCCGAGCAGCCCAACGCCCGCTTCTTCTTCGGCATCAAGGCGTGGGTCATCGCAGTTGTTATCGTCGGCATCCAGTTCTTGCAGCTGATCGGTAATCGAGACTCGGGTGCGTTGCTGCTTCTCTTGTTCATCCTTGCGATGTCCCTCCTCCTTACCCGGGCGTACGGATTCGCGGCGGACCAGGCCTGGATTCCGAAGCTGGCCTTGCCGACCAAAACGAAGACCAAGAAATTCAAGCCGGTCAAGGGTTCGCCGGTCGTGCGAGGTCCCTGGGGTGAGTCGGGCCTGCCGGTGAACGACATGGCGTCACAGGCCGAGATGGATCGGTTGCTCGACAAGATTGCAGCGAGCGGTATGGACAGTTTGACGGCCGAGGAGAAGCGTCGACTCAAGGCCCACAGCAAACGACTACGCGGCGACAGCTGATGCACTGATGGCACCGGTGCCGGTTCCGAAATCGACCAGCCCGGCCGATCTTGGGTTCACCCTTCGGAAACGGATGGTGTCGTGGTACGACCCGCGGGCGCTTATCGGTATCGCTATTCGTGACGGCATCGCCGCCATCTTCGGCACGTACGCCGATAAACGAGACCAGCAGGCGGCGCTGCCAGTTCCGGTTGACCCTGGCTTCGGCACGCGTGACGAACTGTGGTTCGACATGGTGGGCGACATGGGTGAGGCGTTCGATCCGACATATGCCATTGCGTGGCACCTCGCACAGCCCTCACTGACCTTCGGCGACACGACGCTGCCGAGAGCCGACCTGCTCGTGTTCATGGGTGATGAGGTGTATCCGACCGGCTCCATCGACCGCTATGAGAACCAGACCATCGGCCCGTACGACGCGGCCTGGCCCGCCGGTCATGTCGAGGACTCGGCCCCCGTCATGCTGGCGTTGCCGGGCAATCACGACTGGTACGACGGACTCACAGCCTTCTTGCGTGAGTTTTGTCAGCGGCGCTCGATCGGCGGGTGGCGCACGCAACAGACGCGCAGCTACTTCTCAGCGCCGCTTCCGCACGGCTGGTGGTTGTGGGCGATCGACACGCAACTCGGCGGTTGGCTTGACGCGCCGCAGCTCGACTACTTCCGCACCCAGGCGCAACTGATGAAACCCGGCGACCGGTTGATTTTGGTGACGCCGGTGCCGTTCTGGCTCCACACCGAAATCCCCACCGCGGATGCCACCGTTGGGTGGTTCCTCCACAAGATCGTGCCCGCAGATGTCACGGTGCCGCTGTTCGCCAGCGGTGACTGGCATCACTATGCGCACTACCAAACGGCCGACGGGGCCGAGCACCGCCTGACGGTCGGAGGTGGTGGCGCATTTTTGCATCCCACCCACAACCTTCCGTGCGAGCCGGTCGTGCCGGGCTTCGTAAAAGGGACGTCGACGACGATTCATCGCGGTGTGACGTTTCCGTCGTCGTCCGAATCGCGAAAGCGTCTCACGCTCGTGTTGCTGCAGGCCTTCTTCAACCCGGTGTTCTCCATCACGCTTGGCATCGTGCACTTCGCTCTGGCTTGGTTGGCGCAGGCGTCGGTGCGCACCCCGAAGATGTCGGTGCGTGACGCCATGCGACCACTGTCGTGGCGCGAGGCCGCCGACGGCTTGGTGCGCAGTCCGCTCGCACTCCTGCTGATGACCTCGGTGCTGGTCGCTTGGATTGCGTTCCCACGACACACCGTTCACTCCAGGAGAACTCTGGCCCGCGTTGTTGGCGCGGTGCACGGCGCGCTGCACATCGTGCTGACGGTGCCGGTCATGCTGGTAGCCAGTCATCTTGCACCCGGACGCGGCGTGTGGTTCGGACTCTCGTTCGCGGCGCTCACCATCATGCTCGGCGGAATCCTCGCGGCGACACTCACCGGCATCTACCTGTTCGTCACCAACACATTCCTGCGCATGCACGACAATGAAGCGTTCTCGGCGCTGCGCCTGCGATCGTTCAAGTGCTTCACCCGACTGCACATTGACCATGAGGGTCGTCTCACTGTGTACCCCATCGGCATCCGCAGCGTGCAGTCGGGTAAGTGGAAACTGAATCACCAAGCCGGGCCCGGCGAGCCATGGTTTGCCCGTCCGGCGGGCGTGGTCCCGGAGCTCATCGAGCAGCCGTTCATCATCGCGAGGCAACCCGATTTTCTTGCTCGCCCCGAAACTCACTGATGCCGAAGGAACCAACTCGTCGCGGTCCTCGTTCTTAGGTTGTGACGGTTCCTTTGACGACGTGGCCTCCGCCTTCCGACGAATCAGCTTCACTCAGCCCGCAGGTGGTGGCACCCATTGCTGATCCGTCGTTCGAAACCTTCTTTCGGGCCAACGTTGGTGCGATGGTGCGTCTTGGCGGTCTGATCACCGGCTCGGCGGCGGTCGGCGAGGAGGTTGCCCAGGATGCCTTCTCGGCGATCTACAACCGGTGGTCGACCTTGGAGGAACCGACGGGTTACCTGCGAACGATTGTGGTCAATCGATCACGAGATCACCTTCGACGTGAAGAAGTCGCTCGACGCGGCGCCGCCAAAATTGGGGCCACCCCCGACAACTCCGAGGACGTGTATCCGGATGCGGATCGATCGATTCTTGTGGCGCTGAACCGGTTGAACGAACGTCAACGGGCCGCGGTGGTTCTCGTCGCGGTGCATGATCGCCGCATCTTCGTGCTAGCGAACACCGCGGCCGATATCACCAAGGTGAAGGCCACGTTCAAAGACGGCCGGGTCGAGCAGGTCGTGCCCACGGTGAAGGGTACGGATCGAGTGGCCGTGATCGGGGTCGGTCTCAACGATGTCCTCGTGTCGGTCACCGCGGTAAACGCAGACGGCACGGACACGACGAGCGTCACCGGAACGCTCCCCGGTGATCCGAGTCTCCCGTTCACCTTCGCCGGTGAGAGCGGTTCGAACGGCAGTTTCACAGCGGCTGTAGCGACGACCATCGCCGCCGCCTACGCTCCGACCACAATCAAGGCGTAGCCGCTCGGTCCGTCACGTCTGCGGCCTTCGCCGAAGGTTCGATAGGCATGGTGCCCGCATCGGCACTCCGCCAGCGGCAAGGCCCACCAACCCCGAACCCGCTCACCCTCCAACTCGACACCTATTGCCGTTCAAGCCGACTCAAAGGTGGCGAGTTGGAGGGTGAAAGTGAAGACGTTGGACGGCAAAGTGTCATCGGGAGGTAACTGTCTCCGCAGCCGCGGCATCCTCACTGCCGTTCTGACGGCGGTCCGTGTGCCGCGGTCGCTTCTGAGCGATGTGACACGCTGGCGGCGTGGCGAAGAAGGAACTTGGGCATCAGGACTGCGATCCGCTGTGGGGATATCAGTCGGCGGGAGAGACTCGTTGGCCTGCGTGCGGCGCCATCGTCGTGGCGCTGTTGCTGCAGTGGCGGCTACCCGAGAAGCTCTCGATAGGTCCGGGTTGGTTACTGCCCATCCTGGAAGGCTTCATGCTGCTGATCCTGATGATCGGAAACCCATCGCACTTCCATGAGATCACCCGCAACATGCGTCCTCTCGCGCTGGCCATGGTTGCGCTGATGTCGGGCACCAACGCGGTGTCGCTCTTCTTGTTGATCCACAATCTGCTGCGGGGGTCGACTGCCACCAAGAATGGACGATCGTTGGTGTACTCGGCCGTTGCCATCTGGTGCACGGCGGTGATCGCGTTCGCACTGTGGTTCTGGGAGATCGATCGCGGCGGGCCGATCAAGCGATGCCAGACCGACCGGCCCGAACCCGATTTTCTCTTTGCACAGATGTCGTCGCCAGCCGTCACCAAGAAGCAGTGGTATCCGACGTTCATCGACTACCTCTATCTCTCGCTGACCAACTCGACCGCCTTCAGCCCAACCGATGTCCTGCCGCTGACATCGCGGGCCAAGATCCTGATGGGTGTGCAGTCCATTGCGTCTCTCGCCACCATTGCCGTCGTGGGTGCCCGCGCCGTCAACATCCTTGGCTGACCCGCAGTCTCTGGGGGCGCGTGACGTCGTCAGACAACCTGCCGCGCCTACAAAGGTTCGGTAGTCAACGTCACATCGCCAGTGGGCTGACCTCCTCTATACGAGCGAGCCCTCGACGAGGGTAGGGCCGCTTGCTTGCGGAAGGCCGCCGGCAGGCTCAAGCGTAATGGACATCTTTTGGTGTCCCGAAACCTTGCCTTTGAGCAGCACCGCAGCAGGAACTCCACCGGGTGGCGGGTCCATGATGCCGGCCGATTCGGCGCCGTTCGGCCCGATGAGCCAAAGCTGGTAGCTCTTCCCAGCGGGAGCAGGTGTCATGCCGTCGGCGGTAAGAGCGACCCGATCGAGTTTGGCCGATACGTAGGCCTTCGTCTGCACGCCTGCGGGAGCAGTCAAGGTGATGGCACGCGCGTCACGGGCATTGATGACGGTTTGTGCGGTTATCACGTCCGGGCGATTGTTCACGGTGCGAACCACGCCGAAGACGAGAACCAGCGCGGCAGCCACGGCGAGGGGGGCGAACCACGCCGGGCGCCGACGGAGGGGCGTAACGATGGGCGGCGCGTCCTGGCGAACGTTGCCGATGGCGGTGAGCACTGAAGCACGAAGCGCCGGTGGTGGGGCCACCGCCGTCGAGGAGCCAAGTCGACCAGCTGTGGAGCGGAACTCGCGCACTTCCTGCTGGCACGATGCGCACGTGGAAAGATGGTGCTCGAATTCGGTCAGTACCTCGCCGTCGATGGCGTCAAGGGCGTAGAGACCAGCGTAGGTATGCAGGTCTTCGGTCATGATCCCTCTCCAAGTGCGTCGCGCAGACGAATCAGTCCGTCGCGAATTCGGGTCTTAATGGTTCCAAGCGGAACGTCGAGCAGTTCGGAAATTTGGCCCTGGGTGAGGCCACGAAAGTACGCCAATTCAATTGATTGGCGTTGGAGTTGAGTGAGGCCGTTCATGGCATCGCGCACAACCTGGCGGTCAAGGGAAGAAGCCATGTCGTCGGCCGGGCGAGCGAGAGGTGCCTGCGCAAGAGCTCGTACCCGGTCGCGCTGGGTTTGCTCGCTGCGCACTCTGTCGATGGCACGACGGTGAGCAATGGTGAGCACCCATGTGGCGGCGGTGCCCCGGGCTTGGTCGAAACGGTGAGCGATACGCCACACTTCAACGAAGACTTCCTGAGTAACTTCTTCGGACTGGGCGGGGTCGCAGACAACTCGACGAATCAGGCCGTACACCTGTGGTGACAGCTCGTCGTAAAGTGCCGTGAATGCGTCACGATCGCCAAGTGAGACGCGATGGAGCAGTTCGTCCCGGTCGGTAGGACCACTTTCCACCATCCGAAGGCGCGGCTTTGGCGTAGGAGAGGTGAAGTGGGACGCCGACACACCTCGTGTTCGTCGGTCACGCACGATTGGATTGGTCCAATCTGGAAATTTTCCACCGGGATCGGCGAACGGTCTGCGCAAGCACGCTGACGCGAAGGCTGGCAGGGGGAGGGAGAACGACGTCGGAGGCCAAGTGGAAGATGGTACGACGAAACTCGTCCACCTCGGCGACACATGAACCGCAGTAGCGGAGGTGACGCTCAAAGTCGGCGTGCTCGGGCTGGCTGAGCGCGTGCAGCACGTAACCGCCGCTGTCGGTATGAATGTCGAGGGAATGCCGACGGGGAGCCACATCTTCAGTTCGGCGCTGCGGGCACTTCGGATTGCGACAAATCCGGAGTTGCGCTGGGCGGCGAATCATCGAACGTGACCCCCATCGCCGATACCCCTCGCACCACCCGACAAGGAATCGTTGTTGGCCTCCTGGCTGCTACCGTCGCTCTCGCTGTTGGCGAGCTCGTCAGCGGCCTCGTTCGCGGGACGACCTCCCCGGTTGTCTCCGTCGGCGGTTTCGTGATCGATCACGTACCTCCGAGCTTGAAGGTCTATGCGGTACGAACATTCGGTACCAACGATAAGCCCGCCCTCATCATCGGCACGCTGGTGCTGCTTGCGTTGTTCGCTGCCGGCGTGGGCGTGGTGGCTCGCCGGCGGCGACTGCTGGGTTACGCCGGCATTGCCGTGTTTGGGCTGGTCGGGGTAGGAGCGGCACTCACCAGACCGTCATCGAGGGCGCTCGATGTGCTGCCGAGCGTGCTCGGTGCGGGTGTCGGTATGTTCGCACTCGGTTGGTTGCTTCGGCCACGATCGGCAAAGGCTCCAACAAGCGTGGGTCTTGATCGTCGATCGTTCCTCTTGTCCAGCGCCGGTGTGGGCGTGGCTGCGGCCGCCACCGGGGGCGTGGGCCGGCAGCTCCGGATGCGGTTCGCAGTATCGAGCGCCCGAACCGGCGTGGTGTTACCTGCCCCAGCCTCACCGGCCCCGCCGATGCCCGTGGGTGCATCCCTCGGCGTTGAGGGCGTGGCTCCGTTCGTCACACCAAACGCCGACTTCTATCGCATTGATACGACATTGGTCACCCCGCAGGTCGACCCTGAAACCTGGAGGCTTCGCATCCACGGCCTCGTCAACAAGGAAGTCACGCTCACCTACGCCGACCTGTTGAAACGTCCGTTACGAGAGCGGGACATCACCATGATCTGCGTGTCGAACGAGGTCGGCGGCGAGTACACCGGCACGGCCCGCTGGCTCGGTGTGCCGCTCATGGACGTACTGAAGGAAGCGGGCGTAAAGCCATCGGCCAACCAGATGGTGAGCCGTTCGGTGGATGGCTGGACGTGTGGGACGCCAGTCGCCAACGTGATGGATGGTCGCGACGCCATGATTGTCGTGGGCATGAACGGCGAGCCGCTCCCTGTCGCGCACGGATTCCCGGCCCGGCTGGTTGTTCCCGGCCTCTACGGATTCGTCTCGGCGACGAAGTGGGTGACCGACATCGAGCTGACGACCTTTGACGCGTTCGACGCCTATTGGGTCAAGCGCAGCTGGGCACGCGAGGCGCCAATCAAGACCATGGCCCGTATCGACACGCCCAAGGGTCTCTCTCGGTCGGCACCGGGCAGGGCCGTCATTGCGGGTGTCGCTTGGGCCGTTCATCGCACGGTGACCAAAGTCGAAGTGCAGATCGATGGTGGCGAGTGGCAGCAGGCAACGCTCGGCCAAACGCCGACTGCGGACACATGGGTGCAGTGGAAACTTGACTGGGATGCTGCGCCCGGCAACCACACCATCGTGTGTCGCGCTACCGACGGAACCGGAACAGTGCAGACAGCCGACCGGGCCAAACCCATTCCCGACGGGGCTTCCGGATGGCACACCATCGTCGTCTTCAAGGAATAGTTGCAAGTGCAACCAAGTTTCTTTCGGTGGGGAAGATCCACTTTCGCCGTGGCACCGAACCACTTCCAGCATCACGCATCAAACAGTTCCCCTCACTTGACCCAAACCCCCCAAAGGATTCAAACCATGAAGTCAACCCGTGTTTCTCTGATCAGTGTGGCCCTCGGCCTCTCCATCGTGGGAGCAGCCTGCGGCAGCAGTACCAAGGCGGCCACCACGGTGGCACCAGCAGCAACCACCGCCGCCCCCGCTGCCACGACGGCGGCTCCGGCCACTACAGCCAAGGCGACAGCAACCACGGCAGCCGCCATGGCCGACGCCATGATGAAGCCCATGGGCGCAGCCTGTTCGGCCGTGCCGGCTACCGGTTCGGGAAGCTTTGACGGCATGGCGAAAGACCCGGCCGCCACCGCCGCATCCAACAACCCGTTGCTCTCGACCTTGGTCGCTGCAGTCAAGGCCGCAGGCTTGGTCGACACGCTCAACGGCCCCGGTCCGTTCACCATCTTTGCCCCGGTCAACGACGCCTTCGCCAAGATCCCGAAGGAGACGCTCGACAAGCTGCTGGCCGACCCGAAGGGTGACCTCACCAAGATCCTCACCCTGCACGTCGTATCCGGCAAGATGGATGCCGACGCCCTCGTGAAGGCCGGTTCGGTGAAGTCGCTGAATGGTGCCGACCTGAAGATCACCAAGGACGGCGACATGGTCAAGATCAACGGCTCAGCCGCTGTCATCTGCGGCAACGTCACCACCGGTAACGCCATCGTGCACATCATCGACACGGTGCTGACGCCGGCATAACCAAACCCAGTTCAACCAAGGGCACCCGGGCTTCGGCTCGGGTGCCGTTGCCGTTTTGGGTTTCAGCTGCTCGGCAAGTCGGCTTTCATATCCGCCATCGTGATACGGCAGCCGACTTTCTGGACGGCTATCCAGCGTGTCAGAGCCCGGCGAACAGGACCGATAGACCGCGGTCGACTATTGGCGGTCGAACGCAGGCCCGTAGGAAATCTCGTCGCCTGTTTCGAGCGTGAAGACAACCGTCAAGTTGTTGGCATCGCGCGTGCAGCGCTTCGGCTGAGGAAGTGGATCGGGTAACGGTGAGCCGATCGCTGCGAGCATGTCCTTGAATCGCTGTCCGTAGTAAGGGCTCGACCAGCCCGGTGGCGGCTCGGCGCGACTCTGGACGACGGATCCTTCGGGGAAGGGACGAACGTCGACTTGTGCAATTGCCACAGCGATCGGACGCGACAATGAAGTCGGGTTCCGCATGGCGGCTGGCACGGGCGGGCCGTCGGTTGGTGCCGAGCATCCAGGGGTACCAACAGAATGATTCCTAAGCGCTCCCGCATAATGCCTCACGATACTCGGCTCGGAATTGGCTTCTCGGCAACGCCGGCCCGAGAGTTGAGTGCGCGTTTCGCCGTGATATCGTTTTTGATGTGACTGATATCCTTATTCGGGACGTGCCCGACGAAGTTGTCGCAGCGCTCGACGCAAACGCGCAACGCTTTGGCCAGACGCGCGCTGAATACCTGCGTCGACTCCTCGCAGAACAGCAACGGCCTGCGTTGACGCGCGAACAGCTGACCCGTTTCGCCGAGCGCACCGCCGACTTGGGCAATCCCGAGGTAATGGCCGCCGCATGGCGGTGACGACGACCTGGCTCATAGACAAATCGGCGCTCAACCGAATCAACGGTGCGGGCGATGAGTGGCTGACACGCATACAACGCGGCCTCGTCAGGATCTCGACCGTCACATTGCTTGAGGTCGGTTTCTCGACCCGCAATGGAGCCGATCACCGCGGCACGCTTGGCGAACCGCCCGTGTGGTCGATGCCTGTCGAACACATCACACCGGCGATCGAAGCGCGTGCGGTCGAGATCCAGATGCTGCTCGCAGACCGTGGCCAGCATCGCGCCCCTTCGATCCCTGATCTGCTCATCGCTGCGACTGCAGAACTTTCCCGACTCACTGTCTTGCATGTCGACAAGGACTTCGAACTCATCGCTGCGATTACCGAACAACCCATCGAGCGCCTTGGAGTCTGACCCGTTCGACGCTGCTGACTCGCCACCAAAGAGCTGAAGGAGCTCCGGTGGGCGGCCAACGCTGTCCGACTGTTTAGGTGCGAGCGAGCAGCGGCTTGCGAGTGAGCTGTACGGGCTTGCTGTGATCCTTTGACGGTGTCGGTCGGGCGTCGGCCGGGGTCGCGGCGAGGGTATCTAGGCCGTAGCCATTGACGCACTCGGGATCCGGCCCGTCGAGGGGCAGACCGGTAAAGAACTTGGCCGCCATACAGCCTCCCTGGCAGGCGTCGTACTGACCGCAAGCCGTGCAGGCACCCGCCGATTCCGGTTCCCGAAGTGACAGGAAAAGATCACTCTCCTTCCAAACGCCAGCGAAGCCCCCTTCGTCACGCACGCTGCCGGCTTTGAACTGGTCGTGGAGGACGAACGGGCAGGCGTACACATCACCAATCGGGTCGATGAGACAGACGATTCTCCCCGCCCCACACATGTTCAGACCGGGGAGGGATTCGCCGAGCGCGTTCAGGTGGAAGAACGAATCACCCGTCAGCACCTTCTCACCCTGGGCCAGCAGCCAGTTGTAGATCTGCCGCTGCTGTGCGTTGGTGGGATGCAGATCGTGCCAGCTTTCGGCGCCGCGGCCTGACGGCCGAAGTCGGGTGACCCGAAGTTGCGCGCCGTAGTGGTCGGCCAAGGCTTTGAACTCGTCGAGCTGATCGACGTTGTGGCGGGTAACAACGATGGAGATTTTGAACGGCCCAAAATTGGCGGCCTTCAAGTGCTCCATCGCCCGGATGGCGGTGTCGTATGAGCCAACCCCGCGCACGGCATCGTTGGTGGCGGCGTCAATGCCGTCGAGCGAAATCTGAATGTCGAGGTAGTCCATTGCGGCGAAGCGCTTGGCTTTCTGGGCATCGATGAACGCGCCGTTGGTGGAGAACTTCACGCCGACGTTCTTGCTGATTGCATAATCAACCAACTCGAGGAAGTCCCGGCGAATCATCGGTTCGCCGCCGCCGATGTTGATATAGAAAACCTGCAACCGGTTCAACTCATCGATGACGGCTTTCGCTTCGTCGGTGGTGAGCTCTCGATCATCACGCTGACCGGAAGAAGATAAGCAGTGCACGCACGCCAGGTTGCAGGCGTAGGTGAGTTCCCATGTGAGGCATATGGGCGCGTCGAGCCCTTGCTTCAGCTGGCTGACGAGATGGTTAGCGCTCACGGATGATCTCTGATTCTGCCAGGCCCGACAGGGCGGTCAGGAAGGTGGGCCAACGCTTCGCAGCAATGCCGCATGACGTCAGCGTGTCGGCAACGGTGTCGTGTTCGCTCAGCTCTCGCACGACGGAAACCATCTCGGGCTTGCGAAGAAAGACGAGCCGTCGGGTGCCGTAGTGATACACCAGCGCGCCGAACGGCTCGGGGCGCAGGGCAGCCTGCGGGTGCATCTCGTACGCAGCTTCAAGGGCGACGGCCATCAACGTCGGCGGCGTGGTCAGTAGACGCCGCACATGCCGTCGATGGAGATTTCCTCGACCAGCAACTCATCTTCAATCAGTTCATCCGTCTCTTCAGGGATAACGATGCCGTCTTGTTCCATGCGGGTCATGTTACCGACCGCTGCCACTCGGAACACCACGCAGATCGAAGAAGATGTGACCGCCGTTACATCGCTTCATAAGAGGGGCTAACCTCAGCAAATTGTTCCCCTCGCCGAGGGGTGCCACCGAATTGGGGATGTCGTATGAAGACCAAAACCGCCATTATTCGCAACGCTCCCGACAAGGCCGCCGGGCCAGCCGACTGGGAGGTCGTCGAGGTCGACCTTGATGAGCCCCGCCAGGGTGAACTCATCCTCAAACTCACTGCTTCTGGTCTGTGCCACTCCGACGATCACATCGCCACCGGCGATATCCCGGTTGGCATTTATCCGTTCGCCGGAGGTCACGAAGGCGCCGGTGTCGTGGTGGAAATCGGGCCGAACACGCCCGGTTTCGAGGTGGGCGATCATGTCGTGCTGTCGTTCCTCCCTGGCTGCGGGAAGTGCCGGTGGTGCGCCAGCGGTCAACAGAACCTGTGCGACCTTGGCGCCAACCTGCTGAATGGTTGCCGCCCGGACGGCTCGTACCGCATGTCGCTCGATGGTCAACCGGTCGGTCAGATGTGCGGCATCTCGACGTTCTCGGAGTACACGATTGTCTCGGTCGATTCGGCCGTCAAGGTGGCACACGACCTTCCACTCGATAAGGCATGCCTTGTCGGTTGCGGCGTCGGTACCGGTTTTGGATCGGCCGAGAGGTCCGCCAACGTGCAGCCCGGCGACACCGTGATTGTCATGGGAATCGGTGGTATCGGCATTAACGCGGTGCAGGGTGCAGCCATTAAGGGCGCGGCGAACATCATTGCGGTTGACCCGGTGGAGCTCAAGCGTGAGAAGGCCATGGAGTTCGGCGCTACGCATGCGTTCGCCAACATGGAGGAAGCAATTGCGTTTGCCCAGAGCGTTACCAACGGGCAGGGCGCCGACTCGTGCATCATCACGATTGGCATCACCAAGGGCGAGCATGTGGCCGAGGGGTTCAACGCCATCCGCAAGGCTGGCACGGTCGTGGTCACCGGCCTCGGTGATCTGATGGAAGTCGGCATCCCCGTACCAATCAGTATGCTCACGCTGTTTCAGAAGCGTATCCAGGGTTCGCTCTACGGTGAGTCCAGCCCCAGCAAGGACATTCCCCGGTTACTGGCCATGTATCAGGCGGGCGTACTGAAGCTTGATGAGCTGGTCACCAACACCTACACGCTTGACAACATCAACGAGGGCTATGCCGATATGCACGCCGGCAAGAACCTGCGCGGTGTGTTGATCCATAGCCACTGATTCCATGACCGGCGCCCGCCTCTCCAATGTTGCGGAGGGACGGGCGCCTTCGTCGTTTTGGCCCGTCGGCCTCACGGTGGGCGTGCTTGTTGTGTCCAACGTCGTGTCCAACCGTCTGCTGCCGGGCTGGGCGTACGTGCCGTGGAACGCGTCCGTCGCCGTACTGCTGATCGCGCTGGCCCGTCGAGTGGACCATTTGCTGCGGATCGATATCGGTATCGCCAACGTGCGGCACGGCCTCAAGATCGGTGCGATCCTGATGGCTGCGGTGCTTGGGGTGTATCTCGTCGCATGGGCCCTTCCGGCCACGCACGGACTCTTCAAGGATCGACGCGTGGGGGAGCGCAGCGCGGCGGCGATGCTGTACGAAGTATTCATTCGAATCCCTTTCGGTACGGTGCTGCTGGAGGAGGTCGCGTTCCGCGGTGTGTTGCTGGGCCAACTTGGCTCCCGCCTGCATTGGCGGGTCGGCCTGCTTGCGTCGTCGCTGTTGTTCGGGTTGTGGCATGTGCTGCCGGCATGGGCTATCAACACGGTCAACCCGGTGCTGCGTTCGTCGGGTGTCAGTCGTCCGCTGGCTATCCTGGGTGCCGTCGGGGGAACGGCCGTTGCCGGTCTCTTCATGGGCTGGATCCGCATCCGCGCCAGGAGTTTGCTTGCACCCGTCATGCTCCACATCGCCACCAACAGCTTCGGGTTCGCTATCGCCTGGCTGGTAGTGAGGCGAGGCGGCTGAGAAACTAGGGGCGTGTGGCTTCCTTGGCAGATAGCAGTGGGGTTGGCAGTGGTGCTGGCCGGGCTCAGCTATGCGCCGCAGCCGTGGAGGATCAAGCCGATCGCCCGGGAAGCGGCCATCATTCTGGCCCTCTATGCGCTGTGGATTCGGGCCGGGGAGTTTGAGCCGTTCGGCGTGAAGGGCGGGCTCAAGCGAGGACTCCAAGTGTGGAACGCCGAGCGCTGGTTGCACCTGCCGAGCGAGGTGTGGCTGCAGAAGCAGATCCTCCCCCATGGCTGGTTGGTGCAGGCTTCGAACATCTACTACGCGGGTGCGCATGTGCCGGCTGCGATCGCGATGTTGGTGTTCCTGTTCTTCCGTCATCGCCAGCACTACCGCGTGGTTCGCACCACGCTCGCGGGGGTGACGGCCATCAGCCTGTTCATGCACTACACCCCGGTCGCGCCGCCGCGGCTGTATCCGCAGCTCGGCTTCATCGACACTGCCATCCAGTACAACCAGTCGGTCTACGGCAACTTCGGCGCTGGCGTCTCCACACAGCTCGCGGCCATGCCTTCGCTCCATGTCGCATGGGCCGTCCTGGTTGGCGTGGCGGTCTTCACGTTGGAAAAGACGCGGTGGCGATGGGCGGCAATCGGTCACATGTTGCTGACCATCTTTGTGGTGACCGACACGGCCAATCACTGGTGGCTCGACGGCGTGGTCGGCAGCGCATTGCTGGTTCCGGCCTTCTTGATTGCCCGATTCATCCACCGACGACAACGGCAAGCTACGCCGCCGGCTGAGCCTGTTTCTTTGCTAGTGGAGTCCGGCCAAACAGCCAGATGATCGGCAGCGTCCACAGCAGTGGACCTACCCAGGCGATTGGGCGGGTTGCCCACCAACCCCGGTCGGGAATCGGTGAGCCGATGCGATGCAAGATCACATAGCCGACCGACCGAGACAGCGCCATGCCGGTGGAGTGAAACAGGTAGAGCGGCAGCGAGAAGCGGTTGACGACTTCATTTACCGTCTTCCAGCGTTGGCGCGTTTGCAGTCGCTCCAGCACCCATGGGCGAATCCACATCGCCACGCCTGCTTGGAACGCAACGAGGGCCACGATGCAGAGCGTGGGAGGTGCCATGTTGGAGAACTTGTCGCCGGGTACACCCACCATCGAACCGGGGTACAGCCCGCTGGCCACCAGGCCGAACAGAGCGAACAGGCCCGACCACAGGAACATGGCGCTCCAACGCCGGGGCTTATCTCGCAGGTCTCTATAGAAGAAGCCGAGCTGGTGGCAGACGCCCCACACCAGGATCATGTTGAACCATCCAACCCACTGGAGGTGTCGTGAGAAGCGCAGCACATCGACCACGCCCGCGAGACCAATCGACCACACGATCACCAATGCACCAAAGCGTTGGTGTAACCAGTAGGCAAAGGGGAAGAGCACCACCAGTAGGGCGTACACAGCCAGGAACCACAGCGGGCTAACGACAAGCTTGACGGCCTTGCCCATCCACTTCACGTCGTAGATCGCGGTGACAGTTATGCCGAGCGCGATCCAGATACCGAGCACCACCAACGCCGGCTTCAACAGCTGTCGAACGCGCCGCCACGCGAACCCCCACAGGGTTGCGGTGGGACTTTTGGACGATGCACGATTCCACGCCACGGTATGAGCATGACCACCGATGAAGAAGAACAGCGGCATCACCTGGAACAGCCATGTCACCAGGAACAGACCGTGGGTGAACCCGATCGGGTTGGTGGCATGCGGCCCGTCGGGCTTCCACAACAGGATCGTGAAGATCCAGTGCCAGCAGACCACCACCAACAGGCTGATGGCGCGCATGAAGTCGATGAAAACGTCGCGCCCCTCGTCAGCCATAGCGAGAGGCTATGCCAGCAATCAGAATCTTGGCTCCTGTCGGGTCTTTCGCACCGAGACTTACATCGACAAGTACCCTGGGCTGGGTGTCTTTCGATCGACTGATATTCGACTACGACGGTCTGCCATGAGCGAACTCGTACCCACGTCCGAGGTGGGGCTCGACGAGTTACAAACCCGGATTCGCTCCGTCATCGACGGAGCGCGGCAGACCGTCGACCGGTCGGTCAACGTTGCGATGGTCCACGCGTACTGGGAGATCGGGCAGATCATCGACGAGCACGTGACTGTCGGGAGCCGGTCGGAGTCGTATGGTTCACAGCTGTTCGCAAGCCTCGCGAAGCGCCTTCAGACGGACTATGGCCCGGGTTTCGAGCGGTCGAACCTCCGCTACATGCGCCAGTTTTACGAAGCATTCGACATTCGTGATGGACCGCGTCACGAAACGACGGCAGAGATTGTCCACGCGCCGCGTGGAGTATCTTCGAACCGCCTGCAGATCTCCGTGGAGTTGTCGTGGACGCACTACCGGCTACTGAGCAAGGTGCATCAACCCGATGCCCGGCGGTACTACCTTCACGAGGCGGTTGCCGGCCGGTCGAGCACCCGGGAGCTGGAGCCCGATCTTGTTCAGAAGCGTTGGCCATTCGACCCGCCGTCGGGGCGAATTAGCGATTGAGCGCCGGTACGTTCGCGGTGAACAGGGCGCCGAGTTGGGCGGCGATGGGGCCGATGTTATGCATCGCTTCGACCCGGGTGCGGCCGGCCTTCACCAGCTGCGCTCGCAGCTCGCCGTGGTTGACGAGGCGCAGCAGGGCGTCGGCCAGAAGATCGCTGCGCCCGGCGGGCAGGACGAGGCCGGTGACGTTGTTTTCCACCAGTTCGGGGATGCCGCTGATGTAGGTCGTGATCACCGGGCGGCCGACGGCCATTGCTTCCATGAGGACGACCGGGAGGCCTTCGGCGAAACTCGGTAAGCAAAAGATGTCGCACGTCTGCAGTTGTTCGTGCACGACCGATGGCGGCTGCGCACCCATCCAGGTGACGACATCCGACAGGTCAAGTCGGGTTGTTGCATCTGCAAGTACGTCGGCAACGGGCCCACTGCCGATGAAGACCGCCCGCATCGGCGTACCGGCGTGACGCAACGCCGCCAGGGCTTCGAGCAGAACAAGGTGGCCCTTCTCATCGGCGAGGCGCGCCGTCATCAGCACGGTCGGAACCTCGCGCAACTCGACGCGAGGTTCGAACGGGTAGTCACCCATCGGCAGACCGCAACGCACCACGCTGAAATGGTCAGCCGAGTGTGCGACCCCGGCGATACGCATCAGCTGCGCGCGAGTGAAGTCGCTGATGGCGGCGACGAATGTTGCGCTGCGCATCTTCTCCCCGAGCACGGCTGCGTTTTCGTTGGTGAATTCGCGCCAGCCGTGCACAGTGACACTCCACGTCTGCACACTGGTAGTCGAACGTCTCCGACCAAGTTCAGCGGCGAACCAGGCGACCGTTGCGGGCACCTCGCCGAAGTGGGCGTGAATGTGGGTAACACCACGCCGCTCGCACTCGCGAACGACCAGCATGGCTTCGACCAGTTGGAACAGATGCCACAGGAACCCCTTGAGGTCGGTCACGCCGAGCTTCACGATCAGACGGAAGACCTCAACGACGGCTTTGGGCGACGACAGTGTGAAGCGAGTAGCCGCGACCGCCGCCCGCAAGGGTGAGGTCTGCTTGATGGTGAACGTGCGCTGGGCGTCGCTGCGATCGAGGTCGCTGAGCAGTTCGTTGGCGCCGACCTTGTTGATGGAGATGGGGAAGATGGCGATGCCCTGGCGTTCGAGCTCGTGGATCTCGCGCTGAATGAACGTGTGCGAAGGGCTGGGATAGCCGGTGGTGAGGTAGGCGATGTCCGCGGATCTACTGGGCACGCCGAGACCTTACGGCCCGCTGCAGTTCGGTCTCGGAACATCGAACGATTCCTGAGTCAGTCTTGAACGAGCCCTCGGGCTAGCGTGACGGCGATGGGGACGTGGGGTCGGGCATGACGCTGTTACAACGGGTGCAATCGCGCGTCGTCGGCCGCCAACGGGAGATCGAGCTGGTACTGGCCGCGCTTGCAGCCGGTCGTCACGTGCTGTTGGAAGGGCCGCCCGGCACGGGGAAGTCCACCCTGCTTCGTGCTGTAGCCGACGAAATGCACCTCGGGTTCGCGTTCGTGGAAGGCAACGCGGAGCTGACCCCCGCCCGGCTCATCGGCCACTTCGATCCGTCCCGCGTGCTGGCTGAGGGGTACTCACCAGATGTCTTCGTCGACGGCCCACTCGTCACGGCGTTACGTGATGGGGCGCTGCTCTACATCGAAGAAATCAACCGCATCCCTGAAGAGACGCTCAACGTGCTGGTGACGGTGATGAGTGAACGAGAGCTGCACATCCCGCGTCTTGGGCGGGTGGAGGCCGCCCACGGTTTTCGGCTGGTAGCGGCGATGAATCCGTTCGACGCGGTGGGCACAGCCCGTATCTCGTCGGCCGTCTACGACCGCGTGTGCCGGTTGGCGGTCGGCTATCAAGACGCTGCTGACGAAGGCGCGGTCGTCACCGTCGAAGCGGCCGGTGTGGAAGCCGACGCCGACTGGGTTGCCAAGGTCGTGGAGGTGGTGCGCCGCACCCGCACCCATCCTGATCTGCGCATCGGTTCTTCTGTTCGCGGCGCGATCGATACCACGTTGGTGGCATCAAGCCTGGCGTTGCTGCGCGGCGTCCCCGCTACCGATCACGCCATTGGTCTGGATGCCGCGCTCGTGTCATTGTCGGGTCGCATCCGGCTACGCGAGGGTGTGACGCGGAGCACCGAAGACATCGTGCAGGAGATATGGGCCGCCGTATTCGCGGCGCCTGACAGCGACGGGACCGACCCGGGAAAAGGGTAAGCCCCCCGGGGGGCGACGGCGGTGAAGCCAAAGAGGGCGCGGCTGCCGACCAGGCTGTGCAAAGCGCTGCGAGCAAGACGAAGAGTCGGCGAGAACTCCAGCGGCACGACCACTTCGATGACGTTTCGCCCGAGGTCGGTGAGCTCAACTCGGTGGCCTTCGATGAGGCGATGGCCCACGACCCGGACGCAGCGCTGTCGATGTTGGCAGACATGACGGGCGCGACCGACGAGAGGCTGCGAGCGCTGGCCAGGCGACTGGCCGGTTCCATCATGGTTGACGTCGCTACGCACGGACGCACGCGCCGCAGGGGCATCGGCAAGCTGGTCAGTCAGCCCTTTCGGCCCGACGGCGGAGACCTCGATCTCGATGCCTCAATGCAAGGCATCGTCACCGCCCGAGCCACGGCAACCGCAGTCGACATCGACGAGCTGCGGACCACCGGGTGGGTGAAACCGGCCACCGCATACTGCCTCCTCGTCGATCGGTCCGGCTCCATGCACGGCACGCCGCTGGCGAACGCAGCCATCGCTGCCGCTGCCGTGGCGCACCGCGCCGCTGACTACAGCGTCATCGCCTTCGCCGGAGATGCCGTGGTGACCAAGAGCCAGGACAGCGACAAGTCGGTCGAGGCAGTCGTGAACGATGTGCTGGTGCTGCGCGGAGCCGGCACCACCGACGTTGCCCTGGCGCTTCGGAGCGCGCAAGTGCAACTGGCGCGTAGTAGGGCCGGTCGCAAAATCGCCGTGTTGCTGTCCGACTGCAGGGCCACGGCGAAGGGCGATATGCATGCCGCCGCCGCCGGTCTCGATGAACTGGTCATCCTTGCTCCCGAGGGTGATGCGGACGACGCCTTCGCCTTCGGTCGAGCCGTTGGAGCGCGGGTCGTGACGGTCGCAGGACCATCGCACATACCCGCCGCCTTGGCCGAAGCCCTGAGCGACTGAACTGCAGCCGCATTACACGTCGCGAAACAACCGCACTGAACGAATGACAGATCCGGCAGGGCGTCCTACCCTTCAGGGGTGACAACTTCGCAGCCGAAACCCGGTACCTCTGAAGCCCAGACGGCTGCCCTCGGTCGCATCCTGGTTGTTGACGACGACCCGAACCTAGGGGAGGTCGTTGCTCGGTATCTGCAGAAGGAAGGCTACGAGGTCGAAGTGGCCACCGACGGCCGCACCGGTCTCGAACGGGCGCTGGCCACGCTTCCCGACCTGGTCGTGCTCGACCTCATGCTGCCGGGCTTGGACGGGCTCGAAGTGTTCCGTCGTCTTCGTCAGGTTGCCCCTATTCCGGTAGTGATGCTGACTGCCCGCGGCAGTGAGGAGGATCGTGTGGCCGGTCTTGAGCTCGGTGCCGACGACTACGTTGCGAAGCCCTTCTCACCTCGAGAGCTGACCGCCCGGGTCAAGGCAGTCTTGCGTCGTGCCGGTGGCGGCGTCTCCGATTCGGTCGCCGTAACGTTTGCGGCCGGGGACATCACCCTTGATCTCGTCTCGCACGAAGCCAAGCGAGCCGGTGAACCGATCCTGCTGACCGTCAAAGAGTTCGATCTGCTCGCGTACCTGATGAGCCACCCCGGTACTGCGTTCCGACGCGAAGAACTCCTTGAGGCTGTCTGGGGCTATACGTTCGGTGACACCGCGACAGTCACCGTGCACGTGCGTCGTCTGCGGGAAAAGATTGAGGATGACCCTTCGCTGCCCCGTTACCTCTCCACGGTACGCGGCATTGGGTATCGGTGGGAATCGTGACCCCGGCTACCTCGCTTGAGATCACGTCCATCACCCTTGCCGGTTCAGCGTCTGCGGCGGCAGTTGGCTGGACGGTCGTGCGAGCTATCCGCCGCAAATCATTGCAGTTGCAACTTGTGGTCATCGGTCTCTCCACCGTGCTCACATCATGTGTCGGTGTGTCCTTGGCGGCTAACCGCATGTTCGTCTCCGGCCACGACAGCCAGGTGCTTGCGGTCGTGCTGGTCGTTTCGGCTGCCGCCGCCATTCTTGCCAGCTGGTTTCTCGGGCGGGCGTTCAGCCGCTCGGTAGCCACCGTCGGCAACATGGCAGTTGGACTGCTCAAACCGAACCAGCCAGTGGAAGCACCAAAACAACTCGTCACGAAAGAACTCCGCTCGCTCGCCGGTGAGCTCCAGAACGTGGCGGCCGAGTTGGAATCCTCCCGTCAGCGTGAGCGCTCGCTCGACGCCGCCCGTCGTGAACTGGTTGCGTGGGTGAGTCACGATCTGCGAAGCCCTATTGCGTCCATCCGCGCCATGGCCGAAGCACTCGAAGACGGTGTTGTCGACGATGAGCTCAGTGTCACCCGCTATCACGGGGCCATTCGCCAGGAGAGCGAACGGCTCGGCCTGCTCGTCGATGATCTCTTTGAGCTTTCTCGCATCTCGGCCGGGGTGGTGGATGCCAAGCAGCCATTCGTGCCGCTGGCCGAACTGGTGCTTGATGTCCTTCGTGCCGCGGAACCAGCCGCCGCCGCTAAGGGCGTCACGGTGGTTGCACCGATGAACGATCTACCCGACGTGCTCGTCCCTGCGTCGGACCTTCGTCGGGTCTTACACAATCTGCTCGACAACGCAGTGCGTCACACCAGCACCGGCGGCACCGTACAGATCGACGCCAAGGTCTTGGGCACCACGGTAGAAATCGGCGTTGCCGATCAGTGCGGTGGCATACCGGCCGCCGATCTTCCCCGCGTCTTCGAAGTGGCTTTCCGAGGCGACGCAGCGCGTACTCGGGACCGGGCCGGTGGCGGCCTCGGGCTGGCAATCGCCCGCGGGCTGGTCGAAGCACACGAAGGATCTATTCACGTGGCGAACGGCAACTCCGGTTGTCGATTCACCCTTCAGCTCCCGGTGGTAAACCCATGAACGAGGTACCTTTGGACGACGCACTGCCCGCCAAGCAGTCGCCCAAGTTCCTGATCGGCTTCGTTGTACTCGCCGTCCTGTCTGTCGGTGCGATTGCGGTGTCCCGTCGTACATCCGCCCAAAAGATCGTAACCGCAGCTGCACCGGCCGCTGCCCCCACGCCGGGGGCTACGACGGCCGCGGCGGCTGATGCGGTAACGACCGCTGGAGCCGCGGCTCCTGCGACCGCTGCCGCGAAACCAGCCGTCACCCTTCCCGTATTGAGCCCATCTGCGCCAGACGTTGCGCCGACAGGGTGGATAAACACACCTGGGCTCACGCCTGCCGACCTCAAGGGCAAGGTGGTGCTGTATGAGTTCTGGACCTTTGGTTGCTACAACTGCAAGAACGTGTTGCCCCACGTGAAGGCTTGGCACGCCCGTTACGCCAAGGACGGTCTGATCACCCTGTCTATCCACACCCCTGAGTTCGACTACGAGGGCAAGGTGGACAACATTCAAAAGTTCGTCACCGAGAACAACATCACCTATCCCATTGCGCTCGATCCCGACCGCACCATCTGGCAGGCATTCCAGAACCACTACTGGCCCAACATGTACTTGCACGACCAGCAGGGTCAGCGTCGCTATGAGCACATCGGTGAAGGTTCTTACGACGAGACCGAAGACGCGATCCGTGCGCTGCTCGGTGTCGATCCTGCGTCACCCCGCGCCGAAAAAGTCTGATGAGCCCGGCGGCGTACTTCGCCCTTTTCGGTGCAGGTGTCGCCTCGTTCCTCGCTCCCTGCGTGGTGCCGCTGGTGCCCGCGTATCTTGGCATGATCACCGGATCGGCCACCGCCTCGAAGCCGGGCAAGATGGTGTCGTCCACGCTCGTGTTCATCGCCGGTTTCGCGACCGTGTTCGCTCTGTTCGGCATGTTGGCAGGGCTGGCCGGCTCGAAGTTGGCAGCCTTGCAAACCTGGGTCCAGCGCATCGGCGGGCTCCTGGTTCTGGGCTTCGGTCTGGTGCTGCTCGGCGTACTGCGCGGCCCGGCCATGCGTGAGTTCCGGGCCATAAAAGAGCTGCCATCGGCGGCCTCGGCGGCCCGGCCTCTCGTGCTCGGTCTGGCGTTCGGGGCCGCCTGGACACCGTGTGTCGGACCACTGCTCGGCGCGGCGCTTGTCGTCGCTGCCAAGTCGGCCAGCGCCGTCACCGGAGCCACGTTGCTAATCGCGTATGCCGCCGGTATCGGCGTCCCGTTCCTTGCTGCCTCGTTGCTCATCGCCAGTTGGCCGAGTATCGGGGTGCGTTTGCGCAAGGTGTCGAAACCGATCGAGCGGGTAGCGGGCGTGTTGCTTTGCCTCCTCGGCGTGTTGCTGCTGAGCGGCCAGTACGCCCGCCTCACTTCTGGTCTGGCCCGCTTCTTCCCCACGATCCAAGCGGGGTAGCGTCGGGTGGATGTCGCCACGGTTGCGGATCGCCATCATCGGAGCGGGGTTCTCCGGACTGGGCGCCGCAGTCAAGCTGCAGGACGACAACGACATCGTCATCTTCGAACAGGCCGACGAGGTCGGCGGCACGTGGCGGGCCAACACCTACCCGGGGTGCGCGTGCGACATTCCGTCGAACCTCTACTCGTTTTCGTTCGAGCCGAACCCGAACTGGACCCGCGCCTATCCGCAGCAGCCCGAGATCCTGGCGTATCTCAAGCGGGTGACCAACAAGTACAACCTTCGCCCGCTCATCCGCTTCAACACCGAGGTCACCGAAGCTCGCTGGGACGACGCCACCTGCACCTGGGCCATCAGTTCGCCGGGACAGGAGCCTGAACGCTTTGATGTTGTTGTCAACGGCACCGGGCCGCTCAGCCGTCCAGCGTTTCCGGCGCTTCCCGGTATCGAAACCTTCGCCGGAACCGTGTTCCATTCAGCCCGATGGAACCATGATCACGACCTGGCCGGCAGACGCGTAGCTGTGGTCGGCACCGGCGCCAGCGCAGTGCAATTCGTGCCCGAGATCGCCCCCAAGGTTGCTCACCTCTCCGTCTTCCAACGCACCGCGGCATGGGTCGTCCCACGTGAAGACCGCCCCTTCACCGACAAAGAGATGCGTCGGTTCAAACGAGTACCGCTGGTGCAGCGGCTGCTGCGTTGGAAGATCTACGCCCGTCAGGAACTGCTGGCCGTCGGCTTCCTCGGCAAAGGCAAGGGCATTCTCGACAAGGTCGACAAAGGTGGCCGCCAGTTCATCGCCGCGCAGATCCAAGACCCCGAACTCCGTCGAAAAGTCACGCCCACTATCAAGCCCGGGTGCAAGCGGTTGTTGCTCTCCAACGACTGGTATCCGGCGTTGACGCGACCCAATGTCGACCTGGTGACCGAGGGCATCGAATCGGTGGTGTTCAACGGAGTCCGCACCGTCGACGGCACGGTGCATGAGGCCGACACGCTCATCTTCGGCACCGGGTTTGCCGCCACCGGATTCCTGGCGCCGATGCGAGTGTTCGGTCGAGATGGGGTGGAGATCAGTGAGGCGTGGCACACCGGCGCCCGCAGCCACCTGGGCACGACGGTGGCGGGCTATCCCAACCTGTTCTTGATGGTTGGGCCCAACACCGGCCTCGGTCACAACTCGATTGTGTTCATGGTCGAAGCTCAGCTCAACTATGTCTGCGGAGCCGTCAAACGCCTGAAGGAGAGCTGGTTAAAAGGCGAGGTGCGGGCCCTCGATCTGCGCGCCGATGTGCAGGCAAAGGCCTACCGCGACGTCCAGAACAAGATGCGAAAGACCGTCTGGATGAGTGGCTGCAAGAGCTGGTATCAGTCGGCTGATGGGCACATCGACACGCTCTGGCCCGGCTTCACCTGGGACTACTGGCGTCGAACGCGGCACTTCCAGGCCGACCTCTTCCACGAACTTCGTCCAATTGCTACCCCGCAGAAAGGTGTTTTGGCCTCATTGTGACCTAACCTTGTTACTCCAGGTCTGTGTACGAGAGGTGTTGAGTTTTGGCGCAGGAGAAAGAAGAAGCGATTGTCTTCGAAGGTTTGGCCAGTGAGTCACTGAAGGGTGGCCATTTCCGTATCACGCTTGATAACGGTCACGACGTACTCGGCCACCTGAGTGGCAAGATGCGCAAGAACCGCATTCGCGTGTTACCCGGTGACCGTGTGCAGGTGGAACTGTCCCCGTACGACCTCACCAAGGCCCGCATCACCTACCGCTTCAAATAACCCCGTCGCTGGCCAGCAGGTTGGCCACGATGTCGGGCAGCGTCGGTGGATGGATGAAGTGCGGCGTGTTGCGCATCTCGTCGAGCGTGAGCCAGTGCACCGACAAGATGCCCAGACGTTCCTCGGCCGAGAGTGCCGAAAGGTCGGCCTCAAAATCGTCGACCCGCACCTCGAAAAACAGATTTCGCTGATGGAACTGGCGGCCGTCGTAATCGAAGCGGCTGGTTGCCTCGAAGATGACCTCACCGACGTGATCGACATCGAGCCCGATCTCCTCCTGAAGTTCGCGTCGGAGGGCCTCGGTGAACGACTCTCCCGGCTCCACACCGCCGCCGGGCGTGTACCACCAGCTACCTTTTTCTGGTTTGGCCGGATCACAACCCCAGATCAGCAGCACCCGCTCTCGGCCATCGATCAGAATCGCCCGAGCCGCGGTGCGTGTGTGAACGTCACTCATGTCGCCAGCTTGCCAGGAGACCACGCCTCAGCGCGGGCCGATTGCCCGAGCAGCGATTCGGAGCTGCCACGATGGGGGCATGTACCTAGGTGACACGAGTTGGCCCCAGGTAGTGGAGTTGCCGGGCGTGTTGCTGATTCCGCTCGGTTCGTGCGAGCAGCACGGGCCGCACTTGCCGCTGGATACCGACACTCGAATCGCGGTGGCGGTGGCGAACGGGGTTGCCTCGACCCGGGTCGGCGTACGCGTTGCACCAGCCGTCGCCTACGGCGCTTCTGGGGAGCACGCCGCCTTCGCCGGCACGTTGTCCATCGGATCCGACGTACTGGCCATGGTCATTATCGAGTTGGTGCGGTCGGCCGACTGGGCCGACCGCGTCGTGCTGGTCAACGGACACGGCGGCAACGTTGACGGGCTGCGGTCGGCCATCCGTACGCTGACGGCTGAAGGTCGAACGCTCGAGGCATGGTCGCCCACCATTGCGGGTGGTGATGCGCACGCCGGCCGCACCGAGACATCGCTGATGCTCGCCATCGGGCCGGAGATGGTTCGGATGGAGGCGGCCCAGATGGGCGCGACCGAATCGATCACGGTGCTCCTCCCTGCGCTACGAACCGCTGGAGTCCATGCGGTCAGCCCGAACGGCGTGCTGGGTGACCCGACCGGTGCCACGGCGCAACATGGTCGCCACCTGCTGACCGACCTGGTCGCCAGCCTTGGCGCCGTTGTGGACCGGCCATGAAGTACGGCATCGACCGCTCACTCCAGATACTCGGTGATGGCAGGCAGATCATGGGCGGTTCGCCGCTGCGGTTGTTCACCTTGACCGGGGGCGGTGTGAAGATGCTGGCCCGCCTGCGAGATGGTGAGGATCTGGCCCGCAACGTGCTGATCGATCGGCTCACCGATGCGGGTGTTCTCCATCCCCAACCGAGCGAACCCGGACCCTTCACGGCCGACGATGTCACATTCGTTGTACCCGCATTCGGGCCGGTATGCGTTGCCGATCTGGGCCCCCGAATGGTCGTGGTAGACGACGCGTCGCCCGAAGGTCGGCCGACCGTTCCGCTTCATGCAGTCCACCTGCGACGTCAGACCAACGGCGGCCCGGGTGCAGCCCGCACGACCGGCTTGACTGAGGTCACCACGCCGCTCGTGGCGTTCGTCGATGCCGATGTGTTGACCACACCCGGGTGGATCGATGGACTGCTGCCCCACTTCGTCGATGGCCGCGTCGCGTTGGTTGCGCCCCGCGTTATGGCGACCCTGGGCGACGGTGTGCTGGCGCGATTCGAGGCGGTGCGGTCGCCGATCGATCTCGGATCCGAGCCAGCGCGCGTGCGGGCCAGGACGCGGGTGAGCTACCTGCCGACCGCAGCGATCGTCGTGCGCGCCGATGTGCTGCGGACTCTGTGGGGGTTCGACCCGGGCTTGCGAACGGGCGAGGACGTCGACCTCATGTGGCGGTTGGTCGATGCCGGTTACATCGTGCGTTACGAACCGTCAGTCGTCGTTCACCACGCCACCCGGCCGTCGCTGGCTTCGTGGCTCAGACAACGGCAGGGCTATGGCCAGTCCGCCGGACCCTTGGCGACCCGGCACCCGGGTGCGCTGGCCCCGCTCGGTGTGAGCGGATGGAGCGCTGGTGTGTGGGGTCTGGTGGGTCTCGGCCATCCGATCGCAGCCCTTGGGGTCGCGGCCGGAACAGCCGTGGCGCTGACCAAAAAGTTGCCCTCCCTGCCGAAGAAGGCCGCGCTCAACCTGGTTCGGTACGGTCATCTCGGCGCGGCAAAACAAATTGCATCTGCAATTACCCGCGCCTGGTGGCCCCTTGCGCTTCTCGCCGCCGTCATCTCGAAGCGGGCGCGTCGAGCGGTGTTGGCATCGGCCATCATTCCGGCGTTGATGGACTGGCAGAAGGATCGCCCGAAGCTCGACCCGGCTCGCTATATGGTTCTTCGAGTGCTCGACGACGGAGCGTACGGCTTCGGACTTTGGCAAGGGGCGTGGCGGGCACGCACACTCGAACCGGTGACGCCGGACTTTACGAGCTGGCCGCGACCTTCGCGTTTCGAGCGGCGATCAAGCGGTCGGTGATGTCGTTGCAGGATTCGCACACGTCGGTCGGTATGACGCCGCGCTTCATGAGCTGAGCAAAGATGATGCAGCCAAGGCAGATGCCCGCAAGGGCCTCAAGCGAGGCGGCAACCAAAATCATCGCGATGAGCACCCACGCGGCACCGGTGGAATGGAACCCGAAACTGGCCAGCACGGCACCGACCGACAACGTCGCGCCGATCCCTTGAGCGAAGCGCTTGGGTGGGCCGGGAACAAGCTTGGCGGCGCCAAAGCGAGGGGCGATGACGTGGACGGCCAACCGTCCGAGCGGGGAGAAGCGCGGACCGGCGGCGACCCGGAGCAGGAACCCGATGGCCAGCGCCGGCAGTAGCCAGCGGAACCCACTGACCAGATACGTGGCGCACAAAACAACGACGCCACCAGCCGCACTGCGGGCTGCCTTTTCGTTCACGAGCTTCGGGAAAGTGAAGATACCGGCCATACCACGAACTATATCCGATAAAGCCGATCAAACAACTCGGGAATTGCCGGGCCGCATAGGCTGAATGGGTGGCATTCACGCTGATGGTGGAATCGGGCTGGCGTGAGCGGGTACAGCATACATGGACGATGCACCCGGGCATCGTGCCCGTCGTCAAAGGAAACGGCTACGGCTTCGGTCGTCCGGGACTCATTGGTCTGGCCACCCAGTTTGGTGCCGATGAGCTGGCAGTCGGAACCGTTCACGAGCTGACCGACCTTCCACCGAGCGGACCACATCAGATCGTGCTGACGCCTATCGTCGCGTCGGATCTTGCCGGGATGCAGCCGTCACCGGACACCATCCTCACGGTTGGTTCGATGGCAGACGTGACCGCGCTTGCGGGGCGCAGACATCGGGTCATCGTCAAAATGGTCAGTTCGATGCGTCGCTACGGAGCCAATCTCGAGGAACTCTCCCGGGTCGCCGCCGCAGCAGACACGGCCGGGCTTCATGTGCACGGCTACGCACTTCACCTGCCGCTCCCGCAACCGGCCGGCAGCAATGTGATGGAGGCGCAAAGTCTTCTCGAGTCGATCTCGGGCGACGCCACCGTCTACGTGAGTCATCTCACGGCTGCCGAGATCGTTGCCCTCAAGCCAGCCTTTCCGCGACTGCGTCTTCGGCCTCGCATCGGCACCGAACTCTGGATCGGTGACAAGGAGCATCTCAAACTGGTTGCCGATGTCGTTGAGGTGAGACCGGTGGAAAGCGGGCAGAGCGCCGGCTATCGGCGCTGGCCAGTGGATGAGGACGGGCATCTCGTGATGGTGTCGGCCGGCACCGCGCACGGTGTCCAGCCGCTGCCCGATGGCCGCAGTCCGTTCCACTTCGAGCGTCGACGGGTGGCCCTTCACGAGCCGCCGCACATGCATACCTCGATGCTCGTCGTGCCGCTCGGCAGCCCGCTGCCGTCGGTCGGCGATCAGGTCGACGTGCAACAGCCGCTCACCCGCGTGTGGCCCGACCGGGTTCAGTTCGTCACCTGAGCTTCGGCCTACCCGGCCCGATACCCTGCAGGGCGTCATGCCTAAAGGTGCGTTCAGTCCATTCCGCTATCGCGACTACACGCTGTATTGGACGGGCAACTTCATCTCCAATATCGGCACGTGGATGGAGACGATTGCGCTCGGCGCGTTCGTGGCCGAGAGCACGGGAAAGGCGGTGTGGTCGGGCATCATCGCGGCGGCCGGGTTCGTGCCGAGCGGCCTGCTGTCGCCGGTCGGCGGAGTAATTGCCGACCGGTTCCCCCGCAAGCCGGTGCTGATCGCATCGACGCTCTTCCAAACCATCGGCGCCGGTCTGCTCTGCGCGTTGGCGTTCGCCTCGAACCTGCGGCCCGGTGTCATCGCGCTCGTTGTCTTCGTAAGCGGCGCGGCGAACGCGGTGGCGTTTCCGGCATACCAGTCGATCGTGCGTGACCTGGTTCCGCCTGATGAAGTGACCGCGGCGATCGGGCTCGGGTCGGCGCAGTGGAACCTCGGTCGAGTGATCGGGCCTGCACTGGCCGGCTTGGTGATCGCAGTGGGAAGTGTCGGTTGGGCATTGCTCATCAATACCGTGAGCTTTCTGGCCGTCGTGATCACGCTGCTGCTCATCACCATTCCGCCGACACCCGCGCGGGCGGTTGCCGACACCGGATGGTGGCAGTCGATGGCGCGTGGCTTTTCGTTCGTACGCCGCGAACCGGGGCTTTGGGTGTCCACTCGGGCCATGCTGCTGAACACGTTCCTGGCCGCTCCGTTCATTGGACTTGTGCCCGCCTTGGCCAACAAGGTGTTGCACAACGAGAAGCGCTTCCTGCCGATCCTTGTTGCATCCCAGGGCCTCGGTGCCGTGCTTGGCGCGCTGACCGTTTCCACACTGACCAAGCGCTATGGCGGTCGCTGGATGCTGCGGTTGGTCATGTGGACGATGCCTGTTGCGCTGATCGCCTATGGCGGTCTGTCCCGCTACGGTATCGTGCCCACCGCGATTGCCATCGGTGTACTCGGCGGGCTCTACATGATGGCGCTCATCACGTTCTCATCCGCGTCGCAGACTCGCGCGCCGGCGTCGTTGCGAGGGCGGGCCGTGTCGGTGAACACCACCATCCTCGGGCTGGTGTACCCGCTCGGGGCGCTGTTGCAGGGTGCCATTGGTGACCGCATCGGACTCGGTCAAACCACGATGTACGCCGGCATCGTTTTTGCGGCAGTCGTGGTGGGCGTGCGCGTGTTGAAATCGGGCTTCACCCTCCCCCTCGCGGTACCGGCCGAGGTCGCCGCCTGAGGCATCTCGGAACGGGCGGGCGGGACGCGTAAGAATCCTCGCCATGAAGCTCGCCAAACCAGACCTTCGCCTGTTCGCTCTGTGCGCCGTCGCCGTGGTGGGCGCAGGTGTGTTTCGCTTCGTGAGCGCTGGCAACATCGTACCGTTTGCGGTGGCAGCCGTGGCCCTTGCGCTCCTAGCCGTGCTGGTTGGTCGAAGTGTAGAAGCGCTCGGTGACCGACTGGGGCCCGGCGCGACGGGCGTCGTGCAAAGCGGGCTCGGCAACCTGCCTGAACTGTTTGTGTCCATTTTTGCTTTGCGCGCTGGTCTGACCGAGGTGGTCAAGGGCGCCATCGTCGGCTCGATCCTCGGCAACGTGCTTCTGATCCTCGGCATGGCGTTTGTGGTGGGCGGTGTGAAGCACGGCCCACAGAAATTCGGTGCCGAACAAGGACGCATGATTTCGCTGCTGCTGTTGCTTGCCGTCGGAGCCCTTGCGATCCCGTCGCTCACGTCAGCACTCCATACCCCTGCTGCCGGTCATGAAGCGGGTCTGTCGCTGTTTGTGTCCATCGCACTTTTGATTGTGTTCGGCCTGTCGCTTCCCGCCGCCATGCAGAAGCAGCCAGGCACCGCGGGCGCCGGTGTGAAGGCCCATCACGCTGCGGCGGTCACCGAGCACACCAATCTGTGGCCGCTCGGCTTCGCCATCGCCATGCTTGCCATCTCCGGGCTCGGTGCGGCATTCGTGTCGGAATGGTTTGTGCATGCGCTCGAGCCGTTCATTAAAGCGCTGCACATCTCAGAAGCGTTCGCCGGACTGGTGATCGTCGCCATCGCCGGCAACGCCATCGAGAACGTGGTGGGCATCCAACTCGCAGCGAAAGGCCAGGCCGACTACGCGGTCAGCGTCATCTTGCAATCCCCGTTGCAGGTGGCACTGGTGCTGGCCCCGCTGCTGGTGTTACTGAGTCATGTCGTTGCGCCCGTTGCGCTCACGCTGGTGTTCTCACCGTTGCTGCTAGCTGCGATGTTGCTCACTGCCATCATCGCTATGGTCGTCGTGTTCGACGGCGAAAGTACCTGGCTCGAAGGTGCCGCGTTGCTCGCGTTGTATGCCGTCATCGCTGCCGCGTTCTGGTGGGGCTAAGCCGGCACTCTCGCTCGACCCGGCAGCCGCAGGCCGGTGACGAGGGCCACGCCGACCGCGATGATGAGCGCTCCGAAGCCGGCGCCCCAGGTGAGATTCTCGCCGCGGAACACCCATGACCACAGGGTGCCGAACACCGGCACGATCAGCGTGACCGCAACTGTGTTTATCGGGCCGACCGAGGTGATCAGCCGGAAGTAGAGGATGTAAGCGAACGCGGTGCTCATGATGCCGAGCGCGATCATGGCCAGCACGCCCCGCAGCGTGAAGTTGGCCGCCGGGAGCTTCGCCAGCGCGAGCGGCGCCAGAAGGATCGAACTGGTCAATTGCTGACCGGCCGCGAGCGTCAGCGGAAGGTTCCCACCCAGCGAACGGCGGGCGTGTACCGACGACGCGGCGTACGAGAAGGATGAGACCATCATCGCTCCGACCGCCAGCCAGAACAAGCGCGTGCTGGCGTATCCGGAAAGGCCGACGACGACGGCCACGCCGATCAGGCCGAGCGCAAGCCCGATGATGCGCCGGGGCGGCATGGCCTCCTTCACAACCAGCCACGCGATGACTGCCGCAAAGATGACCGTGGTGGCATTGAGGATCGACGCAACCGGCGCGGTCAGGGTGAGTTCGGCGTAGGCAATGAGCGAGTAGGGAATGGCACCGTTGCCGATGCCGAGAAACACCAGCGGCTTCCAGTGCTTGCGTATGGCGGCCCAGTGGTCCTGTTTCAACAATGGAGCGAGCGCGATGAACGCGATCACGGTTCGAGCCTCGGCCAACACGATCGGGCCGACCAGCGGAGCGGCTACCCGATAAAAGAGAAACGACGCACCCCACAACGCGGAAAGCAGGACAAGGGTCAGCAGATCTCGGCGCGACACGTGAGGCAGCCTGCCACGAGCAGACCAACATGGCTGGAGGTTTTCGAAACGCTTTGTCGGCCGCCCGGCAAGCGCGGGTTCGTTTGCGCTAGAACGGCCCGATGAATCGCACCGTCAGCCACACCGACAACGCTCCCAAAGCACTCGGACCCTACAGCCAGGCCATTGTGGCCAACGGGTTCGTCTTCTGCGCAGGACAGACGCCCGTCGACCCATCCACGGGCAAACTGGTGGAAGGTGATGTATCGGTGCAGACTCGTCGTTGCCTCGACAACTTGGCGGCCGTGCTCGAATCGGCCGGTAGCGGATGGGCGCATGCGGTCAAGGTCAGCGTGTTCCTGAAAGACCTCGGCGACTTTGCGGCCATGAACGCGGTCTACGCCGAGTACATGCCAACCCCGGCGCCGGTGCGCTCGACGGTCGAAGTTGCCGGTCTGCCACTCGGTGCCCGGGTCGAAATCGACGTCGTGGCGGTGCTGGGCTGAACGAGTCGGCTGCGGTCGCATCCGTTGGTGACCAATGCCGACTCGTTCAGTTGATGGAGATCAGCACGATGGCGACCAAAGCGGCCACCAGGCCCATCCACTGAATCGGGCGAAGACGTTCGTGGTCGATGAAGCGGGCCAGGAGGAGCGTTGATATCGGGTACAGCGCTGCGATCGCTCCCGTGATCGTGAGCAGGCCGACCAGGCTGGCGTACAGGAAGAGGACGTTGGCGACCATGTCCATGATGCCGGTCGCCGCAGCCAACGGCACGGCCTTGCGGGTGACGAACAGCGGTTCTTTCCGTGACACCGCGAAGGCAGCGGCGATGGATAACGATGACAGGCGCGAGCCGAGGAACGGGATGACCCCGGGCCGCGGTCCCGACCGGGAGAGCGCGACGTAGAAGAGACCGAAAAGCATTCCCGCCGCCACGGAAAGCAAGACGGTCCTCGTGGTGTGCGGATCGTGTTCCCCCTTCACCATCGAGACGAGCACGATGGCACCGATAGCCAGTGCGAGGCCGACGAGTGCAACCACGCCCGGACGCTCGCCGAACAGGAGGCCACCGATGATTGGGACGGCTGCGGCGGACACGGCGGTCACGGGGGACACGATGCTCATCGTGCCGTTCGCAAGCAAATAGTAGAACAACATCACCCCACCCCCGCCTGCGATGCCGCCAACGAATCCGGCGATCAGCATGCGACTCGTGATGGGGCCATGCGGCACGACTGGTGCCGCAATTATCACGACGAGCAGGCCAGCGAGCTGCGAGGTAAAGGTGACGGTCGTGGCACTGGCGAGTCGACTCGCCCGCCCTCCGCCGAAGTCGGCGCACCCGTAGACGAGAGCCGAAAGCAACGCCAGTGCGACGCCAAGCGGCGCATTCGTCGCAGCTGCCAGCACGCTCATGGTGACAGAGACTGGCACAGGCCGACGCTCGGTCCGTAACGCCGCTGGCGAGTTGACCGGACTGGCGCATCGGGAAGGATAGGGTTAAGCACTGAATGTACGCAGGTGGTCCCCGCTACCGGCTGAAGGAAGGCTTAACCCGATGGAATTCGATAACAACGCGCAACTTGATGCCTCGCAGGTAGATGACATGCGATCAAGTGGCGGCGCCAGCTACAGCGGTGCCAGCACCGGCGGGATGGGCGGGATGGGTGGCGGCGGAATGGGCCTTCCCCGCGTTGGCGGCGGCCTCGGCCTGCTACTCACGATCGGCATCTTGCTGTTCAAGATGTTCGCCGGTGGTGGTGGCGCCACGTCGGGGCTGCAGCAGCTTCCTACCTCGCCGGGCGGTGGCCAGATTCAAGCGCCAGCGGGCGACAACTCCAAGATCTCCGAGAACTGCAAGACCGGTGCCGACGCCAACACCAAGCAGGACTGCGCGCTCCTGGCCTCGATCAACTCCGTGCAGAAGTTCTGGACCGCTGAGTTCCCCCGCCAGAACCTGCAGTACCAGCCGGCCAAGACCCGCTTCTTCCGTGACCAGGTGTCCACCGGTTGCGGTCCGGCCGAATCCGCGATGGGTCCGTTCTACTGCCCGGCCGATCAGTACGTGTACCTGGACCTTGGTTTCTTCGATGAGTTCAAGACGAAGTTCGGCGCGTCGGCCGGAACCTTTGCCCAGGCCTACGTGCTTGCGCATGAGTACGGCCATCACGTTCAGGACCTGCTCGGCACATCGGCTCAGGTTGAGCGCGCCGGCAACAAGACCGGCCCGGAGTCGGCCAGCGTTCGCTTGGAGCTGCAAGCCGATTGCTACGCCGGGGTGTGGGCCAACCATGCGGTTGGTGACGGCTTCATCAAGAACCTCACTGACGCCGATATTGCCGACGGAATCGACGCCGCTACCAAGGTTGGTGACGACTACATTCAGAAGAAGTTCCAGGGACGCGTCAATCGCGAATCGTGGACACACGGCTCGTCGGCCCAACGCGTGAACTGGTTCCAGAACGGGCTCACCCGCGGCAACATGAACGACTGTGACACGTTCAGCGGCGGTATCTGACCGGGCTACTTCCTTACGGCGCTGAGGCGCTCCGTACGTAGCGCATCGACAAGGGGCTCGTCCATGGGGGGGAGCCCCTTTCCGACAGCCCACCCGAGCAGGAGGTCGGCCATGGCTGGGTTTCGCACCAGGGCTGGGCCGTGCATGTAAGTGGCCAGCGTGTGGCCAAGCACCGCGCCCTCGGTACCGTCGTCGACGCCGTTGCCGATGCCGGCGACCACGCGGCCGAGCGGTTTGAGATCCGGGCCGAGACGACTGCGTCCGCCGTGGTTTTCGTAGCCCGTCATGGTCGGCAGATCTACACCGACGGCTTCGGTCAACAACTCACCCACGGCTCGAGGGCTGCCGGGTGTGGTGACGATGTCGAGCAGGCCAAGGCCGTCAACGACGCGCCCATCGGCCGGAAACGATGTGCCCAGAATCTGCATGCCGGCGCACACTGCGAAGATGACAGCATGACGGGCGTGAGCGCGGGCTAATCCGCCATCGGCACGCAGCAGTTCGCATCCGGTGGTCTGAGCGATGTCCTCCCCGCCGCCGAGCAGGTAGATGTCGGCGTGCTCCGGTACGGGCGTGCCGGGGTCGACGACGAGAATCTCGCCGTCGATGTCGCGGGCCTTGGCCCGGTGGGCCAGCACGCTTGCATTGCCTCGGTCGCCGTAGAGACCGAGCACGGTCGGATAGAGCAATGCGATGGAGAGGCGGTCACCATTCGACATGAAGCTCCTTCAAGACATCGTGAAACGCGGTGTACGTCGCCAGCAGCTCGACGGGGCCGGGTGGGAGATTCTTGATGGCGGCGAGCGCCGATTCGGCCACCGTGTGCTCGACGTTGGCGAGTTGAAGCCGATAGGCAAGATCGAGTCGTCGATCGCCGGCCGCTACCACTGCACGCCCCGCGGCTTGTTCGAACGGCACATCCCACAGCCACGACGTGTCCTGACCGTCGGCAATGCGGGCGTTCAAAACGAACACGACCGAGGCGTTTTCGTGCGAGAGGAGATACAACAGCTCGGTCCATGACGCCGGGTTCTTGGCCAGGAACAGGCGCACGGCACGGCCGTCAACATCTGCTGTGACGTAGCGACCCGAGACATCGACAACCTTTTCAATCGGCCCGATGGCCGTGGCTGGATCGATGCCGCGTTCGGCGGCAACCGCTAGGGCTACGAGCGCGTTCGAGCGGTTGAAGTCTCCGGGCAAACCGAGTGTGAACGGAGTGACACCGTGGGGACCGTTGGCGCCGGTTGCATCGAGTGTCCACGTTGCCGTTGGTCGATTCAGCCCACACTCGCAGGTCCAGGTTCCATCGGCGTTGACAGCGCGGACTCGGGAACAGTTTGGGCAGAGGGCTGCGTCTTCTTTCCACCGATATCCCCCCGACACCCACACCACGCTGGCGTAGTCACCGACGGCCCACACCAGCAGCGGATCATCGGCGTTGGCGATGACGGTGAGCTTCCAGTCAACCCTGGTCAACAATGATCGCCACAACTCGGCGACGCGGCGGATTTCGGTGATGCGATCAAGCTGGTCGCGGCTCAGATTGAGCAGCACCAGAATGCTGGCCCTGGTGGACTCGACAACCCGGGGCACGTAGAGCTCGTCCACTTCGAAGACGAGTTCTTGCGCGCTCTGATCGGCGGCGGCCTCGATGAGACCCGGCGGCATGTTGGCGCCGCGGTTGCTGGCGGTCTTGTGGGTTGAGCCGAGCGCTTCTCGCACGAGACGAGTGGTGGTCGACTTGCCGTTCGTGCCGGTGATGACGGTGACCGCCCGCTTGCCAACCAGGCTCTGCAGCGCGCCCGGGTCGAGTTTGAGGGTGATGTTGCCGCCGATGACTGTGCCGTGACCACGCCCGAGCATTTGGCTGGTGCGACTAGCGAGCTTGCCAACCGCGACGGCCGCCTGCGTACGCAACGGCGGCCGCAGCATCCCGGAAGTCATGCCTCCGACGATACCCGCCTGGCATGCTTCGGCCCGGGTGTCTTTCGGCTCGCCCCCAAACTCGCGGTGTTTTCGCCTCGCCTCGGCTAGACATAGAGCCGTGACGGTTTTGGCGGAGGTGACACGTTCGGGTGTGGTGGAGAGCCGCCACCACGGTTCGTTGGTTGGCCTTTCCGCTGATGGCTTAACGGCATTGTCAATCGGCGCGCCCGAGCAGGCTGTCTTCGGGCGATCCTCGAACAAGCCACTGCAAGCCGTCGCGATGCTGACTGTCGGCTTGGTCCTGCCCTCGGAACTGCTGGCGCTGACCGCGTCGTCACATTCGGGGGAGCGCGATCACATCGTTGGCGTCCGCCAGATCCTGGACGGCGCGCAGCTCACCGAAGATGACCTGCGCAACACACCCGATTGGCCACTCGATGAGGAGTCACGCAACGCTGCCATTCGTGATGGCGTACCCAAGACGCCACTGCAGCAGAACTGCTCGGGCAAGCACGCCTCGATGTTGGCTACTTGTCTTATCGCAGGCTGGCCGCTTGAGGGTTATCTCGATCCGAACCATCCCCTCCAGCGCCACATCACCGCGACGGTCGAACGGTTGACGGGTGAGAAGGTCGCACACATTGGTATTGATGGCTGTGGCGCGCCGGTGCACGCCACGTCTTTGGTTGGACTCGCCCGAGCGTTTCGGACGTTGGCCCTGGCGCCGGCTTACACGGCTGAAGGACAGGTGGCCGCGGCCATGCGTCAGCATCCGCATCTACTCGGCGGAACTGGTCGTGATGTGTCGATCTTCATCGAGGAGATACCGGGCCTCATCGCCAAGGACGGGGCCGAAGGCGTGTATGCGGCCGCGACCTCCGACGGTCGAGCGGTAGCCCTCAAGGTGGAAGACGGCGCCTGGCGGTCACGGGCCACCATCATCGCGGCTGCGCTGCAGGCTCTCGGTGTCGATCTTCGCTGGGCGGCAGAGCGTACCCACGAGGTCGCTCTCGGCCACGGCCGGCCCGTCGGTGAAATCCGAGCCGTCGGAATTTCGGAAGCGGTTGTGCGAACCTGACACGATGGTGGCATGTCCGTGCCGCTGCATCCTTCTATTGAGCCGTTTGCGTTCCTGCTCGGCACCTGGACCGGTGAGGGCTCGGGCGAGTACCCGACCATCAAATCCTTCGACTATCTCGAGACGATCACGTTCGGTCATGTCGGCAAGCCCTTCCTCGCCTACAGCCAAAAGACCACGGCGAAAGATGACGGCCGTCCACTTCACGCCGAGGTCGGCTATTGGCGCTTCCCGTCGCTCGAGCGGACCGAGTTTGTCGTTGCCCATCCGACCGGCATCGTCGAGGTGGAAGAAGGCAAGTTCGTTGCCTCCGAAGGCGGGGGACGGTTCTACTTGCACACCACAACCATCGGCCGCACCGAGTCATCGAAGGAAGTGACAGCGCTGGCCCGAGTCTTTGACATAGAAGGCGACTCGATGCACTACTCCGTCACAATGGCTGCGGTCGGGCGAACCATCCAGCACCACCTGTCAGCGACCCTGCAGCGGGTGCCGTAAGTCCCCGCAGGACGCTCGTTGACACCAACGTGTTCGGTCCCGAACGCTACGCTC
>JANNZM010000076.1:0-84195 GCA_031410595.1 Actinomycetes bacterium | reverse complement strand
TGGCCGGTCATCGGGCAGGGCTGCGATCCGCTGCGCGACGAAATGTTGATGATTGATCCACCTCGGCCGATCATGGTGCGCGCCGCGGCCTGGGCGGCGAAGAATGTCCACTTCAAATTCAGGTCGACCACCGCGTCCCAGGCTGCTTCGGTCAGATCCATCAGCGGCCCGACATCTGCTGCGTTTGCGCTGCCAGCGTTATTCACCCAGCAGTCGATAGCACCGAACTCCCCCACCGCCACCTGTACCAGCGCGTCAAGCGAGGCGGCGTCAGTTATATCCACGACGACGGCTCTGGCCGAGGCGCCGGCAGCACGCAGCTCGGCGACCATCTCATCGAGTGGGCCAGTGCTTCGGCCGGCGACGATGACGCTGGCCCCGCTGCGCACCATGGCGCGGGCGATACCGCGGCCGATGCCTCGGCCACCACCGGTGACAACTACTCCCCTACCAGACAGATCGAACATGTGGTCCTCTTTCGATTACTTGACGCTTCCGTCAGGTTAGTGTTGGTGTCGACCCCTTGAGGAGCTGCGGTGAGTGATCTCGATCTGTTTCGGCAGCACGTGCGTGACTACATCGCGGCAAACGCGCCCGACCTGCCCTATCGCGTCGGCACCCGGTCGCCCGAGAATCTGGCCGAATCAGAGGTGTTGCGAACCTGGAGCCGAGACCTGTACGCCGCCGGATTCCACGGCGCCGGTTGGCCGGTCGAGTACGGCGGTCGCGCCGACCATGACGCGGCCGAGGAATTCATCGTCACCGAGGAATTCGCCCGAGCCCGGGCCGCGATTCCCATCGGCGCCGGTTCGCTCGCGGCCCACGCGTTGTTGCATTTCGGCACCAAGGCACAGTGCCAGTACTACCTGCCGAAGATTCGTAGCTATCAGCATGTGTGGTGCCAGCTCTTTAGCGAACCCGACGCCGGCAGCGATCTCGCCTCGATGCGCACGACAGCCCAGCGCGACGGTGACGTGTTCGTCGTCAACGGGCAGAAGGTCTGGAGCACCAACGCCTTCTTTAGCGACATCGGCTACCTGCTGGCCCGCACCGACTCGAGTGTGGCGAAACATGCGGGCATCAGTTGCTTCGCCCTCGACATGTCGCTCCCCGGCATCACCACCCGGCCGTTGCGAGAAATGACCGGTACGTCCGACTTCAACGAGGTGTTCTTCGATGACGTGCGAGTTCCCGCCGAAGCAATGATCGGCGAGATGAACAACGGTTGGCACATCGCCACCGACAGCCTCGGGGCCGAGCGCGCTGGCGTCGGCGCGCTCGTCATCCGTTTGCGTCAGAACCTCGACGCGCTCATCGGGTTGGTGCGCCGCACGCCATCCGCGAACGGCCGCCTCGCCGATGATCCTTCAGTACGTCAGAACATCGCTGCGTTCACCGCGCGAGTCGAGACCGCGACGCTGCTATCGCGGGCAGCCATCGAACGCCGCGCCCGAGGCGAGTTTCGGGAGATGGATGTGCCACTCACCAAGCTTGGGTTTGCTGAGTTGAACTGGGATCTGGCCAACTACGGCCTGTCGGTCCAGGGGATGCACGGCACGTTGGCCACCGACTCGCCCGACGCAATCGATGGTGGCGCATGGCAAGACGAACTGCTCTACGCCAAGGCTTACACCATCTCCGGCGGCAGCAACGAGATCATGCGCAACCTCCTCGGCGAACGCGCACTTGGACTCCCCCGCGAACCCAAAGGAACGGCCAGGTGACCCACACCGATCTGCATGTTGGGTTTGTTGGCGCAGGGCAGATGGGGCGACCGATGGTTGACCGTCTCGCCGCTGCTGGTCAGCGCCTCACCGTATTCGCTCGACGCCCCGAAGCTCGAACCGACCTGGAGGCCGCCGGACTTACCGTCTCGGGCGATCTGGTGGCACTGGCCAGCAGCGTCGATGTCCTCATTCTGAGCCTGTTCTCCGACGCGCAGGTACGCGAGGTGCTGCTCGACGGCGGGGCGTTAGCTGCAATGCGGCCGGGTTCGACGCTCATCACCCATGTCACGGGAAGCCCCGACTTAGTGGTCGAACTCGACGCCCGTGCGCCTGCCGGGGTGCGGGTGATTGACGGGCCGATGAGCGGCACGGCCGAGTCAATCCGGAATGGCCGTTTGACGTTGCTGCTCGGCGGCGATGCTGAAGACATCGAGCGCGTTCGCCCCGTGCTGGCCGCTTACGCCGACAACATCCTGCACGTCGGGGTCATCGGTGACGCTCAACGCGTAAAGCTCATCAACAACCTGCTCTTTACCGTCAACCTGCAGATGGCGCTTGAAGCAGCCAAGCTGGGCAAAGCGATGTCGATCAGCCCCAGCATCCTGGCGAAAACCCTCGCCACCTGCAGCGGCAACAGCTTTGCCCTGGCCTTATTCGAGCGGATGCAACCCGAGACAATGAAAGCCAGTGCACGCCCCTTCCTGGTGAAGGATCTGGCTGTCGTTCAAGACGTGGCCAACTCGATGGGCATCGACCTCGGCATACTCGGACACCTCGCAGATTGGGTCAACCATGACTGAAGCACGCAGCCGTTTCGCAGAAAAGGTCGCCTTCATCACGGGCGGCGCCATCGGCTTCGGTCGTGCCTTCGCCCGAGCGCTCACGGCAGAAGGTGCTGCCGTCGTGATCGCCGACATCGATATCGACGCGGGCGAGCGCACGGCCGCCGAGCTGTGCTCCGACGGTTTCCGCGCTATCGCCGTGCATTGCGACGTGTCAGATGAGGTGGCCGTCGACGCTGCCGTCGCTCGCACCGTCGGGGAATTCGGCGGGGTCGATGTCTTGATCAACAACGCGGGCCTCCATCTGTTGCACTACAACCAGCCCTTTGGCGTGCTGCCTCGCAACGAACTGCGGGACCTTTTCAATGTCAACGTGATTGGCGTTGTGAACTGCACGGTCGCCTGTCAGGCCTCGATGCGAGCGCGAGGCGGCGGAGCGGTGCTCAACATTTCCTCCATCGCCGGCTACATGACATCGTCGCCCTACGGCGTGTCCAAGCTCGCGGTCCGCGGCCTCACCATTGCATTCGCAACAGAGCTGGCACCTGATCGCATCAGAGTGAACGCCATTGCGCCTGGCCTCATGGCAACCGAGAATGCCCTCGATGGACTACCGAAAGACATGATTGACGACTTCGTCGAGAACCGACAGCTTGTCCATCGTCTCGGCCAGATGGGCGACATCGTTGCGACCACACTGTTCCTATGTTCAGACGAAGCCAGCTTCATCACCGGCGAAACCCTGAAGGTCAGCGGCGGCTACCCGCTGTCGATTTAGCCCCGCAGTGAGGTGGCGCGCAGTCAGATCGTTTTGGTTAAGCCGCCTTCCAGCCGCCGTCGGCCGTCATGATGGCGCCGTTGACGTTGCTGGCTTCGTCAGATGCCAGCCATGAGATGACAGCTGCTATCTCGTCGGGTTGCGCGGTGCGTTCGCCCAACGAAATACCAAGTTGTTGACGCTCCCACGACCACGGGATGGTGGGCATAGCAGTCGTACCAATATTAGTCGCGACACCACCCGGGCAGACCGCATTGCAGCGGACGCTCTGGGGCCCATACGAATAGGCGATGTGCCGAGTCAACCCGATGATGGCGTGCTTCGACGAGATATACGCCGCGCCCGCGCCCGACCCACCGAGCCCGGCCACCGAAGCAACGTTGACGATCGCGCCGCCACCCCGACCGGCCATGAGCGGCACGAGCCGTCGGCAGAGACGCATCGGCGCAGTGAGATTTACCGCGAGCACGTCGTCCCAAAGTTCGTCATCGAGATCGCCCACGGGTACGAAGTGATCCATGATACCGGCGACGTTGGCCAAAATCTGCACCAGGCCCACCGCCTCGGCCGACGCGACAAGCTCATCGATGAAGGCCGAGGAACGCAGATCCCCCTCGAACGTAACAATCGTCCCCTCTTCGGCGACGAGCGATGCTAAACCCGCGGCGTTGCCGTCGGTGGCGACGACGAGCGCTCCTTCTCGCGTGAGCCGCAACGCGGTCGCACGACCGATGCCGGACGCGGCTCCCGTAACGAGCGCTACTCGTCCTTCATGCCGTGTGACATCCATTGCGGGTCAGACGTCCCATTCGAGCGGAAGGTTGTCGAGACCGATTTGGCCGCCGTGCTCACGGATCTCGCTCCCCGGCTTGAGCCGATAGTCAGGGATTCGTTCGTGCCACATTTCCATGGCGACCCGCAGCTCAAGCCGAGCGAGATGCGAACCGAGGCACCGATGCGGCCCGACACCGAAGGCGATATGGCGGTTGTCCTCCCGGTCGATCAGCACAGTGTCGGCGTTGGGGAATTCCCGAGGATCACGGTTCGCAGACACGAGAGGCAAGTAGACCATCGTCCCCGCCTTCACGGGGCAGCCGGCAATTTCGGTGTCCGACATCACCTTTCGTCCAGGAGTGACGAACGAGTAGAACCGCAGAAACTCCTCGATCGCGCTCGGGATAAGGGACGGGTCGGCCACCACACGCAGTCGGTCGCTGTCATGGGTGGCCAGGTGCCAAAAACTGAAGCCGAGCTGGGCGGCAACGGTATCGAGCCCGGCCATGAACATCAGCAGGCAGAAGTCGAGTAGGTCTTGGTCGGGGATCGGTTCGCCATCGATCTTCCAGCCGATCGCCACGCTGAGTAGATCGTCCTGCGGGTCGGCCCGGCGCCGAGCGATGAGCTGCGAGAAATAGCCCATCACCGCGATCATGGCGTTCATCTGGCGTTGTTGATCTTCGGGCGTGGAACGACCGCCGTGGAGGATGTCGACTTCCCACTGCTGGAACAGGTCGGCATCGGCCCGGGGCAGACCCATGATGTCCATGAAGATCGTGTTGGGGAAGAGCAGCGCGACATCATGGATAAAATCGCAAGAACCGCGGCCAGCCACTTCGTCGAGGATTTCACCGAAGCGTTGCCGGATCTTTGTTTCCATGGCCGCTATGGCGGTCGGCGAGAACAACGGCCCCAGTAGCTGTCGCCACTTGGTATGGCTCGGCGGGTCGAGCATCTCGGGAATCCACCGATACGGCGGATTCGGATCGGTTGGCGTCACCGCCGAGTTCGAGAACACCGCATGGTTCTGGAACGACGCTCGAATGTCAGCGAGCCGGGTCACGAGGAAGTAATCGTTACCTGCGGCAAGGCCAGAGTGAATCGGTGCCTCCTCCCGTTTGGCATCAAAGTTGTCGAAGTGCCAACCGGCCGCTGCGCTCGCGACGTTGATCGTCTCGTACTGCGTCACCGGGCAACGAGCCGTCGGGTCTGCCGTGTCATGCGTCGTCATGATTCCCCCTGGGAAAGCTTGCGTTCGAGAAATAGTAACCTCATTTCCGAAAAGGTCGCTTTCCACCACGGAGGCACGGTCCATCCAAAGGGGCACCACATGGGTCAGCAGCTTGCGAACAAGGTGGTCGTCATCGTGGGCGCTTCGGTCGGCATCGGTCTGGCGGCGGCGCAGGCCTGCGCGGCGGAGGGCGCGCAGGTGGCGATGCTGGCCCGCGGCAAAGCACGGCTCGACGAAGCAGCAGCCACCATTGGCGAGGCGGCGACGGCGATTGTGTGCGATGTGATGCAGCCCGACAGTGTGCGAGCGGCCTTCCAGGCGATCGGGGAAAAATTCGGGCACGTTGATGCGCTGCTGAACGTCGCCGGCGTCGCCCGGATACGACGAATCGAAGATGCGACCGACGAAGACATTGCCTTCGTGGTTGGCGTCAACATGCTGGGGCCGATCTACACAACCCGGGCGGCCGTGCCCTTGATGCGGGCAGCGGGTGGCGGCGACATTGTGAACGTCTCCTCCGAAATCGTGGGCGAATACATGCCGCAGATGGTGCTGTACGGGGCGTCCAAGGGCGGGCTCGACACGTTCAGCCAGATGATGGTCCATGAGTTGAAGACCGACAACATCCGGGTCGTTCGGTACACCAGCGGTTCGGTCGGCGGCACCGGCTTTGGTGACAATTTTGCCGAGGGCGAGATCGAGAGCGTGTGGCCCGAATGGGATGCCAGCGGCTACCTCACCCGTGTGGCCGGCCCGGGCATGGAACCTGCGTGGATGGCCGATGCCATCGTCTTCGCCATCACCCGACCGAGGGGACAGATGATTGACGTCATCAACGTCCGATCGTTCTCCCCCGGTTCCAGAGGGGCGGCTGTCTAAGCTATGCCGCGTCGCCCCGAAACCAGCGGAGGAACTCACTATGAATCGCCACAAGTCAGTCGACGATGGGCTCGCGAAGGTCCCGCTCTTCGCGGATCTCACTGACAAGGAACTCGAATCGGTCCGCAGCCTCATGACCGAGACAAACGTTCCGGCAGGAACCATCCTGGCTCGTCAGGGTCAGACCGGCCACGAGTTCTTCGTCATCGTCTCCGGCACGGCCTCCGTCGACCGCGATGGCGAACATGTCGCTGACGTCGGCCCGGGAGACTTCCTCGGCGAAATGTCGCTGCTTGACGGCGGGCCACGCAACGCCGAAGTGTCGGCTTCGACGGAAATGACCCTGATGGTCGTGAGCCAGCGGGACTTTTCCCAGCTCCTCGACACGGCGCCCATAATCGCCCGCCGCATGCTTCCGACTCTCGTGAAGCGCCTGCGCGCCGGAGCCGCAGTCCACCACACCCACTGATCCACCGTCATGGTGAAGCAGGATCCAAGTACGAGGCCACGAGGCTGCATCGGTCAGCGGGTGGTCGGCGGACGATTCAGCCGAGGTGTCGCGGCCTGTTCGTCGCGCTTGGGGTTGCCGATGTGGGTATAGGCGAGACCGTTGGCCAGCGCCGTGGTGCGGGTCATGTCGATGGCTTCCCAGATGGCTCGCACGGTGCCCTGAATCGCCTCAGGGCGGCGGGCCGCGATCTGCGCGGCAATATCCTGCGCTCGTGAGCGCAGCTCTGCAGCCGGTACGACCTCGGAGACAATGCCGATGCGTAACGCAGTCTCGGCGCCGATGCGCTCCTCGGTTCCCATCAATGCCCATCGCAGCACTTCCCCTAGTGGGACGCCCCGCTTGAGCATGCCGATCGGCTCCAGTGCCGACACGATGCCGCCGTTAGCGTGGGGATCAAAGAAGGTGGCGTCGTCGGAGCAGATGACGATGTCGCACTCATTGACGAAGTACATGCCGCCACCGGCGCACATGCCGTTTATCGCGGCGACGACGGGCTTCCACACCTTGTGCGCCCGCGGACCGAGGCTGGCGCCCGGGTCCATGTGGTTCCAGATGTTCTTGTCCATCCACCATGCGCCGATGGCGATGTCGATACCGGTGCAGAATGCCCGCTCCCCGTTGGCTCGCAGCACGACCGCATGAATGGCATCGGTGTCGCGAACGATGCCCCACACTTCGGTCAGCTCGATGGCCATTGTTTCGGTGAACGAGTTGAGCCGATCGGGCCGATTCAGGGTGATGGTGGCGACCTGGTCATCACTGACGGAAAATTCGATGGTCTCGTATTGCGCTGCATCGGTCATGGTTGCCTTCCGGGCTACTTCGGTTCACGGGGAAGGCCAAGCACGCGCTCCCCCAGCAGATTGCGTTGGATTTGATGAGTACCGCCAGCGATGGTCGCTTGGCGGGCAGCGTTAAGAATGTGGGAGGCGATGTCGCCATCACGATCATCCGACGCCCAGGCGACTCCGGCCGCACCGAGGAGGTCGATGACTACCTCCGACGCCAGTTGTTCGAGGTTGCCGGCGGCCAGCTTGATCAGCGACCCCGCCACCGGGTTCCCGCCAGCGACGGTTCCCGCCAGTACTCGGGCGACCAGCCAATCGAGCAGCAGTTCACGGGCGACCACGTCAACGGCTCGCTGGCGTTCGACCGGCCCTGCTCCCCCCGGCGTCGAGGCCAACGCGGCCATGACCTGGCGTTTGCGACGTCCGCCGCCAGATCCGCCCACGTATGCGCCTCGCTCACCCGACAAGGTGCCGGTGGCGACCTGCCAACCCTTATTGAGTTCGCCGAGGATCTCGTCGTCAGTCATCTCAACCGATTCCAGGAACACTTCGTTGAAGTGATGTCCACCGGCGATGTCGACTAACGAGCGCACCGTCACGCCGGCCCGATCCATCGGGAGGATGAACATGGTGATGCCGGCGTGTGGTGTGGCCGCCGTCGGGTCGGTGCGGGCCAGCATGATGCCGAACTGAGCTTCGGCCGCCATCGAGGACCACACTTTCTGACCGCTCACCACCCAGACGTCGCCGTCCCGGATGGCCTTTGTGCGGAGTGAAACCAGGTCCGAGCCGGCGTCGGGCTCGGAGAACAGCTGGCACCAGACTTCTTCGCCGGCGATGATCTTGGGGGCGAACCGTTGCTTTTGTTCCTCAGTGCCGTGTTTCAACAACGTCGGCAGGGCGAGCCCCATGCCGAGCGAGAGCGGGCGAATGGACGGGCACTCGAACGCTTGCATCTCCTCGGTCACGATCTGGTCGTGCGCCGCGGTGAGCCCACCGCCGCCGTATTCGGTGGGATGCTTCAGGCCCATGAACCCGGCCGCGGCCAGTTGACGCTGCATCGAAATGCCACCGTCCACGAGGGCCTGGTGGCCGTCGGGGGCGCGGGCGATGATGTCGACGCGATCATCATCACGATTCGGGTCGCGCTGCGGGAAATGCGCCGTGAGCCACTCGCACACACGACTTCGAAATTCATCCATGCTCTCCACGCCAACCTCCCGCCCAGGAAAATAGGTGACTATTTCTTTGTGCACAACTCCTTGAGTCGCTGGCCCTGGAGGGGGCCGGCTTGTGGCTGCCTTGGTGCCGACGAACCGAAGGGCAAGACCACGAACTGGTGATCTCAGGGTTTCTCCCAAAATGAGCGAACGGCGGCCGCGAACTCCAGGCCTTGGCGACAGCCAGCTTCGGCAGCGGGTTTCCTGCGCCCGGGGTCCATCGAGTTCGGGCCGAACGCTTCCAACGCAGGGGCATCGGGATGGAGGCACAACACCCGGCCGCCAGCATCCTCAATAGCCGCTGTCTCGGCAGTGATCGTCGCGGTCACAACCTGGCCGATGGCGTCGGCGGTCGGCGAAATCGGAGCGATGATCAGCACCCGTTCGTAGCCAACGGCCAAGTCGGCACAGGTCGGTGAACGAAGACCGCCGTCGTAGTAACGCCGACCGGCGATCTCCACCGGTGGGAACAGAACGGGTACCGCGCTGCTTGATGCGACCGCTTGAATGAGCGTCGCCGAGCCCGACCGATCCCACCAGACGAACTCGCCAGTCTCGCAGTCGATCGCGGTGACGCGTAGCGCACGGTCGGGCCACTCGCGAAGCCCAAGCCGGGCTTCGACCATTTCCAATCGGTCCTCCGAGCTGGGAGTGCGAGCGGCGAGCGAACGCTGACCGATCTCGCGCAATTCGGCGATGCCGAACTCGGTTTGCACAGCGAGCCAGCCCCAAAATTCGAGGGCGGCAGCGACGTCGATATCGGCCGCGAGACGTTCCATTCGCCCGTCGCTCGGACCGAGCTGCGTGGCAAGCAGTTCGTCAAGATCCCGGCCCGCCGCCACCTGCGAGCCGACCGTCGATCCAGCCGACGTACCCACGATGAGGTCCGCATCCGTGACGTCGATCCCGCCGTCCCGTAGCCCAACGAGCAGGCCGGTCTCCCAGGCAATACCGACCACGCCTCCGCCACCCAGCACCAACGCCCGACCGGTCGCTTCACTCATCACCCGCAGGCTACCCGGGTGCAACTCGGCGCGGCCCGACCTAGGGTGGCTAACGGCGGCGACCACAACTTTGGAGGGCGACGATGGACAAGATTTGGGCAAACTCAGGCGACTCACACTTCCTTGAGCCCGACGACCTCTGGCGATCGAGCCTGCCGGCCAAGCTGGCCGAATTGATGCCCCGATCCGAGAAGGACCCGGATGGTCAGCACGAGACCGTGCATGTCGATGGCCAATCCTTCCGCCGCCGCCTGCCCGCCCAGGCCCAGCAGGAGTTTTACGAGGCGTCACACCGACCGCCGGGCGCACGGGACGCCAAGGCCCGCATGGCCGACCTGGATTCCGAGGGTGTGTGGGGCGAGGTCATCTTCCCCTCGTTGGGCATGTGGAACGCGTCGTTCCGTACTCGTGAGGCATTGCGGGCGGCCATTGAGGTCTCGAACAACTGGGCCAAGAGCGAGATCATGAGCGTCTCCCCTCGTCTCGTGCCCACGGCGCAAGTGTCGTTGTTGTCAATCGAGGATGCCATCAATGAAATGCAGCGAGCCGCCGGGATGGGTTTCCGAGCTGTGTTCTTGCCGACCACGCCGCCGCAATATGTGAGCGACTACAACCGTGACGACTGGGAGCCGTTCTGGGCGGCGTGCGAAGAAGCGAACATGGTGATTGCCTTCCATATCGGAACGGACCCGGTCGATTTTGCCTCCGGCGAGAGCATCGGTATCGCTTACCGTGGCCCGGGTGGCGCGGTGTTGAACTACACCGAGACAACATTTTCCGGGCAGCGAGCCACCATGAAGATGGTGGCCTCCGGTGCGCTCGACCGGCACCCTGGCCTGAAGGTACTGGTGTCTGAAGGCGGCGCGACCTGGGTGCCGTTCCTGGGTGACCGCATGACCGAGGGCTACCGTCAGCACAACGCGATGGTGCGCCCGAAACTCTTGCGCTCCCCCAAAGAGATCATGTATTCCCAGGTCTACGCGTCATTCCAGCACGACGAAAGCGCGGTCGCCGCCGTGACCGCTATGGGCTACAACAATGTGATGTGGGGCAGCGACTACCCCCATATGGAAGGCACCTGGGGCCATACTCAGGAGGTTCTCCACGGCCTGCTCGATGGTGTCGACGCTGCCACCGTTCACCGCATTACGCGCGGCGCGTTCCTCGACCTGTTCCCCGAAGTTGGCGAACCGGTCCGGGCCGACACGAGTGTGAGTTCCAGTCGTCAGTTTGCATCGTAAGATCGGCGCAAACCGTCGCGGACGGCCACTGTCGTGAAGGATCGTTCTATTTTGAAGCAGCCAAGACAATCTGCCAAGACGGGCGAGGTCGTTGCGGCTGCTATCCGCCGACAAATCGCAACCGGTGAACTGGTCGTCGGTGACCGCCTCCAATCGGAGGAGGAGATGACCGAGTCACTTGGCGTGGCCCGGACGACCCTACGTGAGGCGTTGCGGGTGCTTGAGTCGCAGGGTCTCATCACCATCAAACGCGGCCGCGGCGGTGGCCCGATCGTGACGATGCCCGAGTTGGACCGGCTGGCCGAACCGTTGGCCGTCGTTTTGCAGCTCCGCGAAACAACGACCACCGACCTCGACGCCGCCCGGGCGCTGATCGAACCAAACCTGGCTGGCTGGCTGGCAAAAAAGCACACCGATGACGATCTTGCCGCGCTCTCCGCAGCAGCAATGGCTGCCCAAGTCGCGGCCGACAAGGATGATCGGGTGGCGTTCGGTCGCGCTGCTGCGCTCGTGCACGAGACGCTGTTGTTGCGTAGCGGCAACAACACGCTGTCGGTCATTTCCCAGCTACTTCACCGCATCGTGCTTGAGCGTTACGTCCATGCGGCAGTAGATAGCCCGCCGCCCCTCATGCGCCGAGCGGCGAAGTCGTACGCAAAGCTCGTGCGGCTCATTGCCGCGGGCGAGGCGGACGCGGCCAAGGCCCACTGGGAAAAGCAGATGCGCTGGATGGCTACCGCTGGTGCCGATGTGCCGCTGGACATTCTCGACGCTGACTAGCGGCGCGCCCCTCGGCACGCTGTTTTGTAAAATTAAATAGGGTAGTATTTTCCGCGTGACGACTACCGATCAATCGGGGAATCCCGACAGCCTCAAGGTCAGCGACGATGTGGCTGGAGAGTTCGAGAAGGCCACCGCCTACAAGCTCACCGACGAAGACATCGAGCGTTCCCGGCTGCTGATCGGCCACGACCTCGGACTGCGCTACGAGGAGTTGTACCGTGTCGCCAGCCCCGATGCCATCCGTAACTGGTCACGCGGCATGGGCGACCCGAACCCGTTGTACACCGACGACGACTACGGGGCGGCCACCCGCTGGGGCTCCCAAATCGCCCATGGAACAATGGTCGGGCACGTCAAGACACCGATGCTGGGTGACCCGCTTCCGGCCGAAGTGAAGGCCGGCACCAAGAGCGTCTTTCGGGGCATCCACGTCTTTGTGTCGGGCGGTTCGTGGGAGTGGTATCGGCCGCTGTTCGCTGGTGATCGGCTCTACACTTTTGCCGGCGAGGAGAGCGTCACCGTCAAGCAGTCCGAGTTCGCCAACCGATCGGTGATCTGCGTGCGTCGTGACGTCGCCATCAACCAACGCGGTGAAGTGGTCGGCGTCTACCGCATTCTGCGAGTGCTGACCGAGCGCGACACGGCCCGCAAGAAGGGCAAGTACGCCGAACTTGAGGCGGCAACCTACACCGACGAAGACTACGAAAAGATCGACGCCATCTACGCGGCCGAAAAGCCGCTCGGCGCCGAGAAGCGCTGGTGGGATGACGTCACAGAGGGCGACGAATTACAGCCGATGGTAAAGGGGCCGCTGACCGTTACCGAGATCATCGCCGTCCACGCGGGCGGCTACGGCTTCGTGCCCTACGGCCTGCGGGCGTCACGCCTCGGCTACGACAACCGCAAGCGCATCGCTCCGTTCTATGTGAAGAACGCGCAAGGCATCTACGACGTCGCCCAACGCCTGCATTGGGATTCTGAGTGGGCCAAGGCCATTGGCAACCCCATGGCCTATGACTACGGAGTCATGCGCCAGTGCTGGTTTTGGCACATGCTGTCGGACTGGATGGGTGACGACGCCATCGTCGTCAAGATGGATGACTCCATCCGCAAGTTCAACTACCAAGGCGACACCCAGTTCCTCACCGGAAAGGTTACCGCAAAGCGCGTTGATGCCGACGGCCGTCACGTCGTGGATATCGAGATGCACATGGTCAACCAGCGCGGCACCGAAACCGCCTTCGGCAGTGGAACCGTCGCCCTTCCCTCGAAGTCCAAGGGCCTACCCGTGTATCCGAACGTGCCGGCCGAACTTGCCGAGAAGGCCGCTCAAATGTTCGCCCGCCACCACGAACTCAGCGCCAAACAACGGGCCCGTTAGACGTCCCGTCAGCGCAGCAAGCCCGAAACCTGGGTCGGAGTCGGGTAGTTTCATCTGTGAGATGAGCAGAAGGTGGGCATGACCCGTACGAAACGAGCAGGCAAAGGCGAGGCCTTCCTCGTCCCAGCCGAGATGCGCCAGCCTGCCGCCGACCTCGGGCCCCGCGCTCACCGCACAATCGCGCGTATTCTCGATGCGGCCCGCCAGGCCTTTTTGACTGCGGGATACAGCGGCACGACGATCGACGAGATCGCCCGTCTCGCCGAAGTCTCGCGTGCTTCGGTGTACACCTATTTCCCGTCCAAACGCGACATCATGCTGGCCGCCGGTGCCCAGTCCTCAACAGAATCCGAAGCGCTGATCGACCGTGTACCGGAAATGATCGTCAGCGAGGAAGGCACGATCCAGTGGGTCGCCGAGTATTTCACGTTTCTCGAAGTGCAGGGCAGTTTCGCCTTTGCTTGGACCCAAGCAGCCCACGATGACGAAGAGATTCGCACCGCTGGCATGAAGCGCCACCTCAGCACCTGTGCCCGACTCGGCAAAGCGCTGGCCGCCGTTCGCGACGCCAACGTTCCGGATCCCACCGCTCTCGGCCTGATCACCATGAGCATGATGGAGCGCTCATGGAACTACGGAGCCCTTTACGGCGCTGGCATGGATGCCGAACGCCTCCACCTGAACATCGGCAAGATCCTCTGGTCGAGCCTCAGGCGCCTCGAAACAACCTCGGCCGCAACGGCCTAGCGGTCCGTATCTTCCAACCTGGCAGACGTACGATTCCCGTCTCAAGCACGGAAGGAGACCCAGCAGACGCCATGAGTAAGAGCATCGGACTTATCGGCTGCGGACGATGGGGCGCAAACATCCTTCGTGACCTTCGGCAGTTAGGGTGCCAAGTGCATGTCGTGGTGCCGAACAGTCCGGGCTCTAGCGATCGCGCCTTGTTCGGTGGCGCCAAGACGATCGTTCACGACATCGAAGAACTCCCGGCGGTGGATGGCATAGTGATCGCAGTTCCGACATCGCTGCATTCTTCGATCATTGAGTCGGTCTTGCCGCTTGGCGTCGCGATCTTTGTCGAGAAGCCGTTCGTCACTGACCTGGCGTCGGCCCGCTCACTCACCGAACGGGCAGGCGACCGAATCTTCGTCATGGACAAGTGGCGTTACGTGGCCGGCGTCCGAACCCTCGGCCAGCTGCTGCGAGGAGGTCGGCTGGGAACGCCCGAAGGACTACGAACGGTTCGCATCGACGGCGACTCTGCCCACGACGACGTGGACGCTGCGGGGATTCTTGCTCCCCATGACCTATCGATCGCGCTGGAGATCCTCGGCGAAGTGCCTCTGCCTGAAGTCGCAGTCTGTTCTGGACGTGGGCGGCACCTCGATCTCACGGTCAGTGGCAGAACATCGATCGCCTGGCATCACCTCCACATCTCAAGCCGCAGCAGTCGGGCCGAACGCAGGATCGAAGTGCTCGGCAGCGAGGCGACGGCGGTGCTTGACGGCGGGTGGGGGGACGCGGCGAGCGTGTATCACCGCGCCCCTGATGGCGCGCTGGCGTGCGAGATCGTCCCGGTGTCCGGGGAATTGCCACTACTGGCTGAGCTGCGGGCCTTTGTCGGCTATCTCGATGGCGGGCCACGACCGGTCAGTTCGGCCGAGGACGCTACGCGCATCGTTGCAGCTATAGCGTCCGCCCGAGTCATAGCGGGCCTGGCATGAGCCGGGCAATCATCATGATTCCAACGCACAACCATGCACTGATGCTGCCCCATGCAATTCGTAGCGCTCAGCAGCAAACCGTGTCTGATGTGCGAATCGCTGTGTTAGGCGATGGCGTTGGAAATGACACCCGAGATGTCATGGCCGAGTTCATCGCCGCTGACAATCGGATTGATTTTCTCGATCTACCTAAGGCTGGTCGCACGGGCGAACCGCACCGCGACCGCTATCTTTCGAGCGTTGGGGCGGCGGACATCGTCACGTACCTTTCCGACGACGACCTGATGCTGCCGGAGCATGTCGAGGTGATGCTCGATGCGCTCGCCCGACTCGACTTCACCCATGGTGCGCCCGGTTACATCAACGAGCATGGCACCCTGTGCAGTGACCCCGTTGATTTCGCGGATCCGGAGACCGCACGCCTTGAGTTTGCCATGAGCTTGGTCAGCCTTACCGGTCTCGCACACACGCTGGAGGCCTACCGCCGCTTACCCTACGGTTGGCGGTCGACCCCGACGGGCACCTACACCGACCAGTACATGGTGCAGCAGTTCCTTTCCCAGCCGTGGTGCCGTGCCGGTGCGGCCGACCGGTTGACCGTGTTGCGCTTCCCCGACACCCTTCGGCAGGCGATGACTGCCCAGCAGCGTGCTGACGAAGTGGCCATGTGGGCACATCGGCTGGCAACGGACGAGGGTCGGAAATCATTCCGGGACGACGCTATCGCAGCCTTCCGGCGTTCGGCCGCGGCCGCCCGTCGCTCCGAGATTGTGCTCACGCAGCTACTGGCCGGCGTCCAAGCAGAACGCGATCGTTGGACCGCCGAACGAGTCCACTCCGCCAGCGAGGCCAGCCAAGCCGCTCATCAGCTAACAGGCGTCCAATTGCAACTCGCAGCGCTTCAGGTCGAGCTTGACCGAACGACGGCGGAATTGGCTCGACAATCGGCAGAACTGCACCGGGTTGAGGCAGAACGAAAGGCCCAAGAGACCTACGCCGCCGAGGCGCTAGGTGAGCGTGACCACGCAAACGAGATGTTTCGGGAACTCGCCGCGACCCGAGCCGTTCGAATGCGTGACCGCGCCGTCAGAAATCGAGTGTTGCGAATGCTGCTCGCACGAGGTGGCGAAGCTCGCTGAGTGAACCTCCCTGCTCATCCCGAGGAGAGAGCAAAGGCTCGAACGATGGCCAGGCCAAGCCGAGTTCGGGGTCGTCGAACCGGCAACCGAGCTCATCGGCTGGGTTCCACTCGTGCGAGACGCCGCAGAGCAGCGTGGCCGCGTGCTCGAAGTAGAAGCCATGGGCGACTCCGGGCGGGATGAGGACCGAGGACATGGCAGCATCCAGCGTCAGCAGCTCCCCCGTGCCCTCGGTAGGTGATCCGGGCCGAAGGTCGTAAAGCCCGAGCATCATGGAACCGTCGATCATCGTGAGGTAGTCGGTGTGATCGACGTGGCAATGGACTCCTCGAAGGGTGGAACGAACGGACCGAACCACATTCCATTGCACGGCCTGAAAGTCTGGGATCCAACGCGAGCGAAAGACCTCCGTCAATTGTCCGCGCTCATCCGTCCGAGGAGAGAGCGTCACGTGGCTTACTCCCGCAAGAATACTCGACCGCATTTGGGTTGGGATCACCCTCCAGAATTGAGCCCGCATGCTAGGCGATGGAGCCGACGAAAGCGGCGAGCTTGGGTGGGTGTCTCGAGCACCGCGGGGAAGACCGCTTCGACCACAATGCAATGAAGACCGGCACGTAGGCTTCGGCCGTGACGAACCCGATTGCTGATCCTCGCGACTTGTTCCTCCTGACCGATCGCGTGGTTCTCGTGACGGGCGGTTCCCGTGGCCTTGGGCGGGAGATGATCAAGGCGTTTGCGGCGGTTGGCGCCCACGTCGTCATCGCCAGCCGCAAGCTGGCCAACTGCGAGGAACTCGCCCGCGAGATCGAAGCCACGACCGATCGCCAGGCCATGCCTATCGGCTGCCATGTGGGCGACTGGAACCAGATCGACGCCATGGTTGACGCCGTCTACGAGCGCTTCGGCCGCCTCGACGTGCTGGTCAACAACGCCGGCATGTCCCCGCTCTACGGCAAACTTTCCGATCACTCCGAGGCGCTCTACGACAAGGTGTTCGACGTCAACCTAAAGGGCCCGTTCCGCCTCATGGCCAACGTCGGCACGCGCATGGCTGAAGCCGGTCGTGGATCGATCATCAACATCTCCAGTGGCGGTGCCGTGCGGCCCGCCCCGACCATCATTCCGTACGCCGCGGCCAAGGCCGGGCTGAATGCCATGACCATTGGTTTCGCCCACGCCTTCGGCCCTTCCGTGCGGGTCAACTGCATTCAGGCCGGCCCTTTCCTCACCGACATCGCCGAGGCGTGGGATCTCGACTCGGTGCGCGCCAACATGCGCGACACCTTCGCCATGCAACGCCCGGGCGAGCCCAACGAAGTCATCGGTGCCGCCCTCTACCTCGCCAGTGACGCGTCCAGCTGGACCACCGGTGCCATTCTGCCCGTCGACGGTGGTATGCGGTAACTGGCCTCGTGAGAGTGTCGGTTCAGTCGAGGAAAGCGGTAGCCGTCCCGGTAACAACAGGCTTGCCGTGTTGGTTCAACGTGGTGACGGTGAAGTCCGCGACGGGTCGGCCATCCTCGTCGTGCAAGGCATCGACCGTGGCCGTGACGACCAAGTCGTCGCCGGGCCATACCTGGTTGACGAAGCGAACACCGAAGCGCTTGAGCTTGCCAGCCCCGACCCAGTCGGTCAGTACCTTGCCGGTGGCACCCATACTGAGCATGCCGTGGGCAAACACCGTCGGATAACCGGCAACCTGGGTCACGTAGATCTCGTCAGAGTGAAGCGGGTTGTAGTCACCCGACGCCCCGGCATACATGACGATGCGGGTGCGAGAAATGTTTTCGAGCACCGTCTCAGTACGGGAATCGCCAACCTGAAGTTCGATGGTCATGTCATGCCTCCGAGGATGGCGCCGGAATGGGAATGACGCTGACGAATCGGGCGGTCACCACAACATCGCCTGTTTCTGCTGAGCAGTAGTCATGGAACCGTTCGTCAAAGACGAGGCTCCCGCCGCTTTTGGACATCTTGGTCCACGTGGTACCGGCACGCTCGGTCAGGGTCAACACTTCGCCGGCCAGAACCGGGCGGAAGTACTCAAAGTGCTGCTCGGCATGCAGCGCTCCGGTGCGGGCAATCTCGGCACCCGACGGCGTTGCTCCTGAACCGAACCAGGGCTCGTCGAGCTTGGGGCGGAGCATGGCCGCGGGGTCGAACTGGGTAGCCGACATGGTGAACGTTGGCGGGGCAATGACTCCGCCAAGGGCCTTGGCCGCGTCGGATGCTGCGTCGGTGTAGGCCGGGTTCTCATCCCCAATCGCACGGGCAAACATCAAGATGTGTGATGCCTCAATGGGAAAACGCTCGACGGCCATGTTCTGTCCTTCTCCCCGCCCCCGGGCGGATAGTCAGTGTCAACGACGGTACACAGGGGAACGTACCTGACACTTGTGTCAGACTGAAATCCTCAGTGCGGCGAGACCGGGCCGTCCGCAGATTTCAGGGGGAATTTGTTCATGTCAAAGCCGCTCGAAGGTGTCCGTGTTCTTGAAGTTGCCGCGTGGACGTTCGTACCCGCAGCCGGGGCGATCCTTGCCGATCTCGGCGCCGAAGTGATCAAGGTTGAGCCCCCCACAGGTGACCCGCAGCGAGCGCTCAAGAATCTGCTCAACCTGCCCAAAAATGGCCCGAACCCCTTCAACGAGATCCCCAATCGGGGCAAGTTGAGCATTACCGTCGACCTAACGACCCCCCGTGGCGCGGAGGTCATTCGCACCCTGGCGGCCACCAGCGACGTCTTCCTCACCAGCTATCTGCCAAACGTGCGCAAGAAGCTTGGCCTCGATGTCGAAGACCTGCGGGCGGTGAACCCAAAGATCATTTATGCCCGCGGTACCGGTTGGGGCGATCAGGGCCCCATGCGAAACACTGGCGGCTATGACCTGGCCTGCGGCTGGGCGTCCTCAGGCTTCGCCAAGCGCCTGCAGGACTCCACTGACGGCGACGCTCCCCCACAGCAGCCCCCGGCGTTCTACGACCTGCAGGGTGGCACCACGCTGGCTGGTGCGATCTCTACCGCCCTGTTCAAGCGTGAGCGCACTGGCCAACCTTCGATCGTTGACGTCTCGCTGCTCAACACCGCCATGTGGTCAATGTCGCCCGACCTCGTGAGCGCGCCGTACCAAGCGAGCCCGATGATGTCCAAGCGTGTCTCGCCCAGCAACCCCGTCGTGAACTGGTATCGCACCGCCGACAATCGCTGGCTGTACCTGGTGCTGCTGCAGGCCGACCGTTTCTGGGCCGAACTGTGTGGCGTCATGAATCGCCCCGAGCTGGTCGCCGATGAGCGCTACGCCAACATGGGCGTGCGCTACGCCAACCGAGAGGAATGCGTCCGAACACTCGACGCCATCTTCGCTGAGTCGACGTTGGAGGAGTGGAAGGCCCGGCTCGCCAACTTCAGTGGTGTTTGGGCCCCGGTGCTCGACGTAAAGGAAGTGCACTCGCACCCCCAGGTAGGCCCCAACGGCTACCTGCCGACCATCACCGACAACAGCGGCGTCGAATTCCGCATCGTCTCGGCCCCGATGCACTTCGACAACATCCCGACGGTGCCCCAAGGCCCCTCCCCCGAACTCGGTCAACACACCGAGGAGCTACTCATGAACGCCGGCATGGAATGGGACGACATCTCTGCCCTTCGCGAGTCCGGCGCCCTCGGCTGAGCACATTGCCGTCGAGCTGCATCCCTATGTAAGTTCAGCTACAATAAGTGGAATGACAATAGAAGCACCATCTTGGCTGTTCGGCCGTAGTCGGGAGTGGGATGCCCTCATCGCCTACACGAACCCACCTGTACCAACCGCCGGTTTGGCGATTATGTACGGACGTAGACGGCAGGGAAAGACGGCGCTCCTCGAAGCCCTGAGCCAAGCCACCGGCGGATTCTATTGGCAGGCGCTCCAGCAGTCATCGACGCAAAATCTCCTGACCTTCTCCGAAGCGTGGTCGGCGTGGAGTGGAACGCCGAACATTTCGTTTCCCAACTGGGCGACGGCGATGCGGGCGCTGTTCGCCACCAACGACGAAACCATCAGAACAGTGGCAATAGACGAGTTCGGGTATCTCGTTGACACATCGCCAGAGATCCCGTCGATCATCCAGTCCCTGCTTTCTCCGAAGGGCACGCGAGAGAGCCGAACGCGGCTCATCCTCTGTGGCTCGTCCTACTCGCAGATCAGGCAGTTACTTGCAGGCGATGCACCGCTTCGCGGCCGAGCATCGCTGGAGTTAGCGGTCGGGCCGTTCGGCTACCGGGACGCCGCTGCCTATTGGGGGCTCGCCGACAACCTCGATGCGGCCTTCCGACTTCATGCGCTGGTCGGGGGGACACCGGGCTACCTCCCGCTTGCCGGATGCGCACCAAAGCGAGGAGACGTTGACAGCTGGTTGGCGAAGCATGTCCTCAACCCAAGCTCACCGCTCTACCGTGAGGGTCGTGTGCTCGTCGGCGAGGACACGGTGCTTGCTGATCGGGCGTTGTATTGGAGTGTGCTGGCTGCGGTCGCCGATGGCCATCATCGGCGTGGTGAGATAGCGGCCGCGGTCGGTCGGGCCGATGCTGCGTTGACGTTTCCGCTCAAAGTGCTTGCCGACGGAGCTTGGATCGAACATCGGCCGGATCCGTTTCACGTCGGTCGCTCGACGATTCATTTGAGTGAACCGATGTTGCGACTCCACCGAATCGTAATCGAACCCGAAGAACGTCGGTTGAACCGAGGACTCGCAAGCGATGTCGTACGTGACACGCGACAGCGCGTTGCGCGGTTGATCTACGGTCCTCACCTCGAATGGATGGCAGCGGAATGGGCGCTCGCCTTTGCCAAGCCGGATGAGATTGGTGGCAATCCACGATCTGTCGGCTCCGGCACCCTGTCGGCCGGCGGGAACCGGTTCCAGCTCGACCTCGTCGCCCTTGAACCAGGGCCGCACGGCAAGGATCAGGTGCATGCGATCGGCGAGGTCAAGGCCGGAACTGAACGGGTCGGAGTGACCGAGCTTGATCGCCTCGATGCCGTCGCAATGCTGCTCGGCGAACGTGGCGCTGCGTCAGTGAAACGACTCCTCGTCGGTCGCGCCGGGTTCACAGCAGAACTCGAGCGCGCCATCAGCCGACGCTCTGATGTGCAACTCGTCGACCTCAGAAGGCTCTACGGCCACGCGTAGCAGCGCGGTGAAAACTCGAAGCCACCACAGATGGAGCGTCAGCGATCTTTGGTGAGGAGCATGCAGCCGCCGAGGGGGCCGCCACCGGCGGCGACGACGGCAACTTCGGCGCCCTCTACTTGGCGGCCCGTGGCGATGCCGCGTAGTTGGGCGCAGGCTTCGTAGAGGTAGCCGTAGCCGTGGAGCCGTCCGCCGGAGAGTTGACCGCCGTTGGTATTCAACGGCAGTTCGCCGCCGATCCCGATACGGGCTTCGCCTGCTTCGAGCCACGGGCCGGCTTCGCCCTTGGGGAAGAACCCGAGGGCTTCGAGCCAGGTGATGGTGAGGAACGAGAACCCGTCGTAGAGCTGCACCGTGTCGACGTCGGCGGGCTTCAGGTCGGTGCGCGCCCACATCATAGGCGCCGCGTCGTGAGCGGCAGAGACCGTGACATCGGGGCGCTGATCCCACGAATTGCGGCCGGTGAGCGCCGAGCCGATCGCTTCGATGCGCACCACATTGGGCAGGTCAGGCGCGAAATCGGCGCGGGAGACGACGACCGCGGCCGAGCCGTCGCAGGGGATGTCGCAGTCGTACAGACCGAGGGGCGAGGAAATCATGCGGGCGTTGAGATACTGCTCCATGCTGAGCGGATCACGCATGATGGCCTTGTCGTAGCGCTGGGCATGACGACGTTGATTCAGCGGGATCTGGCCCAGTTGTTCCTTGGTCAATCCGAAATCGTGCATGTATCGCTGGGCGTAGGCGCCGATCCAGTTGGCGGCCGACACGGCTTGGAAGGGGGCCATCCATTGCATGAATCCACCGACACGCGCTGCACCGGAACCGACGACGCTGGCCCTGCGCGTTGCGGTCTGAGCGGACGACTCGGTGACGGTTCGATACACGAGAACGTGATTGCAGAGCCCGGCCGAAACGGCGGCAACGGCGTTGAAGACAGCGCCGAGCTGGGCCGGGGTTTCTGCACCACCGGAGAACCAGTTGAGCTTGAGGCGCAACGCATCCTGCACGTCGCTGACTCCGCAGGGCGACATGCCGGGCGAAGCATCCTGTAAGCCCGGATACGTCGAGAGGCCATCAATATCATCACGAGTGAGGCCGGCATCGGCGATGGCTTGAAGGCAGGACTCGACCGTGAGCGAGAGACCCGTACGACCGAGTTTGCGGCCGACAGCCGAGCGACCGATGCCGGAGATCACGGTGTCACGCTCGCCGATACGGAGACCGAGATAGCGGCTCATGCCTGGTCCTTCGTGGTCGTGGTGCCGGACGCTGCGACCGGGCGGAACAGTTGCAGGTAGATGTCTTCGTGCTGCTCGAACACCACTTCGACGGGCATACCGACGGCCATGTCCTCTGGCGCCACGTCCACGAAACGGGTCGTCAGCTGCACCGGCGCAGCATCATCGAGCAGCACGTAACCAATCACGTAGGGCACCACCATGTCGGGGGCCCACGGCTGATAGTTCACCGAATAGGCCACCACCGTTGCCTTGCCCGATGCAGCCTCGGGGCCCACGTCGAGCGATAGGCACTCGGCGCACACGGGTGCGGGTGGATGGAACCAGGCTCGACACGTGCGGCAGCGATGGATCATCAACTGGCCGGTCGCTCCGCCTTCCCAAAAAGCGGCCGTATCTTCGTTGACGCTCGGTATTGGTTGCAGCGGCATCAGATCCCCGTTCCTGCGTACGTGTCGTGCATCAGATGAGCCCTGCGTCGGTGAAGGGCATCTAGCGGCCTTGCCAGACCGGCGGGCGCTTCTCGGCGAAGGCGACGGCGCCCTCACGGGCATCAGCGCTGGCGAACACGGGGCCGGTGACTTCACGAATGTGAGCCGAGTTGTCCTGACCAACTTCTTCGAGCATCAACCGCTTCGTGGCTTGCACGGCCAGCGGACCGTTGGCGTTGATCAGCGCCGCCAACGCGAGCGCGGCGTCCATGACCTCGGCTGCGGGCACAACACGATTGACGAGACCAAGTTCCATGGCCCGCTCGGCCGACATCGTCTCACCGGTCAGGCCGAGTTCGAGGGCGACGCCCAGCGGGATACGGCGGGGCAACGTGGTGCCACCACCGGCGGCAACGAGACCACGCTTGACCTCTGGGATGCCGAAGCGGGCATGATCGGCAGCGACGACGAGGTCGCAGCGCATCATGACCTCGAAACCACCGGCAACCGCGTGGCCGTTGACAGCAGCGATAACGGGCTTCGGGCAGGCCGCGAGCATGGCGAGGCCGGTTCCGACCAGCGTCATGTCCTCGCCCGCGGCGAACGCTTTCAAATCCATGCCGGCGCAGAAAACCTTTTCGCCGGCACCGGTCACGATGATCGATCGGATCTCGGGATTGGTGGCCGCATCGGCAAGCGCGTCGACCAGACCCTGGCCCACTGCCGGGTTCAGCGAATTGCCGGCGGTCGGCCGGTTCAGCGTGAGTACGAGCGAGCCATCTCGCAATTCAGCAAGCACAGACACAGGTGATTCCTCAGTTCGTTCTAGCGGGCGAGGGGGTCGCGGGGCATGCCGAGGATGCGTTCGGCGATGATGTTGCGGACGATTTCGGAGGTGCCGCCGGCGATGGTGAGGCACTTGGCGAAGAGATATTGGAAGGCGAAGCGGGGGTCATCGCCGGCGATGGCCGCCTCGCCGGCCAGCTTCATCGCGGCGCCCGATGCCCGCTGCTGATGTTCGGCCGACAACAGCTTGGTGATCGCACCTTCGGGCCCGGGCGGGCCGCCGACGATGGCACGCATCACATTGCGCAGGTTGAGCGCCTGCATGGCGTGGGCTTCGGTAGCAATCAACGCCGCTTCCACCAACGAGGCCGAGTCACCGGGGTGGAAGTCGTTGGCCATCGCCACCAACTCGGCCGGAGAGGTGCGATCGAGGCGGCCAACGTTGCCACCGATTGACACGCGCTCGTTTCCGAGGGTGGCTCGGGCCACGGTCCAGCCCTGGTTGATGGGGCCGACGACATCGTCATCGGGCACGAACACGTCGTCGAAGAAGACTTCGTTGAAGAGCGATTCGCCGGTGATCTCACGCAGCGGGCGAACCTCGACGCCCTTCGATGTCAGGTCAACCGCGAAGGTCGACACCCCGGCATGCTTGGCGGCATCGGGGTCGGTACGCACGGTGCACAGACCTCGGTTGCAGTGCATTGCGTCGCTCGTCCAGACCTTCTGGCCAGTGATGAGCCAGCCACCCTCGACGCGAGTGGCCTTGGTGGCGATCGCGGCCGCGTCGGAACCGGCGTTGGGCTCACTGAACAGCTGGCACCATCGCATTTCCTCACGCAGGCTGGGAAGAATCCAGCGCTCGGCCTGTTCAGGGGTGGCGTGCTGGATGAGCGTCAGTAGCACCCACGAGCCAATACCCAGATTCGGACGCTCGAGGTCGGGCAATTCCTCATCGATAACGAGCTGCTCCACCGGCCCCGCGGCCCGACCGTAGGGCTTGGGCCAATGAGGCATGTAGTAGCCGGACTGGATCATCGCTTCAATGCGATCGGCCGCCGGCAACGCCGCGTAGCTCGCGCCGAATGCACGGGCTTCGCTTCGGTAGGTTTCGGCCTCGGCAGGCAGTTCCACGCTCTCGTCCGTGTCGACACCGGCCGCTATCAGTGCCGCAGCATCGAGCAGCGCGGCGTGATCGGCTCCGGTGATCGCAGCCAGAACTGCCGCACGGCGCAGGTAGAGATGCGCGTCGTGCTCCCACGTGAACCCGATACCGCCGAGGATCTGGATGTTCTTTTCGGCGCAACGCCGATAGCCGGGCATGGCCCCGGCGGCAGCCAAGGCCGCCGTCAGCGCTCCACGGTCGCCCGTCACGCCGACTCGAGCCGCGTCCCACGCGCCTGCGGCGGCAAGTTCGGCATCGACCAGCATGTTGGCGCAATGGTGTTTCACGGCCTGGAAGTACGAGATGGTGCGGCCGAATTGCTCACGCACCTTGGCGTAGGCGACGGCCATTTCGGTGCAGGCCGCCGCGCCACCGGCAGCTTCGGCCGAGGCGAGCGCTCGGAGCACCGTGGTTGCCACCCGTGCGCCCCCGACGATCACATGATCATCGGGGACGACGCTGGTTCCCACGGCTGAGACACGCACAACGCGGCGGGTCGGATCCATTTTCCCGAGCGGCGTGACGGTGACGTCCGCCGCCGGAACGATGACAAGATCATCACCGGCCTGCAGGAGGAAGACGTGCGCCAGCCCGCCGGCGAGCACCAGACCCGACGCCCCGCTGAGCGTGCCGTCAGCGGCACGAGTCAAGGTCCCGCCCAGGCCGAGTGCACCCACAACGGAACCGTCCGCGAGGCCCGGCAAGAAGGCCGCCTTCTGTGCGTCTGAACCTACGGCATCGATTGTGGCCGAGGCGGCAACGGTAGCCAGGAACGGGCCAGGGGCGGCGACGCGGCCGAGTTCTTCGATGACACAGACCAATTCGGACAGTCCGTAGCCCGAGCCGCCGAACGCTTCGGGCAGGTGCAGGCCGGTCCAGCCAAGGCCGCACAATTCTGTCCAGAAGACTGGCAATGACTCAGCCGGTGCGTCGAGCAATGCCCGCGCAGCACCGAGCGCGTCGCGATCAGCGAGGAAGGAGCGGGCAACGGACGAGAGCTCCCGACGATCCTCAGTCAGTGCGATGGGCATCGAGACAACCTCCAGGTAAGCAGATTCGACAGAGAACTCGTCGCCGCCCCCAAGGCGGCATCGGTACGGTATCTGACACTAGTGTCAAACGCGAACGAAACCGCCGCCGCACCGTCAGCGACGGCCACGAAAGGGAGCCATATCATGGGACGACTTCTCGAAGGCAAGATCGCGCTCGTCACCGGCGCCGGTCACGGCATCGGCCGAGGCCACGCCGTCGAACTGGCCAAGCACGGTGCAACGGTCATCGTGAACGACCTCGGGTCATCGGTTGGTGGCGAAGGATCCGGTCGTGACGCGGACGTTGTTGCCGACTTGATCCGGTCCCGTGGCGGCGTGGCGTCATCGAACTACGGCGACGTCAGCGATGAGGAGCAAGCGGCCGCCATGGTGCAGCAGGCCATCGATGAATACGGTCGGCTCGACATCCTGGTGAACAACGCAGGCATCGTGCGTGACCGCGTGATCTGGAACATGTCGGCGGCCGACTTCGATCTGGTCATGCGGGTGCATGTGCGTGGATCTTGGCTGTTGTGCCGGGCCGCGTCGCAGCACTGGCGTGACCGGGCCAAAGCTGGCGACGGCAAGGTCTTTGGCCGCATCATCAACACCACCTCGGGTGCAGGTCTGCTTGGCAACTTCGGCCAGACCAACTACGCGACCGCCAAGTCCGCTCTCGCCGGCCTGACACTCACGTTGAATTTGGAGCTTTCCCGCATCGGCGTGACGGTGAACTGCATCAGCCCTGGCGGCATCACTCGCCTGTCAGCTGGCGTTGCCGGTGACGGAAGCGCAGTGCGTGAGCCCGACGAGTACGGCGATGACGAATTCGACGCCATGGACCCGTCACTGTGCTCACCGGTAGTGGCCTGGCTGTGCAGCGACGAAGCCAGCCATGTGAGCGGCCACATCATACGGGCCATGGGCGAGCGACTCTCTCTGATGGGTGGCTGGACGCAAGACATCACCATCCTCAACGGCGGCAAGCGCTGGGACGCCACCAAACTCGGCGACCGTTTCGCCACCGAAATCTTCAAAACCCGCGCCCCCGGCCTGCAACCCTTCAGCTAACTCAGCGAGCGCGACTCCTTGCCTTGTTTGGCCTGTTTGGTCATACTCGGGCTATGCAGACCGTCGTGCAATATCGGCCGAATCCCCCACGCCGGCGATATCGTTTAAGATATCGTTGACGATGGAAGTCGAACTCGAAACGGAGGTCGAAGAATGGATCGACTCGCTCACCGACGCGAACTACGCAACCCTGCGCGTGCAGATAGACCGACTCGAACGTATGGGAGCAGCGATCCGGGAGCCCTGGTCAAAATCGCTCGGCGATGGGCTCTACGAGCTTCGCTTCGACATCGACCGGGTGGCTTGGCGCATCGCTTACTACTTTGCCCCGAACCGGCGGGCTGTGCTCCTCACCACCTTCCGTAAGCAACGTAACAACGAACGACACGAAGTCCAAAGGGCACGACAAGCGATGCGCCCATGCATCGCGGACCACGAACACGGCGAAAGGAACGAACCATGACTCGCATCACCATGAGCGAACTTCACCAACGACGGCTTGCGTCAATGACCACCGAGCAACGCGAAGAATTCGAACACGCCTACCGGCAAGCCTCCCTCGCCGCTCGGGTGGGAGAAATCGTCCGAGACGCACGAGAAGCAGCAGGCCTCTCCCAACGCGAACTCGCCCTCAGAATGCGCACGAGCCAACCCGTAGTCGCTCGAATCGAGGCCGGCCACGTCGCCGCCACGCTCACCTCACTCCAGAAGATTGCCGATGCGCTGAACGGCGACATCAACATCTCCTTCACCCTCAAAGCAGGGAGCTAGCCACTGCCCGCCTGACCAGCGCCGCGATAGCACTCGCGGGTTCTCTGGAGCCATCGGCCCGGCGAAAAAACACGTCCAGAAGCTAGTGACAAGCTTCGCGTCGACATGAGAACACGATTGGGTGGCCAGGGACACTCGTTCCGATGTTCACTGCAACATCGGTGCAAATGTCCGCCATTCGGACAGGCCGAGCCGTAATAATTCACTGATGAGCGAGACATATCCCGGGCAGCGAAAGGTCACCATCATACTCTCGCCGACCCGCGTGGCTTACCTGGTCCGGGCGAATAGCCCGGAGGACTTCCGCCGTGCTGTGGCGGAGGCAACCAGTCGATGGGCTGGACAATCAGAACCGATCCTTGCCGTGTCGCCGACCGGGCGCGTGCGCTCTGGCGACCAACAGATCGCCGCGACCCTGCAGTTGGACGCTGCGGTCAACATCGGCATTGAAGATCAGGCGGTGGCCAATCGTGCTGCAGCGTCCCTGGGGCTTCCGCTCGTCCCGATCGACAGGGTCGATCACGTGGGCTCGGCATCGAGGACGATCCACGCGCTCGCCATCACTCATGACGACAAGCGAACGCAACTGGTTCTGCCATCGTGTCGTGATCTCTGGGAAGTCGCCGCGGCTGGTGAAATGTCTGGCGATTCCGAAGCCGCTTGGCTACGCGAAGGCGTCAGCGTACGGCGAGCGCGAACGCCGGACGAGGTTGCCCGGGCCCAGTTGTTGGGCCATACCCCGATTGGGTTCGGAATGCGCGAGTTTCTTGAATTTGCACCGTCCGGGTCTATACCTGGGCCTGTCACGATCTGTGTTGTCAAGCCGAACGACCTTCGCGACATCCGCACTTTCTGGAATCTTCGTGCGCTGGCAACACCACCGTTCTCGTCGCCGCTGTTCGTCTTGCCGTGGAAGACGGACGGTTGGCTTGAGATCGCCGACCGTGTCATGGAGGCAGTTCGCCAACGGATTCGGTCGACGCCCAGCGTCGTGCTGGCGAGCTTGTCGCTGAGCGAAGACCAACTCGGCACCATCGCAACGCGATTCGGCCTCGTGCGTGAGTCCTCGACGCGCTTGACATGGGACATCATTGGGGGCTCGGTGCCGAGCGTGACGGAACCGCTGACCTACTGGATCAACACGGACCCTCGGAACTGGTTGCTTCACGACCGACAGTACGGACTGCCATGCTCAACGCTTGCTCACCTGTGGGAAGGAAGACTTACAACACTCGACTTTGCGTCGCCTATCAAGTTCTTGGGGGGCGGGCGGGTTCGAGCACGCCTGTCAGGAGTCGCGGCACTCCGGTTACCGCGCAGGCCTGGGGTCGCTCAGCTTTTCATGCACGCCGCAACATGGCGGCACGGAAACCTCGAGTTCCTCACGCACCCAAGCGATCGGTATCAATTCGATGTGCATCTACCGACGGACGACGAGGTTCTCAAGGCGGCAGTTAGCCAGCCGTTCGAACTCTCCGACAAGGGAAAGTACGGTGCAGCGCTTCTAGCCCTCGTCGACCCTGGAGAGTTCTTGGCACGAGGCATGAACGAATCCGTCCGTGAGATGACTACGCCACGATCGAAGGAACTGTTCCGAGAGTTGCAGCGGTCTCGCTCGAACCTCTCCGACCGCGAACTCATCCAACTGGCAGGGGCATGGGGCGGCCGGATGCAGCGTCGTGCCCGGTCGGCACGACAGGTCGGTGATCGAGTCGGAGTGACGGCCGGCATCGCGGCTGCGCTCCTTGAACGGCTGTCGGCCCTCGGTCTTGCGACACGTGGCCTTGAGATTCGCTGCTCGCACTGCGGCTTGACATCATTCCAGGCCTTCAGTGACGTCCACGACAACGTTCTTTGCCCAGGCTGCCGCGGCGAAGCGGCACATGTCCTCGAGTCGGGCACCGTCAAGGTGAACTATCGGCTCAACTCGCTGCTCGACACTGCCAGCGACAATGGAGTCGTCGGACACCTCCTCGCTATCGCAGCGCTCAAGTCGATTGACCCGACCACCTACATCCTGCCCGGTGTGAACGTTGTGGTGCGAGGCAAACCGGCCGAACTCGACCTGCTCGGGTTCATGGACGGCAAGATTGTCGCTGGCGAGGTCAAGCTCGCCGCCAAGGAGTTCAAGAACGTCGAACGTGACATCGAACTGTCCGTCGCCATTGGGGCTGACGTCCACATCATGGCGTGCACCGACGAGATGCCCGAGGGTCTAACAGACCAAGCACTGCGGATAGCGAAACGTGCCAACATCGAACTCCAGACCCTCGATCAACGCAACCTCAGGCCAAACACTAAGTAGCCAGGTGCCCACGAGGTCTCACTAACACTTCCCCGATAGTCAGAATCGAAATCGTGTCCACCACGGTCCTTTATGAGACAGCCGACGCACCAACCTCATAATGGTCGTGATGGCGTTTCAAAAGCCGTGCGCGAAAATCAACGTCTCACTGCGACCCACCGAGCGGTTTCTGAGACGTCCGTGGAGGTGGGCCGGGTTCGCTCAAAGGCGGGCGAGGCGGGCGGCGGTGCGGGCGAGCCATTCGTCGTAGTTGGCGGCTTTGCGGGCGAAGGAATCGCCGACGCGGGGATGCGGGAGGATGAGGAATGGCTCGGGGCCCTCCATAGCGTCGACGGTCTGGATGGCCACGTCTTCGGGCAGCAACATCTCCATCGCCGCGGCGCGGTCGGGTAGCTCCGCGGGTGAGTCAAGATCTTTCGGGCGACCCTGCATGCCGGTGTAGACGGCGTTCGGGCACAGGCACGACACCCGCACGCCCCGGTCGCGGTAGTGCAGTCGCAGCCACTCGGCCAGGCCAAGCGCACCGAACTTTGACATCGTGTACCCCGCCGGCGCGGGCCCACCGATGAGCGCAGCGGATGAGAGCGTCTGCAACAGGTAGCCACTCCCCCGCTCCGCCATTTCCGGCACGACCGCCTTTGCTGCAGCCAAGTGGGCAACCATGTTGATCGAAATCACTCGCTCGAACGCTTCTAGCGGTGCGGCCAGACCGAGCGCCGGCGGATCGGCGACGCCCGCGTTCGAGCAGAACACGTCGATGCGCCCGTAGACACCCCGAACCCGTCCGACGAGCTCGTCAATTGCGCCCGACTGAGCCACGTCGCACTCGACGGCGAGTCCACCGATCCGCTCGGCCACCGCGGTCGCGTGGTCGATATCGAAGTCCGCCACCACGACCGAAGCGGCACCTCGGCGGGCGAACTCGTTGGCCAGGGCCCGGCCGATACCGTTGGCCCCGCCGGTGACGACACACACTGTTCCGGTGATCTGCATAAGCCGAGAGTACAGTCGACACAGTCGTCAACTACACCGAAGGGAAGGGCCCACCATGAAGGGTGCGGTGTACTACGGGCCCCGCGACATTCGGCTGGAGGATTTGCCGACACCAGAACCGGGGCCGGGTGAGGTACTCATCGAGGTGGCCCGCAATGGGCTCTGCGGGAGTGACCTGCACACCTACGTGGGAGCATCCAAGGGCGGCGCGTCGATGCACGTACCTGGTGTGGTGCTGGGCCACGAGTTCTCGGGCATCGTGCGTGAAGTTGGTGCTGGCGTTACGGACATGGCCGTCGGCGCTGCCGTTGCGATCGCCCCCATCGAGTGGTGCGGAAGCTGTTACGCGTGTAGCCATTCCTGGCCCCAGATGTGCCGCAAGCTCGGCCTGTACGGCGGCTACCGACTACCACTCCACGGCGGATTGGCCGAGTTCGCGGTCGTGTCGCGCCGCTCGGCATTCACCGTGCCCGCCGGGTTGGGGGTCGTGGAAGCAGCGCTCGCCGAGCCGATGGCGGTCGCGGTGCACGCGGTTCGACGCGCGCCGACCACGCTCGGGGCAACGGTGCTCGTACTCGGTGCCGGCCCCATCGGACTCGGTGTTCTACAGGCCGTCCGGACCGCCGGAGCCACGACCATCATCGTTTCCGAACCCACAGCCGCCCGACGCGAGGCGGCCCGCCGACTGGGCGCGTCCGCGGTTGTTGACCCGACCACCGAGAACCTGCGCCACGTCGTGCGTGACTTGGTGGGCGACGGTGTTGATCTGGTCTTTGAGACCACGGCCAACGACTCGGCCCTCTCCCAGGGACTGCAGGCGTTGCGGCCTCGCGGCACGATGGTGAGCGTCGCCGGTTGGGGCGATCTGGCCCGGGTCGACATGGGGTTGGCGATGGCCAAAGAGCTCGATATCCGATATTCGATGACGTACGAACCGGCGGTCGATTTCCCCGCCACGCTCGCCATGCTTGCCGCCGGCGCGTTCGATGCGAACGTGTTGATCAGCGACCACATTCCGCTCGACTCGCTCATCGCCGACGGCCTGGAAGAGTTACTGAACAACGCCGACCAGCACGTCAAAATTCTGGTCGACCCAAGCCCGACCGCATCGAATGCAACCGCTCCATCTGACCGATCGACAAGGGGAACTCCATGACCTGGTGGGAAGAACGAGCCGGCCTGGCTGGCACCGTCGCGATCGTGACCGGCGGTGCCGGCGGATTAGGCGAAGCGATCACGCTTGACCTCGCGGCCAACGGCGTACGGGTGGCGCTGGTCGACCGGGATGAGGCCGCGGTCGCCAGCATCACCGCGGCTCTCGATGCAAGGGGCGCTGATGCCATCGTGCACGCCGGTGACGCCCGTGAACCCGACGCGCTCGACGCGCTGTTCGCCGCGGCCGATGAGCGCTGGGGACGACTCGACACGTTGGTGAACGTCGTTGGCGGCACATTCCGCGGTGCCTTCGAGGACCAGTCGTCCCGCGCCTGGGATGCGCTGATCCGAACCAACCTGACCCATGTCTTACACGCGACGTCACGGGCGATTCCGGCGATGAAGTCGGCTGGTCGAGGCGGCAGCATCATCAGTATCACCACTATCGAGTGCCACCGTGGCGCACCCAACTTTGCGGTCTACTCCGCAGCCAAGGCCGCGGTCACGCACTTCTCCCGCACGATGGCCGTCGAACTTGCGCCGTCGGGTATCCGAGTGAACTGTGTGGCACCAGACCTTGCTCCCACGCCCAACATGCTCGGTATCAGCGGGGCCGAAGGCCAGACCCAGCCCATGACGGACCCGATCAACGTCGGCGTTTCGATCCCCATGGCCCGCCTCGGCACCCCTCGCGACATCGCCCATTCCGTCGTGTTCCTCGCGTCAGGGCTGTCGTCGTACATCACCGGCACCACCCTGCATCCCGACGGCGGCACGATGGCCGCTTCCGGCTGGTTCAACTGGCCAGACGGCGGCTTCGGCAACACCCTCACTGCGGGTGTCCTCGACCACTATCGAGATCAGCCGGAGTGATTCGCTTCGACGGACGGGTTGCGGTGGTCACCGGCGCGGGCAGCGGGCTCGGCCGAGCGGACGCGCATCTGCTCGCCGCACGGGGGGCAACGGTCGTGGTCAACGACCTGACCCCCGCAGCAGCTCAGACGGTTGCGGACGAGATCGTCAACGCTGGCCGATTGGCCTCACCGTGTGCGGCCGATGTCGCGTCCGCGGTCGGGGCCGATGAGCTGATCGCGGCCACCGTTGAAACGCACGGCCGGCTCGACATCGTGGTGAACAACGCAGGCATGTTGCGCGCAGCGGATATGGGCGAGATGTCGAACGACCTCTTCGACCAGATGTTGGCCGTCAACCTTGGCAGCGCGTTCCGAGTCGTGCGCGCTGCTTGGCCGCATCTCGCTGCACAGGGGTACGGACGCATCGTGTCGACCACGTCGAACTCCGGTTTGCTCGGCACCGCCGGGTCGACCGGTTACGCGGCAGCCAAGGCCGGCATCTGGGGCCTCACGCTCAGCTTGGCGTTGGAAGGTCGCCCCCTTGGCATCCACGTGAACGCGGTCGGCGCCATGGCCTTCACACCCATGTCGCAGCAATCGCGCGTGGCGCCCGAGTCGTGGCGATCCGGTGAAGGCGACGCCTGGGGCAGGCGCCTTGACGTCAATCAGGTCTCCCCCGCCGTTGCCTGGCTGGCCCACGAATCATGCGATGTCACGGGCCAGATCTGGAGCTCCGCCGGCGGCCGCGTCGCCCGTTTCGCCCTCGGCCTCACCCACGGTTTCGACTCCGACGCCCTCACCATCGAGCACGTCCGCGACAACGAACACGTCATCGCCGACCTCTCCGGACCGCTCGACTACTTCGCGAACAGCGGCGACGAAGGCCGGTCCCTCCACCGCCGCCTCATGCCCCGCCGCCCCAGGCTTCAGCGCGCGGGCATGGCTGGCGGTAGCGTCGCTCGCATGGTTGATCCGGTGGACCCGATGGTGAACTTGTTTGAGTTGGAGGCCACGATCGAACCGACTCGATTCGTGTGGACGCCGCCGAACCACGTGTTGACACCAGCGCACTCGGTGCAGGGCGGAGCCGGGCTCGGGGTAGCGACCGCGGCGATGGAATCGGTCACGGGGCGCCCGACAGTGTGGGTGACGGCGCAGTATCTGTCGTTCGCTCAGGGCACGGCACCGATCGACGTCGATGTAACGGTCGAAGTTGCCGGACGAAACACCGCGCAAGCCCGCTGCACACTCAGCCGCGGCGGTCGGGAGATACTGACGGCACACTCAGCGCTCGGCCAGCGGGACACGGCGATCGATGGGGTCTGGGGTGCTCCGCCCGTCGTCGCCTCGCCGGACGACTGTCCCCGCTATCGGTTTTTTGAGGCTGGTGGCGGTCACCTTGGCGATCGTGTTGAGCACCGCCTGGCCCGCGGCCGCCAGCTGGACGAGATCGTTGGTGGCGTTCGTGGCGACGGCTCTTTCGCGGTCTGGATTCGCGTCTGGACGGAGGCCGATCATCTGGTGACCGTGCCAGAGTTAGCGTTCATCGGCGACTTCATGCCCCTTGGTTTCGCCGACGCCATCGGCGAGCCTTACGCCGGCAACAGCCTCGACAACACCTTGCGCGTGGGGCAGGCCACTCGCACCGGCTGGGTATTGCTGTCGGTCCACATCCAGCAGGTCGCGAACGGATTTGGCTACGGCCGAGCCGAACTCTGGGCGCAAGATGGCACCCTGCTCGGCGAAGTCAGCCAAACCTCCATCCTTCGCCGCCACGACAAGCTGCGAGCGCGGAACCTCACCCAGCGGGTCTCGTAGGCCCGGCCCGGTTTCGCGACGTCAACCGCCACCCACCAAAGGGATTTAGGGTGGGCCATGAGGCACATCACGTATTGCCGACTTTGTCCTGCTACTTGCGGGTTGTTGATTGACCTTGAGCAGGGCCGGGAAGCGACGGTCTCGGGCGACCACGAGCATGGGTTGACGAAAGGCTTCACCTGCGGGAAGGGGCGGCGCATCGTCGACTTCCATACTGATCCGCAACGATTTCGGAACAGTCGCAAACGCTGCGCCGACGGCACGTTCGAGGACATCTCGGCCTCGAGCGCTATCGAGGAGATCGCCGAGCAACTCCGCAATATCGCCGACACCTACGGGCCCGACGCCATTGGGTTCTACTCGGGCACACAGGCCGCGTATGCATCGCTGACCAACCCGTTCGCGACGGCGTGGTGGCGCACGATGGGGTCGAAGAAAACGTTCTCATCCATGACGGTCGACCAGTCGGCCAAATGGGTTGCCGAGGGTCGACTCGGCCGTTGGGCGGCAGGCATGCAGCGATTCGCCGATGCCGAGGTGTGGCTCCTGGCTGGCACGAATCCACTGGTTTCGATGCAGGGCGGCTACTTCACCGGGTTCCCTATCCACGACGGCTTCCGCCGTTTACAGCAGGAAAAACGACGGGGCCTGAAGCTGATCGTCGTTGACCCGCGCCGTACCGAGGTGGCCACACGGGCCGATATTCATCTGCAACTCATCCCGGGCACGGACGCCGTGCTGTTCGCTGGGCTGTTGAACATCATGCTGACCGAGGGCTTCGAGAACACCGCATTCACGAGCCGATGGGCCCTCGGCATGAGCAATTTACGGCAGGCGACGCAACCATTCACGCCCGATGTTGTCGCTTCGATCTGTGGGGTCGACGCCACCGATCTGATTGCAGCCGCTCACATGTTTGGACAGGCCCGAAGCGGTGTGGCGACCAGCGGCACCGGACCCGACATGGCACCTTGGGCCAACGTGGCAGAGCACCTCATCCAGTGCATGAATATCGTGTGCGGGCGATTCCCAGCGGCCGGTGAGGCCCCGGCCGGCGCGGCGGTGCTCGGGTCGGGTAAGCCACCTCGAGCCGAGGTGGTCGGCCCGAACCGCACGTGGGAGACGGGCTACCAAAGCGACTCGGGCTACGGGTTGTTGCAGGGGCAGTTGCCAGCAGTCAGTTTGGTCGACGAAATCACCCGCCTCCGACCCGACCGTTTGCGAGCGCTCGTGGTGTCGGGCGGAAACCCGGCCGCGGCAATCCCGGGCCAGCGACAGGTCGTTGATGCGCTCGCCACACTCGATTTGCTCGTGACGGTTGATCCGTTCCCATCGGAGACCGCAAGCCTGGCCCACTACGTCATCGCGCCCGTGATGCACTTGGAGCGACCCGACACAACCCGAGCCTACGAGACCTTGTTCGACCAGCCCTTCGCCCAGTACACGCCGGCCATCATGACCGCCCCCGACGGCGTCATCGACGATTGGGAATTCTTCCTGCGCCTCGCCTGGCAGGCCGGCAAGTCACTGCATGTCGCTGGCCGCGAGTACTCACCTGATGATGCAATGCCCAGGACCGACGAACTATTGGCGTCATTCTCGGCTCGGGCCCGCATACCGCTTGACGAGGTGAAACAGCATCCCCACGGCCTGATTTTCGACGCTGTCGCGCCCGTGATTGCCTCTCCCTCAAGCGAGGATGCCAGTGACCGATTCGATGTCATGCCCGCCGACGTGGCCGACGAGTTGGCCAGCGCCCTACAGGCCAGCACTCGCTCAGTTGCCGACCAACGCCCTTTCCAACTCGTCGTCCGGCGGGCCAAGGAGACGATGAACACGCTCGGAAAAAACCTGCCCGGCTTGCCGCCGACCGCGATGAACCCATGTTCGGTGCATCCCGACGACCTCGCTGCGCTCGGCCTCACCGACGGCGCAGCGGTGTCGGTCATTTCGGATCATGGTCGGGTGCAGTGCTGCGCGCTGAGCGACGACTCGATGCGACGCGGCGTCGTTTCCATCACCCACGGCTTCGGTCGCCTACCTGTCGATCAGGATGCCGACACCACCGGCGGTCCGGTCGGCGCCAACGTGAACATGCTGCTCAGCATGACCGTCGACCTCCAATCCATCAGCGCCATGCCCCGCATGTCAGCCGTCCCTGTCACCATCACCGCCGCATAGGCCGGCCGGTCATCGATACATCCGAACTATCGGAGAAAGTTGAAACCGCCATCGACCATCAGCGTGGTCCCGGTGACGTAAGCCGCGTCGTCACTGGCCAGGTACACCGCGGCGCGACCGATATCAGCCTCGGGGTCCCCCATCCGGCCGAGGGGAATGGCGGCCAGTACCTGCGCTTCGGAGCCGGGTGTCTCACCTTTGAAGAACTCCCATCCTGGTGTCTCGGCAAGCGGGCAGATGGCGTTGACTCGGATACCCACCCGGCCCCATTCCAGCGCGGTCACTCGGGTCAGCACGCGAATCGCCTCCTTGGCCATCGCGTACCCGCTCATCGCCGGTTGGGGCAGAATAGATGAACCCGAACCGAGATTGATCACGCACCCACGACTCGCTCGCAGCGCGTCATACGCTGCCTGCATCACGCGCAAGGTCCCCATGGGGCCCGACTGCCACATCGAGTTCATGTCGTCCTCAGTGATCTTGCGCACCGACTTGTAGACGAGCGACTGCGCGTTGTTCACGACGATGTCGAGATGGCCGAAGGTGGCGAGCGCAGAAGCGATCATCGTGTCCACCTCGGCACGCGACTCGACATCACAGCCCACCGCTCTAGCATGCCCGCCGCGCCCGGTGATCTCGTCGGCAACCGCTTCGCACTTGGCGAGGGTGCGGCCGGTTACCACGACCGCCGCACCCTTAGCTGCCAACGCGAGCGCAATGCCTCGCCCGACGCCCTGTCCGGCGCCGGTGACGATCGCAACCTTTCCGTCGAGTCGCGCCATGGCAATCCCCTTCACAGGTCGGTGGTACGGGCGATGGTATCGACCAAGCCCCACCTGAGGGCAGTGTCAGCCCCGATGGTCTGCCCAGTGAGCGCCAGCATCGCAGTGCGATGGCGACCGATGCGGCGAGTGATGCTGACGGTGCCTCCCGCTCCGAGCATCAGGCCCAGGCTGATCTCTGGAAGCGCTATGACCGTTTCAGGATCGGCGACGATGTGGTCAGCGAAGGCTGCCAGTTCGATACCACCGCCCATGGTTGCGCCATGGATGTGGACCGTGGTTCGAGTTCGCAAGCGATGCAGCCGACGCGCTGGGCTCCGAGCGAGTCGCGTGATGTGGGCGGTGGCGGCGTCCGGTCGCAGCCCGAACTCACTGAGATCACCCCCGCTACAAAATGACGCTCCATTACCCCGCAGCACCACCGAAGTAACAGCGCTGTCCGCTTCGGCGAGCGCGAGCGCATCATCGAGTTCATCTCGCAGCTGGGTAGAGATGGCGTTGTGGCGAGCCGGTCGATCCAGGGTGATGATCAGCGTGCCACCATCTCTGGCAGTGGAGACAACGGGGCCAGAGCCACCGGACGAAATGGTTGGGGGCTGACCGGCACGCCACGTGGCGAACTCGGGTCCTGCTTGCAGGAGGCCGTAGGCGGCTGATTCCAGCGCAAGACCGTGCTCCACCGACACCGTGCTGATGGTACGCAGGTGCACCGCCAGGGTGCTGGCCGCCAGAGGCGACTGCCGCACATTCTCGATCAGCCGTTCGACATCGATATCTGCAACCGCAAGGTCCCATGCGGGATCGGCCTCGCCAACATGTCGCGCCCGGTCGAACCAATCTGTCTGTCCAACGCGGCAGACGACGACGGGCAACGTACCGGGGTCAGCGAGCACGTGAGATTCATCGGTAATGAGGATCAGCGCGACCGCATCGTCGCCAGCAAGTTCCTCGCCGACAAAGGGAGAACGAATGAACTCGTTGTAGGCCTCAGAGGTGAACCAGCGATGCCGAATGCGAAGAGCTTAGGACCCGACGGTCATACTGCATGGGTGAGCTCGCAGCATCTGGCGCCCGCGTGGCCACCCGCTGACGTTGACGTCGACGCGCTCTGGATCGGGTGCGGTGCCCAGGCCTTGACCGCGCCAAGCGTCGCGACGCCGGTTGATGTGGTACGCCACGTGGCTGGCCTGGTTCGCCAGTTGGACGCCCGAGGCGCAGCCCTGGCGCAGCTCGTTGGGCATCAGGGTCTCGGCTTACTCACCGAACGAGCGACCATGCTCGGACTACCTCGGTCTGGTCTGGTCAGTTGCGGCGGCGCGAGCCATCTTCTACGCGCCGCGGACGGTTGGTTCGCGGTCTCCCTCGCTCGGTCCGACGACTTCAGGTCCCTACCGGCCTGGCTCGGCGTCGACGCTGGAGCTGCGTCTTTGGTTGACCCCTGGGCTCTGGTCGAGTCTGCCGTTCGTGATCGGACCGTCGAAGATGTGGTCGAGACCGCATGCCTGCTCGGGCTTGCGTGCAGCGCCGTGAGAGAGATAGTCGATGGTCGCGCCGTGCTGGTGGACAGGGTCGGCCCGGCACAGCCAACGTCGCTGAGGGGCCGCGTCGTCGCCAATTTGGCCTCGCTCTGGGCCGGACCGCTCGCCGCCGATATCCTCGCTCGACTCGGAGCCCAGGTGATCACGGTCGAGAGCAGTTCCCGGCCCGATGGTGCGCGGGCCACGCCCGCGTTCTACGACCGATTGCATGACCGCTGCACATCGATCAGCCTCCCGTTGGCCAGTGCCGATGGCCAAGCGCAGCTGGCGGAGTTACTGCAGCGGGTGGACGTTGTGATTGAAGGCTCGCGACCCCGGGCGTTGGCGCAGATGGGCATCGATGCCCGTGCCGTCGTTGAAAGTGGTCCACGGCTCTGGCTCTCGATCCAGAGCCACGGTCGATCACAGGAGTTCGCCCATCGCATTGGGTACGGCGACGATGCCGCCGCAGCCGGAGGACTGGTCGGCTGGCAATCGGGCGAGCCAAGATTTCTGGCCGACGCCATCGCCGACCCACTGGCGGGCCTGAGCGCCGCAGCAGCCATTTTGCAGCTCATCGAGCAGGGCGGCCGTTGGCTGGTAGATGTCTCGCTGGCCAGGGTTGCGGCATCGCTGGCCGACCGCGGCAGGACATGATGAAAACCTTTCGCATCAAGGACGCCGAAGTGGATGGACGAATAGTCGACGTCCGATGGCGCGACGGAGTGGTTCTCTCGGTGCGGAGCACGGCCGATCGGTCTCTCCGGATGGACCAGGCCGACGCGGTGGTCGATGCTGACGGCGGAGCGCTGCTCCCCGGTCTCCATGATCATCACCTCCACCTCATGGCGCTGGCCGCAGCTCGTGCTTCGGTGGTTGTCGGCCCGCCCGAGGTTCTTTCCGAGGCTGCCTTCGTGCTCGCTCTGCGGAGTGCCTGTCGAAAGAGCACCGTCGGTTGGGTGCGTGCGGTTGGGTACCACGAGTCAGTCGCCGGTGTTATCGACGCGGTGACATTGGATCGACTCGTGCCCGAAGGCGCGGACGTGGCGGTGCGCGTGCAGCACCGATCGGGGCAGTTGTGGATCCTGAATGAGAGGGCCATCGTGGCCACCGATCTCGGCAACATAGGTGACGTGGGCGTTGAGCGTGATGCCCACGGACGGCCGACGGGACGTATCTACGGTCTTGATCGTCCGCTGGCGCAACGCATCCCAACATCGACGCCAGATCTCGTCGGCGCAGCCACGGAAATTGCGTCGTACGGCGTGACCGCTATCACCGACCTGACCCCCACGGAGGATGTTGCGGAGCTGGATATGTTGTTGGCGCACGTCGGTCGTGGGGGCTTTCCGCTCGATGTCACCATCACCGGTGGCCTTCGTCTTCCGACTGACGACCTGAAGGGGCTTGGGATCGGCCCCGTGAAGTTCCTCCCCGATCATCGCGTCCCCGACCCCGACGCGCTGGCGGAAGGATTTCGTCGAGCGCATGACGCCGGCCGAAATGTGGCCGTGCACTGTGTGTCGCGTGTCGGGCTGGTGGTGGCGCTTTGGGCCTGGCGCGAAGTCGGGGCGCATCCCGGTGATCGCATCGAGCACGGCGGCGTGATTCCCGAGGAGCTTTTTGATGAGATCGCCGCGCTAGGGCTGACCGTCGTGACCCAGCCAAATTTTGTGTCTGAGCGCGGCGATGCCTATCTGGCCGAGGTTGATGCAGATGACGTCGGCAGTCTTTGGCGATGCGGTTCGCTTCAGACCCACGGCATTGCGGTGGCCGCAGGAACAGACGCGCCGTTCGGACATCCTGACCCGTGGCGGGCAATGGCCGCCGCCGTCAACCGCACCACTCCCTCCGGGGTCGTCCTGGGCCGTTCGGAACGGATTTCCCCCCAGGCTGCGTTGAGCCTCTTCCTTGGCAGTGCGTTGTCACCCGCGATTCCTCGTCAGATTGTCGACGGAGCCACCACCGACCTCTGCCTTCTCGATCGGTCCCTCGACCGCGCGTTGGCCGACCTATCGTCCAAAGCGGTGCGCCAAACATTCCGCCGGAGTTGACGAACGCAACTGGCGCCCTAGCGGCGCTTCGGGCGGCGTTGGAGTTCGGCGAGCAGGGGTTGGCTGTAGGCAACGCGACCGGTGAGCTTGGCGGGATCGCCACAGCACAGTGCCAGGGCGGCTTCGGCCATAAGGCTGATGTCTTCGAGGGCGAACTCGTTGATGAGATCATGAGCGCCGGCGCCGGGCGTGGCCACGTTGTCCCACGGGGCGAGCGAGTTGACGGCGATGCCATCGTCGTAGGCCTCGGCGGCCAGACCCGTGGTGAACCGGTCGAGGGCAGCCTTCACCATGCCGTAGACGGAGAACCCACGCTTATGCACCTCATCGAACGGCGGGCCCTGCGGATGGACGCCGGCCCGGCTGGTGATGTTGAGAATCCAGCCGGCACCCCGTTCACGCATGCCGGGAACGACCATTTGGGCCAGCTCAAACGGCGCCCGAACCTGCACTTCGAACATGAGGTTGTAGCGCTTCTCCGGGAACTCGGTGAACGGGAGGTAGAACGTGACCGCAGCGTTGTTCACCAGAATGTCGATCGGCCCAAACGCGTCGACGGCTTCGGTCACCATGCGCTGGCGGTCGGCCTGTTTGGAGACATCCGCTTGAATCGGCACGACCGTGCCGCCTGCGGCACGAATGCGAGTGACGGTGTCCGACAGCGAGCCAACGTACTTCGGGTCGGGTTCAAGCGTGCGGGCAACGGCGGCGACTTTGGCCCCAGCTTCGGCGAGGCGCTCGGCGATAGCGGCACCAATCCCCCGGCTGGCTCCGGTGACGAGAGCGACGCGGCCTTCGCATTCAAGGTCGTTGGCGATGGACATTCAGAAGCCTCCAGGCATTGTGGCGCGCCCCACCTGCTATTTGACGCTTACGTCAAGTTACACTGTGCGGAGGCGCTCCCCACAACGACGACCGCGCCTCGCACGCACACACGGAGGTTCGAAGATGACGATGGTGGATGCCACAACGAAGGGCCCAACGCACAACGTCGATTACCTCCTGTGCGATGCCGACGAGCACTATTACGAGGCGCCCGACTGCCTCAGCCGCCACCTAGAGCCACAGCATCAGAGCGTCGTGAAGTGGATCCAAATGGGTAAGCGCACCTCGCTCATGATCAACGGTCGCCAGGTCACCGTGGTCCCCAACCCGACATACAACCCGGTCGGCGCCCCCGGCTCACTTGAGGTCTATTTCCGAGCCGCGAACCAGGACGGACGTGAACTGCGCGACATCGTGCAGATGCAGCCCATCCAGCCCGAGTACCAAAACCGTGACGCCCGTATCGCCAAGCTCGACGAGCACGGCGTTCAGTTGGCCTGGCTCATCCCGAGCCTCGGTCTGGGCATTGAGGAGATGTTGCAGGAGGACACCCCGTCGGCCATGGCCGTCTTCACTGCCTACAACAAATGGCTTCACGACGATTGGGGTTATGACCGAGACGGTCGCATCATGACCGGTCCGATGCTCTGCCTGGCTGACCCGGTGCTGGCTGAGGCCGAACTGGACCGAGTGCTCGCCCTTGGCGCGCGCATGGTCATCATGCGTGCCGGCCCGGTTGCGAACCCGTATGGCCGACCGCCTTCACCCGCCGACCCGCAGTTCGACCGTATTTGGGCCAAGATTGCCGAGGCCGGTGTCGTTGTTGCTATCCACGCCGGCGATGCCGGCTACACGAAGTATCTGGGCGATTGGGGCGAGAGCACCCGGTACACCGGCCTGAAGGCTTCCCCGCTCACCGAGGTTTTGTCGGTGGCCATCGAGCGCCCGATTTTCGACATGACGGCGGCCATGATCTGCCACGGCCTGTTCGACCGGCACCCAACGCTGAAGGTTGCGACCCTTGAGCTGGGTTCGGCCTGGGTACCACAGCTGCATCGCCGCCTGAAGGTGGCGTACGGCAAGTCCCCGCAGTTGTTCGCGCAGGACCCGGTGCAGTCGTTCCACGACCACGTCTGGGTTGCGCCCTTCTACGAGGACAACATCGCCACCATTCGCGATGTGCACGGTGCCGATCGGCTCCTGCTGGGGTCGGATTGGCCGCACCCGGAGGGGCTGCCCACCCCGCGCCATTGGATTGGTGACTTCATGCCGCTAGGCGAGGTGGACATGCGCAAGGCACTGCGGGACAACATGCTCGAACTCGTTGGAAAGTAGCCGCTGGGTGAAATTCATCTACCAGTATCCCGATCTGCATGGCAGCGAGGGCGACATGCTCGACGCCGGCCCAGTAGCCGACATCGCGATCGCAGCCGAGCAAGCGGGTTGGGACGGGTTTGCGTTCACCGAACATCCGGCACCAGCCATTCATTGGCTGGACGGCGGTGGCCACCAGAGCCTCGATCCGCTCGTCGCTTTGGCCCACGTCGCAGCCGTCACCAAGCGGATGAAGTTGCTCACCTATCTTGCGGTGCTCCCGTATCGAAACCCACTGTCGCTGGCGAAGTCGGCCACCACCGTTGATCGGCTGTCGAACGGGCGTCTGATCCTTGGCGTCGGGACGGGCTACTTGAAGGCGGAATTCTTCGCGCTCGGTGTTGACTTCGACGAGCGGAACAAGCTGTTCGACGAGGCCCTCGATGTACTGCCACTGCACTGGTCCGGCCAGCCGTTTGATTACGTCGGCACCCATTTCAACTGCCGCGGCGTCATTGGAAAGCCGGCCGCCGCCCAGCAGCCGATTCCCATCTGGATCGGTGGAAATTCACAGCTCACCCTCCGCCGTGTTGCTGCCCGCGCTCAGGGCTGGATGCCGCTGCTTGGCCCGTCGTACATGTTCAAGACAACCAAAACACCTGAGGTTTCCAGTGACGACGACATCACCTCACGATTGTCGACGCTGAAGGAACTGGCCGGCGAGCGGTTCAGCGAGATCGACATCACCATCGCCTACATGGACAGCGACGTGCACGACCCGAACGGCGAGAACGATCGCCACGCCGACGCGTTCGGACGCCTCGGCGAACTAGGCATCCACAACATCGTGGTCTCCTCCCCCAACGACGCCCACCCGGCTGCCTGCGAGTTCGCCCAAAGCTTCGCCGAACGGTTCATCAATTGACCTCGCCTTCGGATCTGAACGCCACGATGTACGACTCGCCGACTGCGTATGCGCTCGGGCTGGCCGAGTTCTTGCGTAGTGACTCGCGGGCCAAGCCGTTTATTGGCTTCCATCCCCAAACGATCGAGGAAAGTGCCGGGCGGCTCAGCGAACTGCAGGCGCTGCTGTTTGACTCCGGCTGGTCGCGTCTGGGCTGGCCGCCGAGTGCTGGCGGTCTCGGTGGCGATCCGCGTTTTCGGGCCGCGATGTTCCAGACCCTGTGGGATCTCGACTTCCCGATCCCTGAGCCGTTCACCACGCTCGAAATATTGGTGCCGGTGCTGCTGGTGTTCGCGCCACACCTGTCCGATGAGCTGCTGCCCGCCCTGTTGCGTGGGGACGACACGTGGGCCCAAGCATTCTCCGAACCCGATGCCGGCAGTGACTTGGCCTCGCTTCGTACCCGCATGGAGCCCGACGGCGAGGGGTATCGCCTGTACGGCCAGAAGGTGTGGTCGACGTTTGGGCACATGTCCCATCGTTCGGTACTGCTCGCCCGCTCGGGCGAACCGGGCCACCGAGGACTGAGCATGGTGTTGGTTGACCTTGAGCAAGATGGCGTCGACGTACGGCCAATTCGCGCCGAGGACGGCGACAACCACTTCTCCGAGATATTCCTCGACGGCGCGTTCGTGCCCAAGCATCGAGTCATCGGCGAACTCGGCCAAGGATGGGCCGTTGCCATGTACATGCTCCAGTGGGAGCGTGGGGCATGGGGTTGGCTGCAGCAGGGTCGCTTCCACCGCCGGCTGGAGCAGACCCTGGCGATGACACCTGCCGATCCGCGCCATGCGGCGTCCCTCGGTCGGGCTTACTCGATGGCCACCGCGCTGCGATTGCAGACGCGCGAGACCGTTGAACGCCTCGCCCGTGAGGAGACATTGGGGCCCGAAGTTTCGGTCGACAAGCTGCTGCTCATCGATGCCGAGATCGCCACCTGGAATGCCATCCGCGAACACGTCGGGCCTAGATTCGAATTCGATGACGAGTTCGCTTGGCTTCGTCACGAATATCTGTTCAGTCGGGCCGCGCCGATTTATGGCGGCTCGCAGGAGATACAACGCGGCCTCGTTGCCCAGCGTGTTCTCGGAATGCCACGGGGCTGAAGATGTCGACCACGGCTCTCACCGATGACGTGCTCGACATGCTGCGACACAGCCTGCGTCACGTCCTCACCGAAACCTCGAATGTGCCCTTCGGTGACCGCCTCGCCGAACTTGGCTGGGATGAGGTCGTCGCCGACGATGCCTCCACCGCGCTGCGCACTCTGTTCGAAATCAAGGGTGAAACGGTCTCGTCCGCCGATGCCCTTACACCCACGCTGGCCCGCCACCTAGCCAAGCTCACCGGCGACCCGGCTTTGGTCGGCGCGACTGTGGCATTGCCTTCCCCGAACGGCACCTCGACCTGCGAGGGCGAGACGCTCATGATCGATGCCATCGTGCTCAGCCCACTTGCTGCCACGCTGGTCGTCGCCGTCGGTGACCGGCTCGCATTGGTCTTCACCGAGGGACTCTCGACCACGCCGATGCGGGGAACCGACGAGACCCTCGGGCTCACGCGGGTGAGCGGGAGGGCCTCCGGGTGCGCGTGGATTGACGGTGCGACGTGGACGCAGCTCGAGACCCATGCCCGCTGGCTGCTGGCCTGCGAGTTGGTGGGCATCGGTCGCCACGTGGTCGCCGCCGCGGTCGAGTACGCTAAGGTGCGGGTGCAGTACGGCAAGCCAATCGGTGTCTTCCAGGCGTTGCAGCATCGCCTGGCCAGCGCCCACGTTGCCGTCGTCGGGGCAGGCCATGTCGCGGCGGAAGCGGGAGTATCCGGCGATGCGTGGGTTGCGTTGGTGGCCAAGTGTGTCGCCGGGCGGGCCGCAGAAGACGCGTGCACCCAGGCGCAGCAGTGCTATGGCGCCATCGGCTTCACATGGGAGCACGAATTCCACCGCTACCTGCGCCGCACCTACGTGCTCGATCAACTGCTCGGAAACTGGCGCACGCTGGAGCATGAAATCGGCATCAGGCTGCAGGAATCCGGGGTTGTCCCCCGCATCGGTACCCTCTGACGATGGCGGGCATCGATCTCTCGTTCCCGCCTGAGGCCGAAGCCTTTCGGGCCGACGTGCGCGCCTTCCTGGCCGAGCACCTTCCGAAGGACTGGAAGGGTCTCGGCGCGCTCGACCGAGCCGATGCCAAGGAGTTCACCAACCGATGGCGGCGGACATTGGCCGAGCACGGCATGATCGGCATTACCTGGCCGAAGGAATACGGCGGCCAAGGTCGCCCGAAGATCGATCAGGTCGTGCTGGCCGAAGAGTTCGCCCGGGTAGGAGCACCGATCTACCGGGTACCCGACACGACGAGCGTCAAGATGCTGGGCAATACGTTGGTCAACTGGGGTACCGAAGACCAAAAGCGCCGTCACCTTCCCCCGCTGATCGCCGGTGATACCACCTGGGTCCAGGGCTACAGCGAGCCCGAATCGGGCAGTGACCTGGCCAGTATCCATCTGCGAGCCGTGCGTGACGCTGACGAATGGGTGCTGAACGGCCAGAAGATTTGGACCTCATGCGGCATGGAAGGCACCGGCATCTTCCTGCTCGCCCGCACCGACCCCGATGCCCCGCAGCATCGGGGCATCACGTTCTTCCTCTGCGAGTTCCCGAACCCCGGCGTCGAGGTGCGGCCAATCAAGACGCTGACCGGCGACGACGAGTTCTGCGAAGTGTTCTTCACCGACGCCCGTATCCCGGCCGAGCACATGGTGGGCCCCCTCAATGACGGCTGGAAGGTGGCCAACAGCCTGCTCGGATTGGAGCGCGGCGAAGAAGCAGCGACCAACCCGATCTTCTTCCGAGCCGAACTCGATCGCATTGTGCAGCTCGCTCGTAACACCGGCAAGATCAACGACCCGGTGGTGCGTGATCGGCTGGCCTGGTGCCATATGAGGGTCGAGATCATGCGGTTCCTCGGCTACCGGATCCTCACCCAGATAGTGCGTGACGGCAAGATCGGTCCCGCCGCGTCAATCTCGAAGCTCTACTGGAGCGAATATCATCAGAAGGCGGTGGACCTCGCTATGTCGCTGCTCGGTGCCGACGGCATGGTGCGAGAAGGCCGCCGCCCCAACAAGCACTTCCGCACCGATGAGCCCGGCGCTGCCAACACGTCCAACTCGTGGATCGACGTGTTCCTCATCAACGCTCGCAGTGGCACGGTCTATGCCGGCACCAGCGAAATCCAACGCAACATTCTCGGCGAAAATATCCTCGGCCTCCCCAAAGAACCTCGCCCCATCGTCTAGCCCGGAGGGCCTTTCCCGCTGACGCCAACACAGCGGCACGAGAGGGTTACGAGATGGTGCCGTCGGGCACGATCCATTCGTGCTGAAGCTCGGATACCACGGCGATGTGCTTGAAGTTATGGTCGTAATGCAGAACCGTCAGGCCCAGCCGAAGAGCGACGGCCGCAATGAGAAGATCGGCGGGCTTGCGCCCTTTTAAACCAGCATCGGCCAGTTCGGATTGCAGCTTGAGAGCGACATGGAAGTCATCGGATTCGACGTCGATGGGTACGTAGCCATCGGAGAGCAGCGAGTGTCGTTCCACCCATTCCGCTCGGTTCGACGCCGAGAACCCGTATTCAAGATCCGTCATGGAGCATCGAGCGACAAAGCTATCGGCGGTAATCGCTTCCAAGCGCTCCAAGACGGGTGGCTTGCCCTGTCGAGTCAGCACGCTTGTATCGATGAGATACTTTGTCGTCACTGTTTCCACATCGTCTGGCGCTCGGCGTCGGTGGGTCCGGACAGCTCGCCCATCCGCCGAATAGCCGCCAGCTGACGCTCGCGGCGCTCGTTGAGAATATGGTCAAGCGCAGCGTCAATGGTCGCCCGAATGCCGTCGGTGTTGAGGATGGCAGCGACGCGGCTCACCTTGTCTTCGTCCAGCGTGACGGTTGTTCTATGGCTCATGAGGCCATGATTGCCATCACTCCCTCATAGGCACAACCAAATTGTTTGTGGCGTACTGCTGCCGAGCCCCGCGACTGACAGACTCACGACAAACCAAGACGCCGGAGGAGTGATAGACCCACGCCAGATCAGCTACCCGCCGCAGGTGCCGCTGCGGCCGGGTTTCGACCACGGCACGGACCCTGATGTGCTGCTGCACCACCCGTACGTGTGGGATGCGTTGCGGGAGGACGCACGTGCGTTCCGCAGCGATGCGATGCCATGGACGTTGTGGTATCTCACTCGTTTCGACGACGTGCAGGCCGCGTTCCAGAAGCACGGTGTGTTCTCGAGCGCGCAGGTGAACTACAACGTGACCGATACCCACCAGTGGATCCCTGCGCAGGTCGATCCTCCCGACCACACGAAGTACCGGGTGTTGCTCAACCCGCTGTTCGGCACCAGCGCGGTGGACAACATGGAGCCGCACGTGCGTGGCCTGGCTCGGTCGCTTGTGGCCGGACTCGCTCTAACCGGCGGTTGCGACTTCGTGGCCGACTTCGCTCAGCGGCTGCCGTCGGGTGTCTTCATGCATCTCATGGGCCTGCCCGCTGCGGAGGCCGACACGTTCCTTGAGTGGGCCAAGGCGCTGTTGCACAACTCGGAAACCAGAGATCCTGGTGCCGTCATCCGCAAGGACGCCTCTCGCACCATCTACCGCTATCTCGCCGACGTCATTGCCGCCCGACGGGCCACGCGTGGCGAAGACGTGGTCAGTCGCTTGTTGGCGGCTCAGATCGATGGTCGGCCGGTCACCGACGGCGAGCTTCGCGAGATCTGTTTCCTGCTTTACGTCGCCGGGATGGACACGACTGCCGGTGTGTTCAGCTACGCGTTTCACCACCTGGCAGAACACCCCGAGCATCGCAAAATGTTGATCGCTGAACCTGCCGCAATCGACGCGTTCGTCGAAGAGGTACTGCGCTACTACAGCATCGTGGCCACCTCACGGGTCGTGCGGGACGACGTGGAGTTCGCCGGATGCCCGATGCAGGCTGGGGATCGCATCGTGTTGTCGACGACGGGGGCGAACCGCGACCCGCGCCAGTTCGTGGACGCAGATCAGTTCATTGCCGACCGAGCGCCGAACAGGCACATCGCGTTCGGTGCCGGTATCCACCGTTGCGTGGGGGCACCACTGGCCCGGATGGAACTGCGTGTTGCGATCGACGAATGGTTGCGAGTTATTCCTGGCTTCTGTGTCGCTGAAGGTGCAACGATCACCCAGCACGTTGGTGGCGCCGCCGGGCTCGATAAGCTCGGGCTGGAATGGTGATCCGATGACTTCATTGTCCGATAGCTCGCAAAGCATCCACGACGAAACGTTCTGGGACCAGGTACCCGCCGAGTATCTGCGGACTTTGGTCGAGCAGGGCCGCGATAACGGTCTGCCAACATCGATCTTTTCCCTCGGCGACCCGCACCGACTGGAAACGCCTGGCGTCGTCGTCATAAAGGCTGGCTCGGGCCATCACTTCCCTCGGCATTGCCACGATTGTGAGCGCTTTGAGGTCGTGCTCGACGGCGCGTTCACCGATGGCACCGGCCACCGCTACCAGGCCGGGGACGTGATGATCGCCCATCATATGGACATGTATGGCCCGCACATCGCCGAGGGCGATGGGTACGTCGTGCTCGAACTATTCGGTTCGATGCTGGGCACCTACGAACTATTTTGGGAAACCAAACGCGGCCCACGAAAGACCAACAAGATCGAAGAGGACGCGGCCGCGTCTGGCGACGGCGAGCTACGTGACCTTCCGGTGAGCGGTGTCGCGCCGCCGCCTTCGGACAAGGTGGCGCGCGGCGCGTCGTTCGAGTCGATCCACGACGACGCCTTCTGGAACCACGTGCCCGCTGCGTACCTGCAGCCGTTGGTGGACGCGTGTGAGCCGTTCCCTGGCATGGCCTATCGCATGTGCGTGCTTGGCGACCCCAACGATCCTGAATCCCCCGCTGCTGTCGTGTTCCGCTCCCCCCCGGGTTATGTGCTGCCGCGCCATTCCCACGATTGCCACCGCTTCGAAGTGATGCTGGAGGGCTCGGTTACCGACGAACACGGCAACGTCCTTACCGCTGGATCGACGATGACTGCCGAACCAGGCCAGATGTACGGACCGAGCGTGGCCGGCCCCGATGGGTACATCAGCGCCGAGATTTTCAGCCAGCTGGTGGGCACCTACGAGATCACCTGGCAGACCGAGCGCGGACCGTGGCTCCACAACATCCTGGCCACCAACGGACGAACACGGGCCGACTCGTGACCTCGCTCGAAGGTCAGGTCGGTCTCGTCACTGGAGCGGGCTCGGGCATCGGACGTGCCACCTCCCTGCGTCTAGCGGCAGCGGGGGCGTCGATCATCGTTTCCGACATCGATGAAGGTGCGGCACGCGAGACCGTCGAATTGGTGGAGCAGGCTCGGGGTACGGCGGTGGCGTGCCGGTGTGACATCGCAAACGAGGACGATGTCGAGGCAATGGTGGCCTTGGCCGTCGCGCACTTCGGCAGGCTCGATTTCGCCCACAACAACGCTGGCGTCATGGGCACGCAACGCCGAGCCGTCGACTACGCGCTCAACGATTTCGATCGGATCATGCGAATCAACCTGCGCGGGACCTTTGTGTGCATGCAGGCCGAACTGCGAGTCATGCTTGAGGCGGGCAAAGGTTGCATCGTCAACACCGCTTCCGAAGCGTCCCTCAAGGGATCTGCAGCCGACGCCGTGTATACGGCCAGCAAACACGCCGTCGCTGGTCTCACCAAGACAGTGGCGCTTGAGTACGCCCGACGGGGGATTCGCATCAACGCCGTCTGCCCGGGCGTGATTCTGACCGGCATGATGCAAGAGGTCGAGCACACGAACCCGGCGGGTTATGAGAAGGCCAAGAAGCTGATGCCGATCGGGCGCTTCGGCCAACCCGAAGAAATTGCCGAAGCCGTCCTGTGGTTGTGCTCGGACGCGTCATCGCTGGTCACCGGGCACCTGCTTGCCGTCGACGGTGGATGGGCCGTCAATTGAGCGCCAACCCGCCTAGGGGTTCCTTCGGCGGTGCTGTCATCGCTGGCGCCCACGACGGTGACCCGTCGCGTCTGCTCGCCACCGAACCGGTTCTTGGCATGGTTCGCGACTCCACCTACTTCTACGCAACGCTGCGCGACGAGTCCGGCACCCTGTACCCGGTGATGCGCCGCCGTTCCGACCCTGCGGCGTGGCCGACCCGATTGTGGCTCCGGGCGGCATCCTCGACTGCGGGGCTCGATCGGTTTGAACTGCCGCAACGCTCGGCCGCTGCGGCTAGCGTTATCGCTACCGCCGGTGGCGACGGCGTTCGTTTCACCGCTGAAGCCCATAACGGGGACGAACCGCTGGCATGCCTGGTCACAGCCACCGACCTCACGTGGGAAGAAGGCTCGATCCTGCACCTCGGCGGCCGTGACATCAGCCCGGGCCTGCAGTGGCACTTGCCTGACGTCGACGGCTCAATGCTGTACACGTCGCGACTTTTCGTGGTGAAGGGTCACGTCGCTGGGACACCGGTGCGCGGCATCGCCGGGGTCGACGACGTGCACCTCAGCCCCGGCCGACGCAACTACGTGGACGATCCGATCACACGCCATCACCTCTCGACGGCGTGGTGTACCTGGGCTACGTGTTACGACGACGGCACCGCCGAGTCTGGCCACGTCGCGTTCGGCCCCGGCCGTTTCGGCTTCGCTATCAGATCTACCTCCGAAGGCGACATCGCGATCGGGCGCCGCATAGACGGCGACGTCACCCACGCCGATGGGCTGCCGGCCCACGCCACCTTCGACATCGACGACACACCGTGGGATTTCACCATCGACCCGTTCGGCCGCTGCGCTCCCGCAGGCGGCCCAGTTCTGCAAGCCGAAGGACTCTTCCAGCGCCGAGGCGAAACCCGCCACGCAACGACGTGGAGCGCCTCGCTCGAAGTGCCGGCATGAAGGTCGCAGCGCTGTACGGTACCGAACTTCGGATCGAGCAACGCGACATGCCGGTGCCTGCATCCGGTGAGGTGCTGGTGCGTGTCACGCATTGCGGCATCTCGGTTCGGACCTCCACGCGCCCTCCTACGGACTCGAAACCGGCTGCGTGCTCGGTCACGAAATCACTGGCAAGATCGTGGACGTTGGGGCCGACGTCGACTGCAGCCGCGTCGGCGAACGGGTGGCCGTGTTGCCGCTGGTCGGATGCGGGGCCTGCGGCGCTTGCCGATCCGGACTGCCGGCACGGTGCCGCACCGCTGGCCAGGTCGGTCTGACCCGCAACGGTGGTTTCGCCGAGTTCGTGACGACCGGCAACCGCGAAACGTTCCACCTGCCCGACGAGGTCGATATCAACCGCGGCGCGTTGGTGGAGCCGATGGCGGTCGGCCTGCATCTGGTACGCCGATCGCTAATCGATCCGATGCAACGTGCCTTGGTCATCGGCGCCGGGCCCGTCGGGCTCGCCGTGGTGGCGTGGCTCCGGGTGCTCGGCGTGCGCGCCGTGTGGGCCTCGGACCCGGTAGCCAGCCGTCGAGAACTCGCCGTGTCGTGCGGAGCGGATGGCACCATTGACCCAACGGTTGACGACGTCACCCGCACCTTCCGATCAGCAGAGCACGCCCGGCCCGATGTGGTGTTCGACTGCGCCGGAGCACGCCTCATTGACGCCATCGAAGTCGCAGCACCAGACGCCACCGTGGTGAGCGCCGCCTACCACCACACCACCGTGCCCGTCGACGTGAAGTTCGCGATGGCCAAAGAAATCAACATGGTGTTTGCCAGTTGGTACACCGCAGCCGAGTTCACCCACACCATCGCCGAGCTGCGACGCGATCGCCTCCGTGTCGATGGCTTGGTCACCAACGTCATCACACTCGACGAACTACCCGCCGCGTTTACCTCTCTCCGACAGCCCAACGACAGCGGCAAGGTCCTGATCAGCTGCAGCGGGCGCTAGCCCTCGGTGATGCTGATGGCTTGCTCGGGGCACGTTGATGCGCCCCGGTGCGCGGCGGCCAACAGCGCCCCGTCGACTTCGGCGACCAACACGTAGGCGTGGCCGTCCTCATCCCTCAGCCCGAAGACTTCGGGGGCGGCCATGGCGCACAGCGTGTGGCCTTGGCATCGGTCGGCATCAATAGAAACCTTCATCGTTGCGCCTGCTCCTGGTCGTTGATCGCTGAAGCGCCAGCCGCCTCGGCATCGAGGTCAGCCTGCCAGCGAACAAGCGTGGCAGCGAATCCCTCACCATCACGGTGTCCGGGCGGGAACGTGATCGGCAAATGTTTGTAGCCGTTGATGACACCGATTGATTCGTAGCGTTCGACACCCTCGCTGCCCACTTCGAAGTCGGGTAAGCGGGCCAAGGACTCGGACATAATCGCCTTGAACTGCATGCGTGCGATGTTGGAGCCGATGCAACGGTGATTGCCGAGCCCAAACGCCGAGTGGCGGTTCGGGAAACGATCGAGCCGCAGTTCGTCGGGTTCATCGAAGATGGCAGGGTCACGATTGGTCATACCGAACGAGAGCAATATGCGGTCCCGTTCGGCGAAGGTGTAGCCGCCGATCTCGCAATCCTGCGTGACGGTGCGGGCATCGCCTTGGGATGGGCTGAAGTACCGCAGAAATTCTTCGGTAGCGGTGCCGAGCAGTTCGGGCTCGGTGCGCAGCCGTTGGCGTTCGTCGGGGTGCTGGGACAACCAGTTGATCGCGTTCGCCGTCAATGCCGTAGTGGTATCGAAGCCGCCACCGATGACCAGGAACACGGTGCCGAGGATGCCGTCGTCTCGCAACGGTGCGCCGTTGATATCTGCGTCGATTAGGGCCTTGATGATGCCCGGCCGCGGATGGGCCCGGGCTTGGGCGATGCACCCAGCGAGTTGCATGACCATGCGCATGGTCTGCTCCTGCACGCGCGGAAGATCGGGGCTGTCGGGCTTGGTGTAGATGCCGGCGTGCGCCGGCTCGCAGTAGATCTCCCAGTCGGCGAGCGGCAAGCCGAGCATCGCCATCGTCAACACTGCTGGCACGATGTTGGCGACGTCATCGACGAAATCAGCCGATCCCGATTCGATGACATCCGTGATGCACGCCCGAGTGAAATCGCGCACCAGTGGCTCCCAGCGCTCGATCGCGGACGGCGACATGTACGGATTGAGAACTCGACGAAAATCGAGTTGCTCCGGCGGATCCATCTCAAGAAACCCTGCCGTCACCTGTGGACTCGAATTGGGAATCTGGATCCCCTGATAGCCGTTACCGGTGCCCGTGATGTCTTTGGTGGCCGACAACAAGTCCGGATGCCGAAGCAGCTCACCGGCCACCTCAAGATCAGTAACCACCCAATAACCGCCGTGGTTCTCGCTCCACGTCACCGGGCACTTACCGCGCAGCTCGTGGCTGATCTCCGGGTACCGATCCCGGTACTCCGTGCCGTGCTGGTCGAATTCCACAACGACTCGATTGTCCGTGCTCATCCTGCCCCCTCGTCGCGACGCCCCTTCCCGAGAGGCTCAGAAAATACTAACCTATTTTAACCGCCGACACGCCAGGTGGTGTTCGAACCAACAGCATTACCTTGACCTAAGAATGGACGATTCCAAATGACGATCGACCGGTTCCGATTCGACCGCCGCCGCATCCTCGTGGTTGGCGGAGCGACAGGGATGGGCGCGGCCGCTGCGGTCCTCGCCCAAGAGTTGGGCGGTGAGGTCGTCGTGATGGACTATGCACCGATCACACTCGCCGGTGTCGAGGCAGTAAGCGTCAACCTCGGCGACCGAGCAAGCATCGACACCGCCGTCAACGCAACCGAAGGTCCGTTCGACGTCGTGTTGTCGTGCGCAGGCGTCGCCGATGGAACGCCAGGCATCGAGAAGATCAACTTCATTGGTCACCGCCACCTCATCGAGCGCCTCCTCACCGACGACCGCCTGCCGCGCGGCTCCGCCATCGGCATGATCTCGTCGGCGGCAGGCCTCGGCTGGGAAGGCGAACTGACGGAGCTGGGCTCCTACCTCGACACTCCCGATTTCGACTCGGCCGCCGCCTGGATCAATGCCCATCCCGGTACCGACACCTACCGATGGAGCAAGCAAGCGATGAACGCCTATGTGGCGCGTCAGGCATATTCGTACCTGCGGCGCGGCGTCCGGATCAACGCCATTCTTCCCGGGCCGACCGACACGCCACTCGCCCGGGCCCACGCCGACGAATGGCTCGGGTTCGGCAGCGACTATCGCGCAGACGCAGGCGTACCGGCTGCGACCCCCGATGACCAGGCCTATCCGCTCCTCTACCTGTGCAGCGATGCGGCCAGCTACATCACCGGCACCTGCCTCGTGGTCGATGCCGGATTGGTCTCGTCCGGACTCACCGGAACCTATGCCAATGCCACTCCGGCGGCGCGAGCCCTGCTGGGAAAGATCGGCGTCCTCGCCCTCGGGTGAATCCCTTCCTCGACAGGACTAGAACTGCACGATGAGACTTGGCCCACCATCGAACCGTTGGCATTCGTAGTGCCGAACCATCGATGAGCCAGGAGGGCCAAGCGCCATATGCAATCGCTGGTTTCGCTTGTGGAACAACACCGTCAACGGTTCGTCGTAGCGGCCGACGGCAGCGTCGTCCAGCACGAATTGTTCCAGTTCGCGTTCGGCCGAGTGCCAGTCTTGGGGACGACGATCGAGCAACTTAGCGACCTCGGCGATGTCGGCGTCGTCGAGCGCCGTACCGATCTCGCTTCGTCGTTGCAGGTGACGGGCCATGCGGAACGCCAGTCGCATGTCATGTTGTGCCTCACGATCGTCGACCTTGACCGAGCTAAGGGACCGCACTAATTGCTGAGAAACCGTGTCGTGCCTGCTGGCCAACGAAGGCGGCGCTTCGAGCCGGGGCAGATCGAGCCCGAGGTACTCGCCGAGGAAATCAGTCGCCATCAGGTTCGTTTCGCTGCTCCACTGCATGATGTTCATCACGTCCGTATCCGGCAACGGATCACGCCACGCGGCACCGAACTGCAGACCGTTCCCCATACACGCGGCGAAATGATGTCGTTTGATGGCTTCGAGGTCAATCGGCCGACCGGTGAACTGCTCGTAGCGGGCGTAGATCTTGGCGAAGTCACCGAAATGCAACAGCGTGTCGCGCATCCGCCAGATGGTCAGGTCTTCGAGAGGGTCGCCGACATGACCGAATTCCAGATCGATGATCGCCACCAAGTGCCCGTTGTCGTGCATGAATTGGCCGGAATCCCACACGCATGGAGCGAGCCGACCGTTGGCTTGGGGCAGGTGCCGAAAGTGCCAACCGATACAGAACTCGGAGAACGGGTCCGGGCGCACCTTGCGTTCCCGATATCGGCTCACCATGTGTCGGTGGCCGATCGCGGCTGCGTCCTCCCCGGGCCCCGGATGCGAGATGCCGGCATCAATGAACGGCTGCGGATCCAACTGGTGCAGCACCGCCAACTGCTGCACGTACTCGTCCACCACCCGGTCACGGTCGACATCGCTCACGCCAGCAAAGTCTGGCTTGCCCGGCACCTTCGCCATCAGGACGGCGTCCAAGAATCCGGGCGTTTCGACGAACGCGCACAGGTGCGGTACCGGCAACCCTTGCTGCTCCATCAACCGATGAAAGGTGTACTCGTGGCGTAAAGGAAACGCTTCAGAATCAGTCCGGTCGCCCCGCAAGACCATACCGACGGTCTCGCCGTCGACCTCCACATCAGCAAACCACGTTGGCCGCCACCGCAACTGCCGCTCAATATGCGCAACCGTCCCGCCGCTTGCGTCAGCAATGATTTTGGCAGCTTGCGCAGTCGTCGGAATGTTCATAGACATCAGGTGAAGTGAAGCTTGAGGCCGGGTTCGTGCCAGTTGAGGGCCACGAGGCGCCCGCTGTCGGCGAGCGTGACATAGGCCGTGCATAGGTCCTCGCCTCCGAAGGCGACGTTCGTGACAAGACCGTCGGGCAGCGGGTGGTAGCGCATCGTGGTGCCGTCGGGCCAGATTTCGCTGATGCCGCCGTGGGTGAGCGTGGCGACCAGAATCTTTCCCGACGCCGTGACGGCGAGGCTGTCGAACCGTTGGAAGTTCGCGGAACCGATGATGAATCGACCACCGTGGGCGATGTCGTCTTGCTTGAGCTTGCGCAGCTCACCGGGGCCTGTCACGTCCCATGCCCACAGTCGTGCCGTTGCGGTTTCGGACACGTACACGGTGCGACCATCGGGCGAGAGGCCGACGCCGTTGGGGGTGGTGAGGGGCGCCGCAATGCGTCGGATGCTGGAGCCGTCGGCCAACGCGTAATACAGACCACCATGCTCGACTGTGGCCGCCGTGGTTTTGCCGCTGTCGGTGAAATAGAACCCACCTGTTGCATCAAACACGAGATCGTTACAGGCCCGCAGGGTGTGCTCGCCGCAGCGGTCATAGAGGCGTTCATGGTGACCGGTCGAGAGGTCCACCACGTCAATCCACGCCGGTTCGGGCACATAGCCAACAGGTCGCAGCTTGCCGTCGTCGGCCACGAACTTCACGCCGCCGTTGTTGCAGACGTAGACCCGGCCGTCGGGGCCGAGTGCGGCTCCATTTGGCGAACCGCCCAGGTCAGCCACCACCTCGACCCGCCCCTCACCGAAGGCCCGAGAAAGCGTGCCACGGGCCAACTCGACGAAGAGCACGGATCCGTCGGCCAGCGGCACCGGTCCTTCGGGAAAGAGCAGCCCCTCGGCGATGACCCTCATCGAGAAGTCGAAGTCGATCACCGCGGGGATCGTACTCGGCTGCCAGTGGCAGCGAAACGACGGCCCTGCGCCACGCTGGCTTCACCCCCGACGAAATCCAAGCCCTCCGTGAAGCCCAAACCATCGGCTGACACGCATCTTTTCATGCATCTTTAATGGCTAGCATGATATCATGGCCAGATGGCTCGCACGACGATCGATATTGACCAAGGCATACTTTCCGATGCTGCGCGGGAGTTGGGCACGTCTAGCAAGGTCGATACGGTCAACGCTGCTCTGGCATTTGTCGCGGGGCGTCGTCGGCTGGCGAACGCCTTCGATGACGACCTGATCTGGGGCTCGCCTGACCTCGCGAAGCCTGAGGTTCGCCAGGCCGCCCGACGGTGATACCGGCTGGACTCTTTCTTGTCGACACCAGCGCCATCGCCCGCGTCGCTAGCACCGAAGTGCGCACCGAGCTGACCCGACTCGGCCGACTCGGCTTGCTAGCTACGTGCGTCACAATCGACCTAGAGGTGCTGTACTCGGCGCGCTCACCGGAGGAATACCGCGATATTGCAGCTCGCCGCCTCGGTGCCTTTACTGATCTTCCGATCACGCCTGAGATCTGTCAGCGGGCCCGAGCCGTCCAGGGGGAGTTGGCCCGAACAAGCCAACATCGAGCGGCGGGAGTCGTCGATCTGCTGACCGCCGCGGCCGCCGAACACTACGGATCGACGATCCTTCACTATGACCGCGACTTCGACCACATCGTGGCGGTCAGCAAGCAGCCCTCCCGTTGGATCGCACCGCCCGGCACCCTCAGTTGACCGTTGATCGCCACATCCAAGGCGGCGTGCTTGGGAAGCTCTGGCACGGTTCCTTACGGGCTTGTAACCGATGGTTCGGCCGGGCAGGTGGCGGCCTTCGAATCGCTGCCGATCGACTCATTGTGGGTGGGCGGGCATGTCGCCTCTCCCGGCCCAACTCCCGAGGCGATGGTTCTCTTGGCGCCTGTCGGCCCTGGCCCAGTGGGTTGCCGAGCTGACGAAACGATCGGTCTGCTCCGACAACTGTGGACGGCAGAGCCGACGAGCCATCACCGTCGCCATTTCCACTTCGACGATGTGCGTATTCACCCGGCACCAGCACAGTCGGGAGACCGACCAATCATCATGGCCGGTCGGCAACCGGCGGCGATGCGCCGGGCTGCCCCGCTAGGTGACGGCTGGATGCCGTACCTCTACTCCCCCGAGCGTTACGAGCGGTCGGTCACCGAGATCCGAGCGGTCGCCGACGCTACCGGCGGTGACCTGACGGACTTCGAGTGGACGGCGTTCGTCTTCGTGAACGTCGAGAGCGATGGGGCGATGCATGAGTTGCTCACTCGGTTCCCCTTGGTAGTGTCCTCGTCAGCTGGCAGCTGGGCGATTCGTCACCGGAAAGCAAGCAGCTGCGCCGCGAGAGCTTGGACCGGTGCGCTGTTTCGGGCCTGCTGCTCGGCCACCTCGCTGGGAATTGTGCCGGCGCGACCCATCTGACCGAAGAGCCGCATGAGGATCGCGCTCAGCCGGAACGTGGTGAAGACGTCGTAGAACTCGATGTCGGTCGCCACCATCCCGCTGAGGTCCTGCCACCGCTCGACGAGATGGTCGGCCGTCCCGATGCCATCGAGCCCGTCCATAAACCGCCACCATCCGAGATCGGCCCCGGGACCGGCGAGTGAGACCGTGTCCCAGTCGAAAATTGCAGCGACCCGCGTGCCGTCGAACATGATGTTGGCGAACCGAGAGTCACCCCAGGACAACGCCGTCGGTTGCATGGCCGGCAGATGCTCCGTCAGCCATGCATAACCCTGCTCGACGGTGTCATGCATGGCCCCGGTGGAAGGGTCGTCGAGCCACCGCCGCCAGTAGGCGAGATGGTCGGCCAGGCCGCTCAGGTCATTTCGCGGAAGGAGAAAGTGGAATCGCGATGCATCAGCCCGGTGGAGTGCTGCGAGCACCGCAACCGAGTTGTCCCACATGGCGCGACGCTCCTTCGGCGTGGCCTCCACGACAAACCCGGATGTCACCCAGGACGGCTGATCGCCGGGCACGCGTCCGTACTTGCGTTCCATGACGAAGAACGGCGCACCGAGCAACGACGGGTCGGGTTCAAACCCGTACACGCGTGGTACCGGTACACCCTCGACATCGGCGAGCGCCTCGTACACATCGTGATGCACGCTGATGTCGGCACCAAGGTACAGCGGATCGCTACTGGCGATCCGAACAACAAAACCCTCGGTCGTGTCTCGACCTTCCGCAGACCAGGTCGCATCAAACATGAGTGTCTCGTTCGCGACGCCGGTCCCATCTGGCAAAGACATCGGCGACACCGCAAGCGAACCTCGCGGCGAGATTCGCGGCACAAGCCAGTCGCGCAGGACAGACCGCATTCGTTCGGGGTCGCGTTCGGTGCGCTTGAGCTGGATCAGTTCGCGCGCCTCGGCGTCGGCACGAGAGCGGCCGTCGTCACCCGTCTCTTTGTTCATGAGGCCTCCGGAGCGTGCAGTTCGGCGGGAAACGCATTTTGAAAGTCCGATCGCTCGATGTAGGCGTGGCCGACTTCGCCATCCCACCTCGATGGTCCACGCGCTCATCCATGACGGGGTGCACGACCCCGAGCGCAGCATGGCCGGCATCATGAGCATGTACGAGAACATCGGCATGGAGATCGCCCGCCGCCGCGAAAAGATGGGCGACGACCTGTTCAGCGACATGATGCGAACGCCAATGAACGGTCGACTACTCACCGATTCCGAACTCACGAACTTCGCCATGCTCGTACTGCTCGGCGGTATGGACACCACGTCGGGCACGACCGGTAACTCCCTGCTGCTCATCGACAAGGACCCGGCGTTGCGTCAGCAGATGATCGACTCCGTCGACCGGACGCCAACGGTGATCGAAGAGTTCTTACGAATCGCCGGGCCCAGTGGCGGGCTGTATCGGCGAGTAACCAAGGACGTCGAGTTTCACGGCGAGCAGATGTCCGAAGGCCAGAAGGTTCTCATGATGTACTGGGCTGCCAACCGCGACCCGCAGGCGTTTCCTGACCCGGAGAAGATCGACATCGATCGCACCAGCAACCGGCATATGGCCTTTGGTCTTGGCCCGCATCGTTGCCTCGGGTCCCATCACGCCCGGCTCATGTTGGCCACGTTGTTCCGCGGCGTGTTCACCCGCCTGTCGGACTTCCAGGTCCAGTGGGATGGCGTCGAGCGCTTCGAGGACTGCGGCAGCGTCTACGCCGTCCGTCGCCTCCCGGTGACCTTTACTCCGGGTCCTCGGGTTCGTCCAGCGTCGTAGCCGAGGCTGTCCACCGCACCGTCACCACCTTGGTTATCGTTGACGGTCGGTCTTCACGCGCCGTTGAAACCGATGGCACGAATCACCTCAGTCGATCGCAACCCAAGCGTCGGCCCGTGCAGCGGAGGCGGTCACCAGCGCAGCGTTGGCCTCATCGCTACGTCGGACCCACTCTTCGGCCGCGGCTGGGGTCTTGCCGAAGGCAATGTGCCGGGCGATCAAGCGGGATACCCGAAGCTCGTCGGGCACGGACGCAAACCAGCACGCGTGAAGCATCGGCCGTACGGATGCCCACGGGCCATCGTTGAGTAGCAGGTAGTTGCCTTCGGTGATCACCAATCTCACGTCCGCCAAAACCTCGATCGCCCCAGCTATCGACGTGCTCAGTTCGCGTTCGTATCGTGGCGCGTACACGACCTCGCCGGGCGTCTGGTTGCGCAATCGGCCCAGAAGCGATGCATACCCCGCCGCGTCGAAGGTGCCGGGGGCCCCCTTGCGATTCCGGGTGCCGTGCGCCTCAAGTACCGCGTTGTCGAGGTGGAATCCGTCCATCGGCACGATCACGCACTGCTGAGGCCCAAGCGCTTGGGCGATACGGCCCGATAGGGTCGACTTGCCCGCTCCCGGGCAGCCGGTTACGCCGAGCAATGTGCGACCCGGGATAGCAACCCGGCGTGTCGCCCATTCGACCGCTGCGTCGATCGTCATCGATGTCATCCCATCAGAATTGCACGACTCGGCTAGGTGATGCCGTGGAGGCGTTTCATGCCTTCGGCATCAAGGCCAAGTTGTTGTGCAATGTCGAGGGCATCCCAGTACTCGCGCCAGGAGATGATCTGGCCGACGTCGTTGAACTCGAACACGGCGTTGACGCTGGAATAGATGCGCTTATCGAACGCAAGCATGGTGACGTGATCACGGCGTTCGGTGAAGACGTAGCGCTCGTTGGAAGCGACCGCGATCATCTCGCACTCGCATTCCTTGTATCGGGTGAACTGCTGCGTGAGCTCGGCCTTGATAGCTGCGGTACCAACGATCGGCTGGCGGGCCGGAACCAGCGACTGGTAGGTCGCGTCGGTTGCAAACGAAACGAACGCGGCGTGAAGATCGGGAAACACCAGATCGTGCAGCCGATTGAGGAAGTCTCGAACCGCGACCTCGTTCCGGTCGGCGGCGGTCACGGCAGGATGGCGGGATAATAGTTTTCGGCGCCGGCGGCACGGACGTCAACGAGCCAACTGCCGTCGTAGCGGTCCGACGGGGTGACGGTATCGCCCGCTTCCAGGTTCCAGGCTTGACGTTTGTACGTCCAGTTGGCGGGGTAAAGCCGATGGGCCTCACGCCAATGCGGAACCGCGGCATCGTGGTCACCGTGGGCAAAGAGGTGCTGGCCGAGTTCGAAATGGGCGGCGGCGCGAGCCTCGTCATCGCCACGAGGATGAGAGCGTGCGATGACCTCATCGGGTGAAAGCACGTACTGGCTGTCGGCACCCTTTTCCGCCCAATCGAGCAGCATGGCGAGCGACAGGGCGGGGTCGATCTTCATTTTGAGTACTTCGTCGACCACCCCTCGACGTTCGGGCGGAAGGTGGTCGGTCATGGCCGGCAGCATGTCGATAACCGGCGTTGACCCGGGCCAGGCTGGTTCGGCAGGCCGCACGATCATGCCGTGCTCGTCGATCCACACCGAGCTAGGTACGTTGACAAAACCGAGCAGATCATCGGTGATGTGGGCGACGTCTATCAGTGACGGGTGCTCGGGCTTCGCGGCGTCAATCCACTTCCGGACAGCGTCGACCCCACCGACGTCGAGAGCGACGGTAACGATCTCTATACCGAAGGGAAGCAGTTGGGTTCGCAGTGCCTGCCACACGGGCAGATCAAGTCGGCAACCTCACCACGAGGCCCACGAGACGACCACCACCTTCTTCGGCCGCAGGTCGGCGATGCGCACGGGATTTCCGTTGATGTCGGGCAAGATGATGTCGGGTGCTACCGCCGTGGTCAGCGCCCGGCCGGTGATTGATGTCTCGGGCCCGAGTGCCCAGACCCCGTGGGAAACATCAGCAACCAGCGGCATGCCCAGGCGTTCGGCCAAGACCGCAGCGTTGACGGTGCCATTCACTACGGCACCGACCGGCAGCGGAACACACACTTCACCCTTGCACGCGCCCTGGGGCTTGATCGCCCATCCGGTGCGCGCTTCAAGCTGGTCAAGGCCTACATCAAGCGATTCCAAGATCACGGGGCGACTCCTTTGTTCACGGGAAACTTAGGTGAAATGTCGGGGGGTGGGTCATTCCCAGCCAAAGGCCGGGGGGCGCTTTTCAGCAATGGCGAGGCGGGCTTCGGTGGAGTCGGTGTGGCGGCGGATGCGTTGGGTGTAGTCCTGCTCGGTGCGGTAGCCGTCGTGCAGCGACATTGCTTCCACTCGATTAGCAGATTCCTTGGCGAGGCGGACGGCGATCGGACTCTTACAGCTGATCACCTTTGCCAGAGCGACGGCGTGAGCACGGAGATCGTCGGGTTCGACAATGGCCTCGATAGAACCGCCGCGGCGAGAGACCTCTTCGGCTCGGACCTCCTCGCCCGTGAGGAACATGCGCTTGGCCAAGAACGGGCCGCACAGGCGCTGGGTGTGCCGGACACCGCCGAGAACTCCGACGTTGATCTCCGCCAACTGGAAGGTCGCCGTGGTGGATGCGATAACCAAGTCGCACGATGCGACGATGGCCACGCCGGCCCCGATCACACGGCCGTGGACGGCGGCAATCACCGGCAGGCCACCGTTGAAAATGGATTCGAAGCAGCGGCGGGGCAGGCGTCCGGGGTCGACCTGGTCCCGGGCATCGCCTTTGGGCTCGCCGTCAGCCGGTCGACCATCCGGGCGAAACCGGCGAGGTGAGTCCTGTAGATCGACGCCGCCGCAGAACACGCGAGAACCGGGGGCGGCTTGCAGGATGATCGCCGCGGCGTCGCGACCGGTCGACAAACCTTCCATGGCCAGCGCGATTTCCTCGAAGGTTTGCGAGGCCAGCGCGTTGACCGGAGGCCGGTTGAGGCTCACGATGGCTACTCCGTCCGCCACTTCGACGGTGATGTGTTCAAAGCTGGCGAACATACGCGAACGGCCTCCTGATGAATGCTCCGACAGCGCGCCGAGCAAGATCTTCGGCACGACAGTATCGGGTCGAGTCCCAAGACTTGACGGTTGTGTCAGCTCGAATCTTTGATGGGCCCACGACGCGAATAGAGTCGCGACGTGACCGATAAAATGTGCGAAGGACGCGTCTGCGTCGTAACTGGTGCTGGCCGAGGAATTGGCCGCGAATATGCCCTCATGCTGGCCGCTCAAGGCGCCAACGTGGTTGTCAACGACTTCGGTGGGGACCGCGACGGCTCTGGCAGCGACATCGGCCCGGCCGAGGAAGTCGTCAACGAAATCATCGCCGCCGGTGGCCACGCGGTCGCCCACGTCGGCGACGTCAGCTCGCTGGCCGACGCCCAAGCCATGATCCAACTGGCCATCGACGTGTTCGGCCGCCTCGACGTGCTCGTGAACAACGCCGGCATCCTGCGCGATCGCATGCTGTTCGGCATGTCCGAGGCCGAGTGGGACGCCGTCATCAAGGTGCACCTCAAAGGCACGTGGGCGCCAAGCCGGGTGGCCGCCGAGTACTGGCGCAACCAATCCAAAGCGGGCCACACCAACGACGCCCGCATCATCAACACGACGTCGGTATCGGGTATCTACGGCAACGTCGGCCAGACCAACTACGGCGCAGCCAAGGCCGGCATCGCCGGTTTCACCCAGATCGCCGCCGAGGAACTGGGCCGCTACGGCGTCACCGTCAACGCCATCGCCCCCGGCGCCCTTACCCGTCTCACCGAAGATCTTGGCCTGCCCGACGAGATGCTCAACCGCTTCGGCCCCGAGTGGGTCGCACCGGTCGTCACGTGGCTTGCGTCCACCCAGTCGGCCGATGTCACTGGGCAGATCATCGAGTCGTCGGGCGTCATCCTCGGCATCGCTCAGGGCTGGATTCGTGGGCCGCATATCACCGAGCCCCCGAGCGACCCGCACGAGATCGACGCCGTCATCCGCGAACTGCTGGCGAAGGCGACGCCACGCACGAAGATGTCGGAACTGAACTGATGGGTGAGGCCTGGATTATCGACGGCACACGGTCGCCGCGCGGCAAGGGCAAGTCGAACGGGTCGCTGCATCACATCCATCCGCAGGAATTGCTGGCCCAGACTCTCAACGCGTTGGCAACGCGCACCGGTATCGATATCAACGACGTCGACGATGTCATCATCGGTAACGGCAACCCCGCTGGCGACCACGGTGCCTGCATCGGTCGCATGGCCGTATTGGCGGCCGGTTGGCCCGTTGAGGTTGCTGGGGTGACGCTCAACCGTTTCTGTGGATCAGGCCAGCAGGCCGTCACGTTCGCGGCGATGGGTATCCAGGCCGGACATCAGCAGATGGTGGTCGGTGGTGGCATCGAGTCGATGTCTCGCTGGCCGGTGCCCGAAGGTCCGCCCGATTTCACGTCGGGCAACGCCAAGCTGCGCGAGCAGTTCCCGCTGGTGCCGCAGGGCATTTCGGCCGATCTGATCGCCACCCTCGAAGGCTTCACCCGTGAGGATGCCGATTCGTTCGCCGTCGAAAGCCAGAATCGGGCCGCACGGGCCATGGCCGAAGGCGCGTTCGCTCGCAGTGTCGTGCCAATCCTCAATCCCGACGGCTCGGTCGCACTCGCCGTGGACGAATTCCCTCGTCCCGGTTCAACTGTCGAGAGCATGGCCGGTCTGCGGGCGTCGTTCGCGTCGATGGGCACCGAGGTCTTCGAAGGCTTTGACCGCTCGTTCGACGCTATGTGCCAAGACGTGTATCCGCAGATCACCCACGTCGAGCACGTGCACCATGCCGGCAACTCGTCGGGTGTGGTCGATGGCGCTAGCGCGTTGTTGCTGGCCTCACCTGACTACGCCAAGGCCCACGGCCTGAAGCCACGGGCCCGCATCGTGATGTCGGCCGTGGCGGGTGCCGAGCCGGTCATCATGCTCACCGCCCCCGGCCCGGCCTCTCGTAAGTGCCTGCAGCGTGCCGGCATGACGGTGGATGACATCGACCTGTGGGAGATCAACGAGGCCTTCGCCGCTATCCCGATGAAGGCCATTCGTGACCTCGGTATCGACCCGGCGAAGGTCAACGTGAACGGCGGCGCCATTGCCCTTGGTCACCCCATCGGTGCCACCGGCGGCATCCTTATCCAGACCGTCCTGGACGAGCTTGAGCGCCGCAACCTGTCAACCGCGCTCATCACGATGTGCACCGGCGGCGGCATGGGCACCGCCACCGTCATCGAACGCATCTAGTTCTCCATGCTGCGCTTCCAACCCGTCGAACTGTCGGCCGCCGAGTTGGCCTTGCGCGCCGAAGTCCGGGCGTTCCTCGCGGAGGATTTGCCACGCGGAACGTTCACACCCGGCCTTGGTTTCAACGCGGCCAAAGACCCGGCGTTCTCCCGTCGACTCGGTGCGCAAGGCTGGCTCGGCATGGCGCTTCCTGCGGCCTACGGCGGTCACGACCGTTCTGCCGTTGACCGATTCATTGTGGTGGAGGAACTGCTGCGATGGGGTGCACCGGTGGGACATCATTGGGTCGCGGACCGACAATCCGGCCCGGTCGTCGCCAAGTTCGGCACCGAGGCACAGAAGCAGCGATTTCTCCCCGCGATCTGCCGCGGCGAGCTCTCGTTCTGCATCGGTATGAGCGAGCCCGACAGCGGCTCCGACCTCGCGTCGATCTCGTCGAAGGCGGAGCGCGTGGAGGGAGGCTGGGTGCTCGACGGCCGCAAGGTGTGGACGACCTCGGCTCATGAGCACGACTGGATCATCGTGCTGTGCCGAACCACCCCGAAGGGCGAATCGTCCGACAATCGAGTCGGATTAAGCCAGCTCATCGTCGACCTGCGTGGCGCCGGCGTGACGGCCACGCCTATCCCATTCATCGACGGCACCGCCGATTTCTGCGAGGTGGTATTCGACAGCGTCTTCGTGCCCGATGATCTCGTGCTCGGCTCGATCGGCGAAGGCTGGGCCCAGAACACGTCCGAACTGGCCTACGAGCGTGGTGGCCCCGACCGCTGGCTCAGCTCCTATCTCCTCGTCGAGGAGCTCCTACGTCGCGACGGGCTGCAGGCCGACGGCGCGTTCGTGTCAAACGAGCTGCTCGATCTACTCGGCAATGCGGTTGCCAACTATTGGGTCCTCCACAACCTGTCGTTGTCGGTCGCCCGCTCGATCGACAAGGGCGAGGCCCCCGCCATCGAGTCGTCTCTGGTAAAGGAGATGGGCACTCGCTTCGAGCAAGACGTAGTGACTGCCGTGCTCGCCTATCTCGACCAGGCCCCAAACTCGGCAGATGCCTCGCTGTTCGGTCGCTTGGTGATGTTGTCCGCATTGACACAACCGTCGTTCACGGTCCGAGGCGGCACCAACGAGGTATTGCGGTCAGTCGTGTCCAAAGGCCTGCGCCCGAGCGGCGGAGCCGCGCTGGCTGCGCCGCCTTCGCCTGCCGATCCGCTCGTTGTCGAGACTGCCGCGCGTGTGCTTGCCGAAATCTGCACGTCGGAAGAGATCGCACGATCCGAAGTCGCCGGCTGGTCGACAGCAACCTGGGAGGCACTCAGCGAGGCCGGCTTTACGACGGTGGGAATCGAGGAGGCTGCAGGCGGCTCCGGCGGGACGCTGCACGACATCACCGCCATCCTCAACGCCGTCGGCCGCTACGCCGCACCGATTCCCCTCGCCGAGACCGCCATGGTCGGCGGTTGGGCGTTGGCCCAGGCCGGGCTGCCTCTGCCCGACGGACCGGTCGCGGTGATCGGCAGTGTCGTGTCGGTGGCCGGTGGCCGACTTTGCCTGGACGAAGTAGTTGCGTGGGCCCGCTGCGCCGAGCGCATTGCACTCGTGGTTTCCGTTGAGCCGAACACGACAATGAGCGATGGTGAGCGCACCGCGTTGATGGCGGAAGGGCGCGACGGGCACGGCCTTCACGTCGTTTCGCTGCGCCAGGACCAGGTCACCATCACCCCGGGTTCCAACATGGCCGACGAAGCCCGCGACGGTGTTGTCGCCACTCTCCAGTTCGAGGATCTTGAGTCGGCGGCGCTGCCTGTTCGCGATGGGCCCAACGGTGGGCGCCGCGAATGGGTCGGCGAACTTGAGGCCCGCGGTGCTTTGTCCCGTGTCGTCATGGCCGCCGGGGCGTTGGCCGCCATGAGCCAGATGACCATCGACTACACCAACGACCGCCGCCAGTTCGGCAAACCCGTCGCGACGTTTCAGGCCGTTCAGCTGCACCTCGTCACCGTTGCTCAGGCGGCTGTTCGGGCCCAGATGGCCGCCGACGTTGCCGTGCGAGCGCTTGATCGGGGCGACTTCGACGTGGCCATCGCCGCGGCCCGAGTCGTCGTCGACGACGCCATCACGGGCGGCACGCGGGCGGCCCACCAAGCCCACGGTGCCATGGGCGTCACGCGCGACTATCCGCTTCAGTACCTCACCCGCCGTCTCTGGTCGTGGCGACACGAATGGGGCACCACCACCTACTGGCGCCGCCAGCTCGCCATGCGCTCCCACGGCGCCGGTGCCGACAGCTTGTTCGACCTCATCTCGAAAGGCTGAGGTTTGTCTAGTAGGTGCCGGGTACGAGAGCGGAGACGTCTTGGCCAGACATCATCTTGCCGGGCAGCGCTGTGTCCCAATAGTCGGTCCAGCGGCAGATCTTGCCGTCCCGAAGCACGAACGTACCCATGACGGGGACGGCGTGGATCTTGCTGTCAGGACCTTTGATCAGGTCGAGCCGCTCGGTCAGCACGGCGTCGCCACTGGCCGCAATGTTTTTGGTGACGTATTCATAAGAGTCGGGGAACATGCCGAACTGTCCGGCGAGATTCGCGATGATCGCGTCGACACCAACGCTGGCCGGCATGCCGGTGTTCTGGTAGACGGCGTCTTCGGTGAAGAAGCCACGGAGCGACTCCGCATCCCGATGCACCATCCGGTCGCAAAAGTCCTGCACGGTGTTCTTTTCACTCGACATGTGTTTCCTTTTCGATTTCGTAGAATTGCTTTGCCCATTTACGCAGGGCGCCGTAGGGCTTGGCGTCTTGCTTGGCGAAGGCGGGGGTCTCGACATAGACCTGGTAGCGCCAGATGTTGAGGTCATCCTTCAGCGTGACAAGGAAGTCCCGGGTCGCCTTCTCGACGTGCGCAGCGGGTGGTGCGTCGTTGGTGTCGCCAGCGTCACGTGGCCAGAAGATCGAATAGAACATGTCGGACGTCTTGTCGTCCACCGGCGTCGTGAAAAAGATCAGCCGGTAGTGATACGAGCCCTCAAAAATTGCGTACGAGCCACCGACGCCACAGTTGATCCCGTGGATCTTTAAGGCGACACGTTCGGTGCCGTCGGCCAAGGGAACCGGAAAACCGCCGATGGTGCAATAGATCGGGCCGTCGATGCGCCAATCAAGCAAGCGGGGCGTGACCGTGGCGCCATGGACGTGCTCGAAATGCACGGTGTCCGGGCCGTTCTCCAACGTGATCTGCGGATGCACCGGTTCGCCGTCGTAGCGCACCGACATCTCCGGGTAGGGCCGGTAGTACTGGTCGGGCGACGACGGCAGGTGCTCGATCATGGTGAACAGATCGGGCAATTCCCACCGGGGCGGGCCGCCGGCCGGGTCATGCCAGATGAACACAAACCCGTATCTTTCGATGACCGGCCAGACCCGCAGGCTGTGGGAAACGTTCGGTTCATCCTGGTAGGGGATGAACTTGTTGATGCCGTCAGACCCGTAGCCCCACCCGTGGTATGGGCACGTGACGCAATCGTTCTTGATCTTGCCGCCGTGGCCGATGTGGGCACCGAGGTGCGGACAATGTGCGTCCAACACATGCAGCACCCCGTCGTCGGTGCGATAGATGACCTGGTGTCCACCCAGATACTGCAGCGGTTTGACGCTGCCCGCGGGGAATTCGGCACTCCAACCGACCATGAACCATCCAGTGGGTTTCCATGTGAACGGCACCTTCATCGAGTCACCTATTTCTTGGAGAAGTTGTCAATCGTGTTCTTGATGTCGTCGGTCGTGAATGATTCACCCTCGGCCGACAACGCGAATGGGGCGGCGAGCAGAATCATCTGCTGCAGGTGCAGGTTGAGGGCCCGTTTCGTCTCCTGGATGGCTTGGGCGGGCTGGTTCGCTAGGCGCAGCGCGAAGGCTTGGGCCTGCTCGAGCAATTCGGCATCGGGCACCACCCGGTTGGCGAGGCCCAATTCAAGCGCCTTGGCGGCGGGGATGCGGTCACCGGTGAGCAGGTATTCCTTGCACTTGAGGAGCCCCATGAGGATGGGCCAGAACACCGCGCCACCATCACCGCACACCAGCCCAATCGAGACGTGCGTGTCGGCAAAGAAGGCGCTCTCGGCCATGAAGACGATGTCGCTGCACAACGCTACGTTGCAGCCGAGACCGACGGCGGCTCCATTCACGGCGGCAACGACTGGCTTCGGGAACTCGACCTGCGCTTCCATCAGGCGCTTCGCCCCGCGCAGCGACTTGCGGCGGTAGTTGTTGTCCTCGTAGCTCTTGATGAAGCCCGGGATATCGCCACCGGCCGAGAATGCCTTGCCCGCACCGGTCAGCACCACAGCGCGCACCGAGTCGTCTTCGGAGAGATCCCACCAGATCTCCTGCATGCCCTTATGCATGTCATCCAGGAAGGCATTGCGCATCGTCGGGTTGTTGAGCGTGACTGTGACGACCGACCCTTCCTGCTCGATCAACAAGTGCTCGGTAGGTGTGTACCCCATGGAAATATCTCCCGTACTCGAAAACTCGACAGTAGTGTCAAGTTACACTTTTCCACCCCACCCACGCCCGAGCGGATGCGATTTCCCTCGGTTGGTTCCTATTGTCGTCGGATCCGACTCCGACCTGGCAGGTGCTCATCACCGACGAGTTCGCTCCCGTTACGCTTCGCGCCGTGGTGACCGATGGGCAGGGTGGGCGCGCCGGCGCACTCGCTGCCGGCTGGGTCACCGCTATGCAACATGCTGAGATCCGCCTCGGCCGACCCCGGCAACCAGCGACTCCCTTGCGAAGCAAAGACTAGGGATTTCCCTAGTTGACTCCCCGTAACGTTCTGCTTACTCTCAGCGGATGACCATAGGAAATCGTTCAATGGTGCGCCGACGGGCATTGGGCCGTGTTGCTGTCGCCATCGCAGCAGTCCTGTTCCCGATCGCGGCGCTGGCCGAACCGGCCGCCGCCGGCACGGTGCCCCAGGATGTCATCGTCAGCAGCGGCACGAATGTGATTCTCGGGCAGGCCCCCTGGCAGGTCGCCGCGACCGCGACGTCGGGGCTAGCGGTCACCTTCGCGTCCGACACCCCCACCACCTGCTCCGTGGCGGGTGACATGGTTACTTTCACCGCCGTCGGGCGATGCCGAGTGCTGGCCTCGCAAGCCGGAGACGACACGTGGGCTCCGGCGGCCGCATTCATCTACTTCGATGTGCAGTATCTGACTTTCCTGCTCGATCAAGGCGCTGACAAGACCGTGCGAACGGGTGGGAACCTGATCGTCACGTCACAGCTCCGAATTCTCAACGGCGCGCCGATCTCCGATGCGCTCGCGCTGCAGATCACGTGCGTTCGGACCACGATCACCATCGGATCCCAAATACTCCAGGGATGCGCTACCTACAGCAGGTCCACCGATACCTTCCGGCTGACGACTCGTCTGCCCCGGACAATCACGCGCGGTCAGTACCTGACGAACGTCCAAGTGACCTCCACCATCGGTACCGTCACGGTCGGCGGTGGATCTAGGGCCTTTAACCTGACGGTCGTCTGACGAGTGGTCGTAGACGACAGGGGCAACGAACCTCAGGCGACGAAAGGTATGTAGCCCTGCAGGTCGACGATGATGTGCGTGGCCCCGCTGCCGCTACACCGGATCACGATGTAGCTCTCGCCGCCGACCGCGGTGAGGGTGGAGTTCGCCATTGTCTGACCGCTCGCCCACCAATTGTTGTTCGACGTGTTCGGGACCGGGCGAAGCCCGCTCAGGTCGGACGGGAACACCGTCAGGTAGCCGGCGTTCTCGGTGTCGGTCACCGTCACGTTGATGAACGCCGCCTCTGCGACGTCTCCGCTGTTCAAGTACTGACCAATCGGAAAGCCGACGTTGCTTCCTGGCTGGAGCTTGGCACCACCGAGCGGCGACGTTGCCGAGCGGGTGTCGAGAACGCGTTGGGGCGCGGTCAATGTCACCACGGTGCCAGCCGACGCGCCTGCCGCCGAGGCTCGATCGGTCCGGACGGCAAGAGGTATCAGCGCCGCGGCGCCGCTTGCGCCCAGAAGTTTCCTTCGACTGAACCGTCCGGACATCTCGTACCCCCGTTGCAGGTCGTGCGGCTCATCCTCGCGCTCGTAGCCCGGCAACACAACGGCACCGCGTTACGACGAACTCGCCGTTCGTTGACACCCTGGCCTGCCAACGACCTCGTCCACGGGGGCGTGTCGGGTCTCCCTGGTCGACGTCAATCCGCGGTGGATGGGACGCCGGTATTCGCCGTCACCCTCTACGACCGCGCCACACTGGACGGCAGGATGGAACGGATCCACCAAGAGGGCAGGTGCCAGGCGCTGGGCATCGAACCCTTTGATCCGCTGGGACGTCGAGCGTTCGACCTCCTTACCAGCACCGGCGGGTAGAGACCTCATCTCATCGAGCGCGCAAACGGGAGAATTGACGCTAGTGTCAGATGTAGGTTTTTCGGGACGAGCTTGGGGGTTCTTGATGGACGTCAATGACATGATTTTGGTGAGTGTGGACGATCATGTGATCGAGCCGCCCGATATGTTCGTGGCGCATATTCCGGAGAAGTATCGGGACCAAGCGCCGCGGATCATGGAAGATCCGAACGGGAGCCAGTACTGGTCGTTCGAAGGCAATCGCGCGCAGAACATGGGCCTCAACGCGGTTGCCGGTTGCCCGCCCGAGGAGTATGGCTTGAACCCGCTCCGCTTCGATCAGATGCGCCCGGGTTGCTACGACATCCATTCCCGCATCGACGACATGAACGCCAACGGCGTGCTCGGGTCGATCAACTTCCCGACTTTCGTCCACTTCTGCGGCCAACTCTTCCTGAAGGCGCAGGACAAAGATCTGGCCCTCGCCTGCGTTCGTGCCTACAACGATTGGCATATTGACGAGTGGGCCGGCGCCTACCCCGATCGCATCATCCCGATGACGATCATGCCGCTGTGGGACCCGCAGTTGATGGCGGATGAGATCCGCCGGGCTGCGGCCAAGGGGTGCCACGCCGTCACGTTTTCGGAGAACCCCGAGAAGTTGGGCCAGCCCGGCCTGCATGGCGACCACTGGGACCCGTTCTTCGCCGCCTGCGAGGAGACCGAAACCGTGGTGTGCATGCACATTGGTTCGTCGTCATCTATGACGGTGACCTCACTCGACGCCCCGGCCGACGTGTCGATCGCCATCACCCCGATGAACTCGTTCCTGGCCCTCAACGACCTGATGTGGACGCCCATCCTGCGGAGGTTCCCGAAGATGATCATCGCCCTGTCCGAAGGCGGCATCGGCTGGATTCCCTACGCCCTTGAGCGGATGGATTACACCTACAGCCACCACAAGGCGTGGACAGGTGCCGACTTCGGTGGGCTCACCCCGACCGATATTTTCCACCGCAACTTTTCCACGTGCTTCATCGATGACAACGCCGGTATCGCGATGCGCCACAAGGTCGGCATCGACCGCATCACCTGGGAATGCGATTACCCGCACAGCGACTCCACCTGGCCCCATTCGGCCACGCTGCTCGCGCACTCGTTAGAAGGCGTGCCCGACGACGAGATCAACAAGATGACTCACCTGAACGCCATGAAGCTCTACAGTTTCGACCCGTTCAAGACGCGTGCCCGTGAGACCTGCACCGTTGGTGCCCTCAAGGCCATGGCCACCCACGTTGATATCGAGATTCGCAGCATGGGTCGCCCCAAGGGCACCCCGTTCACCGCCCGCCAACTCGCCGCCCTGGCCGCGGGAGCGACGGGGATTCCCAAGTAACTCGGCTGTCACGGCGTGACGAGGACCTTGCCGACGGCTCGACGGTCGGCAAGCTCACGCAAAGCTGCAGCCGCGTGTTCAAGCGTGTGCGTGGAGGAAATGTGGGGGACGATCCGTCCGGACGCCACCAACTCCATCAATTCGCGTTCATCACGGGCCGCAGCATCGGGCGCATGTTGGCCAAATGTGCGAATCTCGAAGCCCTTGATGATGACGCCTTTCAGCAACACCAAGTTCAGCGGTATCCGCGGGATTTCACCCGATGCAAAACCAACGGTGACGAAGCGGCCGCCCCATTTCGTGGAGCGAAGAGCCAATTCCGCCATCGGGCCACCGACGGGGTCAATGACGACGTCGAGACCGTCCGGTGCCGTTTGCCGAATGCGGTCCCGCAGATCTTCGGTCGAATAGTCGATCGTGTGTGCTGCGCCCCTCGCCCGACAGACCGCCAGCTTCTCCGCGGATGACGCAGCGGCGATAACCCCCGCGCCGAGCAGTGTCGCTAATTCGACGGCCGCGAGCCCGACGCCCCCGGCCGCGCCAAGCACCAGCACCCGATCCCCCGGGCCGACCTCCGCGACCGATCGCAACGCGTGGTACGCAGTGGCGTGCGCAACCCAGAAACCGGCCATTGACACCAGGTCCGCACCGATGGGCACTCGACGCAGAGACGCTGCGGGCACGACGACATATTCGCTGAACGCGCCCGACATGGCCGCGCCAAACACTCGGTCGCCGACCTGCCAGTCGGTGACGCCTTCGCCGACGGCTTCCACCACGCCCGAGAACTCCGAACCTGGCGTAAACGGAAGCGGCACGGAAACCTGATATCGGTTGGCGATTATCAGCACGTCAGGGAAGTTGACCGCGGCCGCGGCGACCGCCACCAGCACCTGCCCGGGCCCAGTGGACGGAGTCGGACGGTCCTCGACGCGCAGCGTTTCGGGTGGCCCATACTCGCTGCAGACGACGGTGCGCATAGTTGTCTGGCACGATAGTTGACGATGACGTCAACTCAATCTCCGACGGACCCGATCTACCCCGACTCCCCCACGTTGCTGCGGGTACTCGACGCCGGCGTTTTGCTGCTGACGCTGAACCGGCCCGAGCGCAACAACGGCTGGACGTTGGAGATGGAGGAGGCTTACTTCGGCAGCCTCCTCGCGGCCTCGGCTGACCCAGCGGTGCGGGTCATCGTGGTGACCGGCGCCGGCCGGTCATTCTGCCCGGGGATGGACATGCTCGCGCTGGCCGAATCCGCAGCTTCGGGAGGTGTCGCAACGAACCCCGTCCGTCGCTGGCCCATGACCATCGCCCGCCAGATCCCCAAACCGATTGTTGCCGCGGTCAACGGCGCATGCGCGGGAATCGGCTTCGTACAAATCTGCAGCGCCGATCTTCGCTTCGCCTCGACGACCGCCAAATTCACGACTGCTTTCAGCCGACGGGGGTTGCCCGCTGAGAACTCGCTCTCGTGGATTCTTCCCCGACTTGTCGGCACCGGCGTCGCCATGGACCTGCTGCTCTCGGCCCGGGTTGTTCTGGCGGACGAGGCGTTGCGGATCGGCTTGATCAACCAACTCTGCGATCCCGATGACCTGCTTTCGACGGCACTCGTCTACGCCCGCGATCTGGCACGAAATTGCTCGCCGGTCTCGCTGTCGATGATCAAGGGCCAGGTCAATGACGACTGGGAACGCACCGCCGAAGAATCCCGGCTGCGGTCACTCATTCAGATGTCCGAAATGGGCCAACACGCCGACTTCGCCGAAGGCGTCCACAGCTTTCAAGAAAAGCGTGCCCCCCATTTCGCCGACCTTTCGATCCCCGTCGCTATCGCCAAATCGATCAACCGCTAATGGCCGGGTTTCGGATGACCGAGAATGAGATTTGGGATTTCGTGGCCAATGCCCACACGGGCACCATGACCACGCTGCGACGCGATGGCATGCCGATTTCGCTGCCGCTGTGGTTCGCCATCATCGACCGCGCGGTTTACGTCCAGACACGGGGCAAGAAGCTGCTGCGATTGGCCAACGATCCCCGGGCGTCGTTCCTGGTTGAGTCCGGTGATTTCTGGGCGGAGTTGAAGGCAGTCCATTTCACCGGTCACGCCGAGCAGATCACGCCAGACGCCGAACTGCTAAGCGCGATCGAGGCCGAGACCTCCCGCAAGTACGACGCCTTCCGCTTGCCGAGTGAGGACATGCCGGTCGCGGCAGCAGCGACCTATGCATCGACAATGCGCTGGGTTCGATTCACTCCGGATGAGCGAGTACTGGCCTGGAGCAACGCCAAGCTGCTCGGTCGATCATGAGGACGCCCTCGGGCCGAAACTATTGACCTATTATCAGCGGGGTGAGTGAGCCAGAGTTCTCCATCGAGCGCAATGGCGCGGTTGCGGTAGTCACGTTGAGCAAGCCACGCGTGGGCAACGCACTTTCAGGCACGGGTGCCATCGGCCTCGCTGACAATTTTGATGGATGGGCAGCAGACGCCGACGGGGTGCGGGCCGTGCTCATCCGGGCCGAGGGGCGCCAGTTCTGCACCGGGGCCGACCTGAGCAACTCACAATCCGAGCCGCGCACCGAGCAGCGGCCGGTCAACGGGCATATGGTCCGCCAGCAACGTGCTACGCATCATCGGCTCATTGCGTCGGTGTTCCACTGCCCGCTCCCGACGATCGCTGCCGTACAGGGCGCGGCACTCGGGTTCGGGTTGCATCTGGCGCTCGCGACCGACCTCGTGTTCGCCGGCGAACGAGCCAGTTTCGCCGAACCATTTTCTGACCGAGGGTTCAGCGTCGACAGCGGTGGATCGTGGCTTCTCCCCCGCCTCATCGGTCTTACTCGGGCCAAGAAACTGCTGTATCTCGGCGACCGCATCGACGCGGCAACGGCCGCGGCCTGGGGTCTGATTTCCGAGGTTGTGGCCGACGCTGAACTTGACGGCATCAGCCGGGAGCGAGCCCAGCGACTGGCTGAAGGCCCGACGCAGGCGCTCGCCGCAACGAAGCGACTGCTCAATGAAAGCTCGGGCGGTACGTTGGAACAGGCGCTCCATGCCGAGTCAATGGCGGTTGAGTTGACGCTGAGAAGCAACGATTTCAAAGAGGGCATGAAAGCATTTGCGAGTAAGCGTCCACCCGAATTCACCGGTACCTGAGCCGATCGCGAGCGAGCCGACGATGCGCACCGCAATCACCCTCGACGATTTCGTCTTCGACGCCTCACCCTCCTTTGAGGATGTCGCCCAGCACGTCGTCGAAGCGGAACGCCTCGGGGTCGACTCGGTGTGGTCGGCCGAAGCCTGGGGCACCGACGCTGTTGTCCCGCTGGCCTTCCTCGCGGCCCGCACCACCCGCATAGCGCTGGCGTCAGGCATCATGCAGATCACCGCTCGCACCCCGGTGATGACGGCGATGACCGCCATGACCCTCGATCATGTCTCGGGTGGCCGATTCATCCTCGGCCTCGGGGCGAGCGGTCCGCAGATCGTTGAAGGCATGCACGGCCAGAAGTATGCCCGGCCGCTGGAACGACTGAAGGAGACGGTCGACGTCGTCCGGCTGGCGTTCAGCGGTGAGAAAGTCGCCTACACGGGCAACCAAATCGTTCTTCCGCTGCCCGCCGGGGAAGGAAAGGCCATCCGCATCGGCCAACCGGCCCGGCCTGGTATCCCCATCCACCTGGCCACCCTCGGGCCGAAGGCGCTCGAGTACACCGGGGCTGCGGCCGACGGTTGGGTTGGCACCTGTTTTGTGCCCGAGACCGCCGGCTATTACCTCGACCAGATCCGCCTGGGTGCTGCCGCCGCGGTCCGGAGTCTCGACCGATTCCGCATCACCGCAGGAGGGCCGGTGGTGTTCACCGACGACCTGGAGCGTCCGCTGCTTCGCCGTAAGAAGGCGCTTGCCTTCCAGCTTTCCGCCATGGGTTCGCCGACCACCAATTTCTACAATGATGCCTTCTCCCGCATCGGGTACGCCGACGCGGCCCGCACCGTGCGCGACCTTTGGCTGGCCGGAAAGCGGGAGGAAGCGGTCGCTGCCGTGCCCGACGAACTGGCCATCCGCACCAGCCTGATGGGCACCGACGCCGAGGTCAGCGCCCGCATTCGCGCCTACCGGGATGCAGGCGTCACCGACCTGCGTCTCGAACCAATGGGCCGCACCCCGCAAGAACGACTCGACACCCTAGGCCGCACGATTGATCTCGTGCGCGCCGTCAACAGCGAGGCCTCATCATGACCACAGACACCCCTTCCACCGCCGGCTCCGTCGCGGGCTCGACTGCGGCTTTGACGATGGATACGCCGTTTGAGCTGGAGGATGACACGTACCACGTGCCAACGTCGCCCGATCCGCTGTGGTTGGAGACGACATGGTTTTCGTTCTCGGTGCCCGACCGGCGGCTCGGTGGTTGGCTCCACGCTGGCCGCCATACCAACCGGGGCACCGTCAGCTGGCGGGTCTACGTGTGGGACCCGACCGGGTCGGACCCTGGCCGCCTCCCCTATTACCGCAACGCAGTCGATCTGCCGATTGATGACGACGTCGACTTGCGCAACATCACCTTCCCCGGCGGAGGTTTCAGCCAGCGAATGCTCACGCCGCTGATGGATTACCACATCAGTTACGCCGACCCGGCCGCCCGCTTCAGTGTCGAGTTTGAGCACCGCAGCGTGCACGCGCCCGTGCGATTTACTCCGGGTGAGGCACCGATGGCCAACAATCCGCACCTTGACCAACTCGGCCACCTGACCGGCGAGTTGGTACTCGACGGCGAACGGATCCCGATCGATTGCTACTCGGTCCGTGACCGCACGTGGGGGCCACGAACGGGCCACCATTCCAGCGGCACTGACTTCGCCGAGGCCTCCACCCGCAGCCGCATCAAGAACCCGGGCGGCGCGCAGTGGCGTCAGATCGAGCGTGAGCGCGGCCGTGGTCGCATCCAATACATCTTCGGGAGCACAGAGGCCGACACCGGGTTCCTCGGCTTTGTGCGACCACAGGATGGCTCGACCGACGGTTGGTCACCGCTCAATGTCGGCTGGCTGATTAAGGACGGCGAATTCCAGCGACTCGACAAGACCAAGAGCCGCATGAAGAACTACCGCGACCCCAAGACCGGCTGGAGCGCCCACATGGAGGTCGAACTAGTCGACCTCACCGGCCGTCGGATGGAAGCCGAAGGCGTGGTGATGAGCCATGTCTGCGAGCACAACGCCGGTTCCAGCGCATCCGTCCGCTGGGAATACGACGGCAAAGTCGGCTGGGGCGAAGACCAAGACGGCTGGCGCGTCGACCACTTCGCGCGCATGCTCCGCGCCCTCCGCTCCGTGCGCTAAGCAGCCAACTGGGTGTGTGCGAGGAACTTCCCACCGTGTTGCGAATCGGCTCAGTCCTCACGCCGTTCCCAGATCGAAACCCTCGGCTCGGCTGTCTTAAGATTGCGCTACGGTCTGATCGATTCCGTCGAGTGTGTATTCAACAAGCGACGCTATGTTCAATGATCGAGCGCGCCGAGATGCCCGGCCGGCGCCATCGGGACCGACGGCGGTCGCGGTGGCTGTGCGCCCGCGGACCCGTACGTCTCGTTGCCACCCTTTTTCCATGATGACGAATGGGGCCACGATCTTGAGATCGACGGCGGCGTGGATAACGCTCCCGAGTTCGTGTTGCTCGACCATGCTCAACACGGTGGCAGCGGATTCTAAGTCCCACACCAGGGCTGTTAGTGCGCCTTGGGCGTAGCTTTCGGTAATCCCCTGACGGGCGGTGGCGAGGCCGGTGAGCGGGTTACGGAACTCTCCTTGCAGGACTGCCAATGGGGCGTACGTCCATCTGGCGGCAGTCGATCCTGCGGCGATGCGGGCAAGTTCGACCGATTGCTCCAACATCTCGATGGCCCGCTCGAACAAGCCTGCTTCGCAGTAGCAGTTGCCGGCCATGCTGGTCGCCCAGGCACTCACCTCCGGACCAGCGACGGGCATGACCGCCGACATGGCGTGCTCAACTCGTGCGATACCAATGGTTGGATCCAGCGCAGCCACGAAGGAACACCCCGAGGTGACCCAGGCAAACCCGTAAGGGTCATCGATTTCGTTGGCGACGTCCCACGCCTCCTCGCCGAGCCGAGCGGCGCTCTCGAGATCACCGCTCCACATACGCACTGCGCTCAGGTTGGTCCACGCGGCCACAGTCGGTCGACGTCCTGGTTCGTAACTGACGCTGACGGCCCTTTCGGCTAGTTCGGCGGCACTTGCTACGTCACCGTGAAAGAAGGCCGCGAGGGCCGCGACCACCAATACTGCAGGAAGTTGTGGCTGCTCATCAATACCCGGTGTTGCGAGTGCAGCGCGGGCCATTTCGCCGAAGCCGAGGGCCAGTCGGAACTGGGTGAAATCCACGAATGGTGCGACGAGCCGTGCCGCCAGTTCTGGTTCTTTTGGTCGCATGCCCATGCCACCGCGGCGCGCACGTTGTCGATCTCTACTTCGATCCGCGCCCGCCAGCGTTGCTCGTCCCGGCTCCGCCATCCGTTCCCGGCAGCAGCGGCGAACTCGCCCATGTAGCGGGCGTGTCGTTCTTTGATCGGGTCGACGTCGTCGGTTTCCACGAGGTGTTCGAGCGCGAATTGTCGCAACGTCTCGAGCATCCGATAGTGGCGGTCTCCGGCCACGGTGGTGTCGGAAACAACCATCGACTTGGCCACGAGACCGGCAAGTAAATCGAGCACGTCGTTCCGATCGAGAACGTCGTTGCCCGCTACCGCTTCGACCGCTTCGAGCGAGAAGCTACCGGCGAAAACTGCGAGACGATTGAAGAGCAGCCGCGACCGGGAATCGAGCAGCTCATAGCTCCATTCGACCGTGGCGCGCAGCGTGTGGTGCCGAGCGATAGCGTTGCGCCGGCCGCCGGTGAGCAACCGGAAACGGTGATCGAGGCGAGCCGCTATCTCCTGCGGCGAAAGCGTTGTTACCCGGACCGCCGCGAGCTCGATGGCCAAGGGAATCCGGTCAAGCCGCGTACAGATCTCATCGATGAGCACCCGGTCGTCGTCGGACAACACTAGGGACGGCAAAACGCACAACGCTCGATCAACGAACAATTGCACCGCGTCGGCGCCATGTGCGAGCGGTGGCAGAAGCCATACCTGTTCGCCGTCGAGCGCGAGACCTTCACGACTCGTCACCAAGAGATATACACCCGGACAGGCTCGCGATAGCCGGTCGACGATGTCGGCTGCGGCGGCGAGAACGTGCTCGCAGTTGTCCAAAATGAGCAACAACTGTCTTTCCACCATGTAGGCGTACACGCTTTCGAGCAATGTGATGCCAGGGCGCGGCTGTACGCCAAGTGTTGCGGCCAGCGCGTTACCCAACAACTCCGGGTCGGCGATCCGGCCGAACTCTACGAACCACACTCCGTCGCGAAATCGCGAAACCATTGCTGCGCCGGCCTGCAAAGCGGTTCGCGTTTTACCGACACCGCCGACGCCGGTGATGGTCACCACACGATGTCGGGTCGTCGCTTCGATCAGTCCGGCGATCTCGGCATCGCGGCCCACGAAACTCGTCAGCAAGATCGGCAGACTTCCTCGTGCGGTGTTGAGATCGTCACGAAATACCGGATTCGAGCGATCATCATCGCGAAGTAATTCGGCCTCAAGCGCGGCGAGGGACGCAGATGGGTTCAGGCCTCGTTCGTCGCGGAGGGTGATGCGGTAGCGGTGAAACGCTCGCAGCGCCTCGGCCGATCGGCCGGACGTGTCTAACGCTCGCATCAGGAGTTGGACCGCCGAGTCCCGAAGCGGGTGGATGGCGACGAGTTCCTCCATGACCACGACCGCTCTGGCAGGCAAGCCGAGTTCGATCTGCACCCTACCCAGTTCTTCGATCGCTTGAATCCGGCGTTCCTCAAGTCGAACGGCATCAGCGACGGCCCACCCTTCACTTGCAAATTCGGCGAGAGCCGGACCTCGCCACAGTGCCAACGCTTCTCGCAACGTAGCGTTGCGATCGGCAACCACCATCTGATCGGCCAAGTCGACCAGACGTTCGAACGTTCGAACGTCATACAGATCGTCAGAGCTCTGCCCGGCGAAGGTCATCCGGTAGCCCTGCGCCGTCTTCTCGATCATGTCTCCAAGGTGGCGCCGAAGTCTCGAAACCGCCATGCGAAGCGCCGAGCCGTCGGTGGCCGAACCAATCACACACTCAGCGAGTCGGTCAGTGCCAACGCCCGCGGGACCCGCGAGTGCGAGTACGGCGACCAATCGACGGAGTTGGCGGCTGAGCGGCACAACGATGTCGTCGTTGCCGAACACCGCGACGTCGCCGAGTAAACCGATCCTCACAGGCGACCTCCATTTTTAGGTCTACCACACTTACGGAGTGGTGATCGCTCGTCACCAACTCGACGAACCTCACGAAATGGCCCGCACGCTCTTCGTCACTTGCCGGTCGCGTTTTGTGACGGATTAGTGACCCCTTATAGGGAGAATCAGTCCTAACCCCCAGTTTTTCGCACATAGTTGTCCGGGAAAGGGAATCGTCATGTTGGCACGCGCTGACTTCGTTCTCGCTCTAGAGGGGCGTGAAATAGTCGATGACAGATCCGCAGCGAAAGCAGACCAGGCATTGCAAAGTCGGCCTTGGTTGACACCCGAGAGTGGACCCCAATGAGCGCCCGCCGGGGCCCGTCGGTGATCAAAGGGTTCGGGTGGGGTCTTCTGGTAATCGCCAGCCTTGCGTCAGCGGGGTGTTCTGGCGGCCCGTCGACAAAACAGATGCAAGTGCACCCGGCCCGGCCAGCAGGATCCCCCGTTACGACGACATCGCTGCCACCGGTGTCCGAGTGGATCTCGACCCTCAGCCCGGAGCAGATTGCTGCCGACCAAGCAATCGCCCGGGCGTCGCTGATCAACGCAGAACAGCTCGGCGCCGACTGGACGCTCTACCCGGACACGTCCGGCCCACAGACAACGCCCCCTCCGGTGGCGTGCGACCATTTCAGCTCCACTATCTTTAACTGCGCGCTGGACGTCCTGCTGGCCGGTGTCACCTTCACCGCGCCGGGAAAGCGGTCGATCCAACTCTTCGTGACGGTCTACCCGGCCGTGGCAATCGCCACGGAATACTTCGAGGAATTCGTCAAACCCGGCTTCGAACCCTGTCTCCGCGCCTACATCGACGCAACACTCGTGTTGGAGCCCTTTACGAGTACAACGAAAATGCTCACTTCTTCCCTGGCCAACGCGTCGGGCAATCTCTACGTGTCATACCAAACCTTGAGTACCATCACGCAGTCGCCCGCACTGAACAACGACCAGACCCCGCTGATCTCATTACCGCCAATTGCCTATGACTGGAACTTCATTCAGGTCGGACGGGCCATCGTAGAGGTGGACATGTCACCCGACGGATCGCCACCGGCCGACCCCGCCGGGATCATCGACCGCACGGTCACCCTTGCGGTCGCGACCGCGAAGATGGCGCTCGAGCCAACGACCCAAA